>NZ_JAABNP010000026.1 GCF_009928485.1 Clostridium sp. C2-6-12 | reverse complement strand
TTATTTTTTCACACAAAAAGAGCCGTGCACTAATTATTTAGTGCGACAGCCCCTTTGTTTTATACAGGGAGTCCCCCTAGACAATGGAGTCAAAGTTTCGCCTGCTTTGACTCCTTTTTTATTTACTTGAATATTAAATTTTTATTTCTAAAGAAAGGAGGAATTATTAGTGAAAAAACAAAATCCTATTACGGAAATTACAAAATCAAAATTAATATCTATTAATATTCTTTTCATAACTACCCTCATAATTATTTTTTTAGGTATATTTTTTAGCATTTTCAGTCTAGTAAACAACATCCATTTTCAAGTATTAAATTCATCAATGTCTGGAGCAATACTTGGACTTTTAGTTTTATATTTAGGTATAAAGTACTATTTATCTGTCACAAAACTTAAAGGCGAATTATTTAAAACTTCAGTTAAATTTTCATGGAATAATTTTAAAAGAGAAAATTTTAAGTAGAGCTTATCTTAAAGGAGGAAATAATTATGAAAACTTCAACTAAATTAGGTGCAATTATAATATTTTTAGGTGTATTAGCTTTAATGCTAGCACTAGCCCTTTCACCGTCTAGCGGTTCTGACCCTACTGGTGCTTCTTATATTGCTGCAACTGGCAATGAAACTTTAGCAGATGTAACAGCCATAGCAAATAAAGGATATTATGGATCAAATTATGTATGGATTATGATAACTGGATTTATGGTCTTTTTCTTTCAATGTGGCTTTGCGATGGTTGAAACAGGTTTTTGCCGCGGAAAGAATGCAGCTCACACAATGACAATGAACTTTATGGTATTCCTAGTTGGAGCTATTGGATATTTCTTAACAGGTTTTGCAATTCAATTTGGGGGCTCTGGCGGTGCTGCCGGCCTTGGGTCTGGTGGTGCTGCCCTTAACTCAATGCTTTCAATTCCTGGCCTCGGAGGTATTATGGGCTACAATGGCTTTATGCTATCTGGCACTGGTGTTTACGATCCAGGAATATATGCTCTATTTTTCTTTCAAATGGTTTTTATGGATACTACCGTTACAATTCCAACTGGTGCTTTAGCTGAAAGAGTTAAATATTCCGCTGTCGTTATCATTTCATTTTTCATCTCTATGTTCTTATATCCTTTCTTTGGAAACTGGGTATGGGGCGGTGGCTGGTTATCTACTTTAGGTAAGAACTTCGGTCTCGGTCATGGGGTTGTTGATTTTGCTGGCTCTGCTGTTGTTCATTCAATGGGAGGCATGATTGCTTTATCAAGTGCAATTATTATAGGACCTAGAATTGGTAAGTTCAAAAAAGATGGAACTGCAAGACCTTTCCCTGGACATGATATTCCAATGGCTATTGTAGGTACTATTATCTTATTCTTCTGTTGGTTCTCTTTTAATGCCGGCTCAACTTTAAATGCTTCTGATTTTAGGCTGTCTGTAGTTGCCACAAATACCATGATTGCTGGAGCCATAGGTGGACTAGTCGCAATGTTTTATATGTGGATTAAATATGGTAAGCCTGATCCATCTATGACAGCTAATGGTGCTCTTGCAGGTCTTGTTGCAATTACAGCTCCTTGTGCCTTTGTAAATGCTCCTTCTGCTTTCTTTATTGGTGGGATTGCGGGAGTACTCGTATGCGTATCTGTAGCCTTTGTTGAAAATAAATTAAAGCTTGATGATCCTGTTGGTGCCATTTCCGTTCACTGTGTTAATGGACTTTGGGGAGTTCTTGCCTTAGGATTGTTCGCAGATGGTTCTTATGGAGATGGCTTAAACGGCGTTGCTGGAGGAGTTACAGGATTATTGTTCGGCGATTCTTCTCAATTAATAGCACAATTGATTGCTATAGCAGTTTTATTTATTTGGGGTTTTGGAGTCTCTTATGTTTTTATAAAACTTATTGATAAAGTATGGGGAATAAGAGTTTCACCTGAAGCTGAATTAAATGGTGTTGATATTCCTGAAATGGGAGTTACTGCATACCCTGATTTACAATTAACAAAATCTCTTGAACTTGATTACGAATCTCCTGGTAATGTTGAGGTAAAACAAATATTGAAATTTAAAAAACAAGCAACAACTATGTAATTTAGATAAAAAGGAGGTTATTGGTATGAAAAAATTAGAAATAGTTATTAAAAGCGAAAAATTAGAAGACTTAAAAAAAATTCTAACTGACTGTAATGCTAATGGTGTTATGATTTCAAATATTATGGGTTATGGTAATCAAAAAGGCTTTAAAACAATTTATAGAGGTACAGAATATAATGTAAATCTGTTACCTAAAGTAAAAGTTGAAACAGTTGTACCAACACATATTGCAGAACTAATAATTGATAAAGTTTTAAAAGAAATTAGTACTGGGAACTATGGTGATGGTAAAATATTTATTTATGATGCTGAAGATGTTGTAAGAATTCGTACAGGTGAGCGTGGAAATGAAGCCTTATAATAAAATCATTTTGCATTATTGTGTATTTTATCTCATTGTAAGTTACCCTAAGAAACAGCAATGTAAGATTTAAATTCATTTAATTTTTGCAAACTTCCATCCAATGAAATATGAGCTGACACAAAACTAACAATTCTAGTTTTGTGCCAGCTCATAAATTTTTATTTAAATACTTTTATACGATCTTCTAAAGGATTAAATTGCTTTTCATCTGGTTCCTTTGTTGGCTTTCCAAATGGCATTTGAGCGATGAGCTTCCAATTGCTTGGAATATTCCATTCCTTTTTCACATCAGCTTCAATGACTTCATTATAATGCTGTAATGATACACCAAACCCTTCAATTTCCAATCCAGTCCAAACTACAAATTGATGCATTCCGCTTGCTTGCTGTGACCAAACTGGAAAATTATCTTTATAAAGTGGAAATTGGTTTTGAAGAGATTCAATTATGCTCAAATCTTCAAAAAATAAAACAGTTCCATAACCATTTTTAAAAGAATTTATTTTTTCCTCTGTAGAACTAAACTGTTCTGAAGGAACTATTTTTCTTAATGCTTCCTTAGCAATATCCCATAATTTATCATGTTGTTTTTCTAATAACAAAATAACTCTTGCACTTTGAGAATTAAAAGCTGAAGGAGTATATTTCACAGCATTATTAATAATTTCTTTAATTTTATCATCTGAAACTACTGCTTCTTTACTTATATTATAAAAAGTGCGTCTGTCAGATACTGCACTAAAAAAATCTTTTCCCATATGTTTCCTCCTCTCAATTAATTAAATTATATATTTTTTCTTACCATTTTCCTAAATTCATATGTCCAGCTAATTCAGCTTTACATCTTTGTTTAATGATCCAAGCTTCATCTTTTGCTTGTTTAAAAGCTGCTACACATTTTGGATCTAAATCATCTTTAATTCCTTCTTCACTTAAAGCTGCAATTTTACTAGCCAAAGCAATAATTTCCATGTGAATACTATTTGTTTTATCTGAACGATATATTTTTTCTGTTGCTTCACTGCTTAATTCTTCGAATTTATCTGCTCCAACACCACATTTATGACATTTTTCTGGAGCTGTATCTCCTTCATAGACATACCCACAAACACTACATTTAAATAACTTCTTCATAATTATTCCTCTCCTTTTTTAATTAAATATTGTATTTAAAACCCTTATTTATAAATTACTATTAACATTTTTTTCTTATAAAACCATAATAATAAAAAAATGTTTTATTTATACCTATAATATAATACTAGTTTTCAAAATAGTCAATATTTTTTATCAATTAATAATATTTATTATCATTTGAATTTTCAGATAATTTAAATTGATACTTTTCTTTAATTAAAAATATGCGTCGATAATATTAAAAATACTCTATTTTTTATAAATCAAGTTCCACAAAAAGTTCTATAACCACAAGAGGTATTTTGAGGGACCATTGTATATTCCTCCTGTTCTTTTGAATATTCAAATGGATTAGAAAGAGCTTTTATGAGTTTATTCATTACCTCATAATCTCCTTTATCTTGAGCCGCTTGTAACGCTTCTTCAACCCTATGATTACGTGGAATTACTGATGGATTTGTACTTTTCATCAAAACATACGAATCTTCTTGTGATTGCTCTTGCCTTCCTAATCTTTCTTGCCATAATCTGTGCCATTCTTTAAACTCATTAGTATCAAACATTGGTATTTTAGAAAACTCACTAATAGTTAATGCTCGAAAGGTATTAGTAAAATCTGCTTGGTTTTTATACATAATGCTTAATAGATCTTTAATAAGTAAATTATCTTTCTCCTCTTCATTAAATATTCCAAGCTTTCCTCTCATTCCGTTTATCCATCTATCTTCATAAACCTTAGTAAATTCCTCTAAGCTATCTTCAGCTATTATAATTGCTTTTTCCCTATTTTCATGAAGCAATGGTAATAATGTTTCTGCAAATCTTGCAAGATTCCATGCTCCAATATAAGGTTGATTAACATATGCATATCTACCTTCTCTGTCAATAGAACTGAATACAGTTGCTGGATCATATGTATCCATAAAAGCACAAGGACCATAGTCTATGGTTTCTCCACTAATAGCAACATTATCTGTATTCATAACGCCATGTATAAATCCAATCAACTGCCATTGGGCAATCAAAGAAGCCTGCCTTTTAATTACTTCTTTAAGCAAGGTTATATATGGATTTTCACTCTTTTCAATATCTGCAAAGTGTCGTTTTAGCGTATAATCAGCTAAAGTTTTCAAATTTTCAAATTCTCCCCACTTTGCAGCATATTGAAATGTTCCCACCCTAATATGACTTGCAGCTATCCTAGTTAAAACTGCCCCTGGTAATAATTTTTCTCTAACTACTGTATCTCCAGTAGTTACTACTGCTAAACTTCGTGTTGTAGGAATACCCAATCCATGCATAGCTTCACTGATAATATATTCACGAAGCATTGGTCCTAAGGCTGCCAAACCATCACCTCCTCTAGAATAAGGAGTTCTTCCTGACCCTTTAAGCTGAACATCAAATCTTTCACCCTTAGGTGTGATTTGCTCTCCAAGAAGTAATGCTCGACCATCTCCGAGCTTATTAAAATATCCAAATTGATGTCCTGCATATGCTTGAGCTATAGGCATGGCACCCTCAGGCACCTTATTTCCTGCAAATACAGCTACTTGATCTTCACTTTCCAGTAAATCAGATCTTAGTCCAAGTGATGTTGCTAGAGGCCGATTTAAAATTATTAATTTGGGTGCTGATACTTTTGTTGCATCTTGTCTTTTAAAAAATATTTCAGGTAGTTTACAATAACTATTATCAAAATTCCATCCTAGTTCTACTTTTATTTCATCCATTGCTTTTCCCTCCTTTTTCTATTAACTTTTTCTTGTAATATATATTTTATATTATAATCATTTTTAGTATCTGTTTATATGGAATTAATATTACATATTGTGAGGGAAAATATTAAAGTCCATTAGATTCTTTATCTTTTTAATAAAAATCTAACGGACTTAAAAATTTTATTTTGCCATAATTTTTTGTATCTCACGTGCTTTTTCTAAATCCCCTTCTATTTTCAGCTTTCCACTTGAAAATGCTGAAGTTAGATTTAGTTTTCCTTGTGCTAATTGTGTAAAGACATTTGCTGTTGCCATGAACATAGCATCTCTGTCATGATAATCATATGGTTCTACACTAAGTACTCCATCTTTTATTGTTGCATAAAAGATACCTTCGCCGTCACCAAGTATGTTGAATTGAAATGCCAAGTCACCTTTAATTTTACTAACATTCGCTTTCATTAAAATTTTCTTTAACTTTTTGAAATTTTCTTCGTAAGTCATTGTTTTGCTGCTTTAAATTCTTCTAAAGCAGCTCCCTCCCCTCATTTTTATTTTTATAACCACAATTACCCTTGTAAATACATTTATTCTTTTACAATATATGTATTTATAAATCCATTTTAGCACATACATATTTTCAAATCAAATTATCCATCAAAATGTAAAAGTGCCTCAACTATTAACTACCATTTAGCCTTGAAGCACTTCTATTATACTATATTATATCTTGTATATTTTATTCTATATTGATGTTTGCAACATCATATGAAGAAGCTAATTGATTACCTATCATCATTCTATTGATATCATAATACCATAAAGAATGAGTATCTGACCCTACAGTAATTTTAATATTGTTTTTCTTTAATTTATTAAATATTTCAATCACTTGAGAGTTGTTATTATTCATGATTATATAATCAAAATGTCCATATCCTCTATTTACATTTATTTCCCAAAACAATTCATTTTTTTTAATTAGTTTAATTACATTGCTCTTACCATAAATTTTAATTAAACTAAAAATATATGTATGAGCTAATCCCTTGTTACAAGTAATTTTGCTGGAGTATTTATTAATTGCTGTTAATCACTAATCCTTTATTGAATAAATATCTGAAAATTCTATTTCTATTTTTTCTACTTTTGTCTTATAGAGTGCTTTATCTTGTGTATTTTCATTTTCAGCCAATATAACTGGTAGTTCTATTGAAAATTTGCTACCCATGCCTTCTTCGCTTGAAACACTTATTTTTCCTCCATGCATTTTAATAAAAGATTTTACGAGATAGAGCCCTATTCCAGTTCCTTCGCATTTTCTAGAAAGAGTGCTATTCACTTGTCCGAAGCGCTCAAATATAACCTTAAGCTTATCCTCTGGAATTCCTTCACCTTCATCTTTAACTTCAATAACAACACTTGAGGTTTTATCTATTATATTTACATATATATGTCCATATGAATGACTATATTTAACAGCATTAGATATTAAATTTAACATTACTCTTTCTATCATATCATGATCAAACGCCATTAATTTTTCCTCAATGTCTGTATCAAAAATAAGCTGTATGTCTTTACTTTCCACATAAACTGCTATAGATTGGACTATATCTTCAATAACGCTTACAATGTTACCATTCTTTTTATTGATTTTAATAAATCCGGAGTCTAATTTTGTTATATCTAAAAGATTATTTATTAATCTGATCATTCTTAAACAATTTTGTTTCATTGTTTTTAAATACGATTTGCATTTAACGGAATTCTCTGATGTATAATCGTATAAATATATATTTATAGTTTGAATTGCTGCATAAATTACATTAACAGGTGTTTTAAGTTCATGAGACATATTAGTAAAAAAATTAGTTATAAGATTATTAAATTCCCTAGTTTCATTAAGTAATATTAATTTTTTTTCTACATCTTCCTGCAAGGATGCTACCTGCTTTTTAGAAGTTATATCATGCAAAAAAGTCATTATTGAAGGTTCTCCTTTATATGTAAAAAAGGATGATGTATTAATTACTGGAATAAATTCACCACTACACTTTAGTATATTTTCCTCTTCCACAATCTTTAACTTCATACTGCTAACAATATCTAAATATTTCTCTTGAATTTTTGATTTAAGATTTATTCCATAATGATTATAGAAATTATTCCTATATAGGCTTTCTAAATTATCATAACCTAATAATTTTGCTGTACTTTCGTTTGCATATATAATCTTTCCATTTCTGTGTACAATAATTGCACTTAAAGAGTTTTCGAATAACATATCATAACAAATCTTGTTATTTAGCAATAAGGCTTCCATTTCTTTTCTCTGTTCATCTTTTTCTTCTAATTCATTACTTAACATATTAAGAGTAGCATCTTTTCTTTTATTATTTTTAAATTCCATATCAATATAATATCCAAGTATCCATGCAACAAAAATAAATATTCCTACTAAAATTAAATCTTTTTGAAAGTATATATTAATTCCATCTTCAAGCGGAGCATATAGCAAATCTACAAAAAGTATATTAATTGATGAAAAAAGTGATGTTATGATTCCATAACGTGAACCATATTGAATAGCTGAATATAATATTAATAATAAAAATAAATATTTGTATTCATTTTCATGAATTGTAGATAAATATATTGGTAAAGAAATAATTGATATAAAAAAAATATTTTCAAAGAGCCAAGATACTTTGAATATATTTGAGGATTGCGATATTTTACGATTTATTATTAACCAAGTTATATAACATAGCCCCGTAATACACAAAAAAAATGCTGTGGTATATAAATTAAATTGACCATTATTTTCTATTTTTAAATCAGTCCAATACTTTGGTAAATTAATATATATAATTATGCTAATAAATGCTATTATTCCAATTTTTATAATTGACAACATCATAGATAAATTGTTTTCATTTTTATTTTTAATATTATTTATCATAAATAAGCCTCCAAAACATTCCACTAAAAATGCATAAATTTGGAAGCAAAAATTATTAATTAAAAATGCAAATAATTTTTACTTCCAAATAATTTGTTTTGTATAATTATTTTACGTTCTATTTTCTCAAGCATTTTGGTTCTTCAGGCTGGTATGATGCCCATGAACAAGCCGAAGCTGAAACAGAAAGTGCCATTTTTGTACAAAGATTTGCTGCAACTGCAATAACTGATTTTTTAATACTATTTCCCATATTCTTTCACTCCTTCAATTATATATTTTAAAACAAAGTCAACTTTGTTTACTAAGCTTATTCCACCTTTAGTAAGGGTAATTGCTTGCCAAAGCATACCAAGACAAATACTTTCTATTAATTTTATGTAATATAAGCCTGAATATCTTTGACTCAATATAAATAAGATTAAAATTATGCCTGTAAAAAATAAAATTGCAGTAATAGATTTCTTTTTAAATTGCTTTTTCACTTCAATATTAGTAATGGGTTTTTTAATACTATCTACTGGAGCATTTTTTACAACTACTGTAAAAGCAAATATTATACAAGTTACACTTGTCCACATTATTGTAAACAAACTTAACTTGTATAAAATATAATCAATAGAAATTCCAGCTATACATGCTATACTTGTACCTATTATAATACAGCGACTAGGCGAAGAAGCATGTACACCACCTGAATATTTTCTTAAAATACCAGTTGTAACTGAAAATAATAAAGCTTCAAAAGGTACACCTAAAAGCAAACTAAAAATTATAACCCATAAAATAGCAAATATGATTTGCAATAAATTTATTGCTCCATATATAATTATTTGTTCTTTGTCCTCATCAGCATTTAAAAATGATTTAGCCTTACTTCCCATTTTAACAGCTATTTTTTCAGTTATAGACATTATTTATTTCTTCCCTTCGCTTTGAAACATAGTTAAATATTATAATAAATACCAATAAAATAATTAAAGATGGTATACCTAGTAAACATTTCATAAAAGGATTTGAAAATTCGCTACTTGTATTAATATTTAATAAATTTAATAAAATCATATTTAAAAACTCACCTAAAGAAAGTATAGAATATACAAATAGAGTACTATATATAGATTTAATTATAGGTATTCCTGTAATAGCCATAATACTTATAGTTAAAATTATATTTATTATCATATGTACACCAAAATATATAGGAAGCAGTCTTACAAAAAAAATAAATATTGATAATATTGCGCACAAAAATATACTTTTCCATATCTTAAAAGACCTTCTTGATATTACATGAATACCCCAAATATAAATAAATGTTTCTGGTAAAACTCTAAAGAAAAATTCTACCCAACTTAGTTCTAATATAACCTTTTCCTCCTTTATATAATATGTAAATTAAACAGTTTACTTGTTTAATTGTATTATATTATAAGTTTTAAACTTTCTATATAATATACTATTCTTCAATAATTTTCAAATTCCTTCTTTTTTATACCCAAAATAGTAATTTTTTATAAATTATAGTTCATTCATATTATAGAGAGAAAAAATAAGTCTAATTTTAATTATCCTTAAATATATTGACAAATTAAAACTGAGATTCTCAATATGTTAGAAAACCTCAGCTGATTTTACCAAAATATTATTTTTATAATTATCTTTTATTACAACTACAATCTTTTTTGTTATTTTTATTTTTAGTACTATGAGTTAATTCATCTGAAAATTCCGTTGCTAATTTAGATTGATCTACTTTTCTATTTATTACTATATTTCTATTTTTATTTTTTTCAGGATTATTAAAAACTTTCATAACTAGATATACTCCAGAAAATATAATTATCATTATACATCCAATTATAAGACCTGAGGATTGACCTGAGATAAGTGGCATGCTAAAAATAATCACTATCATACTTATAAGGCCAATCCAAGACATATATGGATATCCAGGCATTTGACAATTTCCATCTGGAGGACATCCATTTCTTTTGCGAAAACGAATATGTGTAGCCATAATTACTGCATAGGTAAAAAGAAGTGAAAATCCACTAGCACTTATTAAGAACAAATAGATTCTAGGAAATAATAGTCCAAACCCTAAACCTAAAAGCATTGAAATTCCCGAAAATAATATAGCCTTATGAGGGACATCTTTTTTATCTTTAAGCCAGCTTGGAGCATGACCTTCATCTGCTAAGGATCTTAACATTCTTGCAATTCCAAACATGGAAGCAAGTGATGCGGAAAGTATTGCCGTAACGAGTACTATATTTATAATACTTCCTACCCACGTAACTCCCCATCTGTCAAGAGCAGCTACCATAGGACTCATATTTTCATTAAGTTCAGCTGTAGGAATTAGCGGAAGCAGAGCTATAATTGAAAGTATATAAAGTCCAACAAGACTTATAACTGTGTAATTAATTGCTTTTGGAATTGTTTCTGTTGGATTATCAGCTTCTGAAGCTGCCAGACCAATTATCTCAAAACCAGCATAAGCAAAAACAACTATAAGCATGCTTCCAGCAATACCGCCTATTCCTCCTGGTATCAAAGGTTCAGTTATTAATTCTCCGGCTCCTACAGCCCCTCTTCCTGGAATTATTCCTGTTATAAGTAGTAAAGCTATTATTATAAACGAAATAATGGCCAGTAGTTTTATTGCAGCAAGCCCACCCGTAAGCTTACTTAATTTATCTGCGCCTAGCAAATTAAGAAGTGTTACTCCAATTATAATGCTACTTCCACCTATTGCTATTGATATAGTTGGAAACCATTGGTGTAATAAAATTGATACAGCAGTAGCCTCACTAGACATTGAAAGTACCATTCCAACCCAATAAACCCAACCAACAACAAATCCAGTACCTTCTCCAAAGGTTTGAGATGCAAAAGTCATAAAAGATCCCGAATCCGGATTTGCTACAGTCATTTCAGATAGAGCATAAAGTATAAAATATACTATAAATCCTCCTAATATATAAGATATTAAAATAGCAGGTCCAGCAGCATTAATCGCTACTGCTGACCCCAAAAAAAATGATCCCCCAATTACGCTTCCTAAAGCCATAAGGGTAAGCTGCCATGCAGATAAACCTCTGTTTTTTGTTTTCATATTATTCTCCTCCATATTTATCACAAACATTTATTATTGTATTTTAAGACGCTTTAAATAACTTCTTCAATATTATTCCTCAAAACTGAAAATTCCATTCTTTAATTTTTGAAATTTTAATTAAAACAAATTAAAGAAATTTTCTTACTACGAAAGATTTTCATATAGTAAATTACTTAAAAGTGAAGCATAATATAAATATAGATACGGTAAGTTAACATTTTAAATAAAGGGTTAATTATTAAGATATGCAACAATATACTATAGACTGAATCCAGCTGGTTCTATTTCATATTAAAAATTTCTATATATAAGGAGGTTTAGAAAATGAAATCTATAGATAAACTACAAAAAACACTTAGTGGACTATGTGAGGCTATATCTCGCTATCCCTTAACCTTAATTTTTCTTATTGCAGCTGCAACTGTAAATTCAATGGGTATTCAGCGTGGTGAACCATATACCAAAGAAATTTTGACCTTTGTAATTGGAGCCTTTTTAGGTTTCACCGTACAGGCAGCTTATGAACGATTTTATGAAAAATTTATGCATCGTGTTATTTTAATGGGTATATCTATTTTTTTTACTTTAGGATACTTCCTTGTTATTAATCAATCTGTCACCACAAGTTTGGAAACTTGGATTAGAACTTCTGTTGCCCTATTTGCTTTACTTATAGCTTATATGTGGGTACCTGTAATAAAAAGCCATGTAACTTTTAATGAAAGTTTTATGGCTGCTTTTAAAGCCTTCTTTAATTCCTTTTTATTTTCACTAATACTTTTTATAGGAATATCATTGATTTTAACAGCTATTGACTTACTCCTTTTTTCTGTAAATGAAAAATCCTATATGCATTCTTTAAATATTGTTGGTGTTATATTTGCTCCAATATATTTTTTATCACTCATTCCTATTTATCCTGGTTTGCAAAACAAATCTCTTTTAAAACGTGATTTTAACGCTAACAATGATAATATTCAATTCAATAAAGAAATCATAAAATATAATGAAGAAAATATACTCAAAGCTTCAAGCTGTCCTAGGTTTTTAGAAATCTTAATTTCTTATATAATAATTCCACTTTTATCAGTTTATACAGCCATTTTAATCATATATATAATAAAAAATATTAACACTAAGTTCTGGAGTGATAATAAACTTGAACCTATGTTGGTTGGTTTTGCTATTACAGTAATACTTCTATACATTCTTGCCAGCCGCCTTGAAAATAAATTTGCCACAGTCTTTCGAAAGTTTTTTCCAAAGATTCTTGTTCCTATTGTACTATTTCAAATTTTATCTTCCATCCTTAGAATTCAATCTACCGGAATTACTCATGAACGTTATTATGTAATTTTGTTTGGAATATTTGCAGTACTTTGTGGAATATTCCTTAGTATTCTTCCAGTACGAAAAAATGGAATTATAGCAATATTACTTATTGGCTTTTCACTATTTTCTATAATTCCACCAGTAGATGCCTTCACTATAAGCCGTACTAACCAACAGAAAAAACTTGAAAGTATATTAGCCAAGAATAATATGCTTATAGATAATAAGATAACTCCAAATCCTTCTATTTCTGACGAAGATAAAAAAGTAATTTCTACCACCTTGAATTATCTTGAAATGATGGGGTGCACAAAGAAAATAAAATATCTCGGAAAAGATTTCAATTCGTATAGAGACTTCTATACTACCTTTGGATTTTATAGATATGAAGATAATATTTATAGACAAGATAATATTTATATATCATTAAATAGACAGCTACCAATAAATGTATCTGGTTATGATACTTTAGTTCAAACTGATTTTTATATTGCAAAAGATAATACAAATTCTAATAACAAACTCTGTAATTTTGAAAAGGCTGGACATAATTATACACTTTCAATTAATTACTCACTTAATTCTAGTGACCTTTGGTTGTCAAACGACAGAAATGAAGAGCTAATGCGAATTCATATTAAAGATGTTTTTGAAAAATTTCATACTTCGGTTTCTGGTAATTATCCAGAAAGTAAAAACTCTATAACACCAGAGCAAGCAACCTTTACTCAAGAAAATGACAAAGCTATTATCTCTCTTATAGCACTTAACATTAATATTGAAAAATCTAATATTGATTATCCATATAATGGTGAATTTTATATCCTTGTAAAAATAAAATAATAATAAAAAGCCAACAATTCTAATTAAATTTACAAATAATTTTGTATTAGAATTGTTGGTCTTTTTATATACTAATAAATTTTTACTTTATTCCATATCACAATAAAAATATGATTCAGCATTAATATGGTAAATATATCCTCCAGAATTGATATTGCAACAACTCTTATCCACCCAGCACTAGGATCTTTAATCTTTATTAAGAAACAGCTTACTGTAAATCCATAAGACTGAAGCCGCTCTAGATTTGTAAGTTTTTCAATATGGCAATATCCATATTTAATTCCTGCAAAATGGCCTTCCCAGATAATTGCCGAATCTTTCCATATACTAATAAATTTTCACCTTAATAAACTTACTAAAACTGAACTTCTCGATTTTCCCACCTTATTATGTTTACTTACAACATGAACTTAAAATAATGTTACGTAACTTTCTAGTTAAAGTTGTTGTTCCAGAATCAGTTTTCTGCATCATAAGCAAGAAGCTTAAATTATCTTTTGGACAATTGCAAAAATATGCACCAAGCCATCCATCCCATCCATATTCTCCAATACTTCCTATATCTCCAGCTTTACTGCAATCTTTCATTACACGCATTAAGTTTCCATAACTGTGTCCGCCTAAAGTAAGCCAATTATTGAAGCTTTTTTGCTGCTCAACACTTAAATCTCCTGAAGTTAAATATTTTACTGTTTTAGATTTTAAAATCCTAACTCCATCTAAACTGCCTTCATTCAAAAGCATTTTAGTAAACTTTGAATAATCATCTATTGTAGAAACAAGACCTGCTCCACCAGATTCAAAGGCTGGATACCTGTCCATTTTATTTATAATCCCCAAATTGTTTCCTGTATAAATGTCTAAGCTGCAGTCTTCATTTGCAACATAAGTTTTCACCAATCTATTTCTTTTTTCTTCTGGCACATAAAAATCTGTATCCACCATATTTAAAGGTTTAAATATCTCTTCTCTCAAAAATCGTCCAAAGCTTTTTCCACTTACAACTTCAACTACTGCTCCTAATACATCTGCTGACGTTCCATATTCCCATGAAGTACCTGGTTGATAAGCCAATGGACATTTACCTAATTTATTCATAGCTTCAACTGTAGTCATTGGTGAATCACCTAATAGTCTGTCATCAATTTCCTTAAATAAAGCTTCTGTCTCTTTTCCAGCTTTACTCTCTCCACCGTATACAAGTCCTGAAGTCATTGAAAGCAAATCCTTTAAGTTTATTTCTCTTTCAGCTGAAACTAAGCCATTTTCACTTTCCACCATCTGATTCTTAAAACCTGGAAGAAACTTTGATACTGGCTCGTATAAGTCAATTTCTCCTCTTTCTAAAAGAATCATTACAGATACAGCTGTAACAGGCTTACTCATTGAATATAGTCTAAAAATGTAATCTCTTTTCATCTGAATTCCAGCCTCTTTATCAGCGAAACCATCTTCATAATAAAAAATTTCCTTGTTATCTTTTATGACCATTAGATTCGCTCCTGCTAATTCACTTTTTTCTATACTGCTTCTTATGGCCTTTTTTATTTGTTTTATATCCATTTCATCCAACATTCTATACCTTCCCCTTTTCCTAATAAAATTCCAAAAGCGTACTCACTTATTACACTCATAAATAATCTTTGAAATTAAGCATATCTTTTATTGCTTGTAAAGATTATCATAAAAATATTATACCATAATTTTCTATATGTATTTGAAACAAATTCTTTCTTGATAATAGCTAAGGTATCCAAATACTAACTTTATTCTTACCTTTTCGTTTTGATTCTAATGCTGCTTCATCTGCTTTTTTTACCAACATTTCTTTATTATAATTAGTGTCTATTAAAGAACTAATTCCAACACTTATTGTAATATTAAAAGATTTAGATAATGGCTTAGTTTGATTCATTCTTACTTTTTCAGCAAACCACCTTTTTAATTCTTTACCAAATGCATTGCCTTTTTTCTCTTCTAAGTCTAGAATGGTTTCTTCTCCATTTTCATATTCTTCTTCTATTTCAAATTTATAATTTGAAATATTTTCTCTTATTGTTTCCATAATATTTCTAGCTGTTTCAATATCTGTATCAGGCAAGATAATTGTAAATTCATCTCCACCATATCTTGATATTATATCTTCCTCACGCAAGTTACTTTCTAAAACCTCTGCAACCTTTTTTAACAGTAAATCACCAAGTTGATGTCCATATGTATCGTTATACTTTTTATAATTATCTATATCAAGCATTACCAATGATAAATTTCTATTATGTTTCTTAGCTTTTTCAATATAGCTCCCAAGTACTTCATTAAAATAGCGACGATTATACATATTAGTAAGTCCATCTCTTATAGCTAAACTTTCAACACTTTTATATCTAAAAGCATTCTCTAAGGCACTAGATAAAGGAGTTATTGTACTATTTATCAGAGTAATTTCTTCTTTTGTTAATAATCTATCAGTATTTACATGCAAAATCCCTATGGATTTTTCTGCTGATACTATTGGAATACAATATGAATATCCCATATCTGTTTGAACTTTAGTTGGATATTTTTCTTTAAAGGCTTCCTCTACAGTTCCTTTAAGTTCTATAAATTTTAATCGGTCTTTAAAAGTTCCATAGGATGCAATGACTTTTAACTCCTGCTCCACTTCATCAAACACCGCCAAAATAGATGATTTAGCGTTTATGACCTCTGTCACTGTCTTAACTCCAATCTTACCTACTTCATTTAAATCTACAGAAGAAGTTATTTTTTTAGTCATTTCAAAAAGCATGTGATTGTTTTGATTTTCTTTTTTCAGATTATCAGTTAATTTAGCATTATTAATTGCAAGACCAATTTTCTCCCGATATGGTTTTGATAAGTTTAAAATCAGAATCGCTAAAATGAGAAATTTCTTCACTTCCTAAAACTAACACCCCTAATATTACTCCATACATTTTTATAGGTATTGTAATTTGAGCTCTTGTTTTTTTTATACAACTTATATAATGGCTATCTACTTGAACATCTTCAACCAATATAGGCTCATTTTTATAAACTGACCAGCCTACAAGTCCTTCCCCTATTTTGAAGTTTGTTTTCTTAATATCTTTATCCAAAACATTAGAATATGCTTTTAATTTAAGCTCTTGTTCCTCTAATAAAAATATCAAACCAAAATCTGCATTGGTATGTGTTGTAAGTCGAGCTAAAATTATATCTAAAAGCTCTTGGAGAGAATCAGTGTTATGTATTGCCAGCGCCGTATCATATAAAATTCTATTTTCAAACTGTAATACCCTTATTTCTCTCTTTATCTTATCTACTTCCTTAAATAATGTATTTATATTATCAAATTTTAAATCCTCCAATGATTTTCCATCTTTAATGTATAAACTTGATTTTATTTCGTTTATTATTGTTAACATCTTTTTAATTTTACTCACTAGGAATATAACTGGAATAGTAGAAATAAGCAATATGGATAACAAAAAGAAAATAAAAGGGTTAATTCCCCATTCTTCAAAAGACGGTATTATTTTTTGATGCACTAAAATAATTGCTCCTATTGGAATTAATATTGTAAACATACTACGTACTAAATATGTTTTAAATGCAAATCTTTTTTTCATGAATTCCTGACTCCTCTCCTGAGACCATATATTTAATTTAATCATCAATTACAAACTTACATAGCTAATATAAAACAAACTCCATAATGTGTATGGATTTCATATCCTTTCTATTTTACGTAATTAAGTGTTAATTATCAATATAATAGAAGTGCAAATATACTTTATTCAAAAAATATTCACTAATCTATTTTAAAAATAATATTGACAAATAAAATTACAGATTTATAATAAGATTAATCAATAATTATTATCAATTAAAAAGAATAGTTATTTGAGCATGTACTTAAAATTATTGAGAATTAGAATAAATATAAAAATTTAGGAGGTAGTTTATTATGTCATTAATAGGAACAGAAGTAAAGGAATTCAAAGCATCAGCATATAGAAATGGTGAGTTTATAGAAGTAACTCAAGAAAATTTCAAAGGTAAATGGAGCATAGTTTGTTTTTATCCAGCAGATTTCACATTTGTATGCCCAACAGAATTAGAGGATTTACAAGATCATTATGAAACTTTGAAAGGGCTTGGAGCTGAGGTTTATTCAGTTTCAACAGATACTCATTTTACACACAAAGCATGGCATGACAGCTCAGAAACAATTAAGAAAATAACTTATACTATGATTGGTGATCCTTCACATACATTATCACGTAACTTCGATGTATTAATTGAAGCTGATGGTCTCGCTGATCGTGGAACTTTTATCATAGATCCAGATGGGGTAATTCAAGCTGTTGAAATAAATGCTGGTGGAATAGGAAGAGACGCAAGTGTAGTAGTCGATAAAATTAAAGCAGCACAATATGTAAGAAACAATCCTGGCGAAGTTTGCCCAGCGAAATGGAAAGAAGGAGCATCAACTCTTAAACCAAGCCTAGATCTTGTTGGAAAGATTTAAGGTATGCCTATGATTCTAGATAAAAAAATAAAAGATCAATTAATAGAATATCTTAAGCTGATGGAAGGAAATGTTGTTATAAAACTAAGCACAGGTACAGATGAAGCATCAAGCAATATGCTTGGCCTTGCTGATGAATTGGCATCTATTTCGACAAAAATTCAGCTAGAAAAAGCAACCTTGCTAAGAACACCAAGCTTTAGTATAAATCGTGTTGGTGAAGAAACAGGCATAACTTTTGCTGGAATACCTTTAGGACATGAATTTACTTCTCTTGTGTTAGCATTATTGCAGGTAAGTGGAAGGCCACCAAAGGTGGAGGAAAAAATTATTAAAGCAATAAAAAATCTTAAGGGAGAATATAATTTTGAGTCTTATATAAGCTTAACTTGCCATAATTGTCCAGAAGTTGTTCAAGCGCTTAACCTAATGGCCTTACTTAATCCTAATATCACTCATACTATGATTGAAGGCGGATTATTCAAATCTGAGATTGAAAGTAAAAATATTATGGCTGTGCCAACAGTTTATTTAAATGGTGAATTGTTTGGAATCGGACGTATGTCAATTGAAGAAATTCTTGCGAAAATAGGATTACCTTCAGACACTTCAGAATTCGAAGCTAAAGAACCATATGATTTATTAGTTGTTGGTGGAGGTCCAGCTGGTGCAAGTGCAGCTATTTACGGAGCAAGAAAAGGCATAAAAACAGGAATTATTGTGGAGCGCTTTGGAGGCCAAGTATTAGATACCATGGGAATTGAAAACTTTATAAGTGTAAAATACACTGAAGGTCCTAAGCTTGCAGCCAGCCTTGAGGAACATGTTAAAGAATATAATGTTGATATTCTAAATTTACAAAGGGCTAAGCATCTAGAAAAGAAAAAAGACTTAATTGAAATTGAATTAGAAAATGGTGCTGTTATAAAATCAAAATCAGTAATAATTTCAACAGGTGCAAGGTGGAGAAATGTTAATGTCCCTGGAGAAGAAGAATTTAAAAATAAGGGCGTTGCATATTGTCCTCACTGTGATGGACCTTTGTTTAAAGGTAAGCATATAGCCGTTATTGGTGGAGGTAATTCTGGTATTGAGGCAGCTATAGATCTTGCAGGTATAGTAGATCATGTAACTGTACTTGAATTTATGCCAGAACTTAAAGCTGATGAGGTATTACAAAAACGTCTTTACAGCTTAAATAATGTTACTGTTCTAAAAAATGTTCAAACAAAAGAAATTACAGGTACTAATAAAGTGAATGGTATTACTTATGTAGAGCGTGATACTGGAGCGGTTAAACATATAGAACTCGAAGGTATTTTTGTTCAAATTGGTCTTGTTCCAAATACAGAATGGCTAACTAATGTTGAGCTAAATAAACTAGGCGAAATCATAGTTGATAATCATGGTGCTACAAATATTCCTGGAGTATTTGCAGCAGGTGATTGTAGTAACAGCTCATTTAAACAAATCATCATTTCAATGGGATCAGGTGCAACTGCGGCTTTAGGAGCCTTCGATTATCTAATAAGAAATTAATTAAAATCAAAATTGAATATAACAAAAAATTTAAACCATGCATAAACTGATATTATACTCTAGTTTATGCATGGTTTTCTTTATAAATTTATTCTTCTACTATTGCAACAGGTCCTATTTAGCCAGCACTAGCATTCTTAATCTTTATTGCACTTACTTATTCTGCATACTTTAATATGATATACTCTATAAGTAATAAACATAAATATTATATAATCTATCTAAAAATATCTGATGTAAATTCATTTAAATCTACTCCACCATATATACCATCAACAACACCTTTATCTGTATATTGATGTCCTGCTCTTGATGTCCATATATTGTTGGCTGGCAAATTCTCAATTTTTCTAGAATAATTTGCTTCCCATAGAGAATATGATGTTAATCGGCTATCTAAATTTGGTATAAAATTTGAATATGTATATATACAAAGCTCCATATTGCTCAATTTATTAAATTCAGCAATAAATCTTAAAGTATAATCCATAACATTAAAATCACTTTTTTCCACATCTAAAACTGGCTTTAAATCACTTTGTTTATCTTTTATATTATTATAAAAATTACGTGCTTGAGTTTCAGGAGAGCTTGTCCCTACTAAAAAATGATAAAAACCTGTTTTTAAACCAGCGCTTTTAGCACCATTATAATGAGTCGACAAATAATTATCTACATATGTAGTTCCTTCTGTTGCTTTTATGTATACAACTTGTATGCCTGCTGCTTTTACTTTAGCAAAATTAATATTTCCATTATAGTGACTTATATCTATTCCTTTAAATTTACTAACTGCTCCTAATCTCTTTCCATCTAGACCAATTTCATAACCGCCTGCTACAGTATTGGTTTTCAATCTTCCTGAATTTGTGTCTAAGTAATAATAATCACCACCAGAATTTACCCAACCTGTTGCCATAGCTCCATTAGTTTTTAAGTAATACCAAATTCCATTTAAATTAATCCAACCTTTAGCCATTGCCCCTGAATCATATAAATAATACCAGGCATTATTATAAACCCACCCTTTTGCCATATTTCCGCCATTATTAAAATAATACCAATAGTTATTTAACTCAGCCCAACCTTTTACCATTGCACCACTGTTATTAAAAAGATAAGTTTCCTTATCGATAACATTTATATCTGTTATCATTTCACCTGAATTTTTAAAGAAATACCAGATATTATTTATCTGCCTCCATCCTTTAACCATGCTGCCCGAATTATCCAAGTAATACCAAGTACCGCTGATAGCTTTTAACCAACCTGTTGCCATTTGACCATTAGAGTACAAGTAATACCAATTCCCATCTGGTTTAATCCATCCAATTGCCTTTGTATTATCAGATTTATAGTAATACCAATATCCATTTACTTTCTTCCAGCCAATAGAAGAGGTTATATTTGCGCTGCCATTTTCAGTAGCATTTACAGTTTGACTGTCATATTCACTTATTGCCTTTAAAGGATCTGGCTTGTTTTCAGGTGTACCTGGATTTGGACTTTGATTTACTGCCTCAAATTTAGTACTAGTTGTATTATCTAGGTTTGAAGCTGCTGCTGAATCACCTGATGTACTATTTATTCCTGATACGCTTGTAAATTGCGCTGATGCTGATGTAGTTGTAGAATCAGCTGTTACACCTTTAGCTTGTACAATTATACCTTGTCCAAACCCGAGCATAATTGTAGCCATTACAAATAATGAAGTAAGTTTTTTCTTAATATTCACAGAAATCGTTCTCCTTTTGCTTATCATTAGTTAGTGCATACTGATCTCCTATAATTAAGAACATTTTTGTCAGTAATGCTATTCTTTTAAATTATATAATCGTCTCTATTTGTAAACAATGATTTAACTATGGACATTGAGTTATATTATTCATATAAAACCTTATAATGTAAAATATCATTTCCCCTTACTCTAATGTAAGTCAAAATAATATTGAACATATAATAAATAAAAATATAAAAGTATTTTTCATCAAATTAGAACTTTTATATTATACTCCCACAAAATGAATTTCAAGATTTCTTTTACATAATAATGATTATTCTTTGATAATTGTTGCATTTTTCAAAATTTTCTAATATAATAAATATAAACATACAAGTAAGGAGTGATGTTAAATGAATAAATTATTTGTTAAAGCTTTTGCTAAGAAAGTTATCGACCTTTTAATCTTTGGTCCAGGGTATAAAGCTCCTGAATATGCTTATGTTCGTATAACTCAAACTTCTAAGAAAACATTATATAATGATGGATACGGTGAATATTATAGATATGAAAAATAAAAATACTATTTAATAACATAAGACTATATAAGGATTATCCTAATATACTATGGAAGCTAATTTAAAATTTAATATAAAATAAAAAAACGAGTAAGACCACTCGTTTTTTATTTTATATTTCTTATTATTGAAATTTATTTTAATTAGTTTTCTTTCTAGTCAATCGGTATAATGTTAATAAAGCTCCAACAAAGCTTATTATAGCGGCAGTTATATATACAGTTTTCATACCATAAATAAACGCATCACTTCTGCCTGGAACGTAATCTATAACACGTTCTCCAATTTTAAAACTCATCATAGTATATAAAAGCGTTGTAGCTAAAGCTATTCCACATACCATACCTAAATTCCTTACAAGAGCATTTACACTTCCTGCAATGCCAAGCTTATCCTTTGACACAGTTGACATTATTAATGAATTATTCGGAGATTGAAATAATCCCATTCCAATTGACATAATTGCAATAAATACTAACATAATTAGTACATTAGAATCTATGTTTAAAGTTGACATTAAAAATAATCCAAAGCTTATAAGTAATAATCCTACAAAAGTTAAAATTTCCGAACCTATTTTATCTGATAAAGTTCCACTAACAGGTGCAGCAATAGTTAATAATAATGGATAAACCATAAGTATAAGTCCAGTATGCTGCGGTGAATAACTCATTACATCCTGAAGATAAAAAGGTAAAATAATATTATTACAGAATATAGCTATAAATGTTATAAAGGCACAAAATATACTTAATGAAAATAATTTATTACTAAATATATCTAACTGTAATAGAGGACTTTCCTTTTTCTTTTCTACAATAATAAATATAGTAAAGGAAATAATAGCTACTGCAAAACCTAATAAAATTATTGGATTTGTAAATCCAAGGTTCAAGCCTTCATCTAACGCCATAAAAAGCGGAACTATAGCAAGCATAAACAGTACAGCTCCAAGAGTATCAAGTTTCCCCTTCTCTCCTTTATGCCCCTTAGGTAACAGCTTATTCCCATAAAATAACGCAATAATACCAATTGGAATATTTATTAAAAATATAAATTCCCAACTAGCAGCACCTACTATAATTCCACCCAGTCCTGGTCCTACCAATGCTCCTAACGCAACAGAAGTTCCTAAAAAGCCCAGTGCCTTCCCTCTTTCACTCGGTGGAAAGGTTTCTGTAATAATACCTTGATTATTAGCCATTGTCCCTGCAGCTCCTATAGCTTGTACAACTCTAGCTACAATTAATATTGGAAAAGAACTTGTTATACCACATAAAAAAGATCCAAAGGTAAATAGGCCTATTCCAAACTTAAACATCTTAGCTTTTCCAAGCATATCTCCAAGCCTTCCAAAAATTAATACCGTACCAGCTATAACAATTAAATAACTTGTTACTACCAATTGAATTCTTGAAGTTGTTACATTTAAAGCATCTGCCATTTTAGGAAGCGCAACATTTACAATACTCCCATCTAAAGTGGACATAAAAGTAGACATTAGTACTATAATCAATACAGTCCACTTGCTTTTATTATTTTCAGTATTCATTATTTCTTTACTCCTTTGTTTTTTGCTTTCAATATTTATATCCATAATTCCCTCCATAATAAATAACTAATCTTGTATTATTTATGACTACATTCTTCACTCTTTAATTTCTGAGTTTTTTCTAGAATCTTAAATAAAGATTTTGATGTAATCATTTTTTCCTCTTCAGTCAAATCTTCCGTAATCAAATCAACAATACCATGAATTTCCTCTCTAATTTTAGGTATAAGTTCTTTAGCTTTTTCTGTTATATACAAGTTATAAGCTCTACAGTCTTTTTCATCCTGCTTTTTATAAACAAAACCTGATTCTATAAGCTTAGTAATTGTTCTTGCTGACATAGCCTTGTCATTGCCTACTTCTCTGCTCAATTTAATTTGGGTAATACCTTGGTTTTTTTCTAAAATAAATATATAAGGAATAGAACCACTACTCAATTCATATTTTTTTAAAATCTTATCTAAAAAAATTTGTGTATTTCTAAAAATCTTACTATTTAGCATTATAAAAGGAATGCTTTCTGTTTTCACCAAATTTTCCTCCCATCAATTTTAAACTTCATGATAAAACTTTAATTTTATTTTATGAAGTTTTTACTCTAATCAATACTTTAAAGAGACTATATTAGTCTCTCGCAAACTAAAAGCAGATAAATCAAAATATAATTTTTCCTTATACTTCAAATTTAATTGACTAGTCAACAATATTATATTAATTTATTGTTGACTAGTCAACCTTTATCAAATAAAATAACCTAAGACTTTTACTTTCAATCTTAGGTTAACTTTATTTTATAACAATTTTTTCGCTGTCTCTTTTGCATAAATATCACAAAGGGAATTTTCAAAGTGATTAGAATGTCCCTTTACCCACTGAAATTCAATATATTTACCATTGCACAATCCATCAAACATAAGCCACTTTTCAAGATTTTTAGGTGATTCCCCATTAATAGTTTTAAAATTATTTAATTTCCAGATAGGCAGCCATTCTAGCAACATCTTTTCCATGACTTAAAACAAATTTTACCTTAAAACCTACATAATATGTGTTTCTTCGTTTATTATGCAGCATTTTTCTAACTTGATACTCATTGCTTTTAAGATATTTAGTTAAATCATTATCACTTATAAAGTTCAATTCTTTTTTTAAAGGATTAAATTCTATAAAAGCACTTTCAATATAATTATCTATCTTAATTTTATATGTATCATTATTTTCATCTATTATTTCCATAGTAAAAAGTTTTAAAGTCATAAAAAATTACTCCTTTTTAGCCACAACACTTTTTATATTTCTTTCCACTTCCACATGGACATGGATCATTTCTACTAATCTTTTGTTGAACTACAGTCTCTTTGCTACCTTCTATTTCATTTATTGTTGCACCTTTGTATTTCCATAATGGAATATTTTTGATAAACTTATTAAGCATATTACTTATTCTAACTTCGTTATATGGATCTAGATCTGAATCCACTCCATTTATTATATCCTTAACTATTTCTTCATTATCTCTAAATTGAGCTTGTAAAGCCAACATTTTCATATTTTCAACTATATCATCTTTATTCATTACAAACATTGATACAAATTCTTTAATATATCTCTTACCAACGCTACTATTTTTAAGATGATCTTCTCTAATTGTTGAAATTAATTCCTGCTTGTTAAACACTTTATAATCTAAAGCTTTATCTAATTGATTTAATATTTCCTTATAATTTTCTATCTTATTATTAATAAATATTATTTTTTTAT
The DNA here is from genome assembly GCF_009928485.1 of Clostridium sp. C2-6-12. Classification (GTDB taxonomy): domain Bacteria; phylum Bacillota; class Clostridia; order Clostridiales; family Clostridiaceae; genus Clostridium. The sequence continues at coordinate 67,517 of NZ_JAABNP010000026.1, read as the reverse complement.
TTTCGTCTAAAATTCCATAGTAATCTGCATTATAAAATACGCTTTGCTCTAAAACGGATAATATTTTTGTTTCATCAATGTCTGTAACGTATCTTTTTATCAAATCCATAATTTGCTCTGCATGTATAATACCATAGACTTGAACCATGCCAGTAAAAATATTTATAATTTCACTATTCTTTTTTAGTATTCTTCTAAATTCTAAAGTATCACTTTGCTTTACAATATTCTGCATCTTTTCTGGCATTATAAAAATTGGTTTCTTATTTTCTACACTTGGAAATATAATTCCTTTATTGATCAAGAAGGAATATGTATTTTTATTCCAATTCACTCTATTATCTAAAATATTTATTATTCCGTTATTCTTGAAACACTTATATAATATCTCATATATCTCATTGTTAAGTAATAGCATTATGTCCTTCATATAGTTTTCATATTCACTATAATATTTTTCAATCATTGAAGCTTTACTTAAATTATCTGGTAGTATCAAATTAATATTTTCTGCTAATAAATTTATTTGTTCTTCTGGATATGCTTCTAATAATTTTTTTAAATCATATGAGTATTTTCCTTTTAGAAACATTTCTTTAAATATATTAGCAGTTTCATTAGTTTCTTCAATTTTATCATTAGAGATTTTCTTTTCAGAAGTTTGTTCTATATTATTATCAATATCATGATTTTTTGTTTCATAATTTCCATTATCTGAATTAGAGTGTTCATTGATAAAGTCATCAATATGCTGTTGAGTATATGTTAAAGTATTACCATCCTCCTCTTCTTTATATATATTCTTATGTTTTGAAGTTTTTAAACTTTCATTATCATGACATTTTCTATTGTTTTGAGGTAAATATGGAACTTCTCTATTCCTATTTCCTTTATACTTACAGATTCCATCTCTAGGAGAATTATAATAATCAGTAGTTCCAGCATTTTCTTCATTGTTTCTTGCAATAATTTCTATATGATTAAAGTCCTGTGAGACCTTAATCATATCCACAACTTCTAGAACTAAACTTGTAGTTAAATCAAAATCATATTTATACTCAAACTTTTGATTAACACTTAATATATCTTTTAAATGAATATCCATTTCATATTGTCTATCACTATTGCTGCTATATTCCTTCTTATTAATATAAAAGGCTCTCGAATGTTCACAGCATTCTACCCAAATATCTCTTATAAATTTATCTAACTGATCTAAGCTTAACCCTGCATCTATAGACAGATACACACAGTATTTGCTAAAATCCTTCTTATCTTTTATGGATATTAAAAATTGGTCTCTTACATCTTTAGTGTTTTGAATTTCATCTTCAATAAATTTTTTCATTTCTAAGCAATTTTTCATATGTCTTTTAATTGTTCTCTCTGTTAATTCTTTTCCACAATAATAGCATTTCCCTTGCACTTATAGATCTCCTCTTTTTATATTATATAATAACTAAAACATTATATAATAAGATTTCATATTCTACAAATTTTATATAATTTACTCCATAATTTAGGATAAATATTTAAAGTATATGCAGTATTTCTCATTAAAGTGGTAATTGATTATGTAATTTTCATTAAATTATCTATAGAAAAATACATTTGTAATAATTTGTAATAAAATATGCTTTTACTATTAAATATTGATGTTTTACGAAAAAGATATTTATTTTATAAAAAAAATATGAGAATATAAATGCTGTTGCGCAACTAATATAATGAGCATTATATTATTCTAGAAAAATAATGCATCTATAAAAGTAAAAATATGAGGAGTATTAATAAATGGGAAAATTAACAAAATTTTTAACTACTACTGCTGCAGTAGCTACTATTTGTGGAACTATGAGTGTAGGAGCATACGCTGCACCTTATATCAATCAGAAACATGAATTAATTCAGCCAGATGGAAGCAAGGTTCAGGTCAAAATCACAGGTGATGAATATTTTCAGCAAGTTGAAAGCTTAGATGGTTATACACTTTGTCGTGACAATGAAGGCTGGATATGTTATGCAAAATTAAATGCAGACGAAACAGATTACGTTTCTACTGGTGAAGTTTATAAAGCAAATGATCAGTATGGAGACATGAAGATCGTTAGCTCTACTGATAGCCTTGATAAAACACAAAATACTAAAAAAAGTCTTCAAAAACATTTAAAAATAAAAACTCAGGCAATAAAGAGTAAAGCTGCTAAAGTAAGAAATTCACTTCATGGAAATGATTTATTAAAAGCTCCTGAAGGGGTTAGCAGTGAAAATAATATAAACATAAATGGATTAACAGAGTCAAAAATTAGCACATCAAATTCTAATGTTGTAAATGGGTTAACAATTTTAGTGGATTTCCCAGATGTGAAAAGTGCTATACCTAAATCTAAAATAAACGACTTTTTAAACGGTGTTGGATATACTGGCTTTAATAACAATGGATCTGTAAGAGATTATTACTATGATATATCTGGTGGAAAAGTTACTTATACAAATACTATAATAGGTTTCTATACAGCAGCTCACGAAAAATCTTATTATGATGATATTTATGAACAAACTGGTTCTTATGCAAAATCTAATGAACTTGTAGCAGAAGTTTTTAATTGGTTAAAATCTTCTGGCTTTGATGCTTCAAAAATAACAACAGATTCAAATGGTTATGCTAAAGCTGTTAATATTCTTTATGCAGGTACTGCTGATGCCGGCTGGGCAAAAGGATTATGGCCACACCAAGCTTGGTATGGAGGATCAGAGAACTTCAATGGTATGAGAATACAAAAATATGAAATGACTGATATAGGAAATGATTTATCTATCAGTACTATTTGCCATGAAAGTGGACATATGATATATGGATATCCTGACTTATACGATTATGATGGAGATTCACAAGGTGCTGGTGCATATGGACTTATGAGTGGTACTGCAAATCCAAAGAATCCTGCTCCACCTGATCCATATTGCAGAAATGTTATATCAGGCTGGAATACACCAATAAACATGAATACATATGGTGACGGTGCTAAATTTACTGCTACTGCTAATCAAAACGGAAACCAAACTTCATATAAATGGTCAGGAAATAAAGCAAGCGAATATTTCTTAGTTGAAAATATTCAAAGAAATGGTAGATACGCTGATGTACCTGATAATGGACTAGCTATTTGGCATGTAGATGAAAAAGGTGATAATTCTAAAAACAATATGACAGCTAATAGTCACTTCTTGGTATCACTTGAACAAGCTGATGGAGCATATGATTTGGAAAGAAACAGAAACGGCGGAGACAGTGGTGATTTATTTAAAGGCGGCTATAAAGATTCCTTTGGAGATACTACCACTCCAAATTCTAAGTGGTGGAATGGACAAGCTTCAGGTTTAAAATTATCGCAAATTAGTAGATCAGGAAATCAAATGACATTTGTACAAGGAAAAGCTGGTTCAAGTACAACTGACCCTACTACAGATCCTACTAAACCAAGTACAGGTAAAAATATAGCTGGACAAGCCACTCCTTCTACTTCTTATGTATCATCTTGGGAAAGTATAAATGCACTAAATGATGGCATTGATCCTACAAGTTCTAATGATAGAAGTGCTGCTGTATATGGAAATTGGCCAGAAACTGGAACACAATGGGTTCAATATCTTTTTAATAATAATGTAACTATATCAAACTGTCAGGTTTATTGGTTTAAAGATGGACAAGGCATAGATGTCCCATCTTCATATAAAATATCTTATTGGGATGGAAGCGCTTGGCAAGAAGTAAAAAATGCAAAAGGTTACGGTACAGAAATTAATAAATATAACACTACTACATTTACTCCAGTGTCAACAAATGCAATTGCAATTCAAATGACTTCAAATGGAAGCAGTTCAACTGGAATTCTTGAATGGAAAGTAAGCTAAATAGCTAGCTTATATAATATGCTTAACTCCTGCTCAAAAACTACCTAATTACTACACCATATTTAAAATAGATTATTACAAATATATCTATAAATGACCGAGAGTTTCGTATATATTAAACTCTCGGTCATTTAATGTAAATACTTCAAGTCATGAAAAAACACTATATGAATTACTTTAAAAGGTTACACTCTTCGACTTAGAAATTAACCATGATATAATATACCGAACAAGTAAATAAATTAATGGAGGAATTACATTGAAGGTTATTATATCACCAGCGAAAAAAATGAATATAGATACAGAATTTGGCATACATAATTTGCCTTATTTTTTAGATAAAACTGAACTGTTAATGAAGCATATTCAAAGATTAAGCTATGAAGAAGCTAAATCTTTATGGAAATGTAATGATAAAATTGCAAGAACAAGCTTTGAATACTTTTCAAATATGTGTCTTACTGAAAGACTTACACCTGCAATATTAGCCTATGAAGGAATTCAATATCAATATATGTCACCAAATGTTTTTAATAGCGAACAATTGGACTACCTTGAAAATCATTTAAATATTTTATCTGGTTTTTATGGAATTCTAAAGCCTTTTGATGGAGTTGTTCCTTACAGACTTGAAATGCAAGCGCCTATTAAACTTAAGGGCTATAAAGATTTATATGATTTCTGGGACAACAGCTTATTTAGCAAATTATATGAAGATACAGATGTAGTATTAAATCTTGCTTCTAAAGAGTATAGCAAATGTGTTGAAAACCATCTTAATAAAAATGCTCAGTTTATCTCGTGCACCTTTGGCGAATATAAAGATGGAAAAATAATAACAAAAGGAACCTTAGCCAAAATGGCTAGAGGTGAAATGGTTCGTTATATGGCAGAAAACAAAGTCGAAAAAATTTCTGAAATAAAAAACTTTAATAGACTTGATTATAAATATAGTGATGAAAAATCAAATAGTAGAAACATAGTTTTTATAAAAGAATGATGCTCTAACTATAATTTCTAAGAAAAACTCTCAGCACCTTTTATAATTGTATTTGTAAACAAGAAAGCTGTAATTTTCTAACTTTTGAAAATCACAGCTTTTTAAGTTTAATAATGTAGTTTTTCTATAAACTAAAACTAATCTTTAATTAAATTGTGTTCTAAATTTAATCTTTCTTCTTCAGAATCTGCAAATTGAATTGCAATCTTTCTAAATTCCTCGTTAAGTTCTATAAAAATTTCAATTAACTCTGGATCAAAGTGAGTTCCGTTTCCTTCTAAAATAATAGAAACAGATTTATTATGACTAAAAGCTGGTTTATAAATCCGTTTACTTATAAGAGCATCGTAAACATCTGCAATTGCCATTAATCTGCAGGAAATTGGTATTTCTTCTCCCTTAAGACCATCTGGATAGCCCGTACCATCCCATTTTTCATGATGATGTAAAGCAAATTCCATTGCATAAGTTAAAAAAGAATTTTCCCCAAGCTGGTTTGCTGCCATTTTCAATGTTTCATAGCCAATAGTTGTATGATGCTTCATTTCTTCAAATTCACTAGGCGTCAATTTACCTGGTTTTAATAATATCTCATCTCTAATTCCTATTTTTCCTATATCATGAAGCGGACAAGCCTTATAATAAATCCTTATTACAGTATCATTTATAATATCTTTGTATTTGGGATGTTCTTTTAATCTTTCCGCTAATACTTTAATATAGCCCTTTGTACGATTTATATGTCCTCCTGTTTCAGGATCTCTATATTCTGCAAGGTTTGCAATAGTTTCTAAGGTTGCTTCTTGAGTTAGAGCAATTTCTCTAGTTCTTTCTTCAACTTTAAAATTAAGTATTTCATTTTGCATAGTCAACTCTTTTTGAGCAAGCTGCAAAGATAAATGAGTTTTTACCCTTGCCCTTACTTCTGTTACTTCAAAAGGCTTTGTTATATAATCGACAGCTCCCATTTCAAAAGCTTTTGCTTTGCTATTTATATCTGTAACTGCAGATAAGAAAACAACTGGAATATCTTTAAGTCTAATATCTTCTTTTATTTTAGAAAAAACTTCAAATCCATCCATCTCTGGCATCATTATGTCTAATAATATTATATCTGGTATAACCTCTTCCATAAATTTAAGTGCAGATTTTCCATCTAATGCTACTGATATTTTATAATCACTTTTTAGTGTATCCTCTAAAATTTTTATATTAAAATTTGTGTCATCTACGATTAAAATATTACAATCTGATAAATTCTTCATTTTACATCACCCCGTAAATCATTCATTAGATCCACATAAGTTGTCATTACTTTAAATATTCATAACTTTTTTGCAAATATTTTTATATTCAATTTTAGCTCTCTACTATTAAAAGACAAAAAATGTATGAAGATTTTATTTTAATATATACGACATTAAACAATATTGTATATCTATATTTTACCATAAAGTAGAAATTTATACTAATACTAATTAAAATATACTTTTCTTATATAACTTACCCTCTTTGTTGATTTACATCAGACTTTATAAACAATATAATTCACCTCCTATGATTATTTTAAATATTAGAGAATAAAAAACTACGTAAAAACGTAGTTTTTAAATTATTAATTATTTGATTACTAATCAACTTATAATTCGTTTTATATTTCTAGTACTTCTTAAGCTTATGATATTAAAAATACTTATCCATATTATATTACATAAGTTAATATCAGTACTTCTTTGAATGCATAGATTTTTGTTTCCTGCCATTTTTATATTTTTCTATATAATCTAAAGCTTCTCGTTTAGCCTTTTCATATCCATCGTTAAAACCCTTTGCATATATTTCTTCATAATCAGAATCCTTAATATTTCCAATGCCTTTTAAGAAATACTGATCAGCTTCATCAATGTCAAATTCAAATTCAAAATTTCGATTCTTATCTTTTATATCTTCAAAAAAATTATTATCATTTATTCCACTATTTCCATTCTTCATATTAATATCTCCTTTTATCATCTAAAACTATAGTATTTCACTAAAAATACTTGCAGAGTAGACCACTAATTGGCCTACGCTACAAGTGTTTTAAACCTACCCTATTTTACTGGCTCACATGGATATATATAATTAGCTACAGTGCAAGCTTCTAATTCTAGTGGATTGCATTCATCTTCATCTGGTAATACAAATACTATTTTGCGTTCAATAGTTCCGCATTCATCTTTTCTACATTCATCTTTTTCACGAATCATTGTAACAAATCCTTTAAAAGCCAATATTCTATGGAATTGATCATATATAATAGCTGCTACAGCTACTTTTTTGCCAATACATACATTATTTACTTTTATTCTTACAGTTACTAATTGAACGCCATTTCTTTCAAGTTCTATAGGTCTTGCATTAATAAAATCACATACATCACAGGAACATTTACTTTGCTTATGGTCATTTTCATATTTAATCATTTGATACAACTCCTTATAAATAAATTTTAACAAGCAGATAATTATTAATTTTGCTTGGGTCATTTATAATCTTTATACATATATCATTAAAATAAGTTTTAAATACTAAACTGTTAATTGATATATGTTCTCCTTCAGCATATTAATAATTAAAATACCACATTAAAAATTTATTAATTAAATTCTAATGAGTTTTTATAGAATATTTTTATCCATATTCTATATTTATAATATATTCTTAGTTAGACATTTAGTGACCTAAAGTAGCACCTTATAATTTTTTTTAATATATGTCGAATATTAGAAACAGAAAAAAACATAAAAATATACAAAGTAAAAAGAGGTATTATAAAGGATTCGTCGAAAACAATATATAATAAGGATAAATATAATTTATGGATGGTGAATTTTATGTATTTAAATTGGGACTGGACGTTAGACATAGGAATTGAGAGTATTGATAATCAGCATATGGAATTGGTTAATCGCCTAGATCAATTATTAACATCAGTTGAAGAAGGCAAAGGTCATGATGAAGTTATTAACACTTTAAATTTTCTAGAAGAATATGTAGTTAAACATTTTGATGAAGAAGAAGAACTTCAAAAGAAAATAAACTATCCTTTATTTGAAATACAGCATGCTCAACATGAAGAATTTAAAAATGAATTAAAAAATTTCAGAAAAACTTTTGAAACTCAAGGAGCATCAGAAGCGCTAGTAATAAATATTCAAGAGAAACTAGTTGATTGGTTTAGGAATCATATAATAAATTTGGATAAAGATTTGGGAGATTATTTAATTGAAAATGGTTATAACATATAAAGGTATAATATCATTCCTACTTTATCCCTAATAAAAAAGGTCAAAAATAAATACTTAGGATAACTGAAAAATCAGGTTATCCCAAGTATTTATTTTTTTCATTAAAACTTAAATTTTTGAACAAGCCCATAAATTTTTTCAGCAAGCAAGGCTTGATTTTGGGCAGTTAATGCTATTTCATTTATACCTTTAGTTGCATCTACAATACTATCTTTAATTGTTTCTGATTCTCTAGATGAAACTAACGTATTTTCTGTTAAATTTACAACAGATTCACTTACTTGATTCATTGTTGCAGTGACTTCCTCAGACATAGCAGCAATTTCTTCAGACATTTTACTTACAAATTCTGCATCTTTGTGAGTTTCCATTCCAATTTCTATCATCTCAATGAATTGAGGATTTACTTTTTCTTTAATAAAAAGCAATACATCATTGCTGTTATTGGCTAAATTCTTAAAAGCACCTTGTACTTTTATTATTGTTTCTTTTATTGATTCTACTGCTTTTGTTGATTCTTCTGCTAATTTTCTAACCTCTTCTGCTACCACTGCAAAACCTTTTCCTTGCTCACCAGCTCTTGCTGCTTCTATAGATGCATTAAGCGCTAAGAGATTTGTTTGTTCTGCAATACCAGCTATTGTGTCCGCCATAACTTTGATATTTTCAACTATTTTCCCTTCATTAATTGAAATTAAAATTTTATCTTCTTTTTCAATAAATAATCCTTCAATTTCTTTCATAGAAAGTTTAGTTTTATTTTGCATTTTCTCAGTTCTTTCTTTAGCGGAATTTGCATTTCCACTGCCTTCAATAGCCTTACTGCTTAATATTGTGACACTAGAATCTATTTCTTTTATTGAAGCTGATATTTCCTCAGAAGCAGCACTTGTATCGTGAACTCCTGAATTAATGTTTTTAATTGATTCTCCTATATTTTCTGTCATAGATGAAAATTCTTCTACAGTAGCTGCAAGCTCTTCACTGCTTGCACTAAGCTCTTGGGAATTATTGATTATATTTTTTATTAATTCACTTAACTCCTTTTTCATAAGAGCTATCCCTCTTGCAATATCTCCAATCTCATCCTTACGATGTAGATTTTTCTCTAATATTTCCTTCGAAAAATCTCCTTCTGCAACATCTTTAAAATGCTCTACTACTTTAACTAATGGTTTTGTAATATTTTTATCGATATACAAATATATAAATATAGAAAATATCACTACAATTACAAGAGAGATTTTTATAGTATTCATAATGAAATTATTTTTAAAATTTGTTATTTCATTCACACTTCGACCAGTAAATAATATTCCAATGACTTTGTTATCTTCACTTAAAATAGTTGTGTAAGCTGTAATATATTGTGATCCTAATATATTAGCTTCACCAAAATATTTATTATTCCTCATTACAATTTCTGAAATTTTAGGATCGAGCTTTGTTCCAAGAGCTCTTTGTCCATCTTTTTTTACAGTTGTTGCAATTCTTACATCTTCTAAAAAAATAGTTGCCTCACAATTTAATCTATCCTTTATATAATCTACTAGTTCATCAGAATCAAGTCTATATCCTGTTGATATAACCCCTATAATTTTTCCCTGATCATTTTTTACTGGAACTCCTGATCTGGCAGCTAACTTTACTTGTGTTCCACCTTCAATCTTAGAATTGGGCTTCCCTTCTAACGCAAATTTTACATTTTGTTGGTTTAAAACGCTATCTCCACTTTTATCTGGTTCATGGGTTCTTGCAAGAACAATTCCCTTCTCATCTGTTATTGTTACAAATTCTATTTTAGAACTTTCTACTATTGGTTTCACATCATCTAAAATTCTTTTAGTATCCTTTGTTTCAATTGCATTTATCACTTTAGTATTCATAGCCAATTGTGATGCAAGACTTAAGGAATTTCCCTTTAAATCATTAATTTTATCTCCTAAAACTTCATTAGCTTTTGTAATCTCATTATTAATATTCGAATTTAAATAAGTATTAAATTCAAATACATTATCCCCCACAATAACTCCAATAAGCAAAACTATCGCAGAAAAAATAAAACCTAATAATTTGAATTTTAATGAATGTAATTTCATAATTATTCCCCCTCACAAATTTCACTATAGCTTAAATTTCATATATTTTATTTGCAAATTTAAAATTAAATAAATTAACAGATATAAAAAAAAGCACTTGCTAAAAATTTAAGTCAAGTGCGTATCTACGTAGAAAAAGCTTTATATAATTATTTATCATTTCTTACAATTTTCCTCATTAGTAGTTTCCTATTCCTTTATATAATTATATCATTAGTTTACAATTATTTGTAGTATTTTACAAAATATATTATATTCTTAATTATAATATATTTTACTATCAAAAAGTATATTCAAATTATTTAAATATTCAGAATAATCATTTGCATATTATAACAATATTAGCTATACTTTTATTAAATAGTTTATTTTTTCCAAAAGCTTATATTTAGGAGATGATGTTATGAAAGAATTCTTATTTTCAAATGTTTCAGATGGATTAAATCACATCAATACTAGCACTAATAAAGGATTTGTCATCTTTTCTAGTGTTGAAAATGTTGTAGAATTATCAAAGCATGTTTCATCCAATGTAATCTTGTGTTCTACTTCTGGAGAATATAGTAGAAATGGTTATAAAGATGGTGTGATCACAGGTTTTGAATATGATTTAGATGAAGGAGAAACTGTTGAAATACCCAATCCACCAATAAAAAATATAAAAAAATTAAAACAAGCTTATGCTAAAGTAAAAAATAATAGAAATGCATTTGCACTTTTATTATGTGATGGATTAAACGGTACAGAAGAGAGTATTGTTACATCTTTTTATTTTGCTGATAATAATTTTAAAATAATTGGTGGGAGCGCTGGAGACAATCTTAAATTTAAAGAAACCTTTATTTTTATTGGTAATAAGAAAATTAGCAGTGTTGCAATATTTTTTGACATGAAGCGTAGAACACAAATTATTAAGGAAAATATATATGAATCAACTGGCACTCGTTTATTAGTAACCGATTCTGATTTAATAACCAGAACAGTAAAAACCTTTAATAAAGCACCTGCTAGTACAGAGTACGCTAGAGCACTAAATATAAGAGAACAAGACTTATCTAATTATTTTATAAATAATCCCCTTGGAAAAATATATGAAGATGACACTTATATAGCTTCGCCTATGAAAATTAATCCAGATAAATCAATTACTTTTTATTGCCAAATGATGAGTGACACATTTGTTGAAGTCTTAAGACCAGTTAATCCTGTAGATCAAATAAGAAAAACTATTAAATCGGTAGAATTTAAGCCAAGCTTTGTTTTAGCTATAAATTGTATATTAAGAAGTTTAAAATTTCAAGAAGATGGAACTTGGAAATCAATAGATCACGAATTACTTTCATTGTGTCCTAACATTACAGGTTTTGTAAGCTATGGTGAACAATTCTACAAGAAGCACGTTAATCAAACTATGGTATTACTAGCAATTGAATAGGAGTGATTATATGTTTAAATTTAAGAATAATCAAAATTCTAACAATACATCTATTTCAGAGGATAATAAAGTTATGTATTCTGAAGATGGAATTAAATGTTTTACTTATATAGATGAAGTTATGGAGCTAGTAGCTCAAATTGATAATAATGCTAACTTTATTGTAAATGAAGAAGGAACTATCACTTATGGCTTAGATAAACTTCTTAAAAGTGTTGAATATACAACTAGTCAAACTGAAAGCGTCAATGATTTCTTGCAAAAATTATCAAAAAATAGCATTAGGACAGAAGATTTATTAATGGGTGTATTTTCTAGTCTGGACAGATCACAGTCAAAAATTCAAAATGCAAAAGTTGACTTCGATGAATTAATAAAACAAGTTCAGGCAGTGTCTCTAGTATTTGATCAATTTATTAAATTGATTTCTAATATACAATCCCAATATAACAGCATTCAAGATTTTGCAAACATAATAACTGGCATTGCAGCACAAACAAATTTATTATCATTAAATGCATCAATAGAAGCTGCAAGAGCTGGTGAAGCTGGAAAAGGTTTTTCTGTAGTTGCGGAAGAAATAAAAAAACTTTCAGTTGACACACAAAAAAATGCAAAGGATATAATTGATTCTTTAAAAACTTTGACAGTATCAATGGATGAGCTCTCACATAAATCTAACGAAGGAACTTCTGTCATAAGCCAAACCACAAGCCTTATTGAAAAATCTTCTTCTATGCTTGAGGATATAATTGAAGCAGAATCAGAAGTAAATGAAAATGTACGCGAGGTTAATGAATCTCAAAAAGAAAATTTGGCTGGAATGAAAGAAATAGCCACTAATCTGAATAATTTGGTGGATAAATCAAAAACAGAAAACCAACAATTAGAACGTATTATTTATAGTATTCAGAAAAAAGCTGATTTTTATATTAACGTATTTAATTATTTAAATCAAATAAAACAGCTTAGTGAAGAATAAAAAAGTTTTTTCATAAAAGAATAGCTTATAGTGAGAACTTTAGGCTATTCTTTTCCATATTATATAAATTACTGCAAGTTTATTAAAGTTGTTAATAAAAATGTATAGTCCCTAAGCTCTTGACATATTTCTATTTTATGATGACATTACTCAAAAACTATTCTTATTTTCGTCTAATCTTTTATAAATTTTAAAATAGTATTTTTTAACACATTTGCATCAAAAGGTTTAGAAATATAATCATCCATTCCCATTTCAATACATTTTTCTTTATCTCCAATCATGGAATAAGCAGTCATTGCAATAATGTTAATATGTTTTTTCGTTCCGACTTCGCTTTCCCTAATTATTTTAGTAGTATCATATCCATTTAATTCTGGCATTTGTACATCCATTAGTATTAAATCAAAATCATTTTCTTTTAATTTATCTAATGCTTGTTTTCCATCGTATGCACATTCAAATTTATATCCTAATCTATCTAACATTTCACAAGCTATCTTCATGTTAATTTCATTATCTTCAACAACTAAAATTCTTTTTGTTTTATTAATTGATATTTTCTTGTCCTCTAAAGCAAAATTATCTCTAGAAGTTTTTTCAACATAATTTATTAAAAACTCTGCTGTAAAATAGAAAATACTACCTTTATTTTCAACACTTTCAAACCATATATCCCCATTCATTAACTTTGCTATATCTCTTGAAATAGCAAGTCCTAATCCTGCCCCTTCGTATTTTTTAGTGTAAGTCATATCTTGCTGAACAAATTTTTTAAAAATATCATTTTTAAATTCTTCTTTAATTCCAATACCTGTATCCTGTACTGAAAATTCTAAGTTCAATTTATTATTTGTACTTTTTAATTTTTTTACTTTAAATATTATTTGTCCTTTTTCCGTAAATTTAATAGCATTGTTAATTATATTAATCAAAACTTGGTTTAGTCTAATTTGATCGCCTATTAGATCAAAATTAATATATGGATCTATATAATAAAATACCTCTAATTCTTTATTACTACCAGCTATAGATAATTCTTTAATAATTCTATCTAATATTTTTTTTAGGTTAAAAGGTTTTAAATTAAGTTCAAATTTACCTGCCTCTATTTTAGAAATATCTAATACTGAGTTTAAAATACCCAACAAAATCCTCGATGAATAACTAATCATATCAAAATATTCTTTCTGCTCATTATTTAATTCAGTTACTTCAAGCAGTTCTATTACTCCTATTATTCCATTCATAGGTGTTCTAATCTCATGACTTATATTTGCTAAAAACTCGCTTTTAGCACTATTTGCCTTATCAGCCTCTTCTTTAGCTTTCTCTAATTCCTGATAGTTGCATCTCAATTCCTCTTCTATTGCTATAAGCTCTTCATATAAAGCTGATATTTCCTCATATTTATCACGTAATTCTTTTTCAATTTTTTTATTTTCTGTTATGTCTCTTGTAATGTTAGAAGCTCCTATTAAATTCCCTTCTAAATCAAAGATTGGAGAAACTGTAATTGAAACATCAATTACATCTCCATTTTTCTTCACTCTTTTAGATTCAAATCCTGTTATTTTTTCTCCATTTTTGATATTTTTCATTATTTTATGGAAATCATCAATTTTATCTTTTGGAATAATTACAGATATATGTTTTCCAATGATTTCTTCCTTTTTATATCCGTAAATTTTTTCTGCTCCATTGTTCCAGCTTGTTATAATTCCATTTAGATTTTTTCCTATAATTGCATCACTGCTATTTTCAACCAATGAAGCAAGTTCTATAATTTTTTCATCATTTAGTATTCTATTCGTTATATCTCTTATTACACTTAAAACGAATTTCTCCCCATTCATTTCTATGCCTGTTGATTTAACTTCAACTGAAAAGTGAGAACCATCTTTTCTATAATGGGTGGTCTGGAATTCAATCTCTCCTAATTTTGCTGTTTCAAACTCATTGTGTAACAATTTTTCATTTTGAGAATTTCTTAGTTCACGTATATTCTTAGAGAGCAACTCTTCTTCAGTATAACCATATGTATTTATAGCTTTCCTATTAACTCTTAATATATTTCCCTCACTCGAAAATAAAATTATTATATCATTTGCATTATATATGGCTGTTTCGTATATCTGTAAATCGTAGTCTTTCTTTAGATCACTACTTTCATTTGTTTGACTTTTCATTGATTTCCACTCCTTAATGTCAGTTATTTTGTAACATCTTTTCAAGTTCTTCTTCACAGACCGGCTTGCTAAAATAATATCCTTGAATTATATTACATCCCAAATTCATCAATATTTTAAGTTGTTCCTTAACCTCTACACCTTCTGCTATGACTTTATATTTCAATCTTTTTGATAAATTCAATATACACTCTATTACTGCTCTATTTTTTTCATCTTCAATATTATCAATAAACGGCTTATCTATTTTCAATGTATTAATAGGTAGTACTGTCAAATAACTTAAGGAAGAATATCCAGTTCCAAAATCATCAATTGAAATATTTATATCTTTTTTTATAAGATCATATAAGTCTGAAATTTTTTCTTTATTTAATTCAATTAAAGCGGTTTCTGTGACTTCTATTTCAAGTAAATTAAAAGGAATTTTATTTTCTTCGCAACTTTTTATTATCTTATCTTTAAAATTTGCTTCTCTTATTTGAATGGATGAAACATTAATTGCTATATTACTAAATTGATAATTTTTATCCTTAAACTCACGAATTTTTTTACATACATTTTCTAATACCCAATCTCCTATGTCTACAATAATTCCTGTTTTTTCGGCAATAGGTATAAATTCTGCTGGTGATACGAAACCCAGTTTTTCATTATTCCATCTTAATAGAGCCTCAAAGGCAACTATTCTATTTTCTTTAGCATCAATTTGTGGTTGGTACACAATAGATAACTCATTATTTTTTATTGACTCCTTTAATTCATTTTCTATTATTGTTTTTCTTATATATGATTTGCTAAGTGATTGTTCAAAAAAAGTATATTTATTTTTTCCATCAGCTTTAGACTTAAACATGGCTAAATCCGAAAATTTCAATAAATCATTCATGTCAGAACTATCTTGTGGAAAAATTGATATACCTATACTTGTTGTCATATATAATTGTTTTTCATTCAGTTCAAATGGTTTTTTACAGTAGTCCATTATAATACTACATAATTCTTTCAATTTTTCTATAGATTCTACCTTTTCAATGAGTATTATAAATTCATCTCCGCCAACTCTATATAAATCTCCATAATCTTTTGCACAAATACTCAATAACTGAGAAAATACTTTTAACATTAAATCACCATAGTCATGACCTAATGTATCATTAATAGCTTTAAAATTATCTAAATCTATCAATACCATTGCTCCTTGTTGATTTAGATTTATTGCCTTATTTAAAAGTTTTCTACTATCCATTAAAAACAATTCTCTATTGGGTAGTTTAGTAAGGAAATCATAATACATACTCTCGACTAATACCTTATTACTCTCTTTTTCTTCAGTAATATCACTTGCTGTTCCAAATACTCCTATTACTTGTCCATTTGAATCTTTTAAGCTATTCCCTTTAATAGATATCCACTTTTTCTCATCTGTTCTTGAGACAATTCTAAATTCACTTTTATAGCTGGATACTTTACCTTCAATAAAAAAATTCAAGTCATTTATAGCACTTTCTCTGTCTTCATATATGGCAAGCTTTTCAATACATTCAAGCAAGTCATCAAAAGTATCTAATTCATATTGTGTTATTTTCTTCCATGCAGGAGACATGAAAAGTTTTTTACCTTTAAGATCCCACTCCCAAACTGCTATGTTTGCTTCATCAACCGCTTGTTTATATTTTTGAAATATATCTATATAATACAAATTATTATTTTCAATTTTCATAAAAATTTATCTACTCTCCTTCAATGATATATTTGAATTTTTACCACTATACTCAATATTTATTAATATAATTTAATTCTTTCATATATTCAGCTATTAAACCATCTAAATATTGACTAATATATTACAACCTATACATTTATCAGAATTATGTTTTTAATTGCTAAATCAATTCAAAATATATATCCCATAGCTTACTTATAGCTTCATCACATATTTTTGTATTATATATCATCATTTCATGCACCAAGTGATCTTCTAGCTTTTTGCACTTTAGTAAAAGACTCTCTACTTCTTCATTTGTAGATTTATTATCAAATGATTTAATCCCCATAATATCTAACATAATTTTATTTTCTTCATTTGAATAAAATTTATATTTTTCCCGAATAATATTTGATATTTCTTCAGGCGGAAATAAATGACACCTTAAAACAAACTTTCTTCTTGACATATCCTTCATGTAATAATTTATCTTCATTATTAATAATAAATATAACTTATCCTTTAGTGAGCTATCGTTGTTTAGTTTCTCAATACTAAGAAGATGAGTTAAGTAATCATTACGAATATCATCATAAATATAGAAAAATAAATCCTGCTTTGATTTATAGTAAAAATAAATTGTAGATGCTTTAACTCCAACTTCCTTGCAAATATCTCTAATATTCGTAGCTTCATATCCATTTTCTAAAAAAAGTCTAAAGGATGTATAAAATATTTTATCACTTGTTGTGTTTTCCAAAACAATAACCACCTTCAATTAATTTCAATTAATTTCCCATATGGAGCATAATAGTTAATATTTTTAGTATTATTACATATAATAATATAATTATTTATATAACGCTCGTTACATAAATAATATCATTGTATTCCTAGTGGTTCAATTTAATTTATACTGCATTTTTGCTTATAATTCGACTTAATACATATAAATATTACTTATTTCAAATTAAAAATTGTATTTATACTGAATTTTTATTAATATTTTAATAAATTATTATTATTTTACTTTTGATTCCCAAAATAAAACAGTGCTCTATTGAGCACTGTTTTATAGCTATATTTATTTAAATTGAGTACTATTTCGCTTCTTAATTTTCAACTTCAATCCAAACTGTAAAATAAAATATACTTCCTTTCCCTAGTTCACTGTCAACATGTATTTCGCCACCCATAAGTTCTACTAATTGTTTTGATATAGCAAGTCCCAATCCAGTTCCTGGAAACCTTTTTGTATTACTATCATCAAGTTGAGTAAAATAGTTAAAAAGTTTTGGAATATCTTCTTTTTCCATTCCAATACCTGTATCATGTACTGAAAATCTTAAAAGAACTCTGTTTCCAGAAGATTTACTCTTTTGGATAGTCAGCCTAATTTCACCCTTGTTTGTAAATTTAATAGCATTTCCTAGAAGATTAGCAATTATTTGATTTAATCTAAGTGTATCTACAAATATCCGTTCTGGAACATTATCTTGTACTTCTATTTTAAAATTTATATTTTTATTGTAGGCCAAAGGTGCATAGAAATTTTCTGTTCTATTAATCAGACTTTCCATATAAATCCATTCTGGTGAAAGTTCAACTTTTCCAGCTTCTATTTTAGATAAGTCAAGTATATCATTAATAATTTCAAGTAAATCCTTAGACGATTCTTTCACTAAACTAATCATTTTCTTTTGTTCCACTTTCAATTCAGACAATAATACTAAATCAGTCATGCCAATGATTCCATTCATTGGTGTTCTTATTTCATGACTCATATTAGCAAGGAATTGACTTTTTGCTTTATTAGCTTCCTCAGCTTCTATTTTAGCTGCATGCAACTCTTTATTAGTTTGTTCCATTTCAATTTTTTTACGTTTAAGGTCAGATATTAATATGCATAGCTTTTCTGCCATATTATTAAATGCCCGTGATAATTCACCTATCTCATCATTTTTAATAATCTCTGCTCTTTCTGATAAATCACCTTGTGAAAATTTTTCTGTTATTTTTATAAGATCATTTATTGGTTTTACTAAATGATCAGTTCTTTTTATCCAAAGCATTATACAAATAGTCAAAATAACCATACTTGCATATATAAAATTGTAAATATTTTTTGACATTTTGCTTGTAAACTGACTTTCAGGAAGTGAGGTTATAATTAACCAATCTAAACCTTCTTTTTTATATTCACTCACTTTTATATGTAGCTTATCATAATCTATATTTACTATAAATTTATCTTTTGAATTATTTTTGTAATCTAAATATGCTTCTTTAATATAGTTATCATCTATTTCATCTATTTTTATTCCTCTTATTTGATCATTGGCAGTAGTTACAAAGTTAGGTTTTTCAAGGGAGTTCGCAACAACCTGCCCAGAACTTCTTTCTATAATGTATGCAGCGCCAATTTTATCTTTCAAAATTTCGTTTAAATATGTATTTATTTTTGAAAGAGTTACGTGGGTTCCTAATACACCTTTTAAAATACCTTCATTATCATAAATCGGATATGCTGCTGTAATAGCTAAGTCTTTCATTACAAAATGTTCATAAACATTAGAAAATATAGGCTTTTTATTTTCTTTTGCAATTATATACCAATCTCTTGTTCTAGGATCAAATTTACCGAAATTTTGTACAAGCTCCCCTGCTGTCAAATCATTATTTAATGAGTAATAACACGAATCTCCATTTGTTTGTGCGTCACTTCTCATAATCTCTATCTTTCCTTCTGCATTTCTTCGAGCTCCATAATATTCACCCTTTTCTGTCCCATAACTAAAGCTATATATATTATCCAAACTTGCTTTTAGCACTCCTGAAAAATATATTTCACGTTCCCTATTGTGGTATATATTCACTATGTCATTATTAATTAAATTATAGTTAGATTCATTTATACCTAAAGGTGTATTAACAAATTGATCTACTTTATTTAATATTTCTCTAGCAGAATCATCTTCAATCTTTTTAACACTATTTTCCACCACTTTGTTAGATTCAGAAAATGAAATATATCCTATAAAAATTGTTATAAAAACAGAAATAATAATAAAAGTACTAATAATCATATTTTTTAATGAATTTACCTTGTTTCTCATTTTATAACCCACTCCACACCCTAGTTTTACAAATAACTATAATTTTGAGTATGAAATTCACATAAAATATAGGCTCCATACTTATCTATATCTTTCTTGCAAAACCACATATTAAACTTAATTCTTTTTTCCTAAATGTGCTTCAATAATTTCATATAGCTTCTCTATTTCAAATGGTTTAACTATATAATCATCCATATGTGCCTGTATGCACTTATCTTTATCTTCACGCATAGCATATGCTGTCATGGCTATAATCGGTATATGCTTTGGTCCAAATTCTTCGTCTCTTATAATTTTAGTTGTCTCAAAACCATTTAATTCTGGCATTTGTATATCCATTAAGATTAAATCAATCTTATTGTTTTTCAAAATGTTTAATGCTTCATTTCCATTATATGCTGGAATATATCTAAAGCCTTTATTTCTAATTATTCCCTGCATTACTTCTTGATTAATCAAATTATCTTCAACACATAAAATAACTTCATCCCGCTCTACCTTGTTAATAACTTCTTCCTCTTTTATTATATTAATTTCTTTTAAATTATGGATTTCCTTTTCGGATTTTTCAAATTCACAAGTAAAAATAAATACAGAACCTTTCCCAGCACTGCTCTCAAAGCATATGTCTCCATTCATTGAAGCTGCAAACTCCTTTACAATTGCAAGTTCCATTCTTGAGTCTTCATCCTTTTCACCATTAAATAATTTATACTGGTCAAAATCATTTAATATTTTTTCTTTAATTTTCTCATCTATGCCGATTTCTGAACTCTTTATTCTAAATTCTATTTTTTGTCTCATATTTTCATCTGATATTAACTTTATCCTAAAGGATACAAATCCTTCATCTGTAAAATTAACTGCATTACTTATTAAATTATTTAAAATTGCTTTTAGCCTTAACTTATCTCCAATAATTTCAAAGTCAATATTAGGATCAAAATAGTAACTTACCTCTAGACCTTTAGAATTTCCTGATATTAAAAGACTATTATAAATTTCGTTTATAGTTTCTTTTAAGTGAAAAAGCTCATTATTATCTTGAAGGAGTCTTGATTCCATTTTTGAAATATCAGATAAATTATTTATTACATTTAGCAGAGCATTAGATGACTCATTTAAAATTTCAATAGATTTTCTTTCTTTTTCATTAACACAATCTATTTTCAAAATTTCCATAGCTGTAAGAATTCCATTCATTGATGACCTTATTTCTTGAATCATATTAGCTAATAATACTGACTCTCTCAACTTCTTAACACTCCTTCTACTATTTTTATTATCTATCCTATAGCATGTATTTTTACCAATTAATTGTTTATTTGTTTATACTACCAGTCTCTACAATTAAATCACAATGACTCTTAATGCTCAATTCTTTAAAATAATACTCCTCCATAGGAATCCATTTATTTAAAAAATCTTGAAATTTTTCTTTTCCATTTCGTTTAAGAATACGTTCATGCTGAACATTTTCAGCAACATCTATAAAAATTTTGTAATCATAGTACCCTCTAAGTGTAGGATGTAGACTATAACTTCCTTCAACTATATTTAAAGATTTTCTCTCAAATTTAATAGGTTGATCAAAAGCCCAATTTTTGCATAGATATCTCTTATAAATTACTTGTTCTTGATTTTTAAGTGGAATTAATACTTCCTCTTTAAATCGCTCATAATGTACATTTCCACCCGCTTCAGTCAATCGTTCTGTAGTTCTCATTTCAAGAGGCAGAAAGAAATCATCCATATGAAAGATATTGCAGTTAAAGCTTTCTTGTATTATTTTACCTAAGGTACTCTTACCCCCTCCACATCTACCATCGATAGCTATAAGTAATTCTTTCTTCTCTTTATATAAACATTCAATTATCTTAAGAACAGGACCATAATCATCGTTAATTAGTTTAATCTTTTCTTTATTCATTTGTTCCTCCAAATAAAAAACTGTTGAATTAAGGTGTCATATGATTATAGCATAAATCAATAGAAAATAATTAATGTACATTTTTTAATATTTTGCCTTATAAAAACATAAGGAATTACCTAAAAGCGGCAATTCCTTCATTAGTAATTTTAAGTTAAATCGAATATTTTATTTAGGTAATTTTATTTCTTGGCCTACTTTGTATCTGTCTATTAGTTTTATATTACTATCAACACTTAACTCTAAAACTTTATCTTTTTCTACATTATCAAATTCAACAATATATCCAAATGCTTCTTTGGGATCTTTGTAAAAACTCATGTATTTATCACCATCATAATATGAATAATTAGTTGTATCTTCTCCAAATTTATAATACATTCTCATATTACTTGCCAATAATAGGCTTGCCTTTTCAGAAGCAGCTTTACAATATAACTTCACACTATTATCGTTTCTTTCTATATTGGTTATTTCCCCTTTAGTTCCATCAGAAAAGTTAAAATATTTTGCATAACTTACATCAGCAGTTGTTACTTTGCTTTCAGTTTCGTTTCCTTTATTCCCTTCATTATTTTTTCTAATCTCAGCCCAAGTTATATTTGAAGTTAACGGTATTAGACTCATATCCTTTTGATCTTTAAGTTTATCATAAACTAATGCCTTTGATTCATAGTTTCCTTTTGTTTCTTTATCATCAGAAGAACTTCCAGAAGAACTTAGTTTATACATTTTATCTCCAGCTTTTAATATTAATGATGAATTTATAAATCTGTCATCATGTTCTTTTGCAGGTTCTGTATAAGTAACCGAAGTTCCCAAAATGTCAGATTCTAATTTCTTTAATGTACAATCGAATTCTGATATTTTTGCTTCAATATCTTTATCAATTACATTATTAAATCCTTCTGAAAAGTCTACATTTGCATCCATTCCTATATTAACTTTATATTTTGGATATACAACATCTAATCTTAATTCACCCTTTTGCGGAAATTCGCCTTCTCTAAGCTCCTTTTCTATAGTCATTATCATAGTTTTATCATCTATAGAATCAAACGAAGTACCCTCTCCCCCAAAGTTGTTTTCACCATATAAGAGCTGAATTATTGAATTATCACTTTTTTGTGTATCAAAAGCCTTAGGACTTTCAATCTTAATTACTGCTTTTAATTTATGTTTTGTTGCCACTACCTTCTCTAGAGTTACTTTTAATCCATTCTGCTCCATAGTTTTATTTACATTTACAAAATAATCTTTATAAGTAACTCCAGCAGAAGTTGTACTTTCTACTTTAGTGGAACTTGCTAAATTGTCTTCTGCACATGCTGGTACTTCTAAAATTCCTACAGCTAACATTAATCCCATAACACCAAAAGCTGTTCCTAATACTTTACTAATTTTTTTGCTTATCATTTAAACTTCCCCCTAGTAAATAATAATATTATTGTTAATTGTGAAAGTTATAATACAATCACTTGTATTAAATCAAATTATAGTTAAAAATATAATTCTTTCATTTTAACCTTAAATATGATTATATACTAATAATGGAATTTTATCAAATTTCTACATTGTAAAAAACTTTCCTTGTTCATATATAAAATTATCTCCCATCTTAATTCCTCCGCTATTTAATAATCTTTAACAACAATCCCAATTATATAATACCTTTCTAAAATCAAGTTTCTTTAAATCCTCTTCATTTATAAAAAAGTTAGCTATTCCGCCATCTCCAAACATTAAGTCACACTCATCTTCGCAATCAAGTTGAAGCAGCAAAGTATCAAAAGTTCTTAGTTCTTTCTTTTCCCTTGGATCATATTGAACAGAGATAGGATATCCCCCCATCCTGCATACATCACCACTTAATTCATCTAAATAAGCATTTCTTTCTTCTTCCGTTAACTTAATCCCCTTAAATATTTACCCTTATACTAAATCTCTTCATCAAAACCTCTTACTTTGCCACCAAGTCCCTTTATTTCATTTCCTTATTGCTACTTATTTTTTCATATCATCTTTTTCCCTAATTTACATTTTTAAAATCCAATCTTCAAATTCATTAATAAGTTCTTCAGGATTAGCTCTCTTGTTTTGTTCTGCAATTAAATCATAATATTCAAGTTCATGTATTATTAAAGGTAGAGCTTTTCCAAATTTTTGTTCAATTATGCCTTCTTCATGGAGCTCTTTAACCACTTCAACACATAGTTCCACAAATCTGCTAGTTATTTCATCACCTAGTTTTAACGCTTTATCAAAATCTTCGTCCTCTTCCTCATCTGAATAATATAAATTATTTTCCTTAATCCACTGGCTTATCCTTTCGCCATCTTCTAAATTTTCTCCCCAATTGTCACCAATAATTAATTCTTCATTTTGCAACCAAAATGCAAAATTCCATTTTGCTTCTGCATTATCAGATGCATCTTCTAATGAACTTTCATATTGCTCCATGGTGTTATATCCAAGTGTAATCATTGGCCTTCTCGGATCATCTTCTGAATTTGAAATATATAATGATATAACGTAAATATCCTTAATCACGTCATTATTCCATGATAAAATTTCTGCTTTTATACTCTCAAATACATATTTTTTTAAGCTATTCATGTAAATTTCCTCCTAAAATATAAAATTACTATTTATATTAACAATATTTAAACTAGAATTTGTGTGTCACTCGTCGAAATCTTCTGAAGCTTCAAAATTAGAGTAATAGCTTACGAAATCGTCAATTAATAAATGTCTATTGCGTACATATTCGGATTCTACACCACCATTTTTAAGACTTTCTATCCATTCAGCATCTACCATGCAACCAACATCCATATTTATACCATACTTTGCCTTATTAATAATTTCTATGTCTTTTACTTCACCTATACAAAACAAATAACCGCATAAGAAACGTAAATATTCACTGCTACCATTTTGATAATTAATAATCTCTTTTTCGAGAAGTTGTCTGATTTCAACATGGTATTTCTCACTAAAATCAAAGTCATATCTCTTTATCAATACTTCCACACGTTCTTCATTATTCAATCTCATTTATCCTCCTATATTATAATCTTTTATTTGTTTTTTCTCTTCCAATATATTCCTTAACAAGCTTCCAAAAACCTTTAAAATCATTATTAAGATATGTTTCATTTTCTAATTCAATATATTCATCGTAGTTTTCAATAACAATCTTCTTGCATTTTTCTAATATTTCAGCCTCTTTTGTT
This sequence comes from Clostridium sp. C2-6-12, assembly GCF_009928485.1. GTDB lineage: Bacteria > Bacillota > Clostridia > Clostridiales > Clostridiaceae > Clostridium. The sequence continues at coordinate 42,614 of NZ_JAABNP010000026.1, read as the reverse complement.
GCTCCACAATTTTTTAATGCAATAATTGTTTCATTGACATAATCTTTTGTTGAATCATAAAAAAAGCCTCCTAGCCCTTCCATTTGCAATTCAGTATCATAATCAATAATAAAAATAACATCTTGTACAAATTGTGGATACCTTTTAAGTTCCTCTCTTTCTATTGGTTCACTATAGACATCTGCCATTGATTGCAAAAAATCATCAGCACTCATTTCATTTATCCGTCCTAAAGCTCTATCGATAAAATTCATCATAAAATCTCCTTAAATAATTTATCTCATCATTCTTTAAATAAGGTTTTTTATTAATACTGCTGCTCTATTTCTATGCTTACTATCAATTATTCCATCAAAATATAAAGAATAACTTCTACCACAAGCCTTCAATTTACGAAGTATTACATTCTCCATATTAAGTTTTATATTTCTCCCTGTAACTTGATCAATATAACTCTTTTTATCTATATGCTGTAACCAACATTCAAGAAGCTCTCCAGATTTAACTACAAGCCAGCCGTTACCTCCTTTTATTGGTTCTTCATCGCTGCCATATGTAAAAGTTAATGCATATGTATCGTTATCTAACTTCACACTTTCCATACAATATATAGAACATAATTCAGTAAGTTCAAATAACTTCTTTTCTTCTATCTGTTTATCGTCAATGCCATAAACTGCATAGAATATTTCACTGGGTCTTTCTACGTGAAATATTCTTCCGCCATTTGCTGTTACCTCAACTGTCTCATGATTTTTCCAATTTATAACAGGGCTATTCTTTTCAAAATATGCATCCAAAAATATACCTTCTGCATAAACTTTACGTTCCTTAATAGACACTCCTTTATCATCAAGCAAGCGATGCAATATCACATTTTCATCAATTGTTGAAAAAGCTTGTATTCCTTCTTCATTATACAAGCATCTACTTACCGATGGCTCTTCTATTTTCACACGCTTTACTGACTGAAAGTGTTTAGTCTTAGAAAATTTATATACTCCTAGCTTTGTAGGTTTTTTATTAAAGGTTCCATCAGTATAAGATAATATCTTATCTCCATCTCTAAAAATATGTTCAGCTACTGATGCCATTGGTTTACAATCCTCAATATCCTTCCTATCCCCTATTGGCAGGCACACATCCCTATTTAAAGATGTTTTTGAGTATCCAATTACGCACCAAATTTCGTCATTTGGACCTTCGAACAAGTCATATGGTACTCCCTCAGATTCGCAGTAACATGTGGTTTGTAAAGTTTCCATATCCATTTTAATATAGCAAAAGTTATCTTTATATTTCTCTAGCTCATCTAAATGTGATGCAATGTCAGATGCATCTTTATAGTTATTTATACTAAAAAATATTTGATTCTTTGATTGTAAATAGCACATATCCCCTGTGCTTAGACGAAAATCTGCATCAATATATATACCATAGAATTCATTCATATTATAATTGCTGATTTTAAAAATGCTGTTATCTATAATTAAATCCTCCAAAGTTTTCCCTCCTAATATATAAAATATAAGAAATATTCCTCATAAAATTAAAATTTTGAGCTCAATAAATTAAGATATTCTTCAGGGATTACCTTTGCTAAAACTTGATCAAGCTTATAATTTTTACAACAAATATAAGTTAATCAATCTTGAATAATATGCTATTTTCCTATTCTTTTCTTGTTTTAACATGTATTCAACTGATATTAATATCTTCCTAATCTTCTACCCTAATGTTTTAATAATTTCCTCGATTGAAATAGGCATATAATTATTTGCATCAACACCTACATCGTATCTCTTTACTTCATTTTTTAGCATTTCAAGATTATATGTAATATCTGAATGTATATGTCCATGCAAATGAATAGAACCATGCCCTTTTTTGTTCCATTCCAGTATAGGATAATGAAACAATACAAATTTATAATTTCTATACTCAATTTCATGATAATCTTTAATCCATTCAAATAAGTCTTTATTAAAAGCATTATCGTCAATAAAATTATCATGATTTCCTTTTATTAAATATTTAGTACCATATAATAATTGTAAATAATGATTGGCAATTATGCCGCCTTTCATAGTAAAATCCCCTAAAATATAAACTTCATCATTAGGTCTTATAATATTATTCCAATTCTTTATTAACCTTCCATTCATTTCATCTACTGTATGAAACGGCCTCTTTGTGTGCTTGATGATTTTTTCATGATTAAAATGTAAATCTGATGTAAAATAAATCATATTTCTCTCCTTATCTGCCAATATACTATTTTAATTTATCACTCTAACATAAGAACATTTTTAATAAAGTTTTCTCATCAGATATATATAATATAATTAGCTCTATTAAAGCATTATTCCAGCCATTTTGCATATATACTTAACTCTTCTTTTGTATTCAGTCTTTTGAAAATTTCGAGCATTTCATCCTCTTGATAGTATTCTCTTACTTCAAAATTAATCAATATATTCTCCTGATATACTGATTTAAAAAATCCTTCTGCTCTTAACTGTTCTATGGATTTTATCAAGGTGTCAAAAAAGTCTTCTCTGAATTGTAAAAATTCATCAGTATAATTGTAGTCTTGATTAGAAATAACATTTTCATTTTCAATAATATACTCCAAAACAATTTTGTTGCATTCTGGAAAGTCATTTTCTGAAATAGAATGGTCATTCCATTCATCCGAGCAATACTTGTAATATAGCTCAGATGAATCTGTAGTAGTATAGCAATAGCCTTCAGCTTCAAACTCATCAGTTGTATTTCCGTTAAAAGAAATACAATAGGACTTTGGATGATTTGTGGCTATGTAATCTGGAACTAGTATTGTGAAAATATATGGCTTTTTATCCTTATACTTATCAATAAATTGTGTGAATACAGATTTTATTTCCTTTATAAAAACCTCTTTCAACCTGTCAAAAGAAAAAGAGTTCATCGCTAATTCCTCCTAATATAATATAAATAACTGATAATACGCATTTTTTACATTTGTGTAACACCTATAAACTTCAATTGTTGCATCATTTAAGAACATTATGTATCTTAGATAAGGAACTTTACTATTTAAGATTATCAATATATTCCTTGGCTTCTTTTAAACCAAGCCCATTAATAAATTTAAATATTTACATAGTTTTAAAGAAATCTATATTTCTATTTAAATATCTAAATAGATAACTATTTAGATAGAAAACTATAAACATATATAAATATTTATAGTAAACTTGAGGGCTAATATACTTTTAATAACCATAAAAATACTAATCTCATTATTGAATTCGTCACTTATTTTTATACTTCTTTAACATCTGCTCAAACTCTTCAACATATTTATTTATACGCTTTTCATCTAAATTTGAATCTAAAAAGGGCTTTCCTTTTCCATGTATAAAAGTATCTTTCATCTTAATGCCTTTATTATTTCTAGACTCTATTGGCTTTTCTATTTTGTGATATGGTCCAAGAGATAATGATTTAACCTCCTCTAGCTTTGCTGTGAGCCAAGCAATTTGCTCCATTTCAAATAATTTTGTTGAAAAATCCAATTCTTCAAGTGTTGATATTTCACCAAGAGGTGTTATATCTTCATCAAGAATTTTCTTCGCATTAAACTTTAAATACTTTAATTTTGTTTTAGCAAGAGGTTTTAAACTATCTAAAACCATAGTACTCCATACCATATTCCCAAAATCCAGAAATTCCAAATTAGGAGCTGTAATAATATCATCAATGTTGTTAAGTTTTGAAAAATCATTAATTGATAATCCTTTTAAAGCATAATTTTTGCTCATATCCCATAACCTTGTGCATCCTTGATTGAAAAAATACCCAATAAATTCTACTTTTTCTAAAGATGAAAGTATGCTTAAATCTTTTACTGCTTTATTCTTAAAAAAATAAATAGCTTTAAATTGCTGTCCATATTTATCAATGAAATATTCAAAAGTATCTTGTTTTAATCCCAATATCTTTATCTTATCTATTTCTGGATGATTTTTAATATCATCAATTTCTACTTTTGTTAATACACCTCCAGATATATCTAAATTCGAACTCGCTAATACATATTCATACTTTGTATAATCACAATAAACTTCAAATATATTTTTCATTAGAATGCCCTTCTTTCACTTAGCTATAATTATATCAACCACTGATTTGCTATTTCTTCACCCCAATCTAATATCATTAATGCGACTTTTTTGTTATCTTCTTTTACAACTTTATACCCATCCCATTTATCATATCTTCCTGACCGAAGACAATAAACATCTCCTAATTTTGCTATCCTATTCATTTATTATTTTTTCCAATTCATACATTGCAATGGATATATTATCTGGAACAATTCCTGAAGCATATATGTTAAGCAAAGAATCTATAAATGAATTAGTGAATTCATTTATTAATGCAGCTCCAATCATTTCAAAATCATCAGAAACATAAGCTGCTAAATCTGATGATTGGGAATCTTTCATAGTTTTAATAAAAGCCTCCTTTCTTATTTCCTCTAAAAATTCATCAAGTTCCTTCTTTTCATTTTCATTTAAATTTTCAAGCTGCTGCTGTAAGGTTTCATAGGCTTTAACCCAGTTACTGTCAAATGGCTCAGTTTCTCTTGAATTTAGTATTTCATAGATAGCCTCTTCATTTAAGCTACCTAACTTAATAACAATTTCATCTAAAATTGTGGTTAATTTTTCTCTAACCTTTATTATTTTCTGTTTCATATTTTATCTTTCTCCTTTTTTACAAAGCTCAATAATCCTTTCATAATACTTCTTCATATCTGTTTTCTTTTTTAGTTTATTTGATAACTTATCAATTCCGCCCCATATAAAGAAAATAACATGTTCAATTTCATACGATTTTAAAACTTCAAGTTCTTTTATTAAAAATTCTAAATTTTCACAAGTTTCAATAGCTTCTAATTTTTTAAAAGGTTTTTTATCATAGCATGCAAGTAAACATTTTATGAGCACTGGAATAGTTTCAGCATTAACTCCATACTTTTCTATAAAAGCTTCTGCAAAATGATTTTGAACTGATTGATGCTCGTTATCAACCTTGTCCATATAGTCTATTATCAAGTTATAATAATCTTTACTTAATAAACCCAAGCCAAATGCTCCATAAGTTCCAGGTCTGCAGCATTTTTCTGCCTCAGCATCTGAATACCATTCATAATCCTTAATTATTGCACACCTAACATATTTCTCTATTTTAGGATAAAGCTTTGGATAAATTAAGGCATTAGCAAAAAATACTTGAGTTTTTGATTTACCAATTTTCTTTATTGGAAGTAAATTTTTATTTTTTGATTTTAAAATTATTTTATAACTTGCTGGAAAATCTTTTTGCAGTAAATTGATTATTAAATCTAATGATTTTGAATAACTTGACTCTATTTCATTTTTTATTGTAATACTTATTTCTGCAAAAGCATCATTAGCCGTGAATTTTAAATCGTCATCTTCATACATAATATCTTCCTTGGTAAATTTCCCTGTTCCAATTTTTATAATATTAACTGCATTCTTATTTCCCAATTCTTTTGCTTTTTGTAAAAATTTCAAAGCAGTATCTCTACAATACGCAGGTTCATATTTTAATATTAGAATTGCTGCATAAATTAGCAATTCACTCTTTTCAACACCATATATTGATTCTTCTCTAAAAAAATTATTCTCAATCCATTGTTCAAGAGAATAAATTATATGTTGCCTGTTACTCTCCAACGTATTTGCATTTTTAGCATTTAGCTCAAGTATTTTATTAAATATTTTAATGACATACTCTGCTTCTATTTGATTAAATAGCTTAGGATCCAATATGTATCTGCATAGAAAAAATATATCCTTTTCTTTAGTTGGATAAACTCCCTTTACTATTTTATCTTCAATATATTTTTCAATTTTATTTGCTAAAGCTTTCTTTTTTTCATTATTAATATACTCTAAAACTGTTAATTCTATCTTTCCTTCCTGTATTCGAAAAGTTCCTTTTATTATGTATTTATAATCAAATCTTTTATCAGCTTTTAAAGTTTCCATTTTATTTTTCATTTTTTCTTGTAAAACTGGCATTACTTCATTGACTAGCTGATCTTTTGTGATTAATTTTACTGCTTCATTCCCTAGATACTTTACATCTGCACGAGAATAACTTAATTCATCTAAAAATATTTCAATTCTTCCCATGTTATAATCAAATTCAACCGAATCATAAATACCAACTCTTAAATCACTTTTCTTAAAAGCTCCTTCCATATCCATAGGTGCTATAGTCTTTCCTAAACTTTCAAACAGCAACTCAAAAGCTTTTAAAATATCATCACTTATAATTTGTCCTATATCCATTGCACTTCCTCCAATATAAACAATAACCATATCATATATTTCTTCTGATTATATATTAGGCATTTCTACATAGTTTCATAATCAATCCAGGTTTCATCTATAAAACCACAATTTGTACACCTTGTGCTTATTGTAATCCAGCTAAAAGCATTTACCCAGTCCTCTTCACTAAACTCTGTATCTTCACAATTTTCTAAGAAATCTTCTTTGCCTTCAGATGATATGGCTACTGATACTTCATGGTGCTCGTCATTACATTTTGGGCATTTCCATAATTTTTTTAATTTTTCCATTGGAAAATCTTCATATCCCTCAAATCCAGATTCGTCACCACAAACGAATCCATTCCAACCATGAAGATTATCATCAAATATTAAATGTACTTGCCCACATTCTTTACATTTGCATTCTATTGCTAAATAAAAAACGCCTTCATATTCACATAATGTAATAATTTCGTTCTCATATGCTCCAAGGTAACTTAAAGAAAATTCTTTGTTTCCGCATGTACAAGCAATATCTCCTGCCACAAAAAATTCATCATTCTTGTCTCCTTTAGGAATTAATATATTTTTAAGATGTGTCGGTATTGGTAAAATGCTTTTTTTCATTATTTATTCACTCCAATCTTCCAATGTTTTTATAATTCTCTATTATATCTTGCAAATTCTTTTTCAATTAATTCATCAATAGACTTGTATAAGAATCTCATCACTTATAGCAAAATTACAGAGTTTAGTTCTAAGCAAAGTTAACAATTGATCCACTTACTTGCTCCTATTATACATGAGATAACTTAAATTTGTAATTAATGTTATATGCATACATTTTTAGATAATTAACACCATTGTATCAAACATTAGTTCTTATTTCTAGTTATATTTTATTTAGTTCCTACAATTTAAAATTATAATTAATTCTCATAAAATCAGTTTCAGTTTGTGTTTATAAACCATTTGATAACACTTGTAGTTCTTGTTATTGCATAGACATGAAGCAGTATCTAATAGTTATGTTATCAATTTAAATAACAATTTATTTTTATGTTTAATTTAAGGAAGTGGACATACTTAGACGAGAAATTGAAGATGATAAAATCACTTCTAATATCATCAATTTTAATCAAGTTTATAAAAAAATATCTTCAAGAATATTAGAATGTTTTCGAAGAGAGCCTTTAATATCTGAAGATATATCACAATTTGAAGATTATTTTTAGTAATATGCTTATGTAAAATGTCTAATTCATTGCTGAATTCAAAAGTTCCTGTGCCCCACAAATACACCTAGAAATATAATTTACAATTTTCTATTATTAATTATATTATGCAATCCTATGTCTAACAATATTCCAAATATGCTAAAAATGTTATTTATACAACATTTTTTACTTATTTGTAAATTAAGTAATAGAGGGGATTTTAAATGGTTTCATAGTTTCCTCAATCTTATCCTTATATTTTTCAATTTTCCAATAAGGCATATTTATGTTTTCCATTTTTTTATCTACGTTATCATTCAAATATATAATTTACGTAAGTTAAAAAGCTGAAATTTTCTTCACTTAAAAACTTCAGCTTTTTATATATAAATATTTATTAAATTTCTTTTTGCTATTTTACTTCTACTTTACTAACGTATGTGTCATAGGGAAATGGGATAATAATCTGCCCATCAACTATTTGATAATTTGTATTTTCTATAGGATCTAAATTATTAACTAAATTAACTCCAATGGTATACAGCAATTCACTTTGAACCTTTGGATCTTGAATAACAGTCCCTGCCATAATACCTTTATCAATTAAATCCTTTGCTTCCTGTAGTCCATCAATGCCTACAACAGCTATATTTTTAAACTCATCGCCCTTATTATATCCATATTTTTGCAGAGCTTCAATAGCACCTATTGCCATAGCATCATTATTTGAAATTATAGCATCTATATTTCCACCGTATCTGAGTAATACATTATCAATAGAAGTTTTGGCCAACTCCCTATCCCAACTTGCATTTACTATAGCAAGGTCTTGAGTTTTTATTCCTGCATTATTAATCGTTGATATAACATATTTAGTTCTATCAACTACCTGAGGATCATTATTAGGTCCTTGTAATAAAACATATTCTAATATATCATTGTTATTTTTATCTAAAGCTTTTTTATTTCTATTCCATAAATCAACAATAATATTCCCTTGTGCAATACCTGCCCTCCTAGAATCTGGAGTTACAAATGCTACTTTATTATAGATTTTAGAGACTTTTGATACTATTTCCGTTGGAATATTCATTAATATTAATGCTTTATTCCTTTGACTAACTTTATCAATCACAAATCTTACAGCATCTTCTGTTCTATCTGGTAAATATAATATATATAAATCATAGTCGCTTTGTAATGCTTTATCTAACACTTCAGTATTTATAGCTATATTATTTTGAGGATTTAGAAAAGTATATTTCACATTATTTTCATTAATATTTTCTATCTCTTTTAAGCTTTCTATTACTTCCTTAGTGTAAGGATCCTCTGGTGTAAAAAATATTACTGCCACATTAATTATTTTACGATTATTATAATATGAATTAGAAGTTCTTTTAACTTGTATTGTGCTTCCTAATGCAAAAATAGCTAATGTAATCAAAAATAATGAAATTATTTTTCTTAATATATTCATTGCAGCTCCTCCAAATATATATAAATTTTAAATATATATCTAATGTTAGATTGCATCTAAATATAAAAATTATTCTTAAATAATAAAATTAAAATACACTTTATTAATTTTTTTGTATAACAACCTATGTTCTATTATTCAATTTGTACTTTTTAAAAAACACTGTTTTAGGAACTTTCCCAAATAATTGATTAAGTGATGATATTAATGAATTATCTGTATATTTATATGCTGGGTTTACTCCATTTTTATCGAAAATTTCGTTTAATCCCTCTGCTATTATGTCATCTAATTTAGTTTCAATTTCATTTAAATCATCAATAATAATAATATTTTTTCCTCTTGCAAATGCTAAAGCACCTGAAACTATATCCATATCTGAGGCCTCATCAAGAATTACATAATCAAAAATACAATTATTATTAATTGTATTTATAAAGAATTCCCTCTCTGAAGTTAAAATAGGATAATTTATTTTTTTATTTAATGTTTCCTCTTCTCCTTCTATTTCAGCCATGTTTATTTCTTTACTATTCTTTAAATATTCATATATAGCACTTTTTAATACTTCTATTGATTTTTCTTTAAATTCTTCTATTTCCATGTTAGTTTTATTCTTGTCTAAATTATTCTGTAGTGATTTTATTTCTATATCTATTTCATCAATTTTTAAATTATTATAAGCTTCACTTAATACTTTTTCTAATATTTCTGGTTTAATATTATAAAAACTAAAATCTACAATATTATATTTAAATATAAACATTATTTTTCTGAAAAAGTTTATATGTCCATGCTTTTCAATAATTGAACTATATTCCTCTTTAAAAGCTAAAAGTTTCTCAGTACTAAAATTCAAAACATTAGGAGGTATTTTAACTTCATTTGATTCAACTGCTTCTTTAAGTTCAATATTCTCAGAAATCAAATTTGATTTTTGAATTTCTAAACTTTCAATTTTATTTTGATCTTCCAATTTTTTAACTAACCAATTTTCAAGACTTAATAAATCAGACTTTTTCATAGCTAGCTTTTCATTTTCATACTTATAACTATTGTTTCTAAGCCACTGTTCACAATAATTTCTTAAATTATTTGTTTCATCTTCTTCTAAATAATTAACAATAAAATCAATATCTGATTTTTTAAGTAATTCTAAATATTTTAAGGCAGAAAAATTATCTTTAACAACTATTACTACATTTTTTCCATACAACACAGCAGTTGCAGCTATATTTAATATAACTTCTGCTCTATCCGCTATTGATGAACTTTCTATAATATTTATTTTACTATTAAGAGCTTTTTCTACTGCTTCCTTTTGATTTAAATTAAACCCAAAAGGATATATTGCAAAATCTAAATCTTCTCCTACTTCAATTGATTTAGGATTTAAATAATTTACAAGTGCACTATTAGGATTTAAGATAGAAATGTTTTCAAATGCTTTACTTTTATCATCATAACCCTTGTATAAATCAAGCTGCCTTGAAATTTCTTTAAAATACGTAAAATTATTTTCTACAACAGGCTCCTCTAGACCATTATCTATAATAACTAATTTGTCTCTTGAGTATAACTTATTGCTTCCATCTTTGAAAACAACTCTTATTTTATCAAACTCCTCAAATATTATAGCCCTTAAAAGGTTTGTCATTTCCTCTTTATTTTCATATATCACAACATTCCTCAGTTCAATAGGCTCACATTTTGTACTCCACTTAACTTGGCTTTTATCATAAATTATACTTTCACCATTACTTAATTTTACTTGAATTTTATCTTCTTCATCTTCTGTTTGCCAACAGTCTACTACTTCCTCTGTTTTATCTTCATCGTTTATAAAAATCATACAATTTTCAATATTCAAAATAATTACCCCTTATGTTCTATTCTATACGTCTAATTTATTTATTAATATCCCTTCAATCATCATTTTTAAATCTTAATCCTGTTGAAAATATGATTTCAAAGCTAAGGCTTACTCTGTATATTTTAACTCTATATTAAAATGTTGTAAATTATAGCTTAAAGCTATCTTATATTTCTTTTATGAACATGTAATAGTTATTGACTGCCAATCATCATAATCTAATTATCTTGTTCTTATTTTTTACTCCTAATACAATTTATTTTATATATTTTTGAGTAAAAAGAATAGTGTGAGATTATATAATTAAATCAAAAAAGAACCTAGAAAAGCCTATACACTTTTCTAAGTTCTATGATTTATTAAATGCTTTTAATTTAATAATTATCATTATAAAAACTTTTATTTGTTTTATCTTAAATATCCCTCTTTTGTTACTTCTTTATCACATAGCTTTTCATTGGTTTGATTGTATTCAATATTACAACCTTCTGTCATTGACGGAATGCAAATTACAAATCCAGTTCTCTCTTTAGCTATATTATTTTTACAATTCAAACAATCCATAACACCCAGACCTTTCTAAAAAAGATTATGATAATTATTATAAAAGCAAATAAATCTTATCAACTATTAAGGTAAAATTGATAAAAAATTAGGCTAGGAAATATCAATTTAACTCCTAGCCATTTTTATAATGTATTATAATATTTTTTTCAATACTTGTAACTACAATATCGCCTTGTAATGGTTGATACAGTATCATGTACTGTCCATACTCTTAGTATCTACATAATAATCATTTTTCTCTTATTTTATACTCTAATTTAACAGTTGAAAGATAATTATTGTAACCTCTAATACAACAATAGCATATTATGGAGTATTTACAACCATATTTCATAACAATAATTCAGACAAAATACACCATATTTCACATATAAAAAATAAAAAAAGAAGGATAATAAAGACTTTACTCTCTATTATCCTTAATGGGTATATAGATAAAATACTGGGATTCACATATATTTTATCCCTAGCCGCTAATTTGACATAATTCTGTCACAATTTGCACTTATAATTAAAACATAAAGTAGTTAAAGCATTATTATTTTCTCCCAAATAATAATTAAAGCCAGTATTTAGAATGGTCTGTTACACCCTAGCAGGCTGTTCTATTTTTTGTTTTTTATATATTCTGCTAAATCCTTATCTAATTTACTTATATGATTTTTAACCCAATCAGTTATTTTATTTTGAACATTTAAAGCTAATATTATAGATTCACCTGTTCTATCAAATGCCAATCTAAGTTGTTTAAGTTCATTTTTAAAATATTCATGTTGACTAATTTGATCTTTACTCCTAGGATATCCATATTTCTTTTGAATCTCTTCTTCATAATTAAAATGCTTAATCACATATTCCTCAAGAAAATTTAATGCATTTCCAATTTCTTCTTTTCCTTTCCCATCTCTCATAGCAGATAGGAACTTATCCAGATATTTAAACAGTTCTTTATGTTGAGAATCTATATCTTCTATTCCTGTTAGCAAGCTGTCATCCCATTTTAAACTCATATTATCAACCACCTTTTGAAAATATAACTGTTTAAAGGAAGCCTAAGTTATGAGATCTTAGACTTCTTTTTGATGCTTACGCATCCCTCTCATAATACCAATAATTATACCCATTTATATTTTATCAAATTACTACACTGCTATCATCTATTTTTATTCTTTATCTTTCAACAAAAAGTATTAGCTTTCTATCTGTTTATATAGATTTCCTAAAGAATTTTTATCTAAAATTTGTATTGAAGATATTATTATAACCTTTTCTGTAAAACGATTTATTTTGATAAATATTTACAGATATTTTATAATTTACTTATACAATTATTATTTAAAATTTCACTAATTAACCCTATTTATTATATCCTATATATTCAGAATGACTCAGTCCCTTAAGAGTCATTCTTTTTTTACAAACTTTTACTCACATCTATGAGTTTCTTCTCTAATAATTCTTAATCTATTCTGTAGCTTGGAATTAATAACGATTCCATATCTGATTCATAAGACTCAATTGTCTCATTTCTATAATTTCTTAATTTCACTTCATAAATAAATTCGTATAAAATATCTTTTATAAGCAAAAACAGCACCTCCCTTAATTATAAAAATTAAAGAAAGTGCTGTATATAGATGACATCATTAAAACACTTTTATATATACATTTTCGCCTTCAAGAACAGTAGTATGAGTACTTCTAAAGTTTTCTTCCCATCATTACTCCCATAGCTGATGCCATCATTAAACCTCTTGTCCATCCGCTTGAATCCCCTAAGCAATGCAGGCCTTTTATATTTGTTTCAAAGTTTTGATCTAAATCTATTCTATTACTATAGAATTTAATTTCTGGTCCATATAATAATGTTTCTCTACTTGCAAACCCTGGAACTACTGTATCCATAGCTTGGATAAAGTTTAAAATATTTGTCATTGTTCTATAAGGCATAGCAGATGTTAAATCGCCTGCCACTGCATCTGGCAATGTATGTTTGACATTTGATTGGCTCAATTCCTTTTCCCATGTTCTCTTTCCGTCTAGGATATCACCATATCTTTGAACTAATATCTTCCCATTACCAAGCATATTAACAAGTTCTGCAACCTTTTTGCCATATTCAATAGGTTCATTAAAAGGTGCTGAAAAATTATGAGAACTTAAAATTGCTAAGTTAGTATTATCTGATTTTTTATCTTTATACGAATGTCCATTAACTATTGCTAAATTATTATCATAATTTTCTTGGCTTACAAATCCTCCTGGATTTTGGCAGAAAGTTCTAACCTTGTCCTTAAATGGTGCTGGATGTCCTATAAGCTTTGACTCATAAAGTACATTATTTACACTTTCCATTACTTCGTTTCTAAGCTCTACTCTAACCCCAATATCAACAGTTCCTGCACTGTGATTAATATTGTGTTCTACACACATATCCTTTAACCAATCAGCACCTTTTCTACCTGTTGCAACAATTACTTTATCTGAAAGTACTTCTTCTTCCTCCATTTTAGTTAAGGAATCTGATATTAATACACCATATACTTGTTTATCTGCTATTAAAAGATTTTTAACAGTTGTATCAAATTTGATTTCAACTCCACTTTCTAATAAATGACTTTGAATTTTTAAATATATTTCTTGAGCCTTTTCAGTTCCTAAATGTCTAATTGGACAATCTACTAATTTTAAAGAACCTTGAATGGCTTTTCTTCTTATTTCTTTAACTGCTTCATTGTTTCCTATACCTTCAACCTTAGTATCTGCACCAAAGTCTAAATAAATTGAATCTGTATAATCTATGTATTCTTGTACTAAATTAGCGCCTGCTAGTTCAGGTAAATCTCCACCGACTTCATAACTTAATGATAACTTTCCATCTGAAAATGCACCAGCACCAGAAAAGCCTGTAGTTATATGGCAGTAAGGCTTACAAGATACACATTTTTTAGTTTTGTCTTTAGGGCAATGCCTCTTATCAATGCTTTTCCCTGACTCAATTAAAAGGATTTTAGCCTCTGGCTTTTGCTTCTTTAATTCATAAGCAGTAAATATTCCTGCTGGACCAGCACCCACTATTATTACATCATAATTCATTATTATCTCTCCTTGATATTCATTATAATTTATTAGCAGACACTTATAGTCCTATAGCAATTTACGGTAGCTTGGTAGAAACATTCAATCCTTATTATTGAATTTATATAAGTGAATATTATTAAGTTTTTATTATAAATAATTCTGTTTACAAGGTAATTTTAGCTTAATTTTTATTATAAATCAAGAAAAAACTAATATTTTTTATATTTTTCTTCAAAAAACACGAACATTCTTATTTTTAACAATTATCATTATAAATTTTTACATAATATTACTTACTTAAATTTAATTTATAAACTCAAAGAAGCATTTCCTTATTTAAAAGAAAATGCTTCTTTATTTTAAAACTAATTTAATTATTCTCCATTGTTTTTACTTTCTTAACTGCCTCGTATGCATTTACAAGTCCATAACCAGTTGCTTGATCCTTGCCTTTATACATAATATCTGTAGCTGTACTATTTAATACCTGCTCCAATTGGGCTGGGGTTAAATCTGGCTTTTCTGCTTTTAACATAGCTGCTATTCCAGATACCACTGGTGCTGCCATGCTTGTACCATCCCAAGCTTCATAACCTCCTGGAACTGTGCTTAATATTTTAACTCCAGGTGCTGCTGCTTTTACTGAATTACCATAATCAGAAAAAGATGCTTTTTTATAATTGTAATTCATAGCTGCAACTGTATAGCCTCCATCACCAGCTGGACTAAAGTTATCACTATTTTCGTTGTCATTTCCAGATGCAGTAACTACAAATACTCCCTTGCTCTTAGCGTATTCTATTGCTTCTCCAAGTAAATCAATCTTATATCTAGCTCCAAGGCTTAAATTAATTATATCTGCTCCACTATCTACTGCATATAAAATACCTTTAACTATACTGGTTGTATCTCCCTCTCCATCTGCATTTAATACCTTTATCGGCAAAATCTTTACATCTAGATTCCCAGTTACACCAGCTAGACCTATAGAATTATTAGCTTCTGCTGCAATAATTCCAGATACATGAGTTCCATGACCATCATAATCCATTACATTACGATTATTTCCTACAAAGTTATATCCTTCATCAAATAAAACCTTATTTCTTAAATCCGGATGAGTGTAATCTACACCTGTATCTAAAACAGCTACTTTAATTTCTCTTTTTTGATTAACTAAAGACCAGGCTTTATCTGATTTAGTATAAGGGATATACCATTGATATTTATATCCAGGATCATTTACTGTTACATTATTATTTTTCTCTACATCTTTTAAAGCGAAATCATTATTAACAGTTGTTCTATCAATTGGTTTAATGATTTGAACGTTTTTAGGTGGTTCCTTTTCTTTATTTTCTATATCCTTTATTTGATTCATAAGATCATCATGACTAACATTTCCTATAACTATTACATACCCTCCATTATAGTTTCTGCCAATGCCTATTTGACGAAAGAATCCTCTTATGTTATTGCTTAATGATATTTTTTCTAAACTGTCTGCTTTTACACTATAATTATTGTGAAAATAATTTCCCATATATGAATTTATAAGGTCAAAACTTAATGCAAATATCATTACAAAACCAATTACACTTACAAAAAATTTTTTCATACTTAACTCCTCCTTTTTATTAAACACTTATAATATTGAATTTTTCAATTATTTATTCAGTGTTTGAAAAATCTAATGCTCAATATAAATATAAAATATTTGTTATATTGGTAATGTACCTTATAATTATGAATATTTTATGTAGATTCATAATTACTCTCTTTATGCAAAAATAGCCATGTAACTGAAGAATTGCTCGTCCTCCTTTTACATGACTACCATTGGATTATCTATTATTTAATGCACTTCTTATTCTGACATACTCATCTTCACTTATTTCTCCACGAGCAAATCTTTCATTTATTATATTTAAAGAATTATCTACAACTCTGCACGGCTGTAACTGTAATTTACCTGCTTGTCTTTCTTTATAAATAAAATATACAGAGCCTGCAATTAAAATTATTGGTAGAATCATCATATTAAACACCTCCATCTTTAGTATATTCTTATTATACCTGTGAATTTTTTCAGTTTTGTGTCAAAAGCTTATTTATTTACATTTTTTTATTGAATAAAGATTAAATCTATTGTAAAGACTTTAAAAACCTGGATTTTTTCAGTATTATTATATTAAGTAAAATTTAATTATAGTTATATAAATGTCCTAAAAGGAGGTAACATTATGTTAATAGATCCGATAAAGACTTATAATTATAAAGATTATTTGTCCTATGATGAAGGCTGCACTGATGCTCCTGACATGATTGTTGAAGTTGTATCTCCTAATAATCCTAGCACTGATTATGTTAAGAAATTAAATTTATATGAAAATTACAAGGTAAAAGAATACTGGATTGTTAATCCAATAAAAAAGAATATATATGTTTACACTTTAGCAGATAGTGGATATGATTCTCCTATGTACTATACTTTTAATGATAAAGTAAAAGTTAATATTTACGAAAATCTTCAGATAGATTTTTCTACCTTTGATTTATAAATTTCATATAAAAGCTTGTTTATATTTTAAGTAAAAATAAACATAGTGAACAAAAAACTTCTTGTTCACTATGTTATATATTTTTCTGACTTAATGAATTTCTGATTAACCTCTTAACTGTTTTAATTCAGAATTTATTTTATATGTGAAAAGTTTTTTATTGTGGCATAGCCACTTTTTTTATTGGTGAATAGTTCTTTATTGTGGCATAGCCACTTTTTTTATTGGTGCATATTTTATAGATGTTCATATGAAAAACTATATGTGCCTGAACCTATTTCAAAAGAAAGATTATCACCTAAAACTTTAAAGCGGAAATCAGTATCCACGTAAGTTTCAGCAAGACCATTAGTTAAATCAATCTGCAATGTTTTTTCATTAAAAGTTTCTATAATATATTTCTTTATTTTTTCAATATTTTTAACCTTAGGAAGTGTAATAACTGAAGTTGTATTGTGAGGAATTACTACATCTATATTTATCTTATCCTCTACTACTTCCCAGCTAACTGATATTTTACCATACATAGTTTCTAAATCAGCCTTAGTATAACTTAATTTCTCCGATAACTTTGGAGCTATTTTTGATTTTTTATACCCTGCTTCAACCATATCAATACCACCAATATTTTGGTACATCCATGCACCTACTGAACCATAAGAATAATGGTTGAAAGAATTCATACCTATATCCCAGAAGGAACCATCAACTTTAATACTATCCCAATGCTCCCACATGGTTGTAGCCCCTCTTTCCACCTGATATAACCAAGATGGATAATCTGTATTAAATAGCAGCTTATAAGCAACTTCTTCATATCCATTATCAGATAGAACGTGGCAAATATAAGGAGTTCCTAAAAATCCTGTATCTAAGTGCATATTCTTCTTCTCTATTAATTCTACTAATTTTTTAGCAACCTTTTCTTTATATTTTTCTGGTACTAAATCAAAATATAAAGATATTACTTGAGCAGTTTGAGTTTCACTTGTTAAGTTACCTGCTTCATCAAAAAATCTATTAATATAAGCTTCTTTTATTGAAGTATATAACTCGCTATATAATTTGTAATCATCAAATTTTCCTAATACTTTTGCTATCTTTGCAAAGATCCCTGTAGAATAAGCATAATATGCAGTTGAAACTAAGTATCCATCGGTTGCTCCAAAAAATCCCCCCTCTTTATTGTCTAAAGCAAGCCAATCTGCAAGCTGAAGGCCAGTATCCCAAAGATATTCATTGTCACCTTGATTTCTAATATAATTAATCCAATTTTTCATACTGTCATATTGCTGTATTAATATACTTTCATCTCCATAACATTGATAAATTGTCCAAGGACATATAACTGCTGCATCTCCCCAACCAGCAGTAGTTAATCCCATTCCATCAGCGAAAGTCCCCTTTAAAATGTCAGGAACTACAAAAGGCACTGCACCATCTGACATTTGATTACAAGAAAGATCCTTTAACCACTTACTAAAAAAAGGTGCTGCATTCATATTAAAGCAGGCAGTTCTTGCAAAGATTTGTGCATCTCCTGTCCACCCTAAACGTTCATCTCTTTGAGGGCAATCTGTTGGAACATCAATAAAATTTCCCTTTTGTCCCCATAAAATATTATGTTGAAGTTGATTAATATTTTTATCTGAAGTTTCAAAACTTCCTATAGGCTCCATGTCGGAATGAAGTACAACCCCTGTAAAATCAGAAAGCTTTATATCTTTTGAAAATCCTTCAAGTTTAACATAACGGAAGCCTTGAAAAGTAAAATGAGGTTCATATATTTCTTCCCCATTTCCATTGCAGATATAAGTGACTTTTTGAGCTGCATCCCTAATATTATCCCTATAGAAGTTTCCAGCCTTATCTAAAACCTCACCATGAACTAAAGTTACTTTTTGCCCTTTTTCTCCCTTAATCTTAAAGCGTACAAAACCAGCCATATTCTGTCCCATATCTAATACAAGCTCTCCCTTTGGAGTTTTAAATATTGATAATGGTTCTATTTCTTCTTGTATTCTAATTGGTTCATTTTCTTGAGCAATTAAATGTGTTTTTGGATATGGTACAATTACTAAATTACTGTTTATAGCAGCTTCCTCTTTTTGACTTGCATCATATATTTCCCCATTATATATGTCAGACATTAATATGTTACACTTTTCTTCCTTCCAAGATTCATCTGAAGCTATAACTTCACTTGTTCCATCTTCATAATAAATATGCATTTGAAGTAATAAAGCATTTTTACTTCCATAAATGTCTTTTCTCTTAGTCCATCCAAGATATCCACTGTACCAGCCTTCTCCAATTGTTGCCTTAAGTTTATTATCCTCAGCTTTAATTAAATGGGAAACCTCATAAGTCTGATATTGAATACGATAATTATAGTCTGTCCAACCTGGTGTTAGATAATCTTCTCCAACTCTTTTTCCATTTATATAAAGTTCATATACACCTAAACTTGTCACATAAACTACAGCTTTCTTAACCTTTTTATTTATGGAAAAGTTCTTAAAGCAGCTAAAAGGAACTCTAGCTTTAAACTCTTCATTTATTTTTTGTTCTTTTACAGAAATCCACTCAGCTTTCCATTCTGAAGCATTAATCAAGCCCATTTCCCAAAAAGAAGTATGACTCCAATCAGATTCTTCTTCCTTGCTAATCCATACCTTAACTCGATAAAAATAACGCTTTTTACTTTCAAGAGGTGCTCCTTCATAAGGAATATGAATTGATTTTTCAGAGAAGGTATGCATGTTCCATACAATATTATTAAATTCTTCGTCTGTTGCAACTTGTATTTGAAATTGCTGCTGTTTAACATTTCTCTTATCAGAAATAATCTGCCAGCTCAATCTTGGATTTACTCTATCTATTCCTGTTGGATTTTCTAAATATTCACATTTTAAGTTTCTTACAAATAGCATACTAAAACTCCTCTCAGCTATCTATGTATATTTCAATTAAAAATGTATTATTATACTCAATGCTATTTAAACAAAGATTATTAATAATAAATATGCAAATTTAATTGAATTCTATATATTTTTTAAATGTATAATTAGGCATAAGTTAAAATAACTTAATGCCTAATTAAAGTTCAAACCATTATAATTTATGTTACTATTTATTTCTTTCCTTTAATTCTGCAATAATTTTAGGATATATTTTATCTAAATCGTAGAAATAAAGTAATACTGCAGTTAGTACTGATGCAGCAATTGGTGCATATGCAAAGGAAACCTTCATTGCCATAATTGCTGAAGCACTTTGAGTAGCTTGTCCTCCAATATATCCACCAAGACCTAATATTGCTCCAAGTACTGCTCCGCCTAATCCTGTACCTACTTTTGCAGCAAAACCTTCTGCTGCAAAAGTTAAGCCTTCAATACGAATTCCATGTTTCCATTGACCATATTCTACTGTATCCCCAAGCATTGCAAAAGCTGAAACTAAGAATCCTGCTGAGCCTAACCCTTTAATAACTAGTCCTACTATGATCATTGTAATATTTGTTGGAGCTAATGCCATAGGTATTGAACCAACTATAGTTAATATTATTCCACCTAAAGCAGTGTTTCTTTTCCCAAACTTAGTAAGAACAGGTCCTGCTAAAAATGATCCTGCAATTATAGGTAAAAAAGATGCTGTTCCAATTACTCCAACTAAATTTGGATTTCCAAGTACATATTGAGCATAATAAACATTTACTCCACCAAGCCCTGCTGATATAAATATGATTACAATACTAGCTACAATAATTGCCCAATATTTATTTCTAAATAATGTTTTTAATCCATCTTTTAAAGAGAAATCAGCATTTTCTACTGGTGCTGCTACTCTTTCTTTTGTATTCTTAAAACACATAAAATATAATACCGCTGATGCTATTCCATATACAACTGCAAGAAGAAGCCATCCTCTTTTTCCATCGCCAAAAGTCTTTACTAAAGGCATTGTAATTATACTAAGTATTAATGCACCTAAAAAACCAAACATACTTCTATAAGAACTTAATTGTGATCTTACATTTGAATCTTGACTTATTAAAGCACTCAAAACGTTATATGGAGTTGCTGTTCCTGTAAACATAAGCATTCCAAAAATATATGTAATAAATGCATAAACAATTTTACCGTTACTGCTTAAATCTGGTGCCGTAAACATTAGTATTAATGAAACTGCATAAGGTATAGCTAGCCATAAAAGCCAAGGGCGAGCCTTTCCAAGCTTAGTTTTTGTCTTATCAACAATTGCCCCCATTGCTAAATCAGCAACTCCATCAAGAATTCTTCCTGCAAGTAAAATAAATCCAACTGTTGCTACTGCAATTCCTGCAATATCTGTATAGAAAAAACTTATAAAGGTATTTGCAGTAGTCAATAAAAGATTCCCTGCTAAATTTCCAAATCCATAAGATACTTTTTCGCCAAAACCAACTTTATTATTTTCACTGTTAGCTGAAATATTAACATTTGCCTTTGAATTTATATCCATATTTCTCCTCCTACTTAACTTATAACTCATAAGTTATTTATTCATAAGTTATCGATTACAAGCTGGGCCCAAACTTTATGTTAATCAAACACTATATTCATATAATATTTCAAAATCATCTTAAAACCAATAACATAAATTAATGAAAATAACTGACATTTTTTAATCTTAGGATTATAGTTTTTACATAATAAATTCAAAGTACATAAGAATAAAAATCTATAAGAAATTCTTTCATAGTTTTTTTGTATTTATAGAAAGGAATTGATGTAAAAAATGAACATAGAGGAATTAGATAAATTTTTAAGAGAATATACAGAAGACGAATTATATTATAAAAAATATTATTTAGCTAAACAAAATCCTGATACCTATAAAGCATTTATGGAAAATTTAGATATAGACTATATAAAGAAATTAAGGCTTCTCATTCCTGGAGTTGACCATGGTATTGATCCTTCTTTCATGCCAGAAGACCTGCTTTTTGTTGAAAAGAAAAAGCATAATGTCATAGCACTAAAACACTATAGATATACTCCTGAATTTAATCATAAGCATAGTTTTTTTGAAATGAGTTATGTATACTCTGGAAGCTTTAAACAAAATATTTCTGGAGATGAAATTATTTTTAATGAAGGTGACTTATACATTTTACCTCCTAATGTTGAACATTCTGTTGGAATTTACGATGATACTGTCCTTATGAATTTTTTAATCAGAAGAAGCACCTTTAATGATACCTTTTTAGAAGTATTAAGCGAAGAAAATATCTTGTCTGCGTTCTTTACTAAGATTTTATATACTAAAAATTATAATAACTACATTATATTCCGCACAAATAATAATCCTACTATAAAGAAAATTCTTTGTGAAATTATAATTGAAGACATTGAAAATAAGAAATACAGCAACAAAATTTTAGACAATCAAATAATGATACTCTTTGCAAATTTACTAAGGAATGATATTAATAAGGTGGAATTACCTCAAGAACTCCAAAAGACTAACAAACAGCTTGCCTCAATAATTTCTTATATTCAAGGAAATTATAAAACTATTACTTTAGATGATTTATCAAATGAATTTCATTTTTCAATACCTTATTTAAGCAAGCTTATAAAAACAACAACAGGACATACTTTTAAAGAAATGATTCAAACCTTAAAATTAAATAAAGCAATTGAACTTTTATCCTCAACAGATTTAAGAATTCGAGATATTAGCGATGCTATTGGTTATGAAAATGATACCCATTTTATAAGAACCTTTAAGAAGGTTTATGGAGTTTCTCCTAATCAATATAGAGATCAATTAAATACTAAACTTTAGCAATATAAAAATGAATGGTGAAGCACTTATTCCAAAAGCATTCACCATTCATTATTTATACAACAAACTAATCAATCTATAAAAGGCCTAATTACGATTTACAAAATTATATAATGCTCCAATTAAATTAGCATCATTTCTATATTCACAACGTACTACATTAGGTTTTGGGAAATTAAACTTTTCAAACATTTTATAATGCTTGTCTATGTTCTTTTTTATATATTCAAGCAATATGTCTTGAGCACTTATGCCTCCACCTATAGCAAAAACCTCAGGATCTAAAACACATTGTAAATTAAAAATTTGAACAGCTAACTTATATGTAAAATCATTTAAAACTTTTAGAACCTCTTCATCTCCATTGTTTGCATATTCAAATACCTTAAAGCCATCTAATTCCTCTGGAGCTATATTTTTTGCTTTTGCCACACCGCTGATTAATTCCTTTGAACCGCTTACATTTCCCCAGCAATTTTCAAATTTTTCTGGATCATTAATGTTTGTAGTCATGAAGCTAAATTCACCCGCAAAAAAATGTCTGCCTTTATGAAGCTTTCTATCTTTAATTATTCCTCCACCTACACCAGTTCCAAGAACAACTACAACTCCATCATTATAATCCTTTAAGCTGCCCTTCCAAACTTCTGCAAGAGCTGCGCACTTACCATCATTTTCTATAGTTATTTTTGTATTACATCTTTCCTGTAGAATTTTCACAATTTCTTTATCACAATTATAATCTAAAGCTCCTCCAGAATAAGCATAACCTCTTTCACTATCTAAAACTCCTGGCATACTTATAGCCATTCCTTCTATTTGCTCCTTATACTTATCATATATTCCACCTACTGCCTCTACAAAATTTTCAATAGTGTCCATAGGTGTTGGAACTTTTCCTTTTTCAATAAACTCCAATTCTTCTGTCATTAGGGCATATTTAATAGCACTGCCTCCAATGTCTAAAACTAAATATTTCATTCTTAATAACCCTTCCTTTCCGGTAATTATTAACATTTTATTATTAATTTCACTTTATATATTATATCAAAATCACTGCTTAAATAAATAGCATTATTTAAACAATTTCATTAGCATTTATTAATTATTACTATATGAATTCAAAAGAACTGATATCTCTGAAGATTGAAAAGATATTAACTATATATAATTCCTAATTAGAAACAGACAATATGATCGAGCTACCATATTGCCTGTTTTTTTCATATTCTTATTCTTTCTTATGCCATAGCCATATATAAAACTGTACGACTGCTTGTCTTTTTTACTTTCGCTAAACTAAAGCCATTATTCTCTAACATTCTAATAAATTCATTTTTTCCATAGCTCTTAAAATCACCACTATTTGAAAAGCGAAATGATAAATTAAGAAGGGCTCTAAAGGGTTGAAGAGCATAGCCCTCTCCAATCAATAGCCTGCCTCCACTTTTAAGAACTCGTTTCATTTCCTTTAACACTTCTTCTGGATGTGGGTAATGGTGAAAGGAAGCATTGCAAATTAATACATCAAAAAAGTTATCTTTGTATGGCATATGCTCTGCATCTGCTACTTTTATTTCTGCATTATCTTCCATTCTTTTCTTACATTCTTTTACCATATTTTCAGACAGATCAATTCCAAATAGCTCTCTTTTTCCATTTACTAATTTACAAAGAATATTTCCTGTGCCACAGCCCACGTCCAGTAATTTACCTTCTGAATTTTCCTTTATTTCTTCTAATAAAGGCTCATACATTACCTTTACAAATTTGCCATCAAAGGAGTTATCATACTCCTTTGCAGTACTGTTAAAATGATTAATTGATTTTTCTTTTTCTTCTTTCACGATTTAATCCTCCTAAAATTTATTTAGTGAATGAATTTCATTCATTATATTTGTAATATTTTGTCCCCATGTGGGGACTTTTATATGTAATCACTAAGATTAATTATTTCATTATATTTTATATCTTCCTATTAAATCTAATAAAAACTCACTGATCCTATTAGTTCTTACTTCATCACTTATACTTGTATCAAGTAATATTCCTAATTGTCCATAAACACAGAAAGATGCAAGCATTGCTGGGTCTTCAACTTTTAATTTTCCATTAGCAATTTCCTTTTCTATCTCTTCTTGAATATATGGAGTAACCTTTCTACAAATATTTATAGACATACGGTCATGTAGCGGCTTTGAATTTTCTCCATGAAAAACTCTGTAGTAGGAATCCTCTTTTTTCTCTAAATCATTAAAATTCCACTTACTTAAAATTTTTTCTTCAAGAGACATGTTTGGAATTTTTATTACCTTTATCATTTCATCAGCTATACTATTTGCATATTCATCAATTGCACTTTCAAATATTTCTTCCTTTGATTTAAAGTATCTATAACACAAGCCTTGAGATATTCCCAAAAATTTAGAAATATCTGAAATAGATGTTCTATCATATCCTTTTTCACTAAAAAGCTTCATAGCTCCATCTAATATTTCCTGTCGTCTTTCATCAATTGGTTTAATTGTCCTCAAGTAAATCACCATCCATATTTAGGATTATAAATGAATATTATTCATTTGTCAATGAACAATATTCATTTATATACTTCCTAATCTACAACACAATATATTTAATATATCCAATAATAAGCAAATGGAGTGGATAAAATACGTAAAACAGCCACTTTAAATTATGCTCTCCTAATTTCCCATTATAATTTGATAACAATGGAATTGGGAGTAACAATCCGAAAATATATATCTTTTCCCACCACACTCCATCTATAATATTAAAAAACATTAATATAACAATTAAGAACAAAGGAAATGCTACAAGCAAATACCCTATGATTTGTTTCTTAAAATCGCCATAAAAAATACCAAATACCAAAACCCATAAAACACAAGTTGTACCCCAGTCTCCATAAGTTGCTGCATCTAAAAGAACTAGCAATATTAAAGCTTTTAAAAATTTATTTAGTTCTTTTAAATCCCATACTATGAGGGATATAATTCCTATAAACAATGTATAAATAACACTAGTTGGAAATTTAAAATATATATTGCTTGAGTTATCAAATGATATGGGCATTTTTCCTGTAGTAAAAAATAGGTAAGGAATATATGATATTATCATGAATATAAACAATCTAATAACATACTTTTTTAGATTTTTTGTTTTATGATACCCCTCTGCAAGAGAAAAACACATAATAGGCATTGTAATTCTACCAATTGTATGCATTATCTGACCTAAAATACTACCCTCCGGCACAAAACCATAAGCAATATGATCTATGGCCATAGCAATAATTGCTATGATTTTTAAATGATTTGAATTTACTTCTTTTGGTACAAAGTAAGTATTAACCATAATAACATTACCTCATTTCTTTTATATATTTACGCCTTTTAATAATTATGAGATTTGACAAGCTATCTTTAAGCTTATATTAAACTATTGTTATTAATTTTATTTGTATAGAAACATAAAGTTTTTCTTAAATCTATAATTTTACAAATCTTTAATAAATCTTTTTTATCTAAATTGTCTAAGTATTTTTTATACAGCTCAAAAAGGCAGTTCAACTTTGAACTACCTTTTTGAGTTATAATACATATTAATTTGTTTTGCAAATCAATATACATTCTGGTAACATTTCTCCTTGAATTACAGAGCTATCAATTATATGAAAACCTCTATTAGAGATGAATTCTATATATTCATGAGACTTCCATTTGTAAAAAGTATGAAATCCAATCCTCTCCATTAACCAAATCCGTAGCTTATTGATTTTTCCATCATATACAAATGTGGGTGCAATCAACAAACCTCCTTTTTTTAGTACACGGTTAATTTCCATTAGGGCCTTATGAGGCTCAGGCATAATATGAAGAGCATTTGCAATAACTACTGCATCAAACCTTCCATCTTCATATTTGAGGTTCGTTGCATCCTGTACAGCTAAAGTAACAGGAAAGTTAGCCGCTCTTACCTTTGCTTCTTGGATCATTTTTTCTGAAAAATCCGTTGCTTCCCAGCTAGCTACTTTTTTACATAAGGGAATCGTAAGTTGTCCAGTTCCGCAAGCTAATTCTAAAACCTGCATATTCTTATCCAATGATTTTGATATAACCTCACATAAATCTTGGTATAATCTTGCATTTTTTCTTTCCTGCAATGGTGTATACCACTTTGCAACATTTTCCCAAAATCTTTTATTTGTAATCTCTCTATCCATATTATCTTATAACCCCTCTTTAATACTCTTATAAGTTACAATTTATGTTTAAGTCAATCATACATACTTTACAAATAATAGTGCAATAAAAACAGGAATTTACAATTGTAAATACCATAAATCATCACAATTTTATGGTATTATTTACTCTTATATTAACTTAAATTACTAGATTCAAAAATCATAGTATATTCAAGTTCCTGTGTTTCTTCATTAATTTTTTTATCTAGCACTTTAAAGTTATTCTTATGATAAAACTTCAATGCACCTTCATTTTTTTCGAAAACATCTAATTCAAGATGTTTGTATTTTGATTTGCAGTATTCTATTAATTTATAACCTATTCCTTCTCGTTGGAATTCCTTCTTTATGAAAATCCCTGCAATATAGCTTTGTTCTATAATACCTATAAACCCTTTTATGATATTATTTTCTTCAAATACATAAATATCAGCTGATGGCAACATTTGTTTAACCAAATCAAAATTATTAATCCAATATTCCTTAGGTATAAAATTGTGTGATTCTATATTTGTATCAAGCCAAATTTTCATTACTTCATCTAATTTGTTTAGGTTTAATTTTTTTATCACGTTCTTCACTCCAATTTATCAAAATATTAAAACAGGAGTATTACACACTCATTAAGTTCACCCTTTCTTTTGCATTATTCTTATATTTATATTTTATATCTTGCTATATGCTATTCATGTATATTTTATATAACACTTGATTTTTCATTTGGACATTCGCCTTCTCTAGTGGCAATAATCACTTCTAAGTAATCTTGTATCATTTCTCTAGTAACCTTCATTTCCAAAAGATACAGGTCAGCTAGTTTTTTCTTTAATTGCAAAACCTGTTCTCTATTTTCCATATCCATTGGCACAGGCGTATATTCCACTAGAAATACTGTTCTAGCAATATCATATAAAAAAGTCCCCTGACATATGTTCATGAAATCTATAATAGTTGAGTTATCTTCACATATAAGTATATTGCCTGGATGGAAGTCTCCATGACAAAGTATATCGCCATCAGGTAATTCATCTATGGTTTTTGATAGTTCTTCTTTTCTATTTGCATCAGCTGACAATATATTAGGTATATGAGACTTTAAAAATTCCTTATAGTTTGGAAGACCACTAACTTTATTAGTAAGTATTTCTTTATGTAACTTTGCCATATATTCTGAGCATCTCTCTACATTACCAGTTTTCATCCCAAAATCTAATAAAGATTCACCTTTTATCATATCATATACAATTCCAAACTTGCCTTCATGGGAAATCATTTCATATGCTTTTGGTTTTTGAAAAGGCATATTTCTTATTGCCATAGCATTATGAAATTCAGTTTCAATTGCTTGTTTTGGATAATTTGAATGAAAAAGTTTAACCACTTTGTCCTTATCCCATTCATAAACATTTGCAGTATTACCTATACCAATTAGCTTCCCAAAACTCATTTAATTTCTCCTCTAAAATTATAAAATTTCTTTTATTTTCCTAAGACAATTAAATCATTAATAGTTTCAAATCCATTTTTTATATAGAAATCATAAGAAGGATATTCTTTTTCTGTATTCAAAATTATATTATAAACTCCCTCTTCATTAATCATTTTTTCAATTTCTTTTAAAAACTCACTGCCAACTCCTTGTCCTTGCATCAAGTAACTTACACAAAATTCATCTATATAATATTCAATTCCTTTAATCCATGGTTTTTTCATACCAATACTTAAAGCTATAATATTTTCATCAATGATTCCAACATACCCCAAAAAATAATTATTCTTAATATGATTTTCAAAGAAATTTACTACCTGCTGCCTTGATTCATACTCATCATTCCAAGGTTCCTTAGAAAATGTATCCATATATAAATCTACACATTCATCAATCATATATTCTTCTAATTTTTTAACTTTCAATTGTTTCATATATATCACCTACTTATGTATTATTATAACATATTTAAAAGTATAACTTCTTTCCATTTCTATAAATAATATACACATAAGTTCTCATCTTAAACAAAAATTTTTCTTACTTAGATTAATTTTTTATAAATAAAAATGCTGCATCCATAAAGACACAGCATTTATTACACTATTTTCACTAAATATCATTAAAAATGAAATATGTTTGCATAGAAAACTTATACACCATTTGAGATTTATAAATAACTATTAAGATCTATTTGTCCTTTGAACTCTTCTAATCCTATTCTGTCTATATAATCTCCTAATCTTTCTTTATTTGTTGCATTTTCAGAATATACTTGAACAACTTTTTCAATTAAATCATATATTTTTTCTTCTGATACGCAAAGTGCTATTCTATCTCCTATTCTTGGCTTAGCCCCACCTTTTCCGCCAACATAGAACATCCAGCCTTTTCCACTTCCTATTAATCCTATGTCCTTAAATGCACTATCTGCACAGCTATGAGGACATCCACTTACACCCATTTTTAATTTATTAGGTAATTCCATTCCATGATATAAACTATCTAATTTTGATCCAACAGCTACTGAATCTTGAAGTCCTCTTTTACAAAAAGTAGTTCCTGGACATATTTTTATACTTCTTACACATAACCCTACTGCTGCACCTGGATCCATACCAAGATCTTGCCAAACATTATCTAAATCTTCTTCTTGTAATCCAACTAGTGCTATTCTTTGAGCTCCTGTAACTTTAATAGCTGCTGCATTATATTTTTCAGCTACATCTGCAATATTTCTCAAAATATCTGGAGTTACTAATCCAGCAGTTAAATGTGGAGCAATTGCATATGTTTCCTTATCCCTTTGTAATATTGCCCCTTTTTCTAATAAATCACTTTTCATCATGTTCCTCCTAATGGTAATTATCATTTTAAATTATTAATACTATTTAATAGTTAATATTAATAACAACTTATTTTATCATATTTTTAATCATAACTCTACCCAAATTATGATTAAAAAATGCAATCTTTTTGTATTTTTAATATAGCGTAAATTTTTATAAAATAATTAAAGCTGAAATTTTCTAAAATAAGAAACCTCAGCTTATATCTATGGATTATATGATATACTATTGTACCTTTATCATATCTAAACAAACACCACAAAAATTTCTTTTCCTTCATAGTGTACTACTTCTTCTTTATACTCTTTATCTTTATTAAAATTATAAACAACAAGATATCCCTTATCTAATCCTTGAATATCTAAATAGTCCTTAAGCTGGCTTAGTCCTTTTTTGTGGTATTCAATTCCTCTCCATATCTTAAGTTCAATTACATACTTATTTGTAAAGTAGCTAACTACTATATCAAGTCTCTTTTCTTCAGAAATCTGTACTTCTTTGAAATCAAACCCTACACCATTTATTATTGGTTTTATAAATGCTAAAAATAATAGCCTACCTTCACGTTCTATAAATTTGGAATCAATAGAACTATATTGTTCTTTAATAAACTGCTGAAATCTTAAAAGTATTTTTTCAAAATCTAATCCATTATCTATTACGAAATTTTCTTTAAAGTTATATGTTGACATATCTGTTTTATTTTCAAGCTTGGAAGAAAAATAATTATAAAGCATTTGCTCAAATATTCTATTAGACATTTTTACTCTTCCATCTATATTTTTTAAATATCCATATATAACTCCTAAATTTATAAGTGTATTATGAATATTAAAAGTCTTTTCCGTACCATTAATTATTAAGTCAAATATATAGTCTTTAAATTCATTATTATTTTCAATATTTTTTACTAGATCATCAAAAAGTGTATTATTTTCTTGCAGTAATTCTTTTACTGATCTATTAATATTTTCTTCATTCCATAATAATTGATTTTCATCAATTATCTGACAAAGCCTGCTTACTAAAAATGGGTAACCGCTTGTATAAAAATGAATTATTTCTGAAATTTCTTTAATATTAATTATCACATTTTTATCTTCTGAGTATTCCTTTAACATAGTGCTTATCTCATCTGAATTAAAACTCATATCTACATTGAAGTTTACTGCTATATTCCAAGGACTATTATACTTTTTTTCATCATCTTCTCTGATTTTAAGCTTCAAATTCTTAATGTCATACACTCCAGCTAATATTACTGAATAAAAGGTTTTATCCTTACCCTGTTGCCTTAATAAAAATTTATTTCTAAGCATTCCTAAAAAGCTCATAAATAACTGATTATTAGAGCTTTTATCTACTTCATCAATAAACAGTACAATCTCTTTGTTAACAATTTTACAAAAATTTGTAATAGCTTTTGATACCGCATTTAAATCACTAATCTCTTCTGACATTTCATAAAGTTTAGATGAATATTCTTCGTAATTAAGCTGTATACTATCTCCAAAGATTTTTAATATTGTTTTAGAAAAAGTTTTTTCTTCTTCAAATATTAAGTCTCCTAAACCTTCAAAACTTATACTTAATACTAAATATTCATCTTTTAATTCCTGTTCTAACATGTACATTGTAGTAGTTTTCCCATATTGTCTAGGTCTATTTATAACAAAATAATCTCCTCTATAAACCATACTTTTTATTTGGGTTATCTTATTTGTTATATCAACCATATAATGCAAATGAGGAATGCAAACACCTGTAGTATTAAATCTTCTATTCAAAATCAACACCTCTTTTCTGTAATTGTATTATATTTTCCACATCCGTTCATGGGGGATTTATGTAGTAGTTATTATACCATATTTAAGGATAT
Source organism: Clostridium sp. C2-6-12 (assembly GCF_009928485.1). GTDB lineage: Bacteria > Bacillota > Clostridia > Clostridiales > Clostridiaceae > Clostridium. The sequence goes on along the minus strand of NZ_JAABNP010000026.1, from coordinate 10,664 downwards.
ATTAACCTATTATTATCTTATATGCATACATCTTGAGGTTAATTTTCTTTGCAGTCATATGATAAAAATTATACTTAAAATTAACTACTAGCTGTTCCATACTTTTTTATGCTCCTTTTGCTATATTCAATTCCAACACGCATGTTTACTATAAATATTTATATATATACCTATTTTTATAGCTTTATATTTTACTATAAAAATATTTTCATACTATCCTATTTAAATATGAACCTATAAACCTTTTTAAATATATTCCTATGAAACAATATTCCTAGAAAGATTTGAATCTATATTCGTATGAACATAGGTTTATATAAATAACTTAATAACAGCCAAGATTTTTAAAGCACCAAATCTTGGCTTAAATAACATTACATTTACAACAAATTATTTTCAATAATTAAAACTCTATTCTCATCAATTTCCTTTACCCCAATTTGGCTACTAAAAGAATTTAAGCGTTCTTTAAAATAATTTCTAAGAGCTTCATCTTCGCACCATACATAACATCCTTTAAGTCCCCTTGTCATAAGAATCCTATATGTATTTTTAATAAGCTCATCGCTTATTTCAAGAGCTTTTTCGCTATCTTCTTTATATAACTTTTTGACTCCATTTAAACTCTTATCTGTTTTTGCTCTTTTAAAAAAGTCAGTTATTATCTTTCCATTTTCAAATCTTAAATCCTGTCCTATTATTACTCCGACATAATCAAATTCAAGTCCTTGACAAGTATGGATACAACCACATTCATTTATGGATTCCTTATCAATTGCCCAAGTGGAACTATTGCTCAAATTCCACTTCATTTTAAAATCATATTCTGAGAATTCTATATCATATTTATTGTAGTTTTCTTTCTTTTTAGTTGCCCATTCATAGCAATAGCCTGCAACTAGTCTAGCCTTATTATTTATTTCATTTTTTTCTTCTATAGCCTGTCTCATTTCACTTGGATTATCAAATACTTTAAAATCAAAATCAAATTCAAAGCCATCAAAGTTGCCTGTTTCACTAATTTCTAAAATATCATCAAGCCATGACACATATCCATCAGATCCATTACATCTAAATTGTGAAGTAAGTTTTAATTTTCTAGCTTTAACATCCAAGCCTTTTGCTTGATTTTCAATTTCTTCAATGCTGCCTATATCATCCATAGTAACCCTTTGATTATTATCAACAAAAAATATAGATACTTTTGCAGTATTTATAATTTCCTTAATTTGATTTTCTCCCATATTTTTAAACATACCAGATTTAGCGTTAAGTCTATGAGCTTCATCTACTACCAAAACATCAATTTCATTTTCTGTAGTCTCAGTAAAAATGCCTGATCCTTTGAATAAATTATTAATGTATTTTTGAGTGTAATTTCCCTTAAGCTTTTCACAATATACATTTCTAGGAGCTGCATTTTTAGTTACATACTGACAGTTTAAGTTCATGTTACATATCTTAACAAGAAGATTAATTGCAAGAACAGACTTGCCTGTTCCTGGTCCTCCTTCAACAATTATTGTTTTCTTAGTACCATTTTTAATGCAATCACGAACAGTTCTCATAATACTTTCAAAGGCAACCTTTTGATCATCAATCATGATAAATTCTTCATTTCCATCAATCATAACCTTAAGTGCATCTTGAAGTGATTTTGAAGGTCTAATCTTGCCACCTTCAATATAATATATTCCCTTTCCATGATCAGGCTTTTTAACATATTTGCAGATAAATTCTCTAAGCTTTATGACATCACCTTTAGCATATGCAGGTGCCTTATGTAACCAATTATTATAAACTTCATTTTCTAAAGGATCATTTTCTTCTCGCTTTATGTAGTTATGTAAATAAGCACAAGGATGTAATTTTATATTGTTTTTTTCAACAGAATCATTATAATCTCCAATTAGACTAGCATATGACCAGGCTTGATAGGATGGATGCGCGGTTCTTCTTTTGCTTCTATTTATTACAGTCTTTACAATTGCATCTTCCTCTACGACTTCTTCCAATTCACTCCATTGCTTTAGTTCAACAATAATTACATTTTCCTTATCATTTTCATCAAGTCCAGTTAAAATAAAATCAACTCTTCTAGAAGTTGCAGGAATCCTATATTCAATTGCAACTCCACATTCATCTGGAATATCATGAGTATTAAGTGCCTTAAACATATAAAGCATAGAATTATCCCATGCTTTAAATTCATTTTCTCTAGATTTCCCTATTTTATTTTTATATTCTCTATCTATTAAAATACTAATCTCATCATTAGTAACATGATTCATAAAATCTCTTTTACTAGCTTCATATACAATCACTTTTAAACGCCCCTTTTATAGTTATGAAATGATCTTTATTGCAGAAAAGTTCCGTATTGCAGCATAGCTGCTTTTTATAGTTGTGAAAAGTTCTTTATTGCAGCATAGCTGCTTTTTATAGTTGTGTATACTTTTTACTATTCCCCTTCGCTTTTTCTACTGGATATTTCTTTTCGTTCTTATCCATTTTAGAATTAATTATTTCTTCTAAATCCACACCTAAAGAATCAGCCATATGTATACAATAAACCATAACATCTGCAAGCTCTTCTAGTACATGCTCTTTATTATAATTTTTATCATCCCATAAAAATTCTTCTAGAAGCTCTCCAGCTTCAATTGAAATTGCTTTAGATAAATTTGCTGGTGTATGAAATTGACTCCATTCTCTGTCATTTCGGAATTTTCTAATCCTATTTATTGTGTCTTTCACTGCTATCACTCTTTCTATGTTTTTCCAATATTTTATCCGATAGCTAGCAGCCGTAACATTCCCTCTTCTTTAAGTGGGAATGTTACGGCTGCTAGCTCCTGGATAAGTTCAACTAAGATTCAGATGGGGATCAAACCCCACCTGAATCAAGTTTCACTTTATGTCTATTATATCATAAATTTACATAAAATGATTAAAGCTGAGATTTTCTAAATATAAGAAAATCTCAGCTAATATTAATCTTTAATCACATTAGACAAACTAATAAGTCCATGAGCCTTATTTTTTAAATTACTATTGTCTTATTAGCTTTATTTATGATTTTAGCTGGTATTTCTTTTTCCAGCTTCCATACAAAACTTATTGGTTTATTTCCAGTATGTCTTACATATTCACATAAGCCTAAATAAGTAAATGGTGCAGTTATTCCATCTTGAATTTTGCTTTCTCTAACAAATAAAGCTACTTTACTATTTAAATCTTTATGTTTTATATATCTCTTTCCTGTTGCACTCTCTACAGATGTTGTACTTTGACTTTGCCAGTGAAATAGATTTTCATTAATTGCATAATCCTCATAAAGTGTTGATGGTGAGAAATCTTTATCACTTTTATTTAAAGTAATAAAAAATATATCCAAGGATTTATCTTCAAAATATTTTACACCTTCCCTAAAAGCTGGCTTTTTATTATCATTAAAATACCCAAGAGCTGCCATAACTTGATCTCTTGAATATTCACAATGTAAGTCTAAAGGACAAGGATATCCAAGTTCCACTTTCTCATCTATAAAATCAATATTATTATAGTTGTATGATAATATAATTACGACTTCCTTTATCATATTTTCATTTTTTAATAAACAATTAATACCTTCTTTTATTGATTTAAAACCTTGTTTTTCTGGCGACTCATTATAAAATGTATAATACATCATATTTAACATTAATTTTTCTTCTTCATTTAAATCATCATTATAAAAGCTGTTATCATTGATAATTCTTAAGATGAAATCAATAAATCTTCTAGAATTAATGCTGAATAAATTCTTTAATTTCTTTGTTATTTCATTTTCTTGTTCTTCACGAAAATCCTCTTTTAATCCTGCGAGTACTAGCATTCTAGAAAAGCTTCTATCACCTGATTTTCCATAAAAATCTATTAAAGATAGATGATAATAATTCAAAAAGTTTTCTAAATTCAATTCCAAATCAGTTTCCAATGTATAGTTCTTTAATCTAATTATCAAATTTGCTTTATTATTTGTTGAAGATTTTATATTTCTTAAAATATATTCCTTTGATTGCTTTTCAAGTTGAATATAACAGCCTTTTGGTAAAGTTAAAAATCCATTTTCAATATACTCTTTAATTGGGTGATTAGTTTTCCCTATAAGTGCTCTAAATTTTTCTTCAAAGTTATAATTTCTATGTGCTTGACCTACAAAATCTAATACAGTTAAACAATCTTTCCCTTCGCTTAACCTTAAACCTCTTCCTAACTGTTGCAAAAATACAGTTAAACTTTCAGTTGGCCTTAAAAATAAAATAGTGTTAATTTCAGGTATATCAACACCTTCATTATATAAATCTACTACAAAAATAAATTTTATTTCGCCATTTACTAATTTTCTTTTTGCATCAGACCTTTCACTATCTTTGCTATCACCATGCAAGGCTATTGAAGGTATGTTCTTTTCATTAAAGCTTTTTGCCATAAACTTAGCATGTTCAACACTAACACAAAATCCAAGCCCGACAGTTTCATTTAAATCAGTAGCATAGTTATTTAAACTATTTATTATCTGCTTTACTCTAAGGTCATTTCCTGTATAAAGATTACTTAATTCTGTAATATCATAACCTCTTCTACCCCATTTAAGCTTAGATAAATCGATGGTATCAGTAACAACAAAATATTGAAATGGGCTTAATAGTTTTCTGTTAATTGCTTCATTTAACCTTATTTCTGCACTAATCCTATCATCAAAATATCTAAAAATATCTGCACCATCATTTCTTTCAGGAGTTGCAGTGAGTCCAAGTAAAATCTTTGGCTTATAATACTCTAATAAATTTTGATAAGATGGAGCTGCTGCATGATGAAATTCATCTACAATGATAAAATCATAATAATCACTTGACGTTATTTCATATAAATTTTTACTATTTAAACTTTGAATAGACACAAATAAATGCTCTAATGAAGTAGGAATATTATTTCCAACCATTAAATCTCCAAAGTTATTATCTTTAAGTATAGCCCTAAAAGTATCTCTACTTTGTTTTAATATCTCTTCTCTATGAGCCACAAATAATAATTTATTATTGCTCATTTTATTTTCCTTGCAAAAGCATTTATAATCAAAAGCTGAAATTACAGTCTTACCAACACCAGTAGCTGCAATTATTAAATTTTTATACTTCTTAAATATTTCTCTTTCAACTTGAAGCTTTTCAAGTATTTCCTTTTGATAAGAATAAGGTTTTATATCAAAAAGAAAATTAAACTGAGACTCGTCAGCATGTTTTTCTTTCATTAAGGAATTAGATAATTTTTCTTTATCATTGTCAGTTCCTAAATAATCAATAAACTCTGAATCATTCCAATAACTTTCAAAAGTAGCTTCAAATTTCTTTATAATATCAAAAGAATCTCTTTCTGTAACTTTAATATTCCATTCAAGTCCAGAAGTTAAAGCAGCATTTGAAAGATTAGATGATCCTATGTATGCAGTAGTAAAGCCTGTCTCTCTTTTAAACATGTAAGCTTTAGCATGAAGCCTGGTTCTCTCAGTATCATAAGATATTTTAATTTCAGTATTCTGAAGTTTACTTAATTCATAAATAGCTTTAGCATCTGTTGCCCCCATATATGAGGTGGTTATTATTCTTAGTCTTTTATCATTATTAGTTGCTTCCTTTAAACTATCAATAATACACCTAAGTCCACTCCATTTAACAAAAGATATAAGCAAATCTATTGAATCACAAGATACTATTTCTCTATTCAATTCACTAAGCATATTCGGCTCCATTATGGAACCAGTAAATAAAGAACTTTGAGAAATTGAAGTTATAGGTCTTACTGCTTTTCCTTCATTAATAGCTCTTTTATTATTAATTTTTAAGTAAAGTGAAGTTAATAGTTCTCCGCTTTCATCAATTTTATATTTTTTAATATCCTCTTCATTAGATTCCTTAGCTAAAATACTAATTATCTTGTTGCAAACTTCAATTTGCCTTAATAACTTATCATTATCCTCTTTCTCTTTATCTCTAATATAATTAAGAGATTTTCTTATTACACCTTCAATATACTGGGATAAAATCACCTTAGCTTCTTCATTATCTATATCTTCCTTTGATATTAAAAGATTATTTATATCTAAAACTTCTAATTCACTTATTATTTCATTATTAATAACTTGCTCATAAATTCCTTCTTTCAAAATCCCACCACCACTTTTTAACATTATAAATTATAAAAATCATGTTTACAATTATTAGTATAACATAATAAAGCTGAGACTTTTTAAATATATAAAATCTCAGCTTAGTCATTGTAATCATCTCTTCTTCTAAATTTATACTTATAAAAATATAACCGCTGTACAAATTTAGTTTGCACCTTGTAACATTATATATTTGCCAAAGCCTAGCTACTTTTTCCATTCACCTAAATATGGATTATAATTGCACATTTTTCCTTTAGAATAAATATCTCCATTTTCAGTACATATTGGCCTACAGTCATTGCAAACATATCTATATTCACAATCCTTACATTCATTAATAACGTCCTTTGAAACACTCCAAAATTTTGTAATCAAATAGTCATCAATAATACTATTCATATCATTTATTCTAACATTAAACCTTTTGTCTATAAAATCATTTCCCATTATGCATGGAGAAACATAACCATCACAAGTAATATTTATCTTTCCCTGCCAACAATTATTTCCCGAGAAATTTTTTAAAAACTGTGCTTCATTTATAGGCTTAAAATTAGGTTTATTTCTAATTCTTTGAAATTTAGTTTCTAATTCCGATGGAATTAAATTTTTTTTAGATATTCCAACATCTCTTACTATATCTATTTTGCTGCGAACCCCTGTTAATTCATATATATAATCTTGTATTTCTGAAATATTATTAAAATTATAACTCATTACTGCGCTATTAGCTTTAACATAAACTCCAAATTCTTTTAACTTCTTTATATTTGATATTGTAGTATTAAAACTTCCATCTTTTCTAGTTATTTTATCATGAATTTCTGCTTTATTTGAATAAATTGATGTGATTACTTTAACCTTATTCAATACAATGGCTTGTATTATTTTTTCTGTTAATAAAGTCAAATTTGAGTAAAGTATTAATTCTGATTCCGAACATATTTCTCTGCAATAATCAATAATATCTATAATTCCATTAAATAATAGTGGTTCGCCACCAATTAAAATTATCTTTTTAGGTTTAAATTTCTTCAATTGATCGATTATTCTTTTCCAATCCTCAACATTTAATAAATTTGAACCTTTATCGCTGCTACTATTACAATCCATATAACAATGGTAACAATTTAAATTGCAAGCTTTTCGTAATTCAAACCATACAGTAGATAATTTTCTATCAATAACCTTTTCCTTAGTGTAATTTCCAGACACTATTTTTTCACTACAATAATACCCCAAATTTTCACTAATGAGTAAATCTAAATATTTTTTAAATCTATTGTTTTCTTCTGCTGTCAATTCTGCCAAAGCCTTTTCCACAGATTCACCATTTAAAAGCTTATTTAGATAATATTTTGAATTGCTATCTATAGAAAAAAGTCTACTACAATTTAAATCTTGAAGTAAACCACGCTTTGCCCCATGAATTAATATTACATTTTCATTTAGTGCAAAATAGCTTTTCATATACTAATATATATCCTCTCCATCATCCGGTTCTGGATCTGGATACCCATTTGGCATACAATCTTGCTCTTCAGTCGGATTACAATCGTCAAAAAAGTCTGGAAAACAAGCTCCACTAACATTATTATCACTAATTTCCACCAATTCAAAATTCATTTTATGTCCCCCTCTATAATTAAAAATTTAAAATGAGTAATCAATATTTACTAATATATAATTCTATTATATATTAGTTTGATTTATTTTTAAATTGGCTGTTAAATGTTTAAGTAATCATATGCCTATACCGTAATAATTTCCAATTCGGCAAATAATATACGCACATAAGTTCTTGTCTAAATAAAAAAAGCCATCCCTTTCTAGATAGCTTTTTGCGTTTCTAGTTTTTAAATCTTAATTTTTAATATTTCTTCCCTGCTAAGTTTTGAATACTTAATTATTTTTCTATTGGTTCATTATCTTTTAGCATTTCTTCTGCTATTTCTAATACCTTCTTTTTTTCACCTTTTTCTATTCCTTTTCAACTCCTTCTTGAATTTTCTCTCTATCTCTTTCTAATAAAGTCATGTAAGTTCTTGATTGTGCTTCGCACTTTTTCAGAATGTACACCTCCATTAAAACATCATTTTTAACTTCTTGAATTCTTTTATGTATAGTTTTCACAAGATTTCCATTAACATGCTTTACTTTATCCTCTGTCGTTTCTTCTACATAATCTAAAACTTCTAATAATTCTTCACTTAAATCATTCATTATTCCTTTTGTATTTAATACTATTTTTTGTGCTTCATCATTTAATTTAATCTTTACTATTTTTTCCCATCTACGTTTTATGAATAGCTTTAGAAATATTTTTCTACCTCATTTACATTTTCTATATCTAAAATATTCTCAATAATTAAATTCAGTTTATCACTATCTAAATTTTCTATTATTTTATTATAATCATTACTTAAAATCCCAAATTTTTTAGTAAGTAAGTTTTTAACTCTTCCTATATCCTTTAATCTAGAGTTTTCTCTTTCTTTTTCTATTCCTTCTTCAATTTTCTCTCTATCTCTTTCTAACAAAGTCATGTACTCCACCTCCATTGAAACATCATCTTTAACTTCTTGAACTCTTTTATGTATAGTTTTTACGAGATTTCCTTTAATATGCCTTGCTTTATCTTCTGTTGAATCTTCTACATAACCTAGAAATTCTAATAGTTCTTCACTTAAATCATTCATGATCCCTTTTGTATTTAATATTATTCTTTGCGCTTCATCATTTAATATTATACTATTATCTTCTAAGCATATATTTTGAAAAGTATATTTATGCCGTCCCTTTTCAAACAAATCAAAAGTACAAATAAATATTATATAACTTTTTGCAAGTTTTCTATAATCTTCACCCTTGCTTATTAAATCTAAATCTATGCTTCCCTGATAATATCTTAGTCTTTTAGGTAAATTTTTATGCTTTCCTCTTTGCATTTCAACATTATATATTGTATTATTTTCATCCTTAACATAGACATCAAGTCTAATACCTTTACTTTCAAGTAATAAATCTATAGTTTTTTGCTCTTCAACCATTTCTACTTTCTCTATTTCAATTTCTAAAATCTTTTCTAATAATTCCTTGCATATTTCCTTATCGCTCATAACTTTTGCAAAGAGGAAATCATCTTCTAAATTTAATTCCTTTAAAGTTTTATTCACTCTAACTTTTATAATTTCATCAGAACTTATGTGTTCACTATCAACTGCCAATATTCTCACTACTTTCTTTAAATATTAATCTATTTTTAGTGATATTTCAATATTGAATAAATACACTTTTCCCCTCATAGATCTATACTCTAATTATTTCCAATCCTACGAATTATATACGCACATAAGTTCTTATTATCAGTAAAAAAACAACCTAGCACATTCCGTATCAATATGAATACACCAGGTTAATTTATTTTCATTTTCTGAGAAGTTCTTTTATACTTTTTATAGGTTTCTTTATAAATTCCTCTTTAGAAACCTTTATTACAGTTTCATCTACAATACTCATTATACTTTCATCATTAACAACTATATTAATTTACCATCCTAATTTTTGCCCTTTTACTGTAAAATGACTATCATCGTTTTTAAAATCTATATTAAAATTATTATTCTTGTCTACAGTTATCTTTGTTAAAGTTGCTTGGCCCATAACTTCTGTATTTACTTCTTCATCTTTAAAATAATACATTAAAGCCTTTAGTGTAATTCCATGAGCTACTACAAAAATAGTTTTTCCTCTGTTTTGCTCTATCAACTTATCCATAGTTTCACTTATTCTAGTTCTAACATCTCTTAATGTTTCACCATTTGGAGCACATAAATTAACATCACCATTCATAATTAAATCAATATTCCATTCTGGATTTTCTTTCATAACTTCGTCTGTTCTTCTACCTTCATAATCACCAAAGCACATTTCCATTAACCCATCATTTGTTATAACTTCTATTTTCTTTTCCCCTTTAATTATGTTAGCAGTAACTAATGCTCTTTCTATTGGACTTGAATATATAATATCAATATCTATATCTTTAATCCTGTCCCGAAGCTCCATAGCTCTAGCAATTCCAGCCTGTGTTAAAGGCGAGTTTCCTCTCCCCTGTAATCTTCTTTCAATATTCCATTCTGTTTGTCCATGTCTTGTTAGATATACTACAGTATTCATTAGTTGTTTTCTCCTCATATAATTAATTATATAGTTATCATTTAAATAATTCTTTTATAGTTTTAATTTCCTGTACTCTCTTATGTATACTTTTAACAAGATTTCCTTTAACATGCTTTACTTTATCATCTGTTGAATCTTCTACATAACCTAGAAATTCTAATAATTCTTCGCTTAAATCATTCATGATTCCTTTTGTATTTAATATTATTCTTTGTGTTGATTTACAATTAAAACTGACCCACCTTTTACGAGCAAAGTTGACCCACCT
>NZ_JAABNP010000102.1 GCF_009928485.1 Clostridium sp. C2-6-12 | reverse complement strand
ACGGAACCGAAGTATCTGATTTCATGCTTCCAAGAAAAGCATCTAGAGAGAGAAGTAGTGCCCGTACCGCAAACCGACACAGGTAGATGAGGAGAGAATCCTAAGGCCGACGGAAGAATTGCAGTTAAGGAACTAGGCAAATTGACCCCGTAACTTCGGGAGAAGGGGTGCCTGAGAAATCAGGCCGCAGAGAATAGGCACAAGCAACTGTTTAACAAAAACACAGGTCTCTGCTAAAGCGTAAGCTGATGTATAGGGGCTGACGCCTGCCCGGTGCTGGAAGGTTAAGGGGAATGCTTAGCGCAAGCGAAGGTGTGAACTTAAGCCCCAGTAAACGGCGGCCGTAACTATAACGGTCCTAAGGTAGCGAAATTCCT
>NZ_JAABNP010000025.1 GCF_009928485.1 Clostridium sp. C2-6-12 | reverse complement strand
TACGGTGGTGTGAGAGGACGCTAAATAAAATAATTATTTAGCTCCTACTCGATTTGGAAGATTTAAGTATTGATGTTTTTGTGCATATGAAGAGTTGTTAGTTAGTGATAGCTGTTTTTTTATAGGTGAAAAGATCTTGGTTGTGCTTGATAAGTTCTATATCGCATTATAGTGATTAGAGGTTTATAAAAAAGTTCTTTGGTTGCAGAGAAGTTCGAATTGTAGCATAGCTATTCTTGTTATAGGTGGATTGCTTCATATTGGAGTTCGTTAATTAAGTTCTTTGGTTGCAGCATAGCTGCTTTTTTAATTAAGTTCTTGGTTGTGCTGCGCACTTTTTTTATATGTGTATATTTTACCTCCTCCATGAATATATATATATTGGTAAAAAGAATATAGGAGGGAATTACATGGAGGATTTTAACATATACAAAGATATAGCTGATAGAACTCAAGGGGACATATATGTAGGTGTTGTAGGTCCAGTTAGAACAGGGAAATCTACATTTATTAAAAAATTCATGGATCTTATGGTAATACCTAAAATTGATAATACTTATAAAAAGGAAAGAGCAAAAGATGAATTGCCTCAAAGTGGTTCTGGAAAGAATATTCACACAACAGAACCTAAATTTGTACCTAATGAAGCCGTGGAAATAAATTTGGGGGATGAAATTAAATTTAAGGTTAGAATGGTGGATTGTGTAGGGTATATAGTAAAAGGAGCACTTGGTTATTTAGATGGTGAAGAAAATAAAATGGTTCATACACCTTGGTATGATTATGAAATTCCTTTTGAGGATGCAGCTGAAATTGGAACAAGAAAAGTAATAAAGGATCATTCTACAATAGGGCTTGTAATTACTACAGATGGAAGTATAACAGGTATAGATAGAGCTGATTATGTTGATGCAGAGGAAAGGGTAATATATGAACTGCAAACCATAAACAAACCATTTATAGTAGTTCTTAATACTAATAAACCTAATTCTCAAGATACAAAGATCTTAAAAAAAGAATTAGAAGATAAATACAATGTAACAGTACAAGTGATGGATGTTTATAATATGGAGGAACAAGATATTGAAGATTTATTTAAACATGTACTTAAAGAATTTCCTATTAAAGAAATTAATATAGATATGCCTGAATGGTTAGAAAAATTAGAATGCAACCATTGGCTAAAAAAAGATTTTTTCAACATAATTCAAAGTATGAGTCAAGATGTTTCAAGAGTAAGGGATATAAAATATTGTTTGAACGACTATGAAAATGAAGACTTTATGGGAACTGCTGCAGTAAAGGAAGTCGACTTAGGAAAAGGAATGGCAAAAGTATTCATGAAGCCAAAGGATGGGATTTTTTATAAAGTTCTAAGTGAAATATGTGATTTAGAAGTTAACTCTGAAAGTGATCTTCTTGGTATAATAAAAGAATTAACTTATGCTAAAACTGAATATGATAAAGTTAAGGATGCATTAGAAGATGTGAAGGAAAATGGGTATGGATTAGTTGCTCCACAGCTTGCAGAAATGAAATTTGAAGAACCTGAAATTGTTAAACAAGGCAATAAGTATGGTGTTAAACTAAAAGCAAGTGCGCCAAGTCTTCACTTCATAAAATGTGATATAAAAACAGAAATAAGTCCTATAATGGGATCGGAAAAAGAGTCAGAAGAATTAGTTAAAGGTCTTCTTGATCAATTTGAAACAGATCCAGCGCTTCTTTGGCAAAGTAACATGTTTGGAAAATCTTTAGAGGTTTTAGTCAAAGAAGGCTTACAGAATAAGCTATATAAAATGCCAGAAGATGTACAAGTAAAGATCCAAAAAACTCTCCAAAAAATTATTAATGAGGGTAATGGCGGATTAATATGTATAATACTCTAAGAAGATAAATAAAAGTTTTAATTTTAGGCATATGGAAAAGAATGGGTTGAGGTGTAAATCTGTTAGTTTTTATATGCCTTATTCTTATAAAAGCTAGTCAAATGTATGACATATATAGCGCTATTTAAAAGTGAATTTTATTTGTAAATAGTTTAATATAAGTATAGTATAATCAATAGTTTTTTTAGGTTTAATGGTTAACTAAGTAGAATAATACATAAATTTGGGGTATAATAATAAAAAGGATATAAATGAGGGGTATCTATGAAAAAAGAGTATAAGGCTTATAAGAAGGTTGGTAAAATAAAAAACTCTATTAGTGAGCTCTTAGAGCTTGAATTACCGAGAACAGTTTACGCCTCTCCTGGAGTTATAAACCATATTAAAAAAAGACATGGAAGACAATTCACCAAAAAGATGAAAGAAAATATAATAGATATTATAGAAAAGATAATAAAAGATCCTGAATATGTTGGGGTAGATTATCGTAGAACAGCAGGAGGATCTATTGAACTTATAAAAACTATTGATAATATTATATTGCTTTTAGGGCTTGAAATTGATCTGGAAGACGAATATATCTTTGTTGCAACCATGTATCCTATAACACATTCTAAAATGAATGCAAGAATATGTAGAGGAAGATTAGTAGAAGTAGAAAATTCTGAATTAAAAAAGAGTATATAATTTTTTTTAGAAAACTTATTTTTGAGGTGAGAAAGGCTCCTCACGCGCTAAACCTAGTAATCAGAGATGCAGGATACGCCGCCCTGCCAAAAAATAAGATCCAATATAAGGGATTACTTAACAATCAGTCTAGATGGTTGTTAAGTAATTCTTTTTTTGATGTAATGATATAAGAGAGATAATTCTATGGCATTTGATAAAAGAATGCATTAATAATTTATTATGGGAGTTGATAATTTATTTGTTTGTAAATGTTAATAATTTGTGAACAAAGTGTTGACACTGTATATTGAGTTGATATATTATTGATTAATATGTTATAAGGAAGTTAATTTGCATGCGCAAATTAACTAAGTTCGAGGAACCAAATGATAGATTTGGACTCTCACTTATCTCACTTAAAGGAGGTGTAAAATTGATAAAGAGTATGACTAGCTTCGGTAGGGCTCAAAGCGAAGAAGGTAGAGATTTAAGCTTTTCTGTAGAAATGAAGAGTGTAAATCATAGATATTTGGATGTAAATATTAGAATGCCTAGGATTATGCTTGCTTTAGAAGAGAAGATAAGGAATATAATCAGTAAAAGGTTAAATAGAGGGAAAGTAGATGTTTTTATAAATTATAAAAATTATGGAAACAGTGCTGGAAAACCAAAATTAAATATGGAGTTAGCCAAGGAGTATTATGACTGTTTAAGACAAATTCGTGATGAATTATATGTTATAGATGATATATCTACAACAAGAATAGCAAGATTACCTGATGTAATTACCTTGGAAGAACCAGAAGAAAATCTAGATAACATGTTAAAGGAAATTTCGCCACTTATTGAATCAGCTCTTGACTTAATGGATGGAATGAGGATAAAAGAAGGGGAAAAATTAAAGGAAGATATTTTATCAAAGGTTCAAATGATAGAAACATATGTTGAAGAAATTGAAAAATTGTCAGATATTATTCCTAAAAACTATAAAAAGAAACTTGAGGAAAGATTAAGTGAGTTATTATCAGGCGTTGATATTGATGAAAGCAGAATAGCTCTTGAAGTAGCAATTCTTTCAGACAAAGCAGCTGTAGATGAAGAAATAACAAGACTTAGAAGTCACTTAAGCCAAATAAAAAGTACTTTAGATTTAGAAGAACCAATTGGTAGAAAATTAGATTTCATAATTCAGGAAATTAATAGAGAAGCAAATACCATTGCATCTAAGTCAACAGATATAAGTATGACTAATAAAGTAATAGAAATTAAAAATACAATAGAAAAAATTAGAGAGCAAGTTCAAAATATTGAATAATTAGGAGGAATAAAATGGGAATCAAGTTAATAAACATAGGTTTTGGGAATATAGTTTCTGCTAACAGACTAGTTGCAATTGTAAGTCCAGAATCAGCACCTATTAAAAGAATTATTCAAGAAGCTAGAGATAGAGGGATGCTAATTGATGCTACTTATGGAAGAAGAACAAGAGCGGTTATAATAACAGATAGTGATCATGTTATATTATCAGCAGTTCAACCTGAAACAGTAGCTCATAGATTGGCTACAAAAGATGATGTATCTGTTGACGAGGTTGATGAATAATGAATAATAAAGGGAGAGGATTACTAATAATTATATCAGGGCCTTCAGGGGCAGGAAAAGGTACGATTTGCAAAAGTTTTCTAGAAAGAAATAATAATGTAGCTTTATCTGTTTCTGCAACTACAAGAGCTCCTAGAGCTGGTGAAGTTGAAGGTGTTAATTATTACTTCACATCAAAAGAAAAATTTAAAGAAAAAATAGCTCATAATGATTTTCTTGAATATGCTGAAGTATATGATAATTTCTACGGCACACCTAAGTCTAATGTTGAAGAAATATTAGAAAGTGGGAAAGATGTTATTTTAGAAATAGATATACAAGGGGCCCTAAAGGTTAAAGAAAATACAGAAGAAGGCGTATTTATTTTTATACTTCCACCATCTATGGAGGAGTTAAAACAAAGAATCATAAAAAGAGGCAGTGAAACGCCTGAGTCTTTAATGAAAAGATTCAAATCTGCATATAAAGAAATAAATTATATTTCTAAATATAATTATGCTGTAGTTAATGATACAGTAGATATTGCTGTTCAAAAACTAGAAGCTATAATAGCTGCCGAAAAATGCAGAGTAGATAGAATAAAAGAAAGTATATTAGATTCTAAGGAGGGTATTATACATGAACAACTCTATGATTAATCCATCAGTAGTAGATTTATTAGAAAAGACAAAGGATAGATATTCTTTAGTAATATTATCATCAAAAAGAGCAAGACAAATAATTGACGGTTCTAGTCCAAAGATTTCTATGAACTCAAAGAAACCTTTAACACTTGCAATTAATGAAATAGATCAAGATGCACTTGAATATGATATTGTTGTAAAAGAAGGTCATAAATAAGATGAAAAAAAATGTAGTATTAGGAGTAAGTGGAGGAATTGCTGCATATAAAGCTTTAGAAATTGTAAGTTTACTCGTAAAGCAAAACATTAATGTTGATGTTATTATGACAAAGTCAGCTACTGAATTTGTCACTCCACTATCATTTCAATCCTTAAGTCAAAATATGGTTATCTGTGATATGTTTGCAGAACCAAGGGCATGGGAAATTCAACATATAAGTTTAGCACAAAAAGCAGATGTGCTTTTAGTAGCACCAGCTACAGCTAATATAATAGGAAAAGTGGCTAATGGTATTGCAGATGATATGTTATCTACTACAATAATGGCAACTAAGGCTAAGGTTATTTTTGCGCCTGCTATGAATACCAATATGTATGAAAATCCTATAGTTCAAGACAATATAAAAAAACTTAAGTCTTTTGGATATGAATTTATAAATCCAATTGAAGGAAGAATGGCTTGTGGAACAACTGGGGCAGGAAAATTTGAAAGTCCAAATGTTATAGTAGACAGAGTTTTAATGGAACTTAATGAAAAAAAAGATTTGTTAAATAAAAATGTTGTTGTAACAGCAGGACCTACAATTGCTCAAATTGATCCAGTACGATTTATTACAAATAGATCAACAGGTAAAATGGGATATGCAATTGCAAAAGAAGCAAGAAATAGAGGTGCTAATGTAACATTAATAACAGGACCAACTAATATAGAGGTTCCTAGAAATATTAATGTTATTAAAGTCTCAACCAATGAAGAAATGAAAAGTGAAGTTATAAAGCAATTTGAGCATGCTGATATAGTAATTAAGTCGGCAGCTGTTGCTGATTATAAACCTAAAAATTACAGTGATCAAAAGATAAAAAAAGGTGAAGGTGATTTGAGCATTGAATTTGTTAGGGATAATGATATTTTAATGGAACTAGGGAATAGAAAAGAAAAGCAAATTTTAGTTGGCTTTGCAGCAGAAAGTCAGAATTTGATAGAAAATGCTAGACTTAAGCTTCAAAGAAAGAATTTAGATTATATTGTAGCAAATGATATAACTGCAGTAGATACAGGTTTTGCATCAGAGGACAATAGAGTAGTAATTTTATCTAAGGATAAAGAAATGTACTTAGATAAGATGAGTAAAGAAAAAATTGCAGGTAATTTATTTGATATCATACTTGAGAAGCGCTAGAATTTTGCGCTTCTTTATTACTATATGAGGTTTTTATGAAAATGATTAATTTGGGCGTAAGGTGGTAGTGTAAATATTATGTATGCTGAAATAATTTTAAATAATGACGCTGTGGAAATAGATAGACCATTTACATACAAAGTACCTTATGAACTTATTGAAAAAATAGATATAGGTTTTAGAGTTAAGGTTCCCTTTGGTCAAAGAAATAAGCCTATTGAAGGCTTTGTATATTCATTACTTGATGATCAATCTGTAAATTTCAATTATAAAGTTAAAGATATTATTAGTTTGTGTGATGATGAAGCTATTTTAACCGAGGATGATATTAAGATGATTAATTTCTTAAGGCAGAAATATCTTTGTAAATATATTGATGCTGTTCGACTTATGATTCCAGTTGGTATTATGAAAGGTTTGAAAAATAAAAAAAAGAAAGTAATCTATATCAATCAAGAAATTAATACAGAAGAGTTAAAAAAAGAAAATTATATAAGGTTATATAACTTTATATTAAATAATAATGGAATATATACAAAAACTGAAATAACTAATAATGGGGAATTTTCTTTATATACATTAAATAAGCTTATAGAAAAAGAAGTTTTAAAAGTGGAAGATCAGGTTGTTTATAGATACAATACACGTAGTTATGAAAATGATCATAGTAAATTATTAACTGAAGAGCAAGAAAATTGCTTGAATACAATATTAAAAAGTAAACAGTTAAAATTTCTTGTAAAAGGTGTGACAGGGTCAGGAAAAACAGAAGTATATATGAGATTGGTTGAAGAAATATTAAATCAAGGTAAAAGTGCTATTGTTTTGGTTCCTGAAATTTCATTGACACCACAGATGATTGAAAGATTTAAAGGTAGATTTGGCGAAGATGTAGCCTTGTTTCATAGTAGATTAAATGATGGGGAAAGATTTGATGAATGGTATAGAGTAAAAGAAGGTAAGGCTAAATTAGTAATAGGTGCAAGGAGTGCGTTATTTTTACCACTTCAAAATCTTGGACTTATTATTATTGATGAAGAACATGAAAATACATATAAGTCAGAGCATAACCCTAAGTACCATACAAGAGAAGTAAGTGAATTTTTGTGCCAAATTAAAAAGTGCAAATTGGTTTTGGGCTCAGCAACACCTAGTATTGAAAGCTATTATAAGGCTCTTAAGGAAGAATATACTTTGATTGAAATGCTTAAGAGGGTTAATGGTAAAAAGATGCCTGAAATGCAAATCGTAGATATGCGACAGGAATTAAAGAATAAAAATCTTTCTCTATTTAGTAAAAAGCTTTATGAACAAATTGAAACAACTTTAAACAATAAAAAGCAAGTGATTTTGTTTTTAAACAGAAGAGGCTACTCTACGTTTATATCATGCAGAAGCTGCGGTTATGTATTTAAATGTCCTGAATGTGATGTTTCAATGACATATCACAAAAATGGATATCTAATTTGTCATTATTGTGGTAGAGCTGAAAAAGTAAGAAAAGAATGCCCAAAATGTAACAGTAAATATGTTAAATTTTTTGGAGCGGGAACTGAAAGAGTTGAATTAGAAGTAAAAAAGTATTTTCCAAAGGCAAGAGTATTAAGGATGGATGTGGATACTACAAGACATAAAAATTCCCATGAGTCCATTTATAATTCTTTTAAAAATGGAGAAGCAGACATTTTAATAGGAACTCAAATGGTTTCAAAGGGACTTGATTTTAAAGATGTTACATTAGTAGGTGTTTTAGCAGCAGATATGTCTCTTAATCTGCCAGATTACAGAGCTGCTGAAAGGACTTATCAGATAATAACTCAGGTTGCAGGAAGAGCAGGTAGAGGTGAAGAGGAAGGAACAGTGATTGTTCAAAGTTATACTCCAGACCATTACAGCTTAAAATATGCTAGAGAAGAAGATTATGAAGGTTTATTTAAGGAAGAAATAAGAATTAGAAGGTTGATGGGTAATCCTCCTTTTGGTAAAATATTATTAATTAATGGATCTTCAAAATTTGAAGAAAAACTAAAAAAATTCATGTATAATTTGGAAGTTAATTTGAAAAAATTAATAGTGGAAGGACTAACAATATTAGGTCCAGTTCCGTGTATTATTACAAAATTAAAGGATAATTATAGATGGCAGATTATCATAAAAGGAAATTTTGATGATGATTTTAGCGAAAAAGTAAAAGATACACTTTATCTATTAAATAAGAGTGTATATAATGAAATAAGGGTTAGTATAGATATTAATCCTAATAATATGACATAGTAGGGGGATGCAAAGATGGCATTAAGAAATATAAGAAAATTTGGAGATGACGTATTAAGAAAAAGATGTAGAGAAGTTGAAGGAATAGATGACAGATTATTGACTTTAATTGAAGATATGAAGGAAACTATGTATGATGCAGATGGAGTTGGTCTTGCTGCGCCGCAAGTAGGAATTTTAAAGAGACTATTTGTAGTAGATATTGGAGAAGGTCCATTAGTATTTATTAATCCTGAAATAATAGAAACAAGTGGTTCACAAATAGATGAAGAAGGTTGTTTAAGCTTACCAGGAGAAACAGAAGAAGTTATGAGACCTAATTATGTTAGAGCAAGAGCTTTAAATGAAAAAGGTGAAGAATTCGAAATTGAAGCAGAAGAATTACTCGCAAGAGCTATTTTACATGAATATGATCATTTAAATGGAACTTTATTTATTGATAGAGTAAAAAAATAATTGATGACAGGAGGAAAAGAAATGAATATAGTATTTATGGGTACTCCTGATTTTGCAGTTCCGTCTTTAAAGAAATTAATTGAAAAATATAATGTTACTGCAGTACTTACTCAGCCTGATAAGCCAAAAGGCAGAGGCAAGAAAATGGCATATTCAGCAGTTAAAGAAGAAGCGTTAAAGCATGGAATTCCAATCTATCAGCCTGTAAAGCTTAAAGCAGATTTAGAATTAATTCAAACTTTAAAAGATTTAAAACCTGATTTGATGATTGTAATAGCCTTTGGACAGATTTTGACTAAAGAAGTTCTTGATATACCTAAGTATGGATGTATAAATCTTCATGGATCATTGCTTCCAATGTATAGAGGAGCTGCTCCGATTCAGTGGTCAGTAATAAAAGGTGAAAAGGTTGCTGGAAATACCACAATTCTTATGGATCCAGGAATTGATACTGGTGACATGATCCTTAAGGATGAAGTGGAAATTACTGATAATATGACAAGTGGAGAGTTACATGATATATTAATGGTAAGGGGAGCAGATCTTTTAATAAAAAGCATAGATGGAATTGTAAGTGGCAGTATTGTCCCAGAAAAACAACCGGATGAAACTTTTTATGCTAAAATGCTAGATAAAGAACTTGCAAATATAGATTGGAATAAAAGTTCTAATGAAATTCATAATCTAGTAAGAGGATTAAATCCATGGCCAATAGCTTACACTGATTATAAAGGGGAAAGAATGAAAATATATGAAACAGAAGTTTCAGAAGAAAAATCATCTAGTAAGCCAGGGACAATATTGGATGTAAATAAAAATGGGGTAAAAATAGCGTGTAAAGATAGTGTACTTATTGTAAAGAAAGTACAATTTCCAAATGGAAAGCCATTAACTATAGAACAATATATAAATGGGCATGAAATAGAAAAAAATATAGTTTTAGGATAATGGAGGGATGAAAAATGCACTTTTATCCAATTTTTGACCCTACAATGATAATATTAATTCCGGCTATTATTATTTCATTTTGGGCACAATCTAAAATAAACAGCACATATAATAAATATAGTCAGGTTAGAACTATGAATGGTTATACTGGTAAGGAAATTGCAAGAATGATGTTGGATGAAGCTGGACTTAATGATGTGAGAATAGAAGTTATAAATTCAAAATTAGGAGATCATTATGACCCTTCCAGCAGAATATTAAGATTATCACCAGAAGTGTATTCCGGAGGAAGTATATCTTCAGCAGGAATTGCAGCTCATGAAGTTGGGCATGCGATTCAGCATAAGGAAAAGTATGCGCCGTTAACAATAAGAAATTCTATAGTACCTGTTGTGAATTTTGGATCAGGTATATCGTGGATATTATTCTTCATAGGAATTTTACTAGGGTTTAAAGGGCTTACATGGCTAGGTATAATTTTATTTTCCTCAGTAGTGATTTTTCAATTAATAACATTACCTGTTGAATTTGATGCTTCTACTAGGGCTTTGAATATATTAAAATCAAGAGGTATATTATATGGTGATGAAACTAGGAATGCACAAAAAGTACTAGATGCAGCAGCAATGACTTATGTAGCTGCAACTCTAATGGCAGTATCAAATTTAATAAGACTCATTGCTATAAACAATAGTAATGATTAAAAAAAGAGGTAGCGTATGAATTGTAGAAAATTAGCAGTAAAGATATTAGGTAGAGTTTTAAATGAAGGAGCATACTCTAATATAATTCTATCAAAAGAATTAAATGAAGTAGAACTTAATGAAAAAGATAAAGCGTTGTTAACTGAAATTGTATATGGAGTTTTAAGAAGAAAGAAAACTTTAGATATTATAATTTCAAATTTTGTAAAAGATATTAAATTAATGAATAAGGACGTTCTAAATATCTTAAGAGTAGCAGTTTATCAAATGAACTTCTTGGATAAAATACCAAGCTATGCAGCATGTAATGAAGCTGTAGAAGAGGCTAAAGAAATTTCAGAAAATGATTCGAAATTAGTAAATGGAATACTAAGAAGTTTTACTAAAAATCCAGATGATATTGAAGTTTTAGGAAATAAAATTGATGAATATGCTTATAAGTTTTCGTTTGAACCTTGGATGATTAGACTTTTAATAAAGCAATATGGAGAAAATTTAGCAAAGAAAATAATGTCAGGATTAAATGTGATTCCAGAAGTCAGCGTAAGGGTAAATGGAATGACAGCAGATTATGATGAAGTATTTGAAAAGTTAGAAGAACTTGGATATGAAATTGAAGAAGGAGCAGTTTGTCCAGAAGCAATTTCAATTAAAGGTGGAAAATCTATAGAAACTAATCCACTTTTCATAGAAGGTAAAATTACAGTTCAAGATGAAAGTGCAATGGTTATAGCACCTTTATTGGAATTAGAAGAAGGAATGACAGTAGTTGATTTATGTAGTGCACCAGGGGGGAAAACTACTCATATTGCTGAAATCCTTCAAAATACAGGAAAAGTGTTAGCTTATGATATTCATGAGTCTAAACTTGGATTAATTAAAGAAAATTGTGATAGACTAGGTATAACTAATGTTGAAGTTAAGGCGCACGATGCTACTAAATTAAATCCTGAATTAGTGGAAGCTAGCGATAGAGTTTTAATAGATGTTCCATGTTCGGGAATTGGAATTATAAGAAAGAAACCAGAAATTAAATGGAATAAATCAAGAAATGATTTAAGAGAAATAATACCAATTCAAAGAGATATAATGGAAAATGCATGGCAGTATTTAAAAACTGGTGGTATTATGATTTATTCAACATGTACATTAAATCAAGAAGAAAATGAAGAAAATATTGATTGGTTTGTTAATAAACATAAAGACTGTGCAGTGAAAAAAATCTTTATTGGTAAGCAAGATAATTTAATGTACAACAAAAATGGATCTTTAACTATTCTGCCAAACGAAAATATGGATGGATTCTTTGTGGCAAAATTAGAAAAAAGATAATAGTAGGTGGACATATGGACAATTTACTAGATTATACTTTAGAAGAACTTAAAGTATGGATGAAAGAAAATGATGAAAGTGCATTTAGAGGAAAACAGATATTATCATGGATTTATAAAGGGATAAATCAATTTGATGATATGAGAAATCTTCCTAAATCACTTATATCTAAATTGAAAGAAAACTTTACTATTGATTTACCAAGGGTAATAGAAGTTTATAAATCTGAAATAGATGGAACTGAAAAGTTTTTATTAGGATTTAAAGATGGAAACTTAATTGAATCAGTACTTATGAGATATAAACATGGAAATTCTATATGTATATCAACTCAAGTGGGATGTAGAATGGGATGTAAATTCTGTGCATCTACCTTAGAGGGACGAATTAGAAATTTAACCACAGGAGAAATTTTGTCACAAGTGCTTGTAGTCCAAAATTATATTGGAGATAGAATATCTAATATAGTACTTATGGGAAGTGGAGAACCTCTAGATAATTATGAAAATGTAGTTAAATTTTTGGAAGTGGTTTCTGCAGAATATGGATTAAATATTGGGCAAAGACATATAACATTGTCTACTTGTGGAATTGTGCCTAAAATATATGAATTGGCAGATAAAGATTTTAGCATAACACTTGCAATATCCCTACACGCATTTTGTGATGAAAAAAGAAAAGAAATTATGCCTATAGCAAATAAATATAGCATTAATGAAATATTAGAAGCATGTAGATATTATGTTAATAAAACAAACAGAAGAATTACTTTTGAATATGCATTAGTTAAAGATGTAAATGATGGTAAAGAAGATGCAAAAGCATTAGGAAAATTATTAAAAGGAATGCTTTGCCATGTTAATTTAATACCAGTAAATGAAATAAAAGAAAATTCTTTTAAAAGGTCTTCGAAGAAGTCAATAGAAGATTTTTCTGAGATATTAAAGAGTTTTGGTATTGAAGTTACTACAAGGCGTGAAATGGGAAGCGATATTAATGCAGCATGTGGACAACTTAGAAGAAGTTATATGGAAACCCAAGAAATGAGGGAAGAGTAAAATGGTAGGCTTAGTAAGTGATGTGGGATTAAAACGAACATTAAATGAAGATTTTGCCTCTTATTTAGAGAAGGAAGAGTTTAAAATTTATGTTGTAGCAGACGGAATGGGTGGACATAACGCTGGAGAAGTTGCAAGTCAGATGGCAGCAGAAAGAATAGTGAGTTATGTTGATGAAAAATTTTCTTCTTCAAATTCAAGAGATTTAATAGAGGAAGCCATTAAAAAGGTTAATACAGATATATTTAATTTTTCTAATACAAACGAGAAATTAAGTGGAATGGGAACAACAGTCACAGTCTGTTTTATTACTAAAGAGTTTATACATATTGCTAATGTTGGCGATAGTTGTTGCTTTGCAATAAGGAATAATGAAATTAAAAAGATCACTAAAGACCATTCTTTAGTGCAAGAGCTTGTTGACAGTGGAAGTATAAGCGAACAAGAGGCTGAAAATCATCCTAAAAAAAATATTATTACAAGAGCTCTAGGTACTAGTAGTTCTGTAGTAGTAGATGTTTTTGAGTTAGATAATAATGAATATGAATTATACATATTGTGTTCAGATGGATTAACAAATGAGCTGACTAAAGAAGAAATTCTGCAAATTATCACTGAAGAAAAAGACTATATAAAAAGCGCTGATAGGCTGGTGGCTTTAGCAAAAGCAAATGGTGGCAGAGATAATATAACAGTATTGTTGTTTGGAGGAGATATATAATTATGGATGGAATTGTACTTGGAAACAGATACGAGTTGTTAGAAAAAATAGGCGAAGGCGGAATGTCACAAGTATTTAAAGCAAGAGATAATAAATTAAATAGATTTGTTGCTGTTAAAATATTGAAAAATGAATTTTGTGATAATGCTGATATAGTTGAAAAATTTAAAGGAGAAGCAACCGCTATTGCAACTCTATCTGACAACAATATAGTTAATATACTTGATGTAGGTACTCAAGATAGTATTAATTACATCGTAATGGAATATGTAAAAGGAAAAACATTAAAAGATATAATAAAGCAAGTTGGAAAAATGAATTACGAAACTGCAATATCTGTTGCTATGCAAATTGCAAGAGCTTTAGATTGTGCTCATAGAAACAATATAATCCATAGAGATGTTAAGCCTCAAAACATTCTTGTAACTGAAGACGGAATTATGAAGGTAAGTGATTTTGGAATAGCAAAATCAGCAAATTCTGAAACTATTACAAATACTAGTACAATAATGGGCTCAGCTCATTATTTATCTCCAGAACAAGCAAAAGGCGGTTTTATAGATTGTAGAACAGACTTATATTCGTTAGGAGTTGTATTATATGAAATGGTTACAGGAACTCTACCATTTCAAGCGGATACAGCTGTAACTATAGCATTAAAACATCTTCAAGAGGAAGTTGTACCACCTAAAAATATTAATTCAAAGATTCCAGATAGTTTAAGTCAATTAATTGTAAAAGCTATGGAAAAAGAACCTGTTAAAAGATATCAAACAGCTAAAGAAATGATTGCAGATCTTCAAAAAATAAAGGATGATCCTAATGCAAAAATTAATATAAATGAAGATAATGATGATCATACAATTATAATGTCAGCCGTAACACAACAAATATCAAAACAGGAAGCTAAGATTAATGATGAGTATGACGAATATGATGAAGATGATTATTATGATGAAGACGAAGATGATGAAAAATCAGGTTTTATAAGTAAGAGCAAATTTATTAAAATTGGTGTAGGAGTAATTTTAATATTGTTATTGGCTGGATTAGGGGTTGCAGCATATAAAATGGCAATTCCCGGAGGAAGTATTAGTACCAAAGAAGTTAAAGTGCCTAATTTAGTAGGAAAAAATATTGATGATGCGAAAAAAGAACTTGATGCTTTAAATCTAAAATTAGTTGAAGCTGATAGAGAAGTTAATGATGCAGCAGAGGGCACTATTATCCAAATGAAACCAGATGCAGATACAATGGTTAAAGAAAAAAGTGAAGTCCGAGTTATTGTAAGTTCTGGAAGCAAGGGTAATAATAAAATGCCGGATTTAGAAGGTCGAGACTTAGATGAAGCTAAAACTATCTTAAAATCTTATGGTATTGAAGCAGACAATATAAAGTCTTCAGAAGATTATAGTGATAATATACCTAAGGGACAAATTAAGGATCAAACACCAAAGAAAGATACTGAGGTTAATTCAAAAACTAAAGTAACTCTTGTTGTAAGTAAAGGGCCAGAAATTAAGTTTTCAAAAGTTCCTAATGTATTAGGCTTAGATGTGGAAGGTGCTAAGAGTAGCCTATTTGACGCTAAGTTAAAGTATGGTATTAAAGAGAAAGAAACACAAAATCAAGGTGAAGATGGGAAGGTATTAAGTCAATCCATTGAAGCAAATAAAAATGTAGAACAAGGAACTTCAATTACTATAGAAGTAGGAAAATATGTAGCTAAACAAGAAGCTCCTGTTACTGACCCAACAACACCAGGAACTCAAAAACCTGGAACTACTGATAAAACACCAGGAACTACGCCTGGAACTACACCAAATAAAGGAACTACGCCTGGGCCAGGAGGAACATCAACGGATACAACAAAAACTACGCCAGGAACAGGAAATACTGCTACAAGTCCATTTAACAGCACAAAGGGTAACTAACAATTAACATTTAATAGTAAAGCATCAAGTTAGAAATGTTAATAAATAAAATAAAAGGAGAGGTTGCTAAAAAAAACCTCTCCTTTTATAATAAAATTATATTTAAGATGAATTTGATAATTTATTAAATAATTATATTTATTTGATAGTATTATACATTAAATCTTTTATTCTTATAAAAACTATGTAGGAAAATTAATATTTAGATTATTTACACAAGAAGTATATAATATATATGATAATGGAGGAAAAATATGAATGGCAAAATAATAAAGGGTATAGGAGGCTTTTATTATATCAAAACAGAAAATGATATAATAGAATGCAAGGCTAGAGGTAAATTTAGACACATGGATATAAAACCTATGGTAGGAGATAATGTTACGATTAAAATAGAAAAAGGAAAAGGCGTTATTGAAGAAATCCATAAGAGAAAGTCAGAATTAATCAGGCCGACAGTTGCAAATGTTTCGCTAGCATTTATTGTTTTTGCAGTTAAAAATCCAGACATAAATTTTGATTTATTAAATAAATTTTTGATTTTATGCGAACATAATGATATTGAAGTTGTAGTATGTTTAAATAAAATTGATTTAGTGTCAGAAGAAGAGCGGGAAGAAATAAAGAAGCGTATAAATGATATTGGTTATGAAGTACTTTATATAAATGCTAAAGCAGGTATTGGAATTGAAAGGTTAAAAGAAAAAATGAAAGGAAATACTACGGTTTTTTGCGGACCTTCTGGGGCAGGAAAATCAACTTTAATCAATAAGCTTTCTGACAATGAACACATGGAAACAGGTAAAGTAAGTGAAAAGATTGGAAGAGGAAAACATACTACAAGACATAGTGAACTTATAGAAGTGGCTGATGGATATATAGTGGATACTCCTGGATTTTCTACATTAGAAATAAAAGATTTAATGGATAAAGAGTCCTTAAAATATTGTTTTCCTGAATTTAGTGAGTATAATGATAAATGTAAGTTTAGAGGATGTTTTCATTACAAAGAGCCAGGGTGCGCTTTAAAAACAGCTGTAGAGGATGATAAAATTAATAGGTATAGATATAATTTTTATATAAAAACATTAGAAGAAATAATGGAGGAGGAAAAAAATAAATGGTAAAAATTGCACCATCAATATTATCAGCAGATTTTTCAAAATTAGGAGAGGACATAGAAAGAATAGATAGGGGAGGAGCAGAGTTTGTTCATATTGATGTAATGGATGGAAATTTTGTACCCAATATATCACTTGGATTGCCTGTAATTAAATCAATAAGAAATAGAACACAAAGGGTATTTGATGTTCACTTAATGATAAATAATCCATCAAATTACATAGATGATTTTATAGAAGCAGGAGCTGACATAATAACTGTTCATTATGAAGCAGATAGACATATAGATAGAACAATTAATTATATTAAATCAAAAGGCAAAAAAGCAGCAGTTTCATTAAACCCAGGGACTCCAACATCTGTATTAAAAGATTTGATTCCAAGCTTAGATATGGTCTTGATAATGACTGTTAATCCTGGATTTGGAGGACAAAAATTTATACCATATTGTTTAGATAAGATTAGAGAAATAAAGGAAATGAGTAACAAAGTTAATCCTTCATTATTAATAGAAGTTGATGGAGGAATAGATAAACACAATGTAAGAGAAGTTATAGAAGCTGGTGCTAATGTAATAGTTGCAGGTTCAGCTGTATTCAATGAAGGAGAAATCAGCGAAAATATAAAAGCTCTAAGGGGGTAAAAAGTTGATTTCAGCAATTATAAGTGGAGGAAATCCGCCATCAGAAAAGTTGTTAAGAGATTATCTAAGTAGAGTTAATTTTGTTATAGCAGCAGATAAAGGTTGCGAGTGTTTATACAATTATAATATTATCCCTGATTTGCTTATAGGTGACTTTGATTCTGCCAATAAAGAAATTTTAAATAAAGCAAGATTAAAAATAAAAGAAATATTGGAGTTTCCACCTGAAAAGGATTATACAGATACAGAAATTGCATTAATGGAAGCTGTCAAAAGAGGGGCTGAAAAAATATATTTATTTGGAGCAACAGGAACTAGAATGGACCATACGCTTGGTAATATAGGTTTGCTTTTGATTGCTAAGGAAAAAGGTATAGATTTAGAGATTATAGATGACAATAACAGAATTTATCTTGGACATAATAAAATGATATTACATGGTTCTTATGGAGATAATATATCTTTTCATGCTTTAAGTGATAAGGTGACTAATTTAGAAATTATAGGTGGTAAATATATATTAGAAAGCTATGATATGAGTTTATTAGCCCCACGTGCCATATGTAATGAATTTATAGATACTCCAATAGAAATAAGTTATGATTCAGGAGAATTATTAATACTTCATTCAAGGGATTGATTAGAAAAATTAAATATAGAATATAAAATAGGCAGATTTCTAAATAAAAAAATTAAAATTTGCCTATTTTTTATTTAAAAATTGGAACATTTCCTAAGAGAATTGAATATTATTATAATAAGACTGTTTAAATTTTAAGATGTTTTTTATATTAATAATCAATAGGAGATGAGAGAATGAAAATAATAGCTTTTAAATTACCTAAATTTTTATCAAGTATAATAAAATTTTTTAGAAAAAAACAATAGATACATAAGGTGAAAATATTAAGCATTTTTATCACCTTGAATTAAATTAAGTAAAATAAAAAATGCAATTGGGATAACAATTGCATTTTTTATTATGAACTATATTGCTCTTTGAACCTTTCCAGATCTAAGGCATCTTGTACATACATGAACAGTTTTTGGTGTTCCGTTAACTAAAGCTTTTACTTTCTTTATGTTAGGAGCCCAAGTTCTCTTTGATTGACGATGTGAATGGCTATAGCTAACTCCAGCTACAACACCTTTATCACAAATTTCGCATCTTCTTGCCATTAGAAAACACCTCCTTATATTGCAAAGATAATCATCTTCAATAGGACAGAGTAAATTATAACACAGGAAAATGTAATAGGCAAGAGGATTTGTTAATTATTATGGAAAAATTATAATTAACAATATATATTTGTCGTATACTTGAATAAAGTTTTGTTCTAATATAAAATATAAAGATAGGATAGTAGAATTTAGGAGGAATATGAATGGTTGGATTTTCAAACGAAAATGGTAATATAAATTATTCAGAAGAAGTTTTATCTAAAATTGTCGGCCTAGCAACAATGGAATGTTACGGAGTTGTTGGGATGGTTTCAAAAAATGCTGGTGAAGGACTTTGGCAGCTTATGGGAATAGAAAATTTAAGTAAAGGTGTAAAATTAGAATTAACTAATGAAGATAAATTACAAATAGAATTATTCGTTATGGTTGAATATGGTACTAAGATATCAGTAATTGCCAATAACATAATTCAAAAAGTTCGTTATAGTGTTGAAAATTATACAGGACTTAAGGTTTCAGCTATAACAGTAAATGTGCAAGCGGTTAGAGTTTAGGAGGTTAAAACTAAATGGAATATACAAAAATTAACGGCCGTGATTTTTATAACATGGTTGTAAATGCTAGTAATAGATTATTAGAGCAAAGTGATTTTGTAAATGCACTTAATGTATTCCCAGTACCAGATGGTGATACAGGAACTAATATGTCTATGACTTTTAAAGCAGCAGTTAAGGAAATTGAAAATTTAGATACAGATTCTATAGGAGAGATTTCTAAAAAATTAGCTAAGGGAGCTTTAATGGGTGCCAGAGGAAATTCTGGTGTTATTTTATCTCAAATACTTAGAGGTATTTCTAAAGGATTAGAAGGAAAAAAGGAAGTTGACTCTATTGAGTTTGCTATTGCAATTCAGGAAGGATCAAAATCCGCATATAAGGCAGTAATGAGACCAACAGAAGGAACTATTCTTTCAGTAATAAGAGCTGCTGCAGAGGCTGCAGTTGTATCTGATAAAAAAGAATTAGTAAGCTTTATGGAAGAAGTAACAATTAAAGCTAAAGAAATGTTAGATAGGACTCCAGAATTACTACCAGCACTAAAAAAAGCTAAAGTGGTGGATTCAGGTGGAATGGGACTTTATATAATACTTCAAGGTATGTTTGAAGCATTAAAAGATGGAATTCAAGCTGAAATGAGTGATTTGACTTCAAGTGTATCAAATAATACTGTTGCTAAAGGTACTGAAGAAATTGATATTAAATTTGGTTATTGTACAGAATTTATAATACTTGGAGATGCTAAGTTAGCAAAGGAATTCCAAGGTGAAATAGAAAGTCTTGGAGATTCTATGATTGTTGTTGGATATGATGATGTAATTAAAGTTCATATACATACAAATGATCCAGGGTTAGTATTATCAAAGGCTGTAAAAATAGGCGAGTTATCAAAAATTAAGATTGATAATATGAGAGAAGAACATAGAGAAATTTTAATCAATGCTAAAGATAAAGAAAAGGAAGTTTCTGAAACAGAAGCTGAAACTTCAGAAGATGAAAAGAAAAAATATGGATTTGTAACGGTAGCTATGGGAGACGGAATTTCAAGCATATTTAAAGATTTAGGTATTGATCATGTTATTGAAGGTGGTCAAACTATGAATCCATCTACGCAGGATATTTTAGATGCTGTTAATAAGATAAATGCTGAACATATTTTTATAATGCCAAATAACAAGAATATAATTATGGCAGCTAACCAAGCAGCGGAAATATCTGATAAAGACATAAGAGTTGTTCCAACAACAACTATACCACAAGGAATAGTATGTGCTACAATGTTTAATTTGGATTCAGATGTAGATGATAATTTTGAAAATTTAAAAGCTACAATTGATGAGGTTAAGACTGGTTCAGTAACTTATGCAGTTCGTGATACTGAAATTGATGGAATAAACATTAAAGAAGGTAATATGCTAGGACTCGTAGAAGGTAAAATAAAAGAAGTAGGCGAAGATAAGATAGTTGTTGCAGGGAAAGTCTTAGATAATATGATAGATGAAGACTGCGAACTTATTACAGTTTATTATGGTGAAGAAGTTAATGCTGAAGAAGCTAATGAATTTGAAACTGAATTGAAAGAAAAATATGAAGATCTTGATATTCAATTTTATAAAGGAAATCAGCCTCTTTACTATTTCTTAATGTCAGTAGAATAAAATTAAAAATAATAAAAGCGCCTGATTAAGGTGCTTTTATTATTTTAGAAAGGAGGAAAAGCATGGATATATATAGTAATATTTCTTCTTTAAAAGGAGTAGGCCCAAAGGTTACAGAAAAATTAAATAGATGTGGAATTTTCAATATATTAGACGTTTTGCTATATTTCCCAAGAGATTATGAATTTGTAGATGGTAATTCAGAGTTTGAAAGTATAACTGGTGAGGAAAAACAAATTTTAAAATGTCAAGTTACAGGATTCAAAAGTGATGTTAAAACCAGAACAGGAAAACTATTGTCAACAATAGAGTTTAATTACGATGGACATAAAGTAGCTGGAAAATGGTTTAATCAAAGATATATAAAAAATTCTTTTGTTAAAGGAAAAGTATATAATTTAATGGGAAAATTCAAAAGGATAGGAAATACTTTAGAAGTTGTTAATCCAGTAATTACTTGTGAGGAGGCATTATCAAGCGAGATTATCCCTAAATATCCTTTAAAGGGTGACATAAGCAATAAATTATTTGAAAAGTTAATAAATGAAATTTTATCTCACATGGAGGTTAAAGAAAATTTGCCTAAAGAAATAGTTGATAAATATTCTTTGATTTCGTTAAATGATGCTATAAGGAGTATTCATTTTCCGGAAAATAAAGATATGTTAGAAAGGGCAAAAATAAGATTAAAATTTCAAGAACTATTTACATATTCATTAAAACTATTACTTTTAAAATATCAAATTAAGAAAAAGAATAATGGAATATTTTTTGAGTGGTCAGAGGACTTTAGCAAGCTTAAGGAAAGACTCCCATTTCCACTTACGAATGCTCAAACTAAAGTTATCCGTGATATTTTAAGGGATCAAAAATCAAATTATTCAATGAATAGGTTGATTCAAGGAGATGTTGGAAGTGGAAAGACTATAGTGGCCTTAATAGCTATTTTTAATGTTATTAAAAATGGATATCAATGTGCATTTATGGCTCCAACAGAAATTTTGGCCAATCAACACTTTGAAGAAGCTAAAAAGATCTTTAAGGATTTTGATATAGAAATAGAATTATTGACAGGAACAACTACTGCAAAGGAAAAGCAAAGAATTAAAGAGAGAATTAAAAATATAGAACCGATTTTAGTAATAGGAACTCATGCACTTTTCCAAGATGATGTTGAGTTTGGAAAACTCGGTTTAATAGTCACTGATGAGCAACATAGATTTGGTGTAGAGCAAAGAAGTAAACTTATAAACAAAGGCAAAAGGGCAGATTGTCTAGTTATGACAGCAACTCCAATTCCAAGAACGCTGGCTTTGTATCTTTATTCTGATTTAGATGTATCTATTATAGATGAATTACCACCAGGTAGAAAGAAAATTGATACCAGATTTTATACAGATGGACAAAGAGAGATAGGATATGAATTAGCATATGATGAAATACAAAAGGGAAGACAAGTTTATATTGTATGTCCTCTTATAGAAGAAGATGAGAAGGAAGAGTTAAATTCAGTTGAAACAGTTTATAATAAACTTACCAGTGGGATTTTTAGAAATTTAAAGGTTGAAATTCTTCATGGAAAGATGAAGGGATCAGAAAAAGACCAAATAATACAACGATTTAAAAATAATGAAACTAAGGTATTGATATCAACTACTGTAATTGAAGTTGGAGTAAATGTTCCTAATGCATCTGTCATGATTGTGGAAAATGCAGAAAGATTTGGTCTTTCCCAGCTTCATCAATTAAGAGGCAGAGTAGGGCGTGGAGCGTATGAATCTTATTGCATTTTAATTGCTAAGGCTAAAAGTAACACAACTAAAAAAAGAATGCAAATAATGACAGAATGCAGTGACGGTTTCTTAATATCAGAAAAGGACTTAGAACTTAGAGGTGCTGGAGAAATGTTTGGTAGAAAACAAAGTGGAGATGAAGGATTTATACTTGCAGACTTATATGAAGATATGAAAATCCTAAAATGCGCTAAGTTTGAAGCAAGTAATATCATAAAAAATAAAACAGAATTGAATAGAGAAATTATAAATGAACTAGGTAAAAATTTAGAGAAAAGCAGTAAATATATTTGTTTTAATTAAATTTGAAATTATCTGTGTTTATATGTTAATATATACACATATAAAAAAGTGCGAAGCACAACCAAGAACTTTTCACATATAAAAAAAGCAGCTATGCACATATAAAAAGATCAGCTATGCTGTAATGCGGAACTATTCTGCAACCAAGAACTTCTCATATATAAAAAAATGCGCACTTATATAAGGAGTGCGATAGCACAACCGAGAACTTTTCGCATATAAAAAAGTAGATATGCACATATAAAAAGAGTGGATTTTCTACAATGCGGAACTTTTCTGCAGTCAAGAACTTAATAATTACACCCAAAATTATTTCATTGCTAAAAAGGGCGTGAATTATAAATAAGATAATAAATTGTGAATTATAAATTAGAAAGTCTGCGAGGCAGATTTTCTTGTTTAGACTAGTTAATAAAAGTCGAATCTGTAGGGATTGTGACCCTTTAGGTCATAGCTTTCCAATTTCGTAGAAATATACAATCTAAGAAGTGGATTTTTTATATGCTTATTTTAAGGAGGAAGAAATTTGAGAATAATAGCAGGAAAAGCAAGAGGTCATAAATTAATACCTCCAGCAACAATGGAAACGAGACCAACTTTAGATAGAGTTAAAGAGGCTATGTTTAGCTCAATTCAACTATATATACCTGAGGCAGTTGTTGTTGATGTTTTTTCAGGAACAGGAAGCTTAGGGTTAGAAGCTGCAAGTAGAGGCGCAAAGGAAGTTTATTTGTTTGATAAAAGTGATGTTACCTTCCCTTTGCTAAAGCAAAACGTAGAAAATCTTAAATTTAAGGATTTTTGTTTTCCTATGAAAATTGATGCTTATGTAGGTCTTAAGCAACTAGCAGATAAGGGGAAGAAATTTGATATTATATTTATAGATCCGCCTTATTGCAAGGAAATGATTCCAGAAGCTATGAAAATAGTAAAGGAACATGATATGTTAAAGGAAAATGGAGTAATAGTAACCAAAATAGATACAATAGAATCTATTTATGATGGATATGAGGATATAAAACTTAGTAAGAGTAAGAAATATGGTAATACAACAGTATGCTATTATAAGTATGAGGAGAAATAAATAATGAAAATTGCAGTATATCCAGGAAGCTTTGATCCTATAACTAATGGTCACCTTGATATTATAAGACGAGGAGCAAAGGTTTTTGATAAAATTATAGTAGCTGTATTAGTTAATGTTGATAAAAATTATCTTTTTGAAACTGATGAGAGAGTTGAATTAATAAAAAAGGTTACACAAAATATAGAAAATGTGGAAGTAAGAAATTTTAATGGACTTTTAATTAACTTTTTAAAGGAATATAATACTAACATAATTTTAAAGGGATTAAGAACTGCTTCAGATTTTGAATATGAAGCACAAATGGCATATTATAATAACAGGTTAGATTCAAATATTGAAACTGTGTGTATGATGTCATCTTGTGAAAATCTGCATATAAGCTCTTCGGGTGTTAAGCAGGTAGCGAAATTTGGAGGAAATATTGAGGGACTTGTACCTAGTGAGATTGTCTCAGATATAACATCTAGAATAAATATCTAAGGAGTGTTTTTATGGATAAAATGGATGTAAATATTATAGAGTTATTAGAATATTTGCAGGATTTGGTGGAAAATTCATCTAAAGTACCAATGAGTGGTAAGGTTATGATTGATAAGAAAGAAATTATTGAAGTTGTGGATCAAATTATTAATTATCTTCCGGATCAATTTAAAAAAGCTGAATGGGTTATGAATGAAAGAGAAAGAATATTAGATGAAGCTAAAAAAGAATATGACTCTGTTAGAAAAGAGACTATGGCAATGATGAGACAAAATGTTGAAAATCATGATATAGTAAAAGAAGCAAAAATAAGAGCTCAAGAAATTATAGCTTCAGCACAAAGAGATGCTAAAGCTATTAGACTCGGTTCAAGAGATTACTCAGATGAAATATTAACTCAATTAGAAAAAGAAATTGAAGGACAAAAAATAAGAATGATAAAAAGTTTACAAGAAAGTTTTGAATCAGTAGCAAAGGAAATAGATTCAAATTTATCGAACACATGTGATGAAATAAAGGACAACGTTAAAGAATTAAGAAGTATGAAAAAATAATTTCGATATCCTATTTAGAATGACTAAGATGATAGTTAGTGATATTATCATTAATATTGGTTGTATATAAGTATATACAGACAAATGGGAAGAGTGTGTTATTTTTAATGTGTATATGCTTGTAGGCAATAATTTAAATAAAATATAGGTAAATGCAGAACTAAAGATTCCTTGAATTATCTTTAAAGCTACATATTTATTATAATTAATTTTTGTTTCGCTGACAAAGGAACTAACTTGAGCAATTACAGCAAGACCAGAAAATGAACAAAGAAAGCTTATTATACTTAATTTTATAACAAGTGGAAGTGAAATTGTAGAAACAATACTGCACCCGTTTGTCATTTCAATACTTCCTAAAAATAATGAATACAAAGTTCCAGAAGGTAAGTTTGCAATAGTTTCTAGTTTTTCAAAACTTCTATAAAAATATGTGCTGTTTTTGATTAAAGAAATTAGTATGGAAAAAATTATAATAAATCCACCAATAGATAATGTGGTATTTATTCCGTTTTGAACTGCGTTTTTAATTGAAGTACCGAAATTTGTGGCTTCATATTTAGAGTATATAGGAGAACTTAATTTTGAATTAGTTCTCTTTTTTTTCGTTATCAATCCTATGAATATAATAGACACATAGTTTCCGATTAGTAAAATATAACCTAGCGATAGATTGTTTAATAAAGTTCCACCAACTGATCCAATTAAAAATAATGGACCTACATTTGAAGCAATATTTAATAATCGTTCATATTCATCTCTATCTATATAATTCATAGAATATAAATCAACACAGTATTTAGCACCTAATGGATATCCGCATAAAATACTTGCTACAATAGGAAAGGAGCAATTTTTAGAGAGACCCAAGGGTCTACAGAATAAAGGACCAAGAAATTTTGAATAAAGGCTTATCCCATCATAATATATTAATAAATTGCAAATTACAATAAAGGGAAATGTAGTTGGTAAAATTGATTTATACCATAATATGCAGCTATCAATAGCAGCAGAAATACATAAATTTATATTTATGAAAAAAAGAATTATTAATATTGAAATAAGTAGGCAGAATATAATATTTTTTTTTATATTAAGAAGTTTAATCATTAAAAAAAGCAGGCTGATAATTATAAGCCACAAGATAATAATATATATCATTAAATCAACTCCAGTCTTGAATTTGAACATTTAAAGCATATGAAAAAACAAGCCAAATTCATTTTTTAATATTGACTTGTTTTGAGTAAATATGTTTGCTTTGAGAAAACAATCGTATTTTTAGTGCTTTATATTTAATTATTTGGTCAAATAATTAAAACTTTGTTACTTAACTTATATATATTATTAATCTCATATAAAATATTACTGTATTAATTTCATATAATGTTTTTATTCAAAAAGCTACATCAACATCATTAAAATTAATCATTTTATATTAATTTTAATGATTTAACAATAATTATTTTATAATTGGTCCTTGTAAATAATCCTCCATAGGATTTATTTTTTGATTTAAAAGAGAATAAGCTTTAGTTCCTAAAATATCAATTTTCATATGGTCGCATAAATTATTTTTTGGAATTTTAGTTATTAAATTAATATTAGCTTTTAATTTTATTTCTTTTAGCATAGTGCGACCCTTAGAGTTAAAAGCAAGAACTCTTGCATATGGCGTAGGCATTTTGCATAACTTTAATAAATCAAATTCTTCAAGATTTAAAAAACTTTGAGCTAATATTCTACTGATCCGAGTGTATGTATATCTTTTGCTTTTAGAGTTCAATATTAATTCATTTAGAGAATTAGCGTTTAAAATTTCTTTTAATATTTTGTTTTCTAAACCTTCAGAAATATCAGGTAGATTTAAAAGTGACCTTTCATTTGTTAAGAGTTTGTATTTTATATATCTAAACATGTCATCTTCAAATATAAATGGGTAATTTGAATTTGCCAATTCCAGTAGTATATTATAACTACATTTTGGAAGCACATTAATCAATTCTTTTAATGAATTTTCTTTTAGATGTTTTCTTATGGCAGTAGCTGATGAAAGGTTCGAACTTAAATTAAGATCGTTATAAGAAGAACCTTCTCTTTTTAAAGTTTTAGGAATTATATTGCTTTTCAATTGTATTAATGATTTTATATATTCAATGCCTAAAATATTGTTTGAATTTGCTAATACATTTAAAATGTCATTAGAGTTTAAATATTCATTAAGTGCATTAGCTCGACTTAAATGAAAAGGTAAGCCTGAATCTAAATGATCTTTTAAGAGAGTTTTGTATTCCAAAGGCTCATTTACTAAAGTATTAGCTATATTTTGTAAAATGTCTATTCGCCCTTCTTCACTGCCAAAGTAAAGATTATCTACTATTCCTAATGAGTTCAAAAGAGAAACGCTTCCAAAAGCAAAGTGTTCAGCAGAAGATAGTGCATAAACAACAGGAAGTTCTAAGACCAAGTCGACTCCGTTTAATACAGCTATTTCTGCTCTTTTCCATTTGTCTATAATTGCAGGTATTCCTCTTTGCATAAAATTTCCACTCATCACACAAACTACTCCATCGGCATTAGTATCAAACTTTGCACTTTTTAGGTGGTATTCGTGTCCTTTATGGAAAGGGTTATATTCTGTAATTATTCCAGTAATCATTAATATAATTCTCCTTACTAATAAAAAATATATGTCAAATAATTTAAGACTATATTAAGAATCTAACCATAAGTATAACATAATATGAAATTGTGTAGTGGGAGTTATTTATTTTAATAGAAAAATGGTGAATAAAAAGTTTCTATAAGATTAAAAATCTATTGTTAAAAAATAAACTTTAGCTATTTTGCTTTAGTTAAGTCTAATATTGTGAATAGTCAGAAAATTTCAAAAGAAAAGAATTTTTTAGCATAACATATTAATGTGTAAAGGCAAAGATCAAAAGTTCATTTTTATATATAAAAATCTATTTTAAGAGTGAAAAAGTATAATAAAAGTATAGAATATGAAGGGGGATGGTGTATAAAAACTCCTTTAATTGGTATAGGTTAAGCGCTTATTATAAAGGATTTAAAAAAATAAAAAAATTTTTTAAAAAAATTTTTTAAAAATTTTTTATTGTTAAAAATTATACTTTTCCCATATAGTTATTTTTCCTTGCTATTGTTAGACAATTCAGATTATTGCCAATGTAAAGACTTCTATTTTGATAGAGAATATGTATTGAAAAAATCTGTGAAATAGGAGTATATTAGTACTAGAGATAGAATATAGAGAGGAGAAATTAAACATGGATCTTATGAAAAAAATATGGGATGCAGCAAAAGCAAATAAGAAAAAAATTGTATTACCAGAAGGTAATGAAGAAAGAAATATTGCAGCTGCAGAAAAGATACATCAATTAGGTTTGGCGTACCCTATCTTAATTGGAAATGAAGAAGAAATTATAAATAAGTCAAAAGAATTAGATGTGGATTTATCAGGAATAGAAATAGTAGACCCAGATAAAGCAGAAAACTTAAACAAATACATTACTGCCTTTTACGAACTTAGAAAGAGTAAGGGAGTAACAATGGAAAAAGCAGATAAAATAGTTAGAGACCCTCTATATTTCGCAACTATGATGGTAAAATTAGACGATGCAGATGGTATGGTTTCAGGAGCTGTTCATACTACTGGAGATTTACTTAGACCAGGATTACAAATAATTAAAACAGCACCAGGAGTATCTGTTGTTTCGAGCTTTTTTATAATGCAGGTTCCAGGATCAAGTTATGGAGAAGATGGAACTCTTATATTCTCAGACTGTGCAGTTAACCCTAATCCAAATGAAGATCAATTAGCAGCTATTGCAATTGCAACAGCAGAAACGGCTAAAAGATTATGTAATATGGACCCAAAAGTAGCAATGTTATCGTTCTCTACAATGGGAAGTGCTGATCATGAAACAGTAGATAAGGTTAGAAATGCTACTCAAAAAGCAAAAGAATTAAGACCAGACTTAGATATAGATGGAGAATTACAATTAGATGCTGCTATAGTTAAAAAGGTAGCTGATCAAAAAGCGCCAAATAGTAAAGTTGCAGGTAAAGCAAATGTTTTAGTTTTCCCAGATTTACAATCAGGAAACATTGGTTATAAACTTGTTCAAAGATTTGCTAACGCAGAAGCAATTGGTCCAGTTTGCCAAGGTTTTGCAAAACCAATAAATGATTTATCAAGAGGCTGTAGTTCAGATGATATAGTGAATGTTGTTGCATTGACTGCAGTTCAAGCACAAACTAATAAATAAACATTAAAAAGCATAAAATATTTAGGTATATTTAAGAAGGAGAAGAGATTAATGAAAGTATTAGTTATAAATTGTGGTAGTTCATCATTAAAATATCAACTTATTGACATGAGTAATGAAGCTTCTTTAGCACAAGGGCTTGTTGAAAGAATAGGAATTAATGGTTCAATATTAACTCAAAAAGTTGAAGGAAAAGATAAATATGAGGTAGAAACACCTCTTAAAGATCACCAAGATGCAATTGAACTTGTTTTAAAAAGCTTAGTTCATGATGAATACGGTGTTATAAAATCAATGGAAGAAATATCTGCAGTTGGACACAGAGTTGTTCATGGTGGAGAAAAATATGCTAATTCAGTAGTAATTAACGATGAAGTAATTAAAAATCTTGATGAATTTACAAAATTAGCACCACTTCACAATCCACCAAACATAATAGGAATAAATGCTTGTAGAGCACTTATGCCAAAAACTCCAATGGTAGCAGTATTTGATACAGCATTCCATCAAACTATGCCAGAAAAAGCATTTATGTACCCACTTCCATATGAATTATATACAGAAGATCATATAAGAAGATATGGTTTCCATGGAACATCTCATAAATATGTAGCTGGTGAAATGGCTAAATGGATGAAAAAAGATGTTAAAGACTTGAAGATTGTAACATGTCATATTGGTAATGGTGTAAGTGTTACAGCAGTTGAAGGTGGAAAATCTGTAGATACTACAATGGGATTCACTCCTTTAGATGGTATTATAATGGGATCTAGATCAGGAAGCATTGACCCAGCAATTGTTACTTATTTAATCAAAGAAAAAGGATATTCTATAGATGAAGTTAATGATATCTTAAATAAGAAATCAGGAGTTTTAGGAGTATCAGGTGTAGGAACAGATTTCAGAGATATTAGAAGTGCTGTTGAAAATGATAAAAATCCTAGAGCATTATTAGCTATGGATATATTTGGATATCAAATTAGAAAGCAAATTGGTGCTTATGCAGCAGTAATGGGAGGCGTAGATGCTGTTGTATTTACAGCTGGAATTGGAGAACATGCTCCAGAAATAAGATCAAGAGCTTTAACTAATATGGAATTCTTAGGAATAGAAGTAGACTTAGAAAAGAATGAAAGCCACAATATAGGTGATGGTATGGAAATTTCTAAAGAAACTTCAAGAGTTAAAGTTGTTGTAATTCCAACAAACGAAGAATTAATGATTGCTAAAGAAACTTGTGAATTAGTTTAATCATTTATAATAAATACCTTGACTTTTAAGCACGTGCTTTATATAATAAATTGTGTTTGTTTTATAAATATATGTGCAAGGAGTGAAAACGGATATTTTGTATAGTTTACTATAAGTTTATTATGCAATATGTTCATAATTATGAAAGTACAAATTTCAGATATTGTTTCAGGAAAAGACAGAAATAAGAAAATTGAATATAAATTTGAAATGCCTCAATTTGAGTTTGAAGGTGACACAATAAAGCCTATAAGCTCTTGCAGTGTTGTTGGTAAAATTTCAGCTGATAATGATATATTAATATTAACTGCTGAAGTTAAAGTCGATTTAGAAATGATATGCTCAAGGTGTTTAGATACCTTTATCTATCCAATAGATATTGATATAGAAGAAAGGTTTACAACAAATAGTAAATCAGAAGATGAGGAAGCTATTGTTGTATTTGATGATGTTTTAGACATCACTGAAGTGGTTGAAACTATT
Source organism: Clostridium sp. C2-6-12 (assembly GCF_009928485.1). Taxonomy (GTDB): domain Bacteria; phylum Bacillota; class Clostridia; order Clostridiales; family Clostridiaceae; genus Clostridium. Next base: position 62,665 of record NZ_JAABNP010000025.1, on the reverse strand, counting down.
ATAATTTCAACTCTACCAATTAAAAGAGTTTGCAAAGATGATTGCAAAGGTCTTTGTCAAGAATGTGGATGTAATTTAAATTTCAATACATGTTCTTGTAATAAAGAAGACGTAGATATACGTTTTGAAGCCTTAAAGGGTTTCTTTGATAATAAGGAGGTGTAATGAATGGGTTGTCCAGCAAGAAAAAAGGGAAAAGCAGCTACTAAATCAAGAAGAGCTCAAACTTTTAAAGCTAGTTTACCAGGCATAGTTGAATGTCCACAATGTCACGAAATGAAGCTTGCTCATAGAGTATGTAAAAGCTGTGGTTATTACAAAGGTAAGGAAGTTGTAGCTTCTCAACAATAAGAGAAAGTCTTTATGACTTTCTTTTCTTATATACAAAAGAATTTTAAAAATATTTTATATAAATGTTGCAAAACTAAATTTTATATGTAAATACATATAGTTATGATCAATAAAAGCAAACCTGATTACTCGATACATAAGACTACTTTGTTAATTGCATAAATACAATGAAGAGGGGGGATTATATAATGAAGATAGCTATTGATGGTATGGGTGGAGATAATGCACCTGGAGCTGTAATAGAAGGTGTAATTCAAGCTATAAAAGAATATGATAATATTAAATTTGTTATTACAGGGCCTGAGGAGGTCATTAATTCGGAATTGGCTAAATATACTTATCCTAAAGAGCTTATTAATGTAATTGATGCTAAAGAGGTTATTTTGCCTAATGAACACCCAGTTATGGCACTGCGAAAGAAAAAAGATTCTAGTATAGTTAAGGCTATGAATTTAGTTAAGGAAGGAACTTGTGATGCAATAATATCAGGAGGAAGTACAGGAGCGTTTCTAGCTGGGTGTACTTTGATTGTAGGGAGAATTAAAGGTGTTGAAAGACCAGCGCTTGCACCTATAATGCCAGGAAGACGTGGAAATTTTATGATAGTAGATGTTGGAGCTAATGTAGATTGCAAGCCAGGGTTTTTGGTTCAATTTGCTAAAATGGGTAAGATCTATTACCAAAAGGTTTTCAATGTAAAAAATCCTTCTATTGGTCTTATTAATATTGGAGAAGAAGAAGAAAAAGGAAATGAGCTTACTAAAGCAACCTTTAAGCTTTTAAAAGAAGAAAAAGATTTGAATTTTAAAGGTAACATAGAACCTAGAGATATTCCCACAGGAGATACTAATATTTTAGTAAGTGATGGATTTGTTGGGAATACAGCTTTAAAGATGTATGAAGGAGCTGCTTCTAGCATTTTGGGAATGATAAAGGATGAAATCCTCAATTCATCAATTATATCTAAATTAGGGATAGTTCTTTTAAAACCTGTACTCAAAAATCTTCTTAAAAAAGTTGATTATAAAGAATATGGTGGAGCACCATTTTTAGGTGTTGATGGAATTTGTATCAAGGCTCATGGTAGTTCGGATGCAAAAGCCTTTAAAAATGCTATAAGGCAAACTAAGATATTTTATGAAAATAATGTATTAGATAATATAAAAAATGAATTTAATATAGAAAATTAATAAAAATATATTGAAACTAATATTGACGATTTAATCAATATATACTATTATCTAAATGTAGAACTTGGGAGGTGAAACAGATGTTTGAAAAAATCCAAGCAATTATTGCTGATAAATTAAGTATCGATGTAGAAAGCGTTGTTATGGAAGCATCATTTATTGAAGATTTAAATGCTGACTCATTAGATATAGTTGAGCTTATCATGGCTCTAGAAGATGAACTAGATATCGAAATTCCAGACGAAGATGTTGAAAACTTTAAAACAGTTGGAGATGTTGTCAATTACGTAAAAGCTCATCACGAAGAATAAAATAATCCCGCATGTCTGCGGGATTTTATATTTTCAGAATTATTTAGTTTATTCTTGAATTTGTTATATTAGTATCTATTGAGTTTTTAGCAGATTGAAGAATACACTTCAAGGAGTGGAATTGATGAATAGATATACCCTTAAAGAAATAGAAGAAAACTTAGGAGTTTATTTTAATAACCCTACGTTATTAAAAACAGCGCTTACACATAGTTCCTTTGGAAATCAGTTTAAGGATGCTGAATACAATGAAAGGCTTGAATTTTTAGGAGATTCGGTATTACAGCTTTGTATTACAGAACACCTATTTAATAATTTTAAGCATAAGAGTGAAGGTGAATTAACTAAAATCAGAAGTTTAATAGTATGTGAAAACTCTCTTTATGAAATAGCAAAGAAAATAAACCTTGGAAACTATATTAGAATGAGTAAGGGAGAAGAACTTACTGGGGGAAGAGAAAGAATTTCAATACAAGCCGATGCGGTTGAAGCAGTAATTGCTGCAGTTTATTTAGACAAAGGAATTGGGTTTGTTAGAGATTTTATACTGCTTCATTTTGAGGAAGTAATAAAGAAAGCTATAAACAATGAAATAGTGTTAGACTTTAAGACAAAACTTCAAGAACTTCTTCAAAAGGATGGAGAAATAGTTATTCAATATGAATTAACTAGATATGAAGGACCTCCCCATAGAAGAAAGTTTTTTACAAATGTAATCATAGATAAAAAACTTATGGGTGAAGGGTCGGGCTATAGTAAAAAAGAAGCAGAACAAAATGCTGCGAAACAAGCATTAGATAAAATGGATGGTTTGAATGAGTAAGAATTATTATATAGTACCTATATTTGTACCACATGAAGGATGTCCACATAATTGTGTATTTTGCAATCAAGATAGAATAACTGGTTCAGATGAAGTAGTAACAGCTGAAATGGTGAGAAATACTATAAATGATTATTTAGAAACAATAAAAAATAAAAGTGCTACTATTGAGGTTTCCTTTTTTGGTGGAACATTTACTGGTATAAGAGAAGAAAAACAAAGAGAACTGCTAAAAGTAGCAAAGGATTTCAAAGATAAAAAGCTTATAGATAAAATAAGACTTTCTACTAGACCAGATTATATTAATGATTATATATTAACTTACCTTAAGGAATATGGAGTCGATATAATAGAGTTAGGAGTTCAATCACTAGATGATGAGGTTTTAAAAAAAGCAGGAAGAGGGCACAGCGTTCAGGATGTTGTTAATGCTTCTAAGCTTATTAAAGAATATAAGATTATATTAGGCCATCAGATAATGCCTGGACTTCCTGGCGATACATTTGATAAGGATATTAAAACTACTAAGGCTTCAATTGAAATGCAACCTGACATTTGCAGAATATACCCATCGTTGGTTATAAAAGATACACCTATGGAACAAATGTATGAACGAAAGGATTATATTCCGTATTCTTTGGAAGAGGCAGTTAATATAAGCAAAATTATGTACGATATGTATAGAAAAAATAATATAAATGTAATTAGAATAGGATTGCAGCCAACGGAAACTATAAATGAAGGCAAAGATATTGTTGCGGGTCCGTTTCATCCATCTTTTAGAGAATTAGTTGAAGGAAGTTTAATTGCTGATATAATTCTAGAAAATATGAAAGAGGAAGATGGAGCAGTAATAGAAATTAATTCAAAAGATTTAAGCAAGCTTTATGCTAATAAAAAGTTATACTTTAACAAACTTAAGGAATTGAAAAAAAATATTACTGTAAAGCAAAATGATAAAATAGAAAGAGGACATATAAAACTCTGTCTAAAGAATAAAAAATTAGATATAATATATTAGCGAGAGGTGACTCTCGCTTTTAATATGCTAGAAGTTTTATGTTAATGATTGCTAATAAATCATTAAATATGGGATTACAGTTACTTTGTTTTAGGTATTAGAACTGTTGTATTGATATTTATTAATCTTTACTATAAACTAAAATACAATAAGGAGTGTTTTGTATGAGAAAAAAAACTAGAGAAAGAATGAAAATTATAATGGCTATTTTCGTTATAATAATATTTATTATAGGATTAATACCTACTATACTTTCTTTGTAAGGAGTGGGCGCATGTTTTTAAAATCTCTTGAGATTAGAGGATTTAAGTCCTTTGCTGATAAGACGGAATTAAAATTTAGAAAAGGAGTAACAGCAGTAGTTGGACCTAACGGAAGTGGAAAAAGTAATATTTCAGATGCTGTAAGATGGGTACTTGGAGAACAAAGTATAAAAGTACTGAGAGGCGGAAAGATGGAGGATGTAATTTTTGCAGGAACTCAGTTTAGAAAGCCTGTCGGACTTGCACAAGTTTCATTAACTCTTGATAACAGTGATGAAAAATTAGCTACAGAATATAACGAGGTAACAGTATCGAGAAGAATATTTAGATCAGGAGAGTCTGAGTATTTAATAAATAATACAAAATGTAGATTAAAAGATGTTACTAATTTATTTATGGATACTGGAATAGGTAAAGAAGGATATTCGTTAATTGGACAAGGTAAGATTGAAGCTATATTAAGTGGAAGACCTGAAGAAAGACGATCTCTTTTAGAAGAAGCTGCTGGTATTGTGAAATTTAAAAATAGAAAAGAAGAAGCGGAAAAGAAATTAAGTAATACTGATGAAAATTTAGTTAGAATAAATGATATTTTATCTACTTATGAGGAACGTATAGAACCTTTGAGAATTGAAAGAGAAAAAGCATTAGAATTTAATGAATTATCCAAAGATTTAAAGGAGAAGGAAGTATCTCTTATTGTCCATGTTATTAATAATATGGAAGAGGAACTGAAAAGCTTTAATGAAGATTTGGAAGCGAAAATTAAAGAAATTGAAGATAAAAGAAAAGAAATAGCAAGCGACAAGGAAAAGCTTAGAGCTTTGGAAGAAAACATAGAAGAAATAGAAAAGAAAAACTTAGAAGAAAAAGAACAGTATTATAGCTTAAAAGAATTAGTTAGTGAAGATGAAAAGAATATAGATCTTTGTAATGAAAGAATTAAAAACTTTGAAGAAAAGATTAATAGAAATAATTATGAATTAAGTGATATAGAAAATAAAATCAAAGAAATAAATGAAAATAAAATATTACTAGAAGAAGAATTAAATAAAAGATTAGAAGAACAAAAATTGGGCAACCAAGATATTGAACAGTTAATAGAGAATAATGCAAAATGTTCTCAGGAGCTTAAAGCTATAGAAGAAGATCTTAAAGCTTTAAAAGAGGGTGAGTTTGAATTACTACGAAATAATTCGGAAATAAAAAATGAAATTACTATATTAAATAAGGATATTTCTCTAAGAGAAGAAAAAAAGGAGACTTTAAATTCATCAATTTCATCCTTAGAACATAATATAGTGATCAATTCTGCAACACATGAAGGGTTAAATAATGATGTTGAAAGACAAAAGGATAAAATACGTAGTTTAGAGTTAGAAATATCTGAAGATAAGAAAAAGATAGGTGTATTATCTGCCAATCTAACTAAGAAGGAAAATGAATTTAGGGAATTAAACAGTGCTATTACTAAACTTGATGCCAATAAAGCAATGTTAGAAAACTTAGAAAAACATTATGAAGGGTATAATAGGCCAGTAAAATCTTTAATGGAATCCATTCACCAAGATAGAATTGCATCAGCCGGTGATACGAAAGTTTTAGGTGAAGTTTTTACTGTTGAAAGAAAGTATGAAACTGCTATAGAAATAGCTTTAGGAGCAGCAATATCTAATGTGATAACTAAAAATGAGGAAGTGGCTAAAGTTCTTATTAGCTATTTAAAGAAGAATAATTTAGGAAGAGCAACTTTCCTGCCTTTAAACATAATTAAGGGAAGAAAGTTAGAATTGGACAAGAGCATTACAGGAGCTGAAGGTTATGTTGGCATTGGAAGTGATGTAATATCTTATGAAAAAGAATACGATAATATAATGAATTATGTTCTTGGAAGAACAATAATTTGTACTAATATGGATTGTGCTTTAAATATTGCGCGTATTGGAAAGTATAATTATAAAATTGTTACTTTAGAAGGTGAAGTTATAAATCCGGGCGGTGCCTTGACTGGTGGTAGCATAAAAGGGAAAAATTCTAATGTTTTAGGTAGAAAAAGAGAAATTGAAGAATTAACTCTTGATATACAAAGTAAAAAAAATCGTCATGAAGAGTTGAGGGTTTTAGTTGAAAATATTAAAAATGAAATAAAAAAATTAGATGAAGGTACATTAAATAAAAGAGATGAAGTTCATGAAAAAAATATTGAGTTAGCCAAAAAAGAAAGTGAAATTCAAGTATTAAAGAGCGATACTGATAAATTAAAGAAAAATTTAGAGTTAGCTAAAGAGGAGCTTGAAAAAGCAATAAATGAAAAAAATAACTTATTAGAAAGATTGAAAGTTAAAGAAACAGAAGTTGAATTACTTGAAAATAAAAATATATCTAATAAAAACAAGAGTATAGAATTACAAGAAATAATAGATACTAAAGCTCAAGAAGTAAGCGGTAATGAAGCTAAACTTACAGATATGAAAATAAATAAGGCTACTTTAGATGAAGCTATACAAAATAGAAAAAATGAATTGCTTAGAATGGATAATGAAATTCAAAATGTAACTCATAAAAATGAACTTCTAAATAACGAAAATATTGATAATAGAAATAGCATTGAAAGTTTAAAAAATGAAATAGAAGTGAAAAATAAGAACATAAAAGAAAATATTATTAAAATTCAAAATTTAGAAGTAAATTTTAAAGATGATGAATTGCTAAAGGAAAAATTAAAACAGGAATTTAGAGAAAAAGATAATTTGATAAGAGGTATTTTAGATGAAATAAGCCTTAAAGAAATGGAAGTTAATAAGAAACAAGTAATCAAGGCAAAAAAAGAATCTGATAAGGAACATGTTTATACCAAACTTAATGAAGAACTTGAATTAACATATGCAGAAGCTCTAGATATATGTGTTCCTGTATTTAATGAGGAATCATTAAAACAAGAAATATCATCTACAAAAAGCAAGATAACAAGGCTTGGAATTGTAAATTTGGCTGCTATAGAAGAGTATGAAGAAATAAAAGATAAATATGAATTCATGTCAGCTCAGGCAGAGGATTTAGAAAATGCTAAAAAAGAATTAATTTCTGTTATTGAAGATATGACTAATGAAATGAAGAATGTATTTAAAGAAAACTTCAAAATTTTAAATTATAATTTTAATGAAACTTTTAAAGATTTGTTTAAAGGTGGAAGTGCTGAACTTATATTAGGTGAAGGTGATGAACTTACAGCTAACATAGATATAAATGTAGAACCGCCGGGTAAAAAACTTCAAAATATTAATTTAATGTCTGGTGGAGAGAAGGTTTTATCTGCGATAGCGCTGCTTTTTGCAATATTAAAGATGAAGCCTACACCATTCTGTATATTGGATGAAATAGAAGCAGCCCTAGATGATGCTAATGTATATAGATATGCAGAATTCTTAAAGTTATTTTCTAAAAATACTCAATTTATTATTATAACCCATAGAAAAGGTACTATGGAGGTTAGTGATATTATATATGGAGTAACTATGGAGGAAAAAGGTATATCTAAGGTAGTATCAGTAGACCTGACAGAAAATTTTAATTAGGAGGAAAAGGATTTGTTTGGAAATTTATTTAATAAACTAAAAGAGGGATTATCGAAAACTAGAGATGGATTAACTGATAAAATTAATGAAGCTTTAAATTTAGCAATCACCATTGATGAGGATTTATATGAAGAATTAGAAGAAATTCTAATAGTATCAGATGTGGGGATGGATACAACAGTTGATATAATTGAAAGATTAAGAACTAAAATACGTAAGGAAAAAATAAATGATCCACAAGCAGTTAAGCCAGCCTTAAAGGAAGTAATAAAAGACTTATTGCTTGAGGGAGCTTATGAAGATGAAACAGAAGGAAAAAAGGTTATGCTTGTAATTGGTGTAAATGGTGTTGGGAAGACAACATCTATAGGAAAGCTTGCAGCTAAAAATAAAGAAGAAGGTAAAAAAGTTCTGTTAGCAGCAGCAGATACTTTCAGAGCAGCAGCAATAGATCAGCTTGAGGTTTGGAGTAGTCGTGCTGAAGTTGACATAGTAAAACATCAAGAAGGATCAGATCCTGCAGCAGTTGTTTTTGATGCAATACAGGCTGCAAAAGCTAGAAATGTGGATTTATTAATATGTGATACTGCTGGAAGACTCCATAATAAAAAGAATTTAATGAATGAGCTTGAAAAGATAAACAGAATAATAGACAGGGAATTGGAAGGCTATAAAAAAGAAACATTACTCGTTTTAGATGCAACAACAGGGCAAAATGCTGTAATTCAAGCAAAGCAATTTATGGAGGCATGTCCTATTGATGGAATAATATTAACAAAATTAGATGGAACTGCAAAAGGTGGAGTTGTATTATCTATAAAACAAAGCTTAAACATTCCTGTTAGATATATAGGAGTTGGAGAAGGAATTGATGACCTTCAAAAATTTGATGCAGAAGGTTTTGCGGAAGCTTTGATTTAGATTAATTAAGAATTGACGATTAACAGTTAACAATTAGGAACAAATTCCTAACGGAATTTGGAAAAATAAACACCTATAAAAAGAGCAGCTATGCTGCAATGCGGAACTTATTAAGCACAACCAAGATAATTAAAAATATGAGAAAATATTAATTTTTTATAAGTGTTAAGTAAAAATACTTGACACTTATAAAAAATCCTGTTAAAATCTCTTTTGTGGGTAAGGTGATTAAATGGAAAATAGAGTTGAGATATCGTTACTTATGGATTATTACGGTCCATTGTTAACTGAGAAGCAAATTGAAATTATGCAATGGTATTATAATGATGATTTATCTTTAGCTGAAATAGCTGAAATTAATAATACGAGTCGTCAAGCTATTCACGATTTGATCAAAAGATGTTACAAACAACTTCTAGCCTATGAAAGTAAGCTTAACTTACTTCAAAAGAGTTTTGATAGAGAAAAAGAAATTATAAATTTTTTAGAAGATTTAAAAAATAAGTATTCCATAGATAATGAGGATATTATAAAATATAAAAATAAACTAGAAAATTTATAAGGAGGAGGTAAACATGGCTTTCGAAGGATTAGGTGAAAAATTACAGGAAACTTTCAAAAAACTGAAAGGTAAAGGAAAGTTAACTGAAAAAGATATAAAAGAAGCCATGAGAGAAGTAAAGCTTGCCTTGTTAGAAGCAGATGTTAACTATAAAGTTGTTAAACAATTTATTTCGTCTGTTAGTTCAAAGTGTGTTGGAGCTGAAGTACTTGAAAGCTTAACACCAGGACAACATGTAATAAAGATAGTTAACGAAGAACTTACTAATCTTATGGGTGGAAGTGAAAGTAAACTTAACTACAGTAGTTCAGGACTTACAGTTATTATGTTAGTTGGACTACAGGGGGCAGGTAAAACTACTATGTGTGGTAAGCTTGCATTAAACCTTAGAAAAGATAATAAGAAGCCATTACTTGTGGCATGTGATATTTACAGACCTGCTGCTATAAAACAATTAGAAGTAGTAGGAAAACAAATTGAAATTCCAGTATTCTCAATGGGAGATAAAGTTAATCCTGTTGATATTGCAAAGAATGGAATAGCTCATGCAAAAGACAATGGAAATAATGTAGTTATTATAGATACTGCAGGTAGACTTCATATTGACGAAGAATTAATGCAGGAATTAAAAAATATAAAAGCAAATGTTAATCCATCAGAAATTTTATTAGTTGTTGATTCTATGACAGGTCAAGATGCTGTTAATGTAGCAGAAAGTTTTAATAATGACTTAGACTTAACTGGAGTTATACTAACAAAGTTAGATGGTGATACAAGAGGCGGAGCTGCACTTTCAATCAAAACCATAATTGATAAACCAATTAAGTATGCTGGTATTGGTGAAAAAATGAATGATTTTGAAGTGTTCCATCCAGATAGAATGGCATCAAGAATACTTGGGATGGGTGATGTATTATCACTTATTGAAAAGGCTCAAGAGGCAATTGATGAAAAGGAAGCAGCTGATTTAGGTAAGAGAATGTTAAATCAAGAATTTAACTTTGATGATTACCTAATGGCAATGGAGCAGATGAAAAAGCTTGGACCTTTAAATAAAATTATGGAAATGATACCTGGCATGAATTCGAAAGAACTTCAAGGTGTTGATTTTGAAAAAGGAACAGAAGCGCTTGATAAAACTAAGGCGATTATTCAATCTATGACATCTAAGGAAAGAAAAAATCCTAGTCTTATAGTAAAATCTCCTTCAAGAAAGCTAAGAATAGCTAAAGGATCGGGTACTAATGTTCAAGAGGTTAATAAGCTTATGAAAGGCTATGAAATGATGAAAAAGAACATGAAACAAATGAAGTCATTTCAAAAGCAGGCAAAAAGAGGCGGCGGTTTATTTGGAAAGTTGCCGTTCTAAAAGTAAAGACATATTCGGTTAAGCATTTATATGCTATACCTAAAATATATAATAATACCTTTAAAGGAGGTGAAATTAAAATGGCAGTAAAAATCAGATTAAGAAGAATGGGATCTAAGAAAGCTCCTTTCTATAGAATCGTTGTTGCAGATTCAAGAGCACCAAGAGATGGTAAGTTCGTTGAAGAAATTGGATACTACAATCCATTAACTGAACCAGTTGAAGTTAAAATCAATGAAGAAAAAGCTAATAAATGGTTATCTAATGGAGCACAACCAACAGACGTAGTTAAAAGACTTTTCAACAATGCAGGTCTTACTAAGTAATTTTTGGAGGTGAATTCTGCAATTAGTACATACTGATTGTGGACGTTTATGAAGGAATTAGTTGAATTTATGGCTAAATCCCTTGTTGAAAACCCAGATTCAGTTATTGTTAAAGAGGTAGAGGAAGATGATTCCATAGTACTAAAATTAACAGTAGCACCAGAGGATATGGGGAAAATTATAGGTAAGCAAGGAAGAATTGCTAAGGCTATAAGAACAGTTATAAAGGCTGTAGCGGTTAAACAGAATAAACGAGTAATAATAGAAATCATCTAAAAATTGAGAGTTAGGGTAACCTAACTCTTTTTAAGTATTAAAAGAAAATTAATGGTTAAATTATACATACTTAAAAATAACAATTTAATCATGTATAATTTAAATTAATAATAAATATTATAAAAAACAGAGGTGAAATGATTGGAGCAATTATTTAAAATTGGCAAAATTATAAATACTCATGGAATAAAAGGAGAAGTTAAGGTTTATCCATTAACAGAAGATCCTAATAAATTTAAACGACTAAAAACTGTTTTGGTTGATGGTGTTGAAAAAAAGATACAAGGTGTTAAGTTTCAAAAGGATAGAGTTATTTTAAAAATAGAAGGAATAGATTCTATGAATGACGCTGAAACTTATAAGGAAAAATATATTGAAATACCAAGAGCAGATGAACCAGAACTTCCACCAGATACTCATTACGTTGTAGATTTAAAAAAATGTACAGTATATGACACAAATGATAAGGAATTAGGAAAGATATTTGACGTTATAAGTACTCCTAATAATGATGTGTATTGGATAAAGGAGCCAAAAGAGTTGCTAATTCCTGTACTTAAAGATATTGTATTTACAATAGATATAGAGTCTAAAAAAATAGTTATTAAACCAGTTGGTGAGTGGCAAGATGAAGATTAGCATATTAACATTGTTTCCAGAAATGTTTTCTATTTTTGATCATAGTATTATTGGAAGAGCACGAGAAAATAAATTAATTGATTTAGAATTATTAAACATAAGAGATTATACCTTAAATAAGCATAAGAAGGTAGACGATTATCCCTATGGAGGCGGTGCAGGAATGGTTATGGCGCCTCAACCAATAGTTGATTGTATAAGAAAAGCAAAAGAAACTAACAAAGGTAAAGTTATATTTCTTGGACCTAGAGGAAAAACTTTTAATCAAGAAATTGCAAAAGAACTTTCTGTTGAAGAAGGAATTGTATTTTTATGCGGTCATTACGAAGGTATAGATGAAAGAGTTTATAAGCATATAGATATGGAAATTTCCCTTGGAGATTTTGTTTTGACTGGAGGAGAAATGGCGGCAATTCCTGTTATAGATAGTGTTTTAAGGCTTATTCCAGGAGTTCTTGGGAAAGAAGAAAGCTATATGGAAGAGTCTTTTTATAATGGTTTGTTAGAATATCCTCAATATACAAGACCAGAAGAATTTGAAGGAGAAAAAGTTCCAGAAATACTTTTGTCTGGTCATCATGAAAATATACGTAAATGGAGAAGGCTTCAATCTTTAAATATAACTAAAAGAAAGAGACCTGATTTATATAAAAATGTTATTTTAAGTAAAGAAGACATTAAAATTTTAAAAAGTAATAAAGATAAATAGAAATAATATAAATTTTGTTGAAAAATAAAAAAATATATGATATTATTAAATTTGTGCTAGTACGGGCGTTCCTCTGTCAGTATTTATATGTTAAGAACGTCAAATTATCGTTTAAGGAGGGAATGCACAATGAATGAAATAATAAGAGCTATTGAAGCTGAACAAATCAGAACTGACTTACCTAACTTTAGAATCGGGGATACTATAAAGGTATACGTTAAGATTCAAGAAGGTAACAAAGAAAGAATCCAAATGTTCGAAGGTACTGTTATCAAAAAGCAAAATGGTGGATTAAGAGAAACTTTCACTGTAAGAAGAGTTGCTTATGGAACTGGTGTTGAAAGAACATTCCCAATGAATGCACCAATCATCGACAAAATCGAAATCTCAAGAAAAGGTAAAGTAAGAAGAGCTAAACTTTACTACTTAAGAGATAGAGTTGGTAAGGCTGCTAAAGTTAAAGAATTATTAACTAGATAGTATTTAAAAGGGACTGTTTCAGTCCTTTTTTTATTGCATAAAAAATTTTTTATAACCCAAAATGAATAGTGAATGGTGAATAATTAATTATATAAATAAATTTAAGGAGGAATCTATATGGCAATAAATTGGTTCCCAGGGCATATGAAAAAAACTCAAAGAGAAATTAAAGAAAATTTAGGATTAGTTGATGCTGTGATAGAAATAAGAGATGCTAGAATTCCAAGAAGTTCAGCAAATCCTGATATTGAAAAATTATTAGAAGGAAAACCTAGAATTATACTTTTAAATAAGAGTGATTTAACTGACAGTAATATAACAAAAGAGTGGATTAAATATTTAACCAAAGATGATGTTAAAGTATTGGAAGTGAATTGTTTAAAAGGAGATGGACTTAAAAATATAAAACCTGCACTACTTACTTTATTAAAGGAAAAGCATGATAGATTAAAAGCAAGAGGTATGGTTAATATTATTACGCGAGTTATGGTGGTTGGAATACCTAACGTTGGAAAATCAACTTTTATAAATAAATTAGCAAGAAATAATATAGCTAAAACTGGTGATAGACCAGGGGTTACTAAAAGCAAGCAATGGATCAAGACTAGTATTGGAATTGAACTTTTAGATACGCCAGGAGTATTATGGCCTAGATTTGAAGATGATGAAACGGCCTTAAATTTAGCTTTTACAGGTGCTATAAAAGATGAAATCATGGATATAGAAGAATTGGCTTTAAAGCTTGTGGAAAGATTACAAACAACCTACGAAGCTAAATTAAAAGAAAGATATAAGTTGCAGCAAGTTTTTGAAAATCCATTAGATACTCTAGATGCGATAGGCAAAAAAAGAGGGGCTTTAATTTCTGGAGGACAAATTGATTATAATAGAATTGCTGTTATTCTGCTTGATGAATTTAGAGGTGGAAAAATAGGCAATATCTCTTTAGAACGTCCAAATGATGAAAAAGTTGAAGAAGGTCAGTTGGGAGAAGAAACTGATGATAAATAAAGATATAAAATCTTTGTCATTTGCTGAAATTAAAGAAGAAATTAATAATATTTCTATAATTGACTTATATAAAAGTGGAAAGAGTTCCAAAGTTTTAGAGTGGTTTGAAGATGATAAAAGAAAGAATGTGTTAGCCCTTAAAACTAAAATTCAAAAGGAATTAGATTTATATCTAAATGAAGTTAAAAGAGTTAGAAAAATGTATGAATTTGATAAATCCTTTGGAGAATATAAATATGTTGCAGGTGTGGATGAAGTTGGAAGAGGGCCGCTTGCAGGACCTATTGTTGCATGTGCTGTTATTTTGGACTTAAATGTTTTGGATGAAGAATTAATTTTATACTTAAATGACTCTAAAAAAGTAAAAGAAGAAAAAAGAATAGAACTTTCTCATATTATAAAAGAAAAAGCATTAAGTTATCATATATCAGTTTCTTCTAATGAAGAAATAGATGAAAAGGGAATAGCATTTTCTAATAATAAAGTTTTTTTAGATAGCTGCAATTCTCTTGATGTAAAACCTGATTTAGTATTATCTGACGGCTATTTGGTTAAGAATATTAAAATAGAAAATAAATCTGTTATAAAAGGTGATACAAAGAGCGCGTGTATTGCAGCAGCATCAATTGTAGCTAAAGTATATAGAGATAATATTATGAAGGAATATGCTAAAAAATATCCACATTATGATTTTGAAAACAATGTTGGATATGGTACCTCAAAACATATAGAAGCTTTAAAAGAACATGGGAAATGTGAAATTCACAGAAATAGTTTTTTGACAAAATTACTATAAGAATATAGATGTATTTTGTAGAAAATTAATTTTTGGTGTTTTAAATTTATATGTTTTTTTCAGCTCTATAATAAAAGCTCTGTAACAATACTAAAATAGTATTGTTACAGAGTTTCTTTGTTTGAATGTATAATTTTTTTCTACTTAGGCTCTAAAAGCGTCTTTTAAATGATTTATTTTAACAATTGAATTTTTTGAATTTAAATAAACTTCAATTACATCAAATCTTATATTAACATTCCTTAAATTTTTATAACTAATATAACAATTAGTAACTTTTATTATAGTTTTTTGCTTTGAAATATTTACGGCTTCTCTTGGAAATCCATAATCGTAATTATATCTTCCCTTAACTTCAATAATTATTAATATATTATTTTGGAGACATATAATATCAAGCTCTCCTAAGAAATTTCTAAAATTGCAAGCTACTATATTATAGTTATTTTTCTTTAAATATTCTTTAGCTATATCTTCGCAATAAGTACCAATATCTCTATTTAATTTCTTCACTAAATCACTCCTATTGAATAATGGAAAACTTAATTATATAAAAATTATTAACCATTAAAGAATAAATTAAACAATTTTCATTTTGGAGAATTAATTATTGAATTTGTGTCCATAATCTCAAAGGGTGATTTTTATGGCAGTGAAAATAATTAGTGCAACGCACAACGGTTTAGAAGGATTTTTAATAAATGTAGAAGTAGATATTTCTAAGGGGTTACCTATGTTTAACATAGTAGGCTTGCCAGATACTTCAGTAAAAGAAGCAAAGGAAAGGGTTAGGGCAGCAATAACGAATTGTGGTTTTGAATTTCCTTTAGGAAGAATTACTATTAATTTGGCACCAGCAGATGTTAGGAAGATAGGATCTCTCTTAGATTTACCTATGGCACTTGGTATTCTTATGGAATCTAATCAAATATGCAGAAAGGATATGGTGGATTCTATAATATTTGGAGAGTTATCCTTATTTGGCGAGCTTAAAGCAGTAAAAGGTACTATACCAATAATCGTAGAGGGAGTAAATGAAAGTATTAATAAGTTTATTTTTCCTTATGATAATTTAGAAGAATGCTGTTATCTAAACGGAGGTGAATATTATCCATTAAAAAACTTAAATGAAGTGATTTCTTGTATAACCTATAATGATGTGCTTCCTTATGAAGGAGAAAAGAAAATTAAATATGAAGAAAAAGAAGAAGCGATGGATTATGGAGAAATTATCGGACAATATTCTTCAAAAAGAGCTTTGGAAATAGCAGCAGCTGGTAAACATAATATTATTCTTTATGGAGAGCCTGGATGTGGCAAAACAATGCTTGCAAAAGCATTAATGACTATTTTACCATCTCTATCTGAGGAGGAATTAATTGAAATTGCGAAGATATATAGTGCATGTGGCTTACTTAATAAAACAACAAATATTGTAAGGCCTTTCAGGGCGCCACATCACACTACAACAAGAATAGCCTTGGTAGGTGGTGGAAAAGAAATAAAGCCTGGAGAAATAACGTTGGCTCATAATGGAATATTGTTTTTGGATGAAATTTTGGAATTTAAAAAGGAAGTGCTAGAAGCATTGAGGGAACCACTTGAAGAGAAATGTGTGAATATTAATAGATTAAGTGGAAGTTATCAAATGCCTGCTGACTTTTTACTTGTTGGAGCATTTAATCCAGTAGATAATAACGAAAATAGAGATAATATGCAAGAACAATATTATTTAAATAGTAAAATTAAAAGATATAATCAAAAGTTTTCAAGTGCTTTATTAGATAGGGTTGATATTTTAAATTATGTTCCAAGATTAAACTATGAGGAAATAGAAAATCAAAAGGATTCATATGATTCTAAGGTTATGAGAGAAAATGTATTTAGAGCAAGGGAAATTCAAAAAGAAAGATTTAAAAATACAGTATATAAATATAACTCTGAGATAAAAGGAAAAAATATTTTTGAAATATGCAGAGTTACTAATAGATGTACTGAAATTTTAAAACATTACTATAATGATTCTAATGTATCTTTAAGAGGATATGGAAAGGTGATTAAACTAGCAAGAACAATAGCTGATATTGAAGCTCAAAAAGATATATCAGAAGGTCATATTTTAGAAGCTTTTAGTTATAGGAAAAATATTAATGGAGAAATTATATAGGAAGGTATGAAAAATATGGATTACGAATTATGGTTAATACTTGTTAATATATCAAGTTATCAAAAAAGAAAATTAATTGATAGATATAAAACAGCAGAAAATGTATATAATAATTTTGAGGATATAATAAAAGAAAATGAAACAATCTCAAAAAAATTAAAAAATTTTCAAAAGGATGATTTGTATTATGAACTTTCAAAACTTAAAGATACATTATCTAGAAAAAACATAGGATATATTACATACGCTAATCCTTTATATAAAGAGAAATTGAGAGGAATTATAGCAGCTCCGTATTTTTTATTTTATATAGGTAATATTGAAGTTATAAATAAGAAATCTATAGGAGTTGTTGGGGCGAGAAAATGCTCAAATTATGGACTAACTGTAACAAAACTCTTGACAAAGGAGCTTATAACTAATAATATAACGCTTATAAGCGGAGGTGCAAGAGGGATAGATTCTGTTGCACATAAAACTGCTTTAGAAAATGATGGATATACTATATCGGTGTTAGGTTGTGGGATAGATATAGCCTATCCTGCTGAAAATAAAAAATTATTTTCAAAGATAGCGGAAAAAGGCGTAGTAATTTCTGAATTCTTGCTAGGGACACAACCGTTAAGAGAAAATTTTCCAAGAAGAAATAGAATAATTAGCGGGCTTAGTGATGGTGTAATAGTAATAGAAGCTTCAGAAAAAAGTGGATCTCTTATAACTGCAAGATATGCACATGATCAGGGAAAAAAAGTTATTGGTATACCAGGATCAATATTATATAAGGGTGCAAGTGGCTCTAATAAATTGCTTAGAGATGGAGCGGAAATTTGTACAGATTTGCAGGATTTGAGAACTTTACTCAGCTTGGAGCATGTAAATGTATCGCCATTAATAAATATGCCTGAAAAAAGTGAGATATTAGAATTAATAACAGATTCACCAGTTCATATTGATGAGATTTTTAAGAAAACATCTTTTGACAGAGGAGCTTTATATGCATTATTATTTGAAATGCAGATAAAAAGTGAAATTATTTGTTTGCCAGGAAATTACTATGTACGAACAATTTAAAATATATAGGGGGGTGAATACTTCATAATTTTATGAAGTTGTACTTATGGGTCAAAAACTTGTAATTGTTGAGTCGCCGGCCAAAGCAAAAACAATCGGCAAATATTTGGGAAAAAATTATATTGTAGAAGCATCGATGGGGCATGTAAGAGATTTACCTAAAAGTAGATTAGGTGTTGATATAGATAATAACTATACTCCTAAATATATAACTATCAGAGGAAAAGGAGAATTAATAGATAAATTAAGAAAAGCTGCTAAAAAAGCAGAAAAAATTTATCTGGCTACCGACCCTGATAGAGAAGGAGAAGCTATTTCGTGGCATTTGGCTAATATTTTAAAAATCTCAGAGGATGATACTTGCAGAATAGTATTTAATGAAGTAACAAAAAATGCAGTAAAGGCATCTATTAAAGAAGCAAGAAAAATAGATTTGGATTTAGTTGATGCACAGCAAGCAAGAAGAATATTAGATAGACTTGTTGGTTACGAAATAAGTCCGATTTTATGGAGAAATGTAAAGTGGGGGCTAAGTGCTGGTAGAGTTCAATCAGCAGCATTAAAATTAATATGCGATAGAGAAAAAGAGATAAAGGAATTTATTCCAAAGGAATATTGGTCAATAGACTGTATATTAAAAAAGGAAAAGAATAAATTTCCTATTAGATTGTCAACATATAAAGGTAAAAAGATTGAAATAGAAAATGAAGAAACTTCGAATAAAATAATAAAAGATCTTGAAAAAGGAAACTTTATAGTAAATTCTATAAAGAAAGGTAAGAAAAGTAGAAATCCACTGCCTCCATTTACAACAAGTACTCTTCAACAAGATGCAAATAAAAAGTTAAATTTTATGACTAAAAGAACTATGTCTATAGCGCAAGTTCTTTATGAAGGTGTTGAAGTTAAGGGGTATGGAACAGTTGGATTGATAACATATATGAGAACTGACTCTGTAAGAATTTCTGAAGAGGCGCAAGAAAGAGCTAAGGAATTTATTGAAAATACCTATGGCGAAAAATATGTTCCTCCTACACGTAGAGTATATAAAGGCAAAAAGAATATTCAAGATGCCCATGAAGCAATAAGACCTACTTATGTTGAAATTACACCACAAGTGGCAAAAGAAAATTTGACTTCAGAACAATATAAATTATATTCATTAATTTGGAATAGATTTGTGGCAAGTCAAATGGCTTCGTGCGAGTTAAATACAAATTCTATAGATATATTAAACGGAGATTATAAGTTTAAGGCATCTGGTTCGGTAATTTCATTTGATGGTTTTATGAAAATATATGAGTACCTAAATGAAGAAGATGAAAATTCAGTTATATTACCAGAATTAGAAGAAAATGAAGAACTCAAAACTGAGTCTCTTAAAGGAACTCAGCATTTTACTCAACCACTCCCTCGATATACTGAAGCATCATTTGTTAAACTGCTTGAGGAAAAAGGAATAGGAAGGCCAAGTACTTATGTTCCAACTATTTCAACTATTTTAGGAAGAAATTATGTTATTAGAGAAAAGAAAAATTTAGTTCCAACAGAGCTTGGAGAAATAGTAAATAATATTATGGGTGAATATTTCAAGCAAATAGTGGATGTAGATTTTACGGCAGATATGGAAAAGAAACTAGATGATGTAGAAGATGGCAATGAAGAATGGACTAAAATAGTTGAAGAATTTTTCAGTCCATTAAAAGTTGCTATTGAGAAAGCTGAAAAGGAAATCTCTAAAGTTGTAATTGAAGATAAAGTCAGTGATGTAAAATGCGAAAAATGTGGGCGTATGATGGTTATTAAGAGAGGTAGATTTGGAGAATTTTTAGCTTGTCCAGGGTATCCTGAATGTAAAAATGCAAAACCTATAGTTGAAGAATTAGAAGTTCCATGTCCAGAGTGTGGAAAGCCTATTGTTGCTAAGAAGAGTAAAAAAGGAAAGAAATTCTTTGGATGCACTGGATATCCTGAATGCAAGTTTGTAAGCTGGCATGAACCAGTTAAAGAAAAGTGTCCTAAGTGCAATTCTTATATGGTTTTAAAATATTCTAAGTCTAAAGGCTCTTTTATTGAATGTGCTAATAGTGAATGCGGCTACAAAGAAGAAGTGAAAAAAGATAATAACGAAGAAAATTAGAAGTTCGTAAAAAATGATATTAAGTAATAACATTTTGTCGAATCAGACAAAAAGAGTGTTGAAAAGCAGAATTTTATATGATAAACTAGTTTTAATAGCAACTTGTAAAAAAATTCAATAAATTATGAATTTTCTAACAATTATATTGTTTTTATTTTAAGACATATAAAACAATTAATTTTTTCATGTTTATATAATAGTACAACATGGTTGCCGAGGAGGATAATAGTATGTCATCATTATTAAATAAAACTAGAATGTTAAATAAGATTCTGCAAAAATCTGGTACAGAACCTGTAGCATTCCAAGATATATGCACATTATTAAGTCAAGTTCTTGAATGCAATGCTTATATAATCAGCAGAAAAGGGAAGGTGCTTGGATATACCTTTGGTCAAGGATTTGAATGTGAGGCTATGGAGAAAAAAGTAATAGAGGACAAAAGATTCCCAGAAGATTATAATAAAACACTTTTGGCTGTTAACGATACCTTAGCTAACCGTCCTAATGAAGGTAGATGTGTATTTGAGGAGATAGGCAAATGTAAAAAGATAGATAAGCTTTCAACAATAGTTCCTATTATAGGAAGTAGAGAAAGAATAGGAACATTAATATTGGCAAGGTTTGGAACTCCTTTTACTGATGAAGATTTAGTATTAGTAGAATATAGTGCAACTATTGTAGGGATGGAAATGCTTAGAGCTATGCAGGATGAAATTGCAGAGGAAACTAGGAAGAAAGCTGTTGTCCAATTGGCAATAGGAACATTATCTTATTCTGAACTTGAAGCAGTTGAACATATATTTGAAGAATTAAACGGAAATGAAGGTTTATTAGTAGCTTCAAAAATAGCTGATAAAGTAGGAATAACACGAAGTGTTATAGTAAATGCTTTAAGAAAGTTTGAGAGTGCTGGAGTTATTGAATCAAGATCTCTTGGAATGAAGGGGACTTATATCAGAATATTGAATGAAAAATTAATTGAAGAATTAAAGAAAATAAAGTAAAGTGATTTATCAGCTATAGATACGAATTTTATCTATAGCTGATTTTTGTTTTATGTATAAAGGAAAATTATAAAAATGAAATTTGTATAAAATGTATTTATTATGACAAAAATTTATTATGGTAAGAATTTTTATGTTGAATTAAAAAAAATAGTTTCTTAAGTACTAAAATTATAAAAAGTTTTTGTTGATACCATAAAGACCTTGTGATATACTACTTAAGGAAATAAATACACACACTATCCAATTTATAAACTTGGTGCTTTTATTTTAAGAGCAATTTATAAGCAAAAGATAGTGGAGGTAAAAACCAAGGAGGTAACAAAATGTCAGTAATATCAATGAAACAATTATTAGAAGCGGGTGTACATTTCGGACACCAAACTAGAAGATGGAACCCTAAGATGGCTCCTTATATCTTCACAGAAAGAAACGGGATCTATATAATAGACCTTCAAAAAACAGTAAAGAAAGCTGAAGAAGCTTACAACTTTATTAAACAAATATCAGAAGAAGGAAAAGATATACTTTTCGTTGGAACTAAGAAACAAGCTCAAGAAGCTATTGAAGAAGAAGCAATCAGAAGTAACATGCATTTCGTAAACAATAGATGGTTAGGTGGAATGTTAACAAACTTCTCAACTATTAAAGGTAGAATAAGAAAATTAGAACAAATCGAAAAAATGCAAGAAGATGGAACTTTTGACGTTCTTCCTAAGAAAGAAGTTATCAAACTTAAAGGTGAAATGGAAAAACTTCAAAAAAATCTTGGTGGTATCAGAAACTTAGATGCTGATAAAGTTGGAGCAATGTTTATAGTTGACCCAAGAAAAGAAAAGAATGCTATATTAGAAGCTAAGATTTTAGGAATACCAGTAGTTGCAATAGTAGATACTAACTGTGATCCAGAAGAAGTTGATTATGTAATCCCAGGAAATGATGATGCTATCAGAGCTGTTAAATTAATAACTGCAAAAATGGCTGATGCTATTCTTGAAGGAAGACAAGGTGAACAATTAGCTGAATAATTCACATAAAAAGGGTAAGTGGGTTACTTCAACTGCCCTTTTATTGAATCTTAAAGATTACTTTATAATTGAGGAGGAATTTAAATAATGGCAAATATAAGTGCACAATTAGTTAAAGAACTAAGAGAAATGACTGGAGCTAAAATGATGGATTGTAAAAAGGCTTTAGTTGAAACAGAAGGAAATATCGATAAGGCTGTTGAATTTTTAAGAGAAAAAGGTCTTGCAGATGCTGCTAAAAAATCTGGAAGAGTTGCAGCAGAAGGTGTTGTTAAGACTTATATTTCAGATGACAAGAAGACTGGAGCAGTTCTTGAATTTAACTGTGAAACAGACTTCGTTGCTTTAAATGAAGAATTTGTAGCTTTTGCTGATAAATTAGCTAAAATGGTAGCTGAAACTTCAGTTGCTAATGTAGAAGAACTTTTAAATGAAAAATTTGATGGAGATGCTACAACTTCAGAAAGCTTAAAAGCTTTAATAGCAAAACTTGGTGAAAACATGTCAGTAAGAAGATTCACTAAATTCTCAGTTGAAAAAGGAATAGTTAAGAGCTATATCCACGGTGGCGGAAGAATTGGTGTTTTAGTAGAAGTGGCTTGTGAAAAAGATTCAGAAGTTCTTGATGAAGTTGCAAAAGAAGTTTGTATGCAAATTGCTGCAGCAAACCCATTATTCTTAAGCAAAGATGATGTTGATACAGAATCTATGGAAAAAGAAAAAGAAATCTACAGAGTTCAAGCTTTAAATGAAGGAAAACCAGAAAATATCGTTGAAAAAATGGTAATGGGAAGAATTCAAAAGTACTTTAAAGAAGTTTGTCTTTTAGAACAATTATGGGTTAAAGATGGCGACAAGTCAATCAACAAATTCTTAGAAGAAAAATCTAAAGAGGTTGGTTCTCCAATTACAGTAACTAGATTCGTTAGATACGAAAGAGGAGAAGGAATCGAAGTTGAAAAAGTAGACTTTGCTGAAGAAGTTGCTAGACAAATGGGTAAATAGTTGAAGTCTAAAGAGAACACTTTGTGTTCTCTTTTTTTAAAGAATAAAGAAAATAGGCATATATTAAAGAAAATAAATTCGAATACTGATTTGTTATTTCTTTGAGTGTGCCCAAATCTCTAAGATATTCAGGAGGTAAGAATAAATGGCAGATTGTAAATACAAGAGAGTAATTTTAAAACTTTCAGGAGAAGCATTAGCTGGAGTTAGCGGAGTTGGTTTTGATTTTAACGTGACTCAAAGAATAGCACTTGAAATTAAAGAGTTAGTTGATATGGGTGTTGAAGTTGGAGCTGTTGTTGGTGGCGGAAACATTTGGAGAGGAAGAAGTGGTGAAGGTATGGATAGAACCACTGCTGACTACATGGGAATGATGGCAACTTGTATAAATGCATTAGCTCTTCAAGATTCATTAGAACAAGTAGGCGTTAAAACAAGAGTACAAACTGCTATAGAAATGAAAGAAATTGCTGAGCCATTCATAAGAAGAAGAGCAATGAGACATTTAGAAAAAGGAAGAGTTGTTATATTTGCAGCTGGAACAGGGAATCCATATTTCTCAACTGATACAACAGCAGCACTTAGAGCAGCTGAAATTGAAGCAGATGTAATTCTTCTAGCTAAAAAAGTTGATGGAGTTTATGATAAGGATCCTCATAAGTATGCAGATGCTAAAAAATATGATACACTATCATATATACAAGTATTAGAACAAGGACTACAAGTTATGGATTCTACAGCAACTTCATTGTGTATGGATAATGAAATTCCAATTCTTGTATTTGGATTAGATGAGCCAGGAAATATTAAAAAAGCTATGTATGGAGAAAGTATAGGTACATTAGTAACTAAGAAATAGGAGGAGAATCATGATTAAGGAAATCATTAAAAATGCAGAAGAAAAAATGAAAAAAACAGTCTCTGTATTAGAGTCAGATTTATCAACAATGAAGGCGGGAAGAGCAAATCCTACGATGCTTGATAGAATTCAAGTGGATTATTATGGAAGTATGTGTCCGCTTAATCAAGTGGCAAATGTTTCAGCGCCAGAACCAAGAGTTCTTATGATAACACCATGGGAAAAACCTTTACTAAAAGAGATTGAAAAAGCTATCTTAAAATCAGACTTGGGTTTAAATCCTTCAAATGATGGTTCGATTATTAGATTAGTAATACCAGAATTGACAGAAGAAACTAGAAAAGCTCTTGTTAAGAATGTTAGAAAAACAGGGGAAGAAGCTAAGGTTGCTATAAGATCAATTAGAAAAACAGCTAATGATAAAATTAAAGCTTTAAAGAAGGATTCAGATCTTTCAGAAGACCAAATAAAGAAAGCTGAAGATGATATTCAAAAGAAAACTGATGCAGTAGTGAAGGAAATAGATGCTATAATTGTTGCAAAAGAAAAATCAGTTTTATCAGTTTAAAGCTCAAAACCTGCTAGGAAGCAGGTTTTTTCCTTAAGCAGATAAGTGAGAGTCCAAATCTTGCATTTGGATACTCGAACTTAGCTAACAACCGAAGGGCGTTGGCTTTATTATGAAAATCATTTGGAGTGAATCGCTTCTTTGCGAGTAAGCAGATGAGTGAGAATCACTTACTCAGCGAACGTATGTGAGTTGAGTTTTGTATATAAACAGGGGGACGAAAGGCATGTTTAATATATTTAAATCCAAGAAGAAAATAATAGAAAATTTTGAATTGGATATGAATAATATACCTAATCATATAGCAATTATAATGGATGGAAATGGAAGATGGGCTAAAGAACAAAATCTGCCTAGAAGTATGGGACATAAGGCTGGAATGGAAACAATTAGAATAATTCTAAAGGAAGCTACCAGACTAGGAATAAAGAACTTGACGTTATATGCTTTTTCAACAGAAAATTGGTCAAGGCCAAAGGAAGAAGTTGGGGCGATTATGAATCTTTTGGTCACTTACCTAAAAAAAGAATTAAAAGAATGCCACGAAAATGGTGTTAAAATGAATCTATTAGGAGATATGGAAAAGCTGCCTGAAGAATGCCAAAAGGCTTTAAATGAAGCTATAGAAATCACTAAGAATAATACAAAGATAAATTTGAATTTTGCTTTGAATTATGGGGGTAGAGATGAAATAGTTAGAGCTATTAAGCTTATAAGTTCAGATGTTAAGAATAACAAGATAAATGAAGAGGATATTAATGATAAAATAGTAGAAAACTATTTGTATACTAAAGGAATACCAGATCCAGACTTGATTATCAGACCATCTGGAGAACAAAGACTTAGTAATTTCTTGTTATGGCAATGCGCTTATTCTGAATTTTGGTATTCAAATGTAAATTGGCCTGACTTTAAAGAAAAAGATTTAATAAGAGCAATAGTGGAATATCAAAATAGAGATAGGCGATTTGGTAAAGTAAAATAGAGGAGTGGTTAGAGTTTGAAGTCTGATAATAGATATTTAGGTGCAGTGATGATTGCTCCATTTATAATATTTGTTTTTCTTGGAGGAATTTATCTTAAGGGATTTATATTTGCATTATCTATTGCAGCCCTTTGGGAATTTTATAATGCAATTAAAGAAAGGAATTTTAAACCAATAAAAAGTGTAGGTTTTTTTCTTTTGATAGTATATTATTTGTTAAATAATAATTTAGAGTTAATGGTGTATTTTATTGTTGCAGCAGCATTTTTAATGTTGATAATACCAGTAGTAAATTTGGAATATACTTTTATTGATGTTTCATTAACGTTGTTAGGATTTATATATTGTGGCGTTTTATTTGGATTTATATATATTATTAGTGCAAAACCATCAGGAGAATTTTTGGTTTGGATTATATTTATTGGTTCATGGCTTTCGGATACTGCCGCCTATTATAGTGGCAGGTTATTTGGAAAGCATAAACTTTCGCCTAAAGTATCGCCTAAGAAAACAATTGAAGGTTCAATTGGAGGACTTATTGGTGCGATAATTTTTACAGGTATTTATGGGATTATAATTCAGAAATATGTTTATATAATGCCTGTCTATCATTATTTCATAATTGGTGCCTTGTGTGGAGTATTTGGTCAGATAGGAGATTTAGTTGCTTCATCAATAAAGAGATATGTGGGGATTAAAGATTATAGTGATTTAATTCCAGGTCACGGTGGAATATTAGATAGATTTGATAGTATAATATTTTCATCAACTGCTATTTTTTACTATTTAACTTTTGTTATAAAAATTTAGAAATGAAAAATGTAATTAACAAGCTTATTATCATATTAATAGCTTGTTATTTTTTTATGCTAAAATATATTCTTACAATATAACTTGAAAATTTAGATGGTCATATAGTTTTGTTATTTACTAGATAAAAATAAAGTTTTGAAGGTGAAAAAATAAGCATATACTTTATAAGTATACATAGTAAATTTTGTTGAGAATCAATTTTAAGGGGTGAAAAATATCTTTACAAAATATAAAAAACTTTTTTTGCTTTTATTTGTACTTATAATCACAGTAACTGGCACATTTTTGGTTAAATACTACTTTCAGCCTTTTATGTCTATAATTATAATGGTTATAATTTGTAAACCTATATACATTATCATGCGCAAGATTAATATTCCTGAAAAAGTTGCTGGTGCTTTGAGTATTGTACTGGTTAATATAGCTATAATTCTTATAGCTATATATTTGGGGAGCGAAATTATAGATGTTACTAAGAAGATTTATACGAAGAATTTAGAAGTTATTAATAGATTTTTTCTAGAACTATTTAGTGCAGTAAATATAGATTTTAGTGATTTTAAATTTGGAAAAAATGTATTATCTATAATTAACGACCAAAATATAAGAAAAGGTGCAGTGAGTACTGGGGAAAGTATATTTGCCTATTTTATAGGTAATATATGCGCTTTCTTTGTATTAATTGATAAGAAAAAAATATCAGATTTAATTGCTAGGTTATTTCCTAGTGAAATAATGTTAAAGTTTTGGAAACAAAAAGAAAATTTTGTACAAATGATTGTAATTGAAGGTATACTAGTATTAATTACAACATTAGAGATTATAATTGGTTTTATTGTTTTAAAGATTCCTAATGCCTTTACTTTAGGTGTAATATGTGGAATGCTAGATTTTTTACCCTATGTTGGAACTATAATTGTATTTATTCCGATTATAATATACAATATTGTAATGAAGAATTTTCTTTGTGTTTTTGGGTTAATATGTATATATATATTAGTTCAGGTTGTAAGAGAAATATTAGAAGTGAAGTTTTTAGGTGACAAATTAAATGTTCATCCGCTTGTTGTGTTATTAGCAATATATATTGGGGTGAAGGTTTTTGGTATTTTAGGAATATTAGTTGGCCCAATGTATAGTATTATTGCAAAAGAAATTATTTATAATACAGAGTGATTTGTTCAGTTCGAAGTTAAGGTCATTTAGAATACTAAGTGGTAAATTAAGAACTCAGGATGAAAATCCTAGGCTTTTTCTAATAGATAAATTAAAATGGCGTAGGGTTTTATTTTATGGTTTTGTGTCTAAAGAAAGGAATGTATACAATAATGAGGAAAATTTCTATATTAGGGGTTACAGGGTCTATAGGGACTCAAACATTAGATGTTATTAGAAAATCAAATGGGAAATTAAAATTAGTGGGAATAACAGCCAATACTTCTGTAGGAAAGGTTATTCAAGTAATAGAAGAATTTCAACCATCTTATGTTGCTATGATGGATGAAAGAAGTGCAGAGGAGATAAAAAGATATTGTATAGAGAAAAATAATTCTGTTGAAGTTTCAAATGGAATTGAAGGATTAAATAAAATTGCATCTTTAGATGAAGTTGACATGGTAGTGACATCTGTTGTTGGTATGATAGGTTTAGAACCTACAATGAAAGCTATAGAAGCAAAGAAAGATATTGCACTTGCAAACAAAGAAACTTTAGTTGTTGCTGGAGAAATTGTAATGAAGGCGGCTAAGGAGAATAATGTAAAAATATTTCCTGTGGATTCTGAGCACAGCGCTATTTTTCAGGCGTTAAGAGGTAATTCTTTAAATACATTAAGAAAGATAATTTTAACAGCATCAGGTGGTCCGTTTAGAGGAAGAACAATAGAACAGCTAGGAGAAATAAGGGTTGAAGATGCATTAAAGCACCCTAAATGGAATATGGGAAGAAAGATTTCAATTGATTCTGCAACTCTTATGAATAAAGGTCTTGAAGTAATTGAAGCACATTGGCTTTTCGATTGTGAATATGACAATATTCAAGTTGTAGTTCATCCTCAAAGTATTGTTCATTCCATGGTAGAATATACTGATGGTAGTATAATAGCACAGCTTGGAGCTCAAGATATGAGGTTGCCGATTCAATATGCTCTTAATTATGAAAAAAGAGAAAATCTTGTATCAGATACAATAGATTTTTATGAAATAGCACAATTAAATTTTGAGAAGCCAGATGCAGATACATTTAAGGCATTAAAGTTAGCATTTAAAGCAGGGAAAATAGGAGGAATGATGCCAACTGTTTTAAATGGAGCCAATGAAGCTGCAGTTGAATTATTCTTAAATGAAAAAATAAAGTTCTTAGAAATATCGAATATAATTGAAGAATGTATGGAAGTATTTAAAGACGAAGTATGTAAAAAAATGACTTTGGAAAATATTATTGACTTAGATAAAAGTGTTAAAGAATATGTAATCAAAAAGTCAATGATTTAAGGAGGAAATATAGAATATGTATATAATTATGGCTATATTAGCTTTTGGAGTTTTAATAATTGTCCATGAATTAGGACATTTTACATTAGCAAAATTAAATGATGTCAGAGTAGAAGAGTTTTCTATTGGTATGGGGCCTAGGATTTTTTCTAAACAGGGAAAAGAAACAAGATATTCTTTATCACTTTTTCCTATTGGAGGATATGTAAAAATGATGGGGGAAGAAGAAAGTGTTGAGGATGAAAGAAGTTTTTCAGCCAAATCCCCATTACGAAGAATAAGCATAATAATTGCAGGGGTATTTATGAATTATGTGTTGGCAATAGTTATTTTTACTGCAATAACACATAATTTTGGTTATAGAAGTACTACATTAGCAGAAGTGGTTCCATCTTCACCAGCACAGGAAGCTGGAGTTTTACCTGGAGATAAAATATTAAAGGTAAATGGCTTGACTGCGTTTTCTTTTGAAAATATTCAAGCAGGAATAGCTTTATCATATGGTAATTCTATAAATATGACCATAGAAAGAAATGGAGATAAAAAGGAAGTTACAGTTACTCCTAGAAAAAATGAAGAAGGGCAATTGCTAATAGGGGTTAGTTTCACTAGTGTGCAAAGTCCAACTATTGGAGATAGTTTTGTACAAAGTTTTAGACAAACGGCATCATTGGTTACACAGACATTTAAAGGGCTAGAAATGATATTTACCGGAAAAGCAAATCTTAAAACAGATGTAGGTGGTCCTATTACTATAATTAAGCTATCAGCAGCATCAGCACAATCTGGAATGTGGAGTTTGGCTAATTTCGTTGGATTTTTAAGTGTCAATCTTGCTGTGTTTAATCTGTTGCCATTCCCAGCTTTAGATGGTGGATGGTGTGTTATTTTATTAATTGAATTAATTACTAGAAGAAAAGTTCCGGATAAGATAGTTGGAGTTTTGAATTATATTGGATTTGCGGCGCTTATAGGATTAATGATATTGGTAACAATGAAAGATATATTATTCCCAATGAATTTTTAAAATTTAAGTGAATTATATTATTGAAAGTAAAAACTTACTTGATATAGAACTTTCTATACCAAGTAAGTTATTTGTATAAATTGATTTGAATTTTGTAAGTAAATTTATAGGTGGACAAATAATAATAAAGTAGGAAAATTCATAATATTTTTATATGGATTAGGAGAGATGTACATATGGAAAGAAGAAAATCAAGAAAAGTCAAAGTTGGAAATATATATGTTGGAGGAGATGCTCCTATTACAGTACAATCAATGACTAATACTCCAACAAAAGATGTGGATGCAACTTTGAAACAAATTCAGCAATTATATGATGCGGGCTGTGATATTATAAGATGTGCAGTTTTAGATATGGAGGATGCTGAAAAGTTATGTGAAATAACAAAAAAATCACCTATTCCAGTAGTTGCAGATATTCATTTTGATTATAAATTAGCTTTAAAGGCAATAGAAAATGGAGTGTCTGCTCTTAGAATAAATCCTGGTAATATAGGAAATGTTGATAGAATTAAAATTCTTAAAGAAGCTTGCGTAGAGAAGAAAATACCTATAAGAATCGGAGTTAATTCTGGATCGTTAGAAAAGGATATTTTAGAAAAGTATGGAATGCCAACAGCAGAAGGACTTGTAGAAAGTGCAATGAGACATGTTAAAATTTTAGAAGATTTAGATTTTTATGATATTGTTATTTCAATAAAGTCTTCTAATGTTTCAATGATGATAGAATGTTATAGATTAATAGCGGAAAAATGTGATTATCCTTTGCATTTGGGAGTAACAGAGGCAGGAACAATTCAAAAAGGAACTATAAAATCAAGTGTAGGGATTGGAACTTTACTTGCAGAGGGAATAGGAGACACTATTAGAGTATCTTTAACTACAGATCCTATTCATGAAATAAAGGTAGGAATAGAAATTTTAAAGACATTAGGATTAAAGAAAAAAGGTGTTGAATTTGTTTCTTGTCCTACATGTGGTAGAACTCAAATAAATTTAATTAAAATTGCTGAAGAAGTTGAAAATAGACTTGAAAGCTATAAAAAAGATGTAAAAGTAGCTGTTATGGGATGCGTAGTGAATGGTCCTGGAGAAGCTAGAGAAGCTGATATTGGAATTGCAGGTGGAAAAGGTGAAGGGATTATATTTAAAAAAGGTCAGATAATAAAAAAAGTAAAGGAAGAAGAGTTGGTAGATGCTTTGATGGAAGAGATAGAAAAACTTTAAACTTTAACCGCTAAGTGTAAAATCACATCTGTCAAGTAAATTAACCCTTGAATTGTAAAAAAAAATGTGTTATCATGTAAATATGATTTATTTCTAATAGCTAGAAAAAAAGGAGTGGGAAAAATACCCGCTCTTTCTGTTTGTAACGCAACTAATTTAATATAGTTGCGTTTTTGATTACAAATTTTAAAAATGCATAAGATAACTATAGAATATGGATTTTTAAAGAATGAAAGTGAGGGTTAGAAAATGAAAAAAGATATATTGATTGAAAAAATTGAAGAATTAGTTAAACCTATTACTACAGAATTATCACTTGAATTATATTATGTGGAATATGTAAAAGAAAATGGAGAATTTTATTTAAGAATATATATAGATAAAGAAGAAGGAAGAATATCATTAGATGATTGTGAAGCTGTTTCACGAAGAGTTAGTGAAATTTTAGACGTCCAAGATCCAATTAAAGATGCATATTACTTAGAAGTTTCTTCGCCAGGACTTAATAGAGGATTATATACAGAAGAACATTTTAAGAAGTTTATAGGAAATGAAGTGTTAATTAAACTTACAGGTTCAATTGACGGGATAAAAAGTGTAAAAGGAATATTAAAAGAAGTATTAGAAGATTCAATAATAGTTGAAGCAGAAGCAGAAGTCAAAATTCCAAATGATAAAATAAAAACAGCCAATTTAGAAGGGGAAATATAACAAGGAGGGTATAAAAATGAATGAAGAGTTTGTAGGTGCTCTTAAGGAATTAGTTAAGGAAAAGGGGATTTGTGAGGATTTACTTTTCACAACAATTCAAGATGCAATGGTTGCTGCATATAAGAAAAATTATGCAAATGCTAATACAAATGCACAAAATGTAAAAGTAAATATTGACAGAGAAACTGGAGAAATACATGTATATGCTCAAAAAACAGTAGTTGATGAGGTATATGATGATATAACTGAAATTTCTCTTGAAGAAGCAAAAGAAATAAGTCCTAAAAGTGAAGTTGATGATATAATAAGTATAGAAGTAACTCCTAAAAACTTTGGAAGAGTTGCAGCACAGCTTGCAAAACAAGTTGTTACTCAAAGAATTAAAGAAGCTGAAAGAAGCATAATATATGACGAGTACAAAGAAAAAGAATTTGACATAATTACAGGTACAATATTAAGAAAAGATAAAGGTATTGTATTTGTTAACTTAGGAAAGTTAGAAGGTATAATAGGTCCTAATGAACAAATTCCAAATGAGGAATATAAATTCAATGAAAAGTTAAAACTATATATAGTAGAAGTTAAAAATGGAAGCAAGGGACCACAAATTCATGTTTCTAGAACACATCCAGGATTAGTTAAAAGATTATTTGAGCTTGAAGTACCTGAAATTTTTGAAGGTGTAGTTGAAATTAAAAGTATTTCAAGAGAAGCAGGTTCAAGAAGTAAAATAGCAGTACATTCTAATGATGAAGAAGTAGATCCGATGGGAGCTTGTGTAGGTCCTAAGGGCGTAAGAGTACAAAGTATAGTAAATGAATTGAAGAATGAAAAGATAGATATAATCAAATGGAGCAAAAATCCAGAAGAATTTATAGCTAATTCTTTAAGTCCAGCAAAAGTCTTAAGCGTTGATGTTGATGAGGAAACTAAATCAGCTAAGGTTGTTGTTGAAGATAATCAGCTTTCGCTTGCAATTGGTAAAGAAGGTCAAAATGTAAGACTTGCAGCTAAACTTACAAATTGGAAGATAGATATTAAGAGTAAGTCACAAAAAGAAGCTCAAGATGAAGAAGATGAAAGAATTTTAAATACAGAAGTAGAAATTGAAGCTGAAAAAGCTACTGATTTAAATGAGTTAGAAGTTTCAGAAGAAATTGAAGTTGATGATTTAATTGATACAGAATCTTCAATTGAAAAAATAGAAGAATAGTGAGGTGCTTTTCATGAAGGTTAAGAAAATTCCTTTAAGAATGTGCACTGGCTGCATGGAAATGAAGCCTAAAAAAGAATTGATCAGAATAGTAAAAACTCCAGAAGGAGAAGTATCAGTGGATTTAACTGGTAAAAAGTCAGGCAGAGGTGCATATATTTGTAAAAGCACAGAATGTCTTGAAAAAGCATTTAAAACTAAAAGGCTTAGTAGAAATTTAGATATTTCTATAAGTGAAGAAATTTATGATAAATTAAAGGAAGAAGTAAGCAATGAATAAGTTTTTTAACTTTCTAAGTATTGCTAAAAAATCAGGAAACTTGCTTGAAGGTTATAGCAAGTGTGATGATTACAGAAACAATACTAAGATTTATATGTTTATAATATCTAATGATTTGTCAGATAAATCAAAAACAAAATTTAAAAAGCATTGTATTGAAAAAAATATACCATATATTGAAGATTTCTCAAAAGAGGAACTTGGAACTCCAATAGGTCGTAAAGAGATAATGTTACTTGGGATTCTAGATGGCGATATAGCAAAGAAGATGTTATCGCTATATGAGGAGGAAAAATATATGAGTAGAGAATAATATGGGGGTGACTGCATGTCAAAAATAAGAGTACATGAATTAGCAAAAGAACTTAACATAGAGTCAAAGGAATTAATAACTATATTAATGGAAGAATTTAATATAGAAGTAAAAAATCATATGAGTACAATTGAAGATGAAGATGCTGTATTAATAAAGGAATTATTAGCAGGTAGATCAGAAGAAGAAGCGACAGCATTAAAAGAAAAAGCAGAAGGTTCAAAAAGCATCGTAGATGTATATGAAGATGAATTGGCAGATCAGCTTAATAAAGCAAGCAAAAAAAAGAAAAAGACTAAAAAAGAAGAAGCTTTAGAAGCAGAAGCTAAAATGAATAGTGAAGGTACTCAAATAATTGAAATAGGTAATAGTATAACAGTTAAGGAATTAGCTGAAAAATTAAATAAACCTACTAACGATGTAATAAGAACTTTAATCTTCAAAGGCGTTATGGCTGGAATAAATCAAGAAATAGATTTTGAAACAGCTGAAAAAGTTTGCGCTGAATATGAAGTGTTAGTTGAAAAGCAAGAAGAAATTCAAGAATTAGAAGTTGTTGAGGTTGAAGAAGATGATGAAGAAAATCTTCAAAAGAGACCACCAATTGTAACTGTTATGGGACACGTTGACCATGGTAAAACATCGTTACTTGATTGTATAAGAAAAGCAAAGGTTACAGATACAGAAGCAGGTGGAATAACTCAACATATAGGTGCGTACACTATTACATTAAATGGAGAAGAAATAACATTCTTAGATACTCCAGGACATGAAGCTTTTACAGCAATGAGAGCTAGAGGAGCACAAATCACTGACGTTGTTATATTAGTTGTAGCAGCAGATGATGGAATCATGCCACAAACTAAAGAAGCAATTGATCACTGTAAAGCTGCAGGAGTTCCTATAGTGGTTGCTATAAATAAAATCGATAAGCCAGGTGCTAATATTGATAGAGTTAAGCAAGAACTTGCAGAGCATGGATTGCTTACAGAAGATTGGGGCGGAGATACTATAAGTGTAGAAGTATCTGCAAAACAAAATTTAAATATTGATAAGTTACTTGAGATGGTTCTTCTTTCGGCTGAAATGCTTGAATTGAAGGCTAATGAAAACAGAAGAGCAAGAGGAACTGTAATTGAAGCTAAACTTGAGAAAGGTAGAGGTGCAGTTGCAAGTTTATTGGTTCAAAATGGAACTTTAAGAGTTGGTGATTCAATTCTAGTTGGTTCTACATATGGTAGAATAAGAGCTATGTTTGATGATACAGGTAAAAATATTAAATCAGCTGGTCCATCAATCCCAGTAGAAGTTTTAGGTCTGTCAGAGGTACCAGAAGCAGGGGATAGATTTAACCAAGTTAAAGATGAAAAAACTGCAAGAAACATGGCAGAAACTAGAAAAGAAAAATTAAAAGAACAAACTTTACTAGCTAATCATAGAGTTTCTTTAGAGGATTTATATAATCAAATTAAAGAAGGTAAAGTTAAAGAATTAGCTATAATAGTAAAAGCGGACGTTCAAGGTTCAGTTGAAGCTATTAAACAATCTTTAGAAAAACTTTCTACTGATGATATTAAAGTAAGAGTAATTCATGGTGGTGTTGGTGCTATAACTGAAACAGATATAACACTTGCAAATGCATCTAATGCAATAGTTATTGGATTTAATGTAAGACCTGATAATAATGCAGCGTTCCAAGCAGATAGAGATGGAGTAGATGTAAAAACTTATAGAATTATCTATGATGCAATTGATGATGTTAAATCAGCTATGATAGGAATGTTAGAACCTGAATATAGAGAAGTTGTATTAGGTTCAGCAGAAATAAGATCAATATATAAGATTTCAAATATCGGAACAATAGCTGGATGTTATGTATTAAATGGTAAGCTTCAAAGAAATGCGGAAGCAAGAGTTATAAGAGATGGAATTGTTATTTTTGAATCTAGACTATCGTCACTTAAAAGATTTAAAGATGATGCAAAAGAAGTTAATTCAGGTTATGAATGTGGTTTAACTATAGATAAATTTAATAACATCAAAGAGGGAGACATTGTTGAATGTTTCATGATGGAAGCAATTAAGAGAAAAGAACTTTAAAAGAGGTGAAATAAACATGGCCAATTATAGAGGTGGAAGAATTAACGAAGAATTCAAAAGAGAAATTAGTAACTTAATTCAAAATGAAATCAAAGATCCAAGACTTACAGCTATGATTTCTGTCACTGATGTTAAGGTTACTAAGGATTTAAGATATGCTAAGGTTTATGTAAGTATATTTTCAAAGGATGAAGAAGAAAAGAAAGCTAATCTTGAAGCACTAAAGAGTGCAAGTGGTTTTATAAGAAAAACAGTAGGACAAAAAATTAATTTAAGACACACCCCAGAAATAATAATTGAATTAGATGATTCTATAAATTATGGTATGCATATGGATGAATTGATTCAAAGGATAAGTAAACAATAATGGGTTTACATGCAATTAAAGAGGAAATTTTAAAATCAAAAAGAATAGGGTTATCGTTTCATACATCACCAGATGGAGATGCTATAGGAAGTTCACTTGCACTTCTTAATGCACTAAGATATTTAGGGAAGGATTCATATATTATATCAAGAGATGTTATTTCAGATAACCTCTCTTTCCTTTCTTTATCTAATGAAGTTGATGGGAACTTAACAGAACCAAAGCTGAATACTGATTTGGTAGTTGTATTAGATTGTGGAAATGTTGACAGAATATCTGCAGATTTAAGTGGTTATAATGGTAAAATAATTAATATAGATCATCATATTTCAAATGAAAATTATGGCTTTATTAATTATGTTGATATAAGTGCAGCTTCTACTTGTGAAATAGTATATTTATTAGTAAAAGAACTTGGAATTAAGTTCGAAGATAAAACTAATGAAGAACTGGCTATAGGCAGAGCGATTTATACAGGAATTGTAACAGATACAGGTTCTTTTAGACATTCAAATGTTACGAGTAAGACTCATGAGATATCAGCAAATCTTATAGAGCTTGGAATTGATAACAGCAAAATTCATAGCAATCTTTTTGATAATAAACCTTTTAACAAAGTAAAATTAATGGGAAGTGTTTTATCCAATATAGAACTTGCTTTAAATAACAAGGTGGCAGTCCTTCAAATACCACAAGGAATGCTAGAAGATTTTAATTTAGTAAATACAGATACTTCAGATATAATTTCAGTTGGACTAGGAATAAAGGGAGTAGAGGTTTCTATGCTTTTAAAAGAAGTTAAAGATGGAGTTAAAGGCAGCTTAAGATCTAAAAATGATATAGATGTGAGAAAAGTTGCCGAAGTATATGGTGGCGGCGGACATATAAAAGCTGCTGGTGTAATGCTTAAAGATATGAATATTATAGAAGCTAAAGAAAAGTTGTTAAATTTACTTAAAGAAGAATTAAATATATGAAAATGAAAACCTTAGATATGAAGAAGGGAACTGAAACTTCGCATATGAGAAAAGAAATACAATCTTCAATAATTAATGACAAAACAAAAACTTTATCTGTTAAAAGAGAAAAGTTAAATATAAATGGAGTACTAAACGTATTTAAAAATAAAGGAATGACTTCTTTTGATGTGGTTAGAAAAATAAAGTTTTTAGCCAATGAAAAGAAAGTTGGACATACTGGAACTTTAGATCCTGAAGCAACAGGTGTTCTTCCGGTTTGCCTTGGAAAAGCTACCAAAATAATTGATTATATTATGGATAGTAGAAAAGTATATGAAGTTAAATTGTTACTTGGAACTAAGACAACTACATATGACTTAGAAGGTGAAGTGATAGAAACTAAAGAGACAAAGCATCTTGCAGAAGAGGAAGTATCTAAAGTTATACTATCTTTTATTGGAGAATACGATCAAATTCCACCTATGCATTCAGCGCTTAAGAAAAATGGAGTTAGACTTTATGAATTGGCTAGACAAGGCATTGAAGTAGAAAGAGAAGCTAGACGGATTAATATATCTAATATATCTGATTTGAAATTTGAGCTGCCATATGTATATATGAAGGTTGAATGCTCTAAAGGAACTTATATTAGAAGTTTATGCTATGATATTGGTGAAAAACTTAATGTTGGCGGAACTATGGCTAGTTTGAACAGATCTGAAACATCTGTTTTTAAACAAGAGAATAGTGTTAATATAGAAGAATTAACTGAAGAAAATATACAGGATTATATAATAAATATTGAAGAAGCTCTTTCGTTTTATCCTAAAATCATAGTAAATAGTTCATTTACTAAGCTTTTAGTAAATGGAGTTAAAGTTTTTGATAAACGTCTTACAAATGAAAGCAGAGAAAAAAGTATTTTATATAGAGTGTATGATAGCGAAGAAGTATTTATAGGACTTGGAAAGCAATATGAAGATGGTTTTAAAATTGAAAAGTTGTTAATTTAGGCTAATATGTTTTGGTTATTTTATATTTAGGAATCACCAATGTATTTATAAGATTGGCTAATGTTATTAATATGCCTTAATATGGGAGTGAAAAGATGATTATTATTAATAAAGATTTCGAGGATATTCAAAGTTCTAATAATTATATAGCTCTTGGAAGTTTTGATGGACTTCACATTGGACATCTTTCCTTAATATATAAGGTGGTGGAAGTTGCAAAGAAAAATAATGGGAGAAGCATTGTTTTTACATTTAAAAATCATCCTAAAACTCTTATAGATAAGGGAAATGTACCAAAACTTTTAATGGATAATGATAGAAAAGTAGAAATTTTAAAAACTCATAAGGTTGATATTGTTTGTTTTCAGGAATTTAATCTTGAGTTTATGAAAATGTCACCTAAAGAATTTATTGAATTTTTAGTTTTTAAATATAACATAAAAGGATTTGTTGTAGGATTCAATTATAAATTTGGATATAAAAATTTAGGAAATGTTGAACTTTTAAAAAGTCTTCAAAACGAGTATGGCTATGAATTATATGTTATGGGCCCGTGTACATATAAAGATGAAATTGTAAGCAGTACCAGAATAAGAAAAGCTTTGGAAGAAGGGGATGTATTTGAGGCCTCTAAGATGTTAAGTCTGCCATATACCATAAGCGGAGAAATTATTCATGGAAGACAAATTGGAAGAACTATAGGTTTTCCTACAGCAAATTTAAAATATAAAGAAAATTTTATTCTGCCTAAAGAAGGTGTATATTATACCAATGTACTGGTGAATAATAATATATATAAAGGTATTACTTCTATAGGAAGCAATCCTACAGTAGATGGTAAGATTGTAACATTAGAAACATATATTTTGGACTTTGATAGAGAAATATATGGAGAAAAAGTAGAAGTAAGTTTTATAAAAAAAATTAGAGACATGGAAAAATTTAATGGAGTAGAAGAATTGAAAAGTCAACTGGAAAGAGACAAGATTTTCGCTCAAAATGAGAATTACATGTCGAGTTTAAGAATATAGTTTACAATAATAGTTACTTTTGATATAATAACACAGGGAACCTAATTCTAAGTTTTAAGGTGCCATCTTTTTACTTGGAACTAGGGGATAATAAATATAATACACGGAGGTGCACTTATAATGGATAAGGCAACAAAATTAGAATTAATCAAAAAGTTTGGAAGAAGTGAAGGAGATACTGGTTCACCAGAAGTTCAAATAGCATTACTTACTGAAAGAATCAAAGCTTTAACTGAACATTTAAAAGTTCACAAGAAAGATCACCACTCAAGAAGAGGTTTATTAATGATGGTAGGTCAAAGAAGAGGTCTTTTAAACTACCTAAGTGATCAAGATATCGAAAGATACAGAACTTTAATCAAAGAATTAGGATTAAGAAGATAATTTTTAGAGCGGAGTTTTCCGCTCTATTATTTTAAAAAGATAAGCCCATATGAAAAGAGTGGCTATGCCACAATACGGAACTTATCCCCTATGAAAAGAGTGGCTATGCCACAATTAGGAACTTATCACATATGAAAAAGCAGCTATGCTGCAAAGCGGACTTCTCTGAAATAAGGAAGTTTTCACATATAAAAAGAGTAATTATTCTACAATGCGGAATTTCTCTGCAATTGAGAACTTAATAAAGTTTAATATATATGATTCTAAAGTATATAAATTTAGAATAAACCTAAAAGGAGGTCAAGATTATGAATAACGTTCTAACGACTGAAATCGCTGGAAGAGAATTAAAAGTTGAATTCGGAAAAGTAGGTATGTTATCAAATGCAGCAACATTTACTAGCTATGGAGATACAGTGATTTTAACTAATGTTAATGCATCGGAAAAGCCAAGAGAAGGAATTGATTTCTTTCCTCTAAGCGTTGAATATGAAGAAAGGCTATATGCAGTAGGTAAAATTCCAGGTGGATTTATTAAGAGAGAAGGAAGACCATCAGAAAAAGCTATATTAAATGGAAGAGCTGTTGATAGAACTCTAAGACCTCTATTTCCAAAGGGATACAGAAATGACGTTCAAGTAGTAAATACAGTAGTATCTGTTGAAAAAGACAACTTACCAGAAATCCTAGCTATTAATGCAGCATCACTTGCATTATGTCTTTCAAGCATTCCATATACAATTCCGGCAGCTGCTGTTCAAGTTGGAATTATCGACGGTAAATTCGTTACAAATCCAAATACTGAAGATCGTGAAAAAAGTATTCTTCAATTAACAGTATGTGCAACAAAAGAAAAAGTAATGATGATTGAAGCTGGTGGAAATGAAATTCCAGAAGACACAATGATAGATGCAATTAAATATGGTTTTGATGAATGTCAAAAAATCATAGCATTCCAAGAAGAGGCAGTAGCTAAATTTGGAAAGAAAAAGGATGAACCAGTATTATATTCTGTAGATCCTGAACTTGAAAAAGATATTAAAGAATTTGCACATGATATGGTTAAAGAAGCTATGTATATCATGGATAAAGATGAAAGAAATGCAGCTATAGATGAAGTAAATGCAAAAGTCAATGAAGAATTTGGTGAAAAATATGCTGAAAAATCAGGGGAAATAAAAGAAGTTCTTTACAATATGCAAAAGAAAGTTGTAAGACATATGCTTTTAGTGGATAAGAGAAGACCTGATGGAAGAGCATTTGATCAGGTTAGACCACTAGGGTGTGAAGTTGGTATATTACCAAGAACACATGGAACAGGATTATTTACAAGAGGTTTAACTCAAGTAATGACTGTTGCAACACTTGGATCAATTAGTGAAATTCAAATATTAGATGGAATAGATGAAGCGCAATCAAAGAGATACATGCATCATTATAACTTCCCAGGATACAGTGTTGGTGAAGTAAAGCCATTAAGAGGACCAGGAAGACGTGAAATTGGGCATGGAGCATTAGCTGAAAGAGCTCTTGAACCATTAATTCCTTCAGAGGAAGAATTCCCATATACAATAAGACTAGTTTCAGAAGTATTAAGCTCAAATGGTTCAACATCACAAGCATCTGTTTGTGGTTCAACATTAGCATTATTAGATGCAGGTGTACCAATTAAGAGACCAGCGGCTGGTATAGCAATGGGACTAATAACATCTGAAGATTTATCAGAAGAAGCAGTACTTACAGATATTCAAGGAATAGAAGATTTCTTTGGAGATATGGACTTTAAGGTGGCAGGAACAACTGAAGGTATAACATCAATTCAAGTTGATACAAAACTTCAAGGATTTTCTTTCAATGTAGTAGAAAATGCTATTAAAGATGCAAGAAAAGCAAGACTTACTATAATTGATAAAATAAATGAATGTATGTCAACACCTAGAGAAGATGTTTCTTTATATGCACCAAAGACTCAAATAATCAGCATAAACCCAGATAAGATTAGAGATGTAATTGGAGCTGGCGGTAAGGTTATCAACAAGATAATCCAAGATACTGGTGTTAAGATAGATATAAAAGATGACGGTACAGTATTTGTAAGTTCAACAGACCATGAAGGTGTGAATGAAGCTATAAAGATAATAGAAGGTTTAACTAAAGAAGTTAAAGCGGGAGAAGTTTATTTAGGTAAAGTTACTAAATTAACTACATTTGGAGCTTTTGTTGAAATTTTACCTAGCAAAGAAGGATTAGTTCATATTTCTAAATTAGCTAAGGAAAGAGTAAACAAAGTAGAAGACGTAGTTTCAATTGGAGATGAAATTCTAGTTAAGGTTACAGAAATAGATAGCCAAGGCAGAATAAATCTTTCTAGAAAAGACGCTCTAGTTGAGCAAGAAAATAATGAAGATAAATAAAGGGCAATTAATTGCCTTTTTTTTTCTAAATAGGAGGGCAAAGAATGATGTATAATACATATACCCTTAAAAATGGACTAAGAATAGTAACAGAAAAAATTGAATATTTAAATTCAATCAGTGTTGGAGTTATGGTTCAAAATGGTTCGAGAAATGAAAGTTCAGAAGTAAATGGAATATCCCATTTTATTGAGCATATGTTCTTTAAAGGTACAAATAAAAGAACTGCAAAAAAAGTAATGGAAGATATAGAAAATGTAGGTGGTCAAATTAATGCTTTTACAAGTAAAGAGGCTACTTGTTATTATGTAAAAGCATTAAGCACTCATTTAGATTTATCCTTAGAAGTACTTTCAGATATAATTTTAAATTCGAAATTTGATCCGGAAGAAATAGAAAAGGAAAAAGGTGTAGTAATTGAAGAAATTAATATGAGTGAGGATTCTCCTGAAGATGTGTTAGATGATGTTCATTCTAAAGCGTGTTTTGGAGAAGGTGAATTAGGATATCCTATACTTGGAACTATTCCTTTAGTAAAATCATTTACAAGAGAAAAAATAGTGCAATTTATTAATGACAAATACACACCTTATAATTCAGTAATATCTGTTTGTGGAAAATTTGATGACAAGGAATTAGAGGATTTAATTAATAAGTATTTTGGTTCATGGGAAAGTAAAAATCAATATAAACCAGAATATAATGATACAATACTCCATATTGATTCTGCATATGCTAAAAAGGAAATTGAGCAATTACATATTTCTTTAGGTTTGGAAGGATTACCATATGGAGATGAAAAAAATTATGCACTAGTGCTTCTTAATAATATATTTGGAGGAGGAGCATCTTCAATTCTATTCCAAAAAGTAAGAGAAGAGTTAGGGTTATGTTATTCTATAGCTTCATATTTACAGCCTTTTCAAGGTATAGGGACATTAAATATATATGCAGGTTTAAATAGAAATTATGGAGAAAAAGCACTAGAGGTTATAGATAAAGAAATAACTCTATTTAGTAAGAATGGAATTACAAAAGAACAACTTGAAATAAATAAAGAAAAAATTAAGGCAAATTATATTTTGGGGCTGGAAAGTACTAGTTCAAGAATGTTTTCAAATGCAAAAACATATTTATTTAGAAATCAGATAAAAATTCAAGAAGAAGTAATAAAGAAAATAGATGAGATAAATGAAGAAAGTATTCAATATGTTTTAGATAAATGCTTTAAAAAGGGAGTTCTAAATACAGCTTATGTTGGTCAGGAAGTAGAGTATGATAAATTAAACTCTATAATTCTAAAAAATACAAAGGCTTACGATAATTCAAAACACAATACTATGATTGAATTATAAAAATAATGTAATAATAAACCTCCTTTTCTCATATTATTTTATGAGTACCAAAGGAGGTTTTTGTTGTGGCTGAAGAAAGTAAAATAAAGTATTTAAGTGAAATAGAGAGATATGAGCTTATAAATATTAATGATGGGGAAAAATATGATTACCTATTAAATAATGATTTAATAATAGATGAAGAAGGTAATTTCAAATATCTAATTATTAATTTAAGTGGGGGCAGATTAAATCTTTTTAATAGCAAAGATTTTTTGGAAATTCCATGGGAATGCGTAAAAAAAATTGGAGCTAAAACTATTATATTAGATGCAGATGATGAAGTAATTAAAAAAGTAAGGCTATAATTAGGAGGAAACAAAATGAAAATAGTTGTACAAAAATTTGGAGGAACTTCAGTATCCACTGATGAAAATAGAAAGAGAGTAGTTGAAAAGGTTAAAAATGCTATCAAGGATGGATATAGTCCTGTAGTAGTAGTGTCAGCTATGGGGAGAAAAGGAGAACCATATGCTACAGATACATTATTATCATTAATAGATGATAAATTTAAAAATTCAAATAAATTAGCTCAAGATTTATTAATGTGTTGTGGAGAAACCATAAGTTCTGTAGTTATGAGCAGTTGCTTATATAATGCAGGAATTGATGCAATGCCTCTTACTGGAGGACAGGCGGGAATAATAACAGATAGTAATTTTACAGATGCTTCTTGTATCGATGTTAAGCCAAATAAAATATTAGAATTTATATCCCAAGGGAGAGTACCAGTTATAACTGGTTTCCAAGGAATGAGTGAAAATGGATATTTAACTACTCTTGGGAGAGGAGGAAGCGATACTAGTGCATCTATTTTAGGCGTTGCACTTAAGGCTTCAGCTATTGAGATATATAAGGATGTAGACGGTATAATGACAGCTGATCCAAGAGTTGTAGAAAATGCTAATTTAATAGATGTAATAAGCTACTATGAAGTTTTCCAATTAGCTGATAAAGGAGCAAATGTAATTCATCCAAGAGCAGTAGAAATTGCAATGGAAGGAAATATTCCAATATTGATTAGAAATACAATGAATGATTGTAAAGGAACTTTAATTAACAACTTTGGAGATAAACAAAATGATAGAATAATGACTGGTATCACAAGTCAAAAAAATAGAGTTCAAGTTTCAATTAAAGCTTGTGATAATGAAGGTAATTCTAAATATAAAAATGTTTTAGATTTACTTGCAGCCAATAAAATAAGTTTAGATTTGATAAATATATTTCCAAAGGAGCAAATTTTCACCATAAACCAAAAAGATAAGGATGTTTTAGTAAATATTCTAAACAACGCTAAATTAAAATATAATCTTATAGAAAATTGCAGTAAAATTGCAGTTATCGGATCAAAGATGAAGGGGATACCAGGAGTTATGGCTAAGATTATAAAGGCTTTAAGTGATAATTGTATTGAAGTACTTCAAACAGCAGATTCTCATATGACTATATGGTGTTTAGTTCATTCTAAAAATGAAAAAGAAGCAATAAATGTTTTACATAA
Organism: Clostridium sp. C2-6-12; assembly: GCF_009928485.1. Taxonomy (GTDB): domain Bacteria; phylum Bacillota; class Clostridia; order Clostridiales; family Clostridiaceae; genus Clostridium. The sequence goes on along the minus strand of NZ_JAABNP010000025.1, from coordinate 17,971 downwards.
GACTTTTAAGTTATAAAGGTACCATGTTATAGAATATTTAGTTAAGAATTAAAATCTTAAATTATGAATAAAAAAAATCCTCTTGTACAAAATAAATTAGTATAGGAGGAGTTTTTATGTACAAAAATATGTTTAATAGTGAAAATACAGAAAATGAAAATAATAAAACAGAAGCTAAAGATAGAATACAAAATGTTAAAGAACTTGGAAATACAAATTTAATTGATCCTAATAAAAGAATACAAGTTTTGTCTATAATCGGTCAAATTGAAGGACACTCAGTACTTCCACCACAAACAAAGGCAACAAAATATGAACATGTTATTCCACAATTAATTGACATAGAACAAAATGATGAAGTTAAAGGGTTGCTTATAGTTTTGAATACTGTAGGAGGAGATGTTGAAGCAGGCCTTGCTATATCTGAAATGATTAGAAGTATGTCAAAGCCTACAGTATCAATAGTTATTGGAGGGGGACATTCAATTGGAGTCCCACTGGCTACATCTGCAAAGTACTCTTTTATAACTCCATCAGCAACCATGATAGTTCATCCAGTAAGAATGAATGGATTTGTAATAGGTGTATCTCAAACTTTTGAGTATTTTAAGAAGATGCAGGAACGAGTAAATGAATTTATAGTGCGTACATCAAACATAAAAATGGAGACCTTGGAGAAGTTTATGTTACAAACTGACGAGTTATTAAATGATGTTGGAACAATGCTTATTGGAAAACAAGCGGTTGAATGTGGGTTAATTGATGAAGTTGGAGGAATTCATGAAGCATTAAGCAAATTAAATGAGTTTATTAAAGAATAGTAATATGACTTGTTTTTACCAATATTCAAAGGAACTATTTTATATTAAAACCCTTTATTTTATGGGCTTGAGCTAGGATATGAGTAAACTTGACATAATTTTGTTTTTAATATAGAATAAAAAGGAATACTGGTTTATCATATTCCAAATGCAGTGAGAAGAATATGACACCGACTATACTTTCTTGTTAGTAATATAGCGAGAAAATATCAAATTAGGAGGTGTTTATGTGGAAGGACTAGCGTTTATAATACCAATAGATATAGTAATTCTATTAGTATTAGGAATAGTGGTTTATAAAACGATTCAAAATACGTCAAAAGCTAAAATTGAGTCGATTGAAAAAGAAACAGAAGAAGTTTTAATAAAAGCTAAAAAGGAAGCTGAATCAATTAAAAAGGAATCAATCCTTGAGGCAAAGGAAGAACTTCATAAATTAAGAAATGATTTCGAAAAGGAATCTCGTGAAAGACGAAGTGAGATTCAAAGGCTTGAAAGAAGAGTAATTCAAAGAGAAGAAGCGCTTGATAAGAAAAGTGAAATTCTTGAAAAGAAAGACGAAACAATCAATGAAAGAATGCTTGAATTAGATCAAGTAGAAGCAAAGGTACAGAAACTTTATGAAGAAAGAAGAGCAGAACTTGAAAGAGTATCAGCCCTTTCTAGTGAAGAAGCTCGTGAAATCCTTTTGGATGAAATCAGAAAGGAAATTACACATGATGCTGCTTTAATGATAAAAGATATTGAAAGTAAGGCAAAGGAAGAGGCAGACAAGAGATCAAGGGAAATAATTACAACTGCGATCCAAAGATGTGCTGCTGATCATGTGTCTGAAACAACTGTACACGTTGTTGCACTACCGAATGATGAGATGAAAGGTAGAATTATAGGTAGAGAAGGAAGAAACATTAGAACCTTAGAAACATTAACAGGGGTAGATTTAATTATTGATGATACTCCAGAAGCAGTCATTCTTTCTAGCTTCGACCCTATTAGGAGAGAAGTTGCAAGATTGGCACTAGAAAAGTTAATAGTGGATGGCAGAATACATCCAGCAAGAATCGAAGAGATGGTTGAAAGGGCAACTAAGGACGTAGAGGCCAATATAAAGGAAGAAGGAGAGCAAGCAGCTCTTGAAACTGGAGTACATGGACTACATCCTGAAATTATAAGACTTCTTGGTAGATTAAAGTATAGAACAAGTTATGGTCAAAATGTATTAAAACATTCCATAGAAGTTTCATACTTAGCTGGCTTAATGGCTTCAGAGCTAGGTTTAGATGTTACTTTGGCTAAAAGGGCAGGATTGCTACATGATATAGGTAAAGCTGTTGATCAAGAGCAAGAAGGGCCACATGCTTTAATTGGCGGAGATCTAGCTAAAAAGTATCATGAATCACCATTAGTAATAAATGCAATAGCAGCGCATCATTCAGATGTAGAAATGCAATCTTTAGAAGCCGTACTAGTTCAAGCCGCAGATGCTATATCGGCAGCTAGACCAGGGGCTAGAAGAGAGACATTAGAAGCATACATTAAGAGATTGGAAAAGTTAGAGGAAATTGCAAATTCACATGAAGGTGTAGAAAAGTCATATGCCATTCAAGCTGGTAGAGAGATTAGAATTATGGTTAAACCAGAAAAAGTTGATGATGCTGGAATAGTTGAATTGGCACGTAATTTAGTTAAGAGTGTCGAAGAAGAACTTGAATATCCAGGACAAATAAAAATTAATGTTATAAGAGAAACAAGAGCAATAGATTTTGCTAAATAAAAAAATGAAGTATATTTTGTAAAAAATATACTTCATTTTATAATATGATATGAGATAACGTTTTCTTGATTTTCGTCTTAGAGAAAATGTTATTGTGTTATTAACAAAAATATTTTAAATTATCATAATTAAAAAAAGGAATTTGAGGAAAGATATAGAATATATTATGATGTAAACGATTTGTAGAGTAAATTCTAGGAGGAATAACAAAAATGGACGTATTAAAAGTATCAACAAAATCAAATCCAAATTCTGTAGCAGGTGCATTAGCAGCTATAATCAAGGATCAAAATATTGCAGAAATTCAAGCTGTCGGAGCAGGAGCTATAAATCAAGCAGTTAAAGCTATTGCTATAGCAAGAGGTTTTGTGGCACCAAGTGGAAAGGATATCATTTGTGTACCAGCTTTTACTGATATACAAATTGATGGAGAAGAAAGAACAGCAATAAAATTAATAGTACAACCTAGATAATTTAAATTTTTATTTTAATTAATTAGAGGTCAAGCAGTAATTTTGAGTTGAAATTATATGTAAAAACGATTATACTATAATAGTTAAATGCTATATTTATTAATTTTTTTGTAAAGAGGTGTATATTAATGATAGCAAAAGAGGTTACAGTAAAAAACTCATCTGGTCTTCATGCTAGACCAGCAACTTTATTAGTAAAGAAGGCTTCATCATTTAAATCAGACGTTAGTATAGAATACAACGGAAAGAAAGCAAATGTGAAGAGCTTAATCGGTGTTTTATCTTTAGCAGTAACTAAAGATGCCGTAATCAAAGTTGTAGCTTCAGGAGATGACGAAGCTTTAGCTGTTGAAGAACTTGTTAAATTAGTTGAAACATTAGAAGACTAATATACAGAAAAGGAGCTGCCTTAAAGTAGAAATTTTATTTTTACTTTAGGCAGTTCATTTTTTTTATTCTCCCCCATCTCAAAACAATAAAATTTTTGAGATGGGGGTTTCATTGAAATTGAACAAATTTCTTTAAAAATAAAAAATTAATAGTCAAAAATGAAAAAAATATGATATAATACGAATGTTGAAAGAAAAAGTATAAAATATATTCGTGTGGAGGTTTTTGAATGAGAAATTTATATAGCACACCTTTAAATTCAAGATATGCATCTAAGGAAATGAGTTTCATTTTTTCTGATGATATGAAATTCACAACTTGGAGAAAGTTATGGGTAGCTCTTGCAGAAGGTGAAAGAGAACTTGGTTTAAATATAACTGAAGAGCAAATAAAGGAATTAAAGGAACATATTAATGATATAAATTATGAAGAAGCTGCTAAAAAAGAAAAAGAAGTAAGACATGATGTTATGAGTCATGTTCATGCTTATGGTCTTCAATGTCCTACAGCTAAAGGCATAATTCATTTAGGGGCTACATCTTGTTATGTTGGAGATAATACTGATGTTATAATATTGAGAGACGCTCTAAATTTAATTAAGCAAAAAATAGTAACAGTATTAAATCATTTGAAAAATTTCGCTATTCAATATAAAGATATGCCAACATTAGGTTTTACACATTTTCAACCAGCTCAATTAACTACTGTAGGTAAAAGAGCAACATTATGGATGCAGGATTTAGTATTGGATATTGAAAATATAGATTTCTTATTATCAAAATTAAAGCTTTTAGGAGTTAAAGGAACTACAGGAACTCAAGCTAGCTTTATGGAATTGTTTGATGGGGATGAAAGTAAGGTTAAGGCTTTAGAAGAAATAGTAGCTGAAAAAATGGGATTTGAAAAAAGCTTTGGAGTTACAGGTCAAACTTATCCAAGAAAGCTTGATTCAATAGTGTTAAATACATTATCAGAAGTTGCTCAAAGTGCTTATAAATTTAGCAATGACTTAAGATTACTTCAAAGTATGAAAGAAATGGAAGAGCCATTTGAAAAGAATCAGATAGGATCATCAGCTATGGCATATAAGAGAAATCCTATGAGAAGTGAAAGAATTAGTGCATTGGCTAGATATGTAATAGTAGACGCATTAAATCCAGCAATTACAGCAGGAACACAATGGTTTGAAAGAACTTTAGATGATTCAGCTAATAAGAGATTGTCTGTTGCAGAAGGTTTCTTAGCATTAGATGGAGTATTAAATTTATATATTAATATTGCAGAAAACATGGTTGTATATGATAAGGTTATAGCAGCCCATGTACTTAGAGAATTACCATTTATGGCTACTGAAAATATAATGATGGAAGCTGTAAAGAGAGGTAAGGATAGACAAGAATTGCATGAAAATATAAGAGTTCACTCAATGGCAGCAGCTCAAAGAGTAAAAGGTGAAGGTTTAGATAATGACTTAATAGATAGAATAATCAATGATGACTCATTTGGTCTTTCTAAAGATGAAATACTTGCAATTATTGATCCGATTAAATTTGTTGGAAGATCACCAAGCCAAGTTATAGAATTTATTGATGAATATGTTGATCCAATTATCAATGCTAATAAGGAAGCTTTAGAAATAAAGAGTGAAATAACTGTTTAATATTAGATAAAATGGAATTTGAAGTAAAGATTAAAACCATGCATTTTAAGGTGCATGGTTTTATTAAAATTTTAAATTATTTTTAAAGCTCTAAGAACAGGATATCTATGAGGATAAATTTGACTTAAAGGATAATTTAACTTGTTATAACTATGGCAGCAATATAAGTAATCATGATTTGGGAGTTCATAAGTTATAAAGCCATTATGAAAATATCGTCCTATTTCAGGTGTATAGAATTGTATTACACACCCTTTAGATAATATAGTTTGACTTGGCAGTTTAATAGCTAACTTGTTTGTTGTTAAATATTGATAAAGATCTTCAACTCGAATCCAAGGCATAGAGTATGGTTTCCAAGAATTATTCTGTTTTAATCCACCAGCAAAAAGAATCTGTGAAATAAAATTTGTGCAATCTCCACCAATATTTTCAAAAGATTTGTAGTTAGGATTTGGGGTTAAGGCAAATTTTTCTGCATAAGTACATGCATCGGTAATGTTAAAATTAGAGTCATTACGTTTAATAGAATTTTGGTTTTCACCAATAGAGTCCATATAAGTTGTATATAATGATTCTAGTGATGAAAGTTTGTTTATCCATAAGCTTTGAGTCGGATAAAAAGATAAATTAGGAATTTCCTCTAAGTCAGTATTTAATAATGAATTGTATAAACAAGGATTTTCTTCATGTTCAAGTAAAAATTGCAGCTTATATTTATCATGAAAATGTTCTAAAATTAAAATATACTCATATATGCATCCTGAAGGTATACTCTTAAGATTATTTTCTATTGTAAAAAAATAATTTAGAGTTAATTTTATTTTAATGAATTTAGAATTTTGATCTAATATATCATAGGAATAAGTAAATCTTAAATTATTAAAGGAAGAATGAAATTTTTCTGACCATTTAAAGTAAAAAAGTTTTTTGTGAAATAAATTTTCACGAATAAAAGGAGGTAAAATATCTATGGTATTATTTATTGAGTTTAAAGATTCATAAGAAGTGGAAAGAAGAATACATAGATTATATAAATTTTTTAGTAACATGATTATTTCCTGTCAAAATTGATTAAGTAATATAAAAGACTAATGATATAGTTAATTAACCCAAATAACTATGTTCATTAAAACTATAAAAATAAGTTGATTTTGTATATGAATACCGAGGAATATAAAGAAGCGGTTATTAAAATTTTGTCTTTTTATATTAGCTTTTTACTATATGTCTATTACATAAGTTGAAATAATATACTAAAAATATTACTGAAAAATATCTTTGCAAAATAAAACATAATAAAAAAATAATAAACATAAAAATTAATAAGTAGATATAATTGTACTAATTGTGCTATAATATAACGTGATTGAATTTGCAAAAACAATATCTGGTATTTTTTATGTATTAGCATACATAATTTAAAATAATAAATATAAATTTGGTGAATATACTTGTAAATAGTAATTGTTATGGGATAAAATCAAATTTGTCAAAGATTTTTAATAAAGGAGCTATCAAATAATGCAAGAACTATCTAACTTAATAGCTAGCAAGTATGAAGAAATAGTTGATAAGATAAAGAGTTTTTCAAGTGAATATCTTAATGAAGAATACGAAAATATTTGTGTAAAAGCAGCTGAAACTTTATGTTTAAATAATGAGGATAAATTGAAGAAAGGGAAAAGTCTTTCTTGGGCAGTAGGTATAGTACATGCTATAGGAACTATAAATGACCTTTTTGATTCAAAAGAAGAGCCATATATTAAAGCGGCAGATTTATATAAGGAATTTGGCGTAAGCAGTAGCACAGGTACTAGCAAATCCAAAGAAGTTAAAGTTCTTCTTGATTTATCAAAAGAGAACATACAGTGGATAGTAAATAGAAATACTGAAGTATCAGAAGTTGCAGCTACATTAGAGATTTCGGAAAATATAAATGAAGAAGTAGGAAAAGAGTCTTTTTATTTTGTTCCTAATAAGGAATATGTAGAAGCACAAGATGTTGTGGAATTTGCATGGAAACAAAAAAATTATAAAAATAAAGCAAAATATGCAAAAGAAGCATTAGAAATATGTAAAGACTGTGCAGATGCATATATTATCTTATCAAAAGATTCAGCGTTAAATAACGATCAAAAAAAAGAACTTTTAGAAAAGGCGGTTGAAGCTGCAAAGAATATATTAAAAATAAATAATCTTGAAACAGCACCAGCTGAAATTTTTAAGATAAAAGAAGCTGAACCATTTTTTGGAGCAAAATATACTTTAGCAGTTCATTTATGGGAAAATGGTGAAAAAGAAGCAGCAATTGAGAACGCACTTGATATTTTGAAGCATAATGAGTACGATGTGTTAATGGTTAGAAATCTACTTGCTAACTGGCTTTTATCTGAAGAAAGGTATGCCCAATTAGAAGAATTGTTAGAAAAATACGAAAAAGATAATTCAGCAGCCATAAATTACAGTAGAGTTGCATTTTTATATAAAACTAATGAAGTTAAAGCTGCGGAAAGTGCTTTAAGAAGAGCATATAAGAGAAATCCTTTTGTTATACCTTATTTGGTAAAACAAAAAAGAGTTCCAAGCACACTTCCACATATAGCTAGATTTGGTAGCGAAGAGGAAGCGATAAGATATGCTAGCATTGGATTGGAAGCATGGAATGATCCTAAAATGATACAATGGATTAAAGATAAGAAAAAGGATTTTGATATGTTAAAGTTCATTTAATACTTTACATTCTAAAATTGGTGTGATACCATGTAATAGAAAATTAAATAAAGTGTCTTCAGGGTTGGGTGAAATTCCCTATCGGCGGTACAGCCCGCAAGCTTGAAAAAGCAGATTCGGTTAAACTCCGAAGCCGACAGTATAGTCTGGATGAAAGAAGATGGTTATTGATGTTATTATATTTAAAATTAAAATTTTAAATATTTATATTAATTTGTATTTATACCCTGAATTTTTTAAAATTCAGGGTTTTTTATTGTTAAGAGTTAGTGTTATATTACATATTTTAATGAATATGTAAAAAACGCTTACTTATTTTCTTATAACAATTAAAAATTAAGCAAATTATTTTGAAATATTAATTTTAAATAATACTAATATTTATGGATATAATAAAAACTCTGAAGATTTATATAAACTTCAGGGTTTTTTTGTATTGAGAAAATTATAATGGGTAAAAATATGTTTAGGAGATGATGATTCTTGGATGAGAAATATATGGAGAGAGCCTTAGAATTAGCTAAGAAAGGAATCGGAAGAGTAAATCCCAATCCTTTGGTAGGTGCAGTTATAGTTAAAGAAGGTGAAATTATAGGTGAAGGTTATCATGAATGCTATGGAGAAGCTCATGCTGAAAGAAATGCAGTTAAAAATGCAATAAAGTCAGTAGAAGGAAGTACAATTTATGTTACCTTAGAACCTTGTGCACATTATGGAAAAACACCTCCATGTGTAGATTTGCTAATTGAAAAAAATTTTAAAAGAGTTGTTATAGGTATGTTAGATCCTAATAATTTAGTAGCTGGTAAGAGTATAAAAAAATTAAAAGAACATGGAATAGAAGTAATTGTTGGAGTTAAAGAAGAAGAATGTAAAAAGATAAATGAAATATTTATTAAGTATATTACTTCTAAAACGCCTTTTGTAATCTTAAAAAGTGGTATGTCTCTTGATGGGAAAATAGCAACTTGTACAGGAAAATCTAAATGGATTACTTCTGAGGAATCTAGGAATGATTCACAAAATTTAAGAAATAGAGTTCATTCAATAATGGTAGGTGTGAATACAGTTGTTGCAGATAATCCTGAACTTACCTGTAGAATTAATGATGATAAAAAATTAATAAGAATAATAGTTGATACAAATCTTAGAATACCAATGGATTCTAAAGTGATAATCAATAAGGATAAGTTAACTATTGTTGCAACTTCAGTTAATTCAAGTGAAGAGAAAAAGAATGCATTAAGAGCTTTAGGAATTAAAGTTATAGAAGTTTCAGAAAAGAAAAATAAAGTAGATTTAAAGGAGCTTATGAAAGCACTTGGCAATGAAGGAATAGATTCCATCTTAATTGAAGGTGGAGGAACATTAAATTTTTCTGCATTAGAAGAAAAGGTAGTGGATAAAGTGATTTTTTACATAGCACCTAAAATAATTGGTGGAGAAGAAAGCAAAAGCTGTATAGCAGGAACGGGATTTTCAGAATTGGATGAAGCGCCTAATTTAAAAGATATAAGTTATAGAAAAATTGGTGAAGATTTGGTTGTTGAAGGTTATATAAGTAATGTTTGATAATAATAAAAATTTTTGTGGTTAATTAATGGAGATGAGGTGGGAAGATGTTTACAGGAATTATTGAGGAAGTTGGAATTTTAGAAGAAATTATTACAGGAAATGGTTTTGGAATAATGAAAGTTAAGTGTAGCAAAGTTCTAGAAGATACTAAAATAGGCGACAGTATTGCTACTAATGGTGTATGTCTGACTGTAAGAGAAAAAGATGCTTTTTCATTTAGTGCAGATGTTATGGGGGAGACTTTGGATAAAACAAATTTAGGAAGATTAAAAATTGGAGATAAATTAAATTTAGAAAGAGCATTGAGACTTAGTGATAGATTAGGAGGCCATATTGTAAGTGGTCATATTGATGGAATTGGGGAAATAGTTTCAATAAAAGAAGAAAGTGATGGAACATGGTTAACAATTTCTGCCCCCCAAGAGGTGCTGCGATACGTAATATATAAAGGTTCTATAAGTATAGATGGAATAAGCTTAACAGTTGCTTATGTTGATGATGAGATTTTTAAGGTTTCTGTTATTCCTCATACCTTGGAAAATACAATTCTTCATAATAAAAAAATTCATTCTAAAGTTAATTTAGAATGTGATTTAGTAGGAAGATATATAGAAAAGTTGTTTTCCTCAAAAGATGAAAAAGAAGAAAGCAATATAACTATAGAATTTCTAAAAGGTAATGGCTTTTAAGTAGATTAAAAAATAAAACAAAAAAATGATAATTAAATTTATAAAAAAGTCTGTAGATATTATGAAAGCTTACTCTGAAGGAGTTTTAAGCGTAAAAATATTATATAAATTAAGGGGATAAGAAGATGACGTTTAATAGTATAGAAGAAGGATTAAAAGATATTAAGCAAGGGAAAATGGTAATAGTAGTTGATGATGAAGGTAGAGAAAACGAAGGCGATTTAGTAATTCCAGCAGAAATAACAACTGGAGAGCATATTAATTTTATGATTAAATATGCAAAAGGGTTGGTTTGTGCACCAGTAGAAAAGGAAATTGCAGAAACTTTAAGATTAAATCCTATGGTTGAAAAAAATACAGATAATCATGAAACTGCATTTACGGTATCCATAGATCACAAGGATACAACAACGGGAATATCTGCTTTTGAAAGGGCGCATACAATAAATAATCTTTTGACCTCAACAGATGGAAATGACTTTAGGAGGCCAGGTCATGTATTTCCGTTAATTGCAAAAGAAAAAGGCGTATTGGAAAGAATTGGCCATACTGAAGCGGCTGTTGATTTGGCAAAGCTTGCAGGATATAAGGGTGCAGCCGTAATATGTGAAATAGTAAATGATGATGGAACTATGGCAAGACGTGATGATTTGATAAGATTTGCCAAAGAACATGATTTGAAAATATTGACTATAGAAGACTTAATTAAATATAGGAAAGAAATACATTTAAGTGTTACTAAAGAAGTTGAAGCAAAATTACCAACTAAATATGGTGATTTTAAAGTAATAGCTTTTAAAGAAAAAGGAACAGAAAAGTGCCACTTAGCTTTAATTAAGGAAGATATTCGATTAGAAAAAGGACCTGTTCTTGTAAGGGTTCATTCAGAGTGCTTAACAGGAGATGCCTTAGGATCTAGAAAATGTGACTGTGGAGAACAGTATGAAGCTGCAATGGAAATGATAAGAGAAGAGGGCTCAGGAATACTTTTATATATGAGACAAGAAGGAAGAGGTATTGGTCTTTTAAATAAATTAAAGGCATATGCTCTTCAAGATACAGGTTTAGACACGGTAGATGCTAATTTAGCATTAGGATTAAAAGAAGATATGAGAGATTACAAAATCAGTGCAGATATGCTAAAAATACTAGGTATTGATAATATAAGACTAATTACTAACAATCCCGCAAAGATAGAAGGGCTTGAGGTAAATGGAATTAATGTAAGTCAAAGAGTTCCTATAGAAATGCCAATAAATAAAAGTGATGAATTTTACTTAAAAACAAAAAAAGAAAGAATGAATCACTTATTAAATATATAAAATAATCAAAATTATGGAGGGAAAATAATGAATATATTTGAAGGAAATTTAGTTTCAGAAGGGTTAAAATTTGGAATAGTAATAGGAAGGTTTAATGAATTCATTGGTAGCAAACTTTTAGATGGCGCTTTAGATGGTTTAAAAAGACATGGTGTTAAAGAAGAAGATATTGATATTGCTTGGGTTCCAGGGGCATTTGAAATTCCATTAGTAGCAAAAAAAATGGCTAGCAGTCCTAAATATGATGGAGTAATTTGTTTAGGAGCTGTAATAAAAGGATCTACTTCTCATTATGATTATGTATGTTCAGAAGTTTCAAAGGGAATTGCAAGCGTATCTCTTGAAAGTGGAAAGCCGGTAATGTTTGGAGTACTTACAACAAACAATATAGAACAGGCAATTGAAAGAGCAGGAACTAAGGCAGGAAACAAAGGATATGAATGTGCAGTTTCAGCTATTGAAATGGCTAATTTGATTAATAAATTATAATAAAACTCAAATAAAAAAGTGGTGGTGAGTGATACTGCCACTTTTTATTAGTTTAAGACAATAATTTATTTAAAAAGAATTGTAAAGATTAACTACAACTAGTGAAGTGTTTTGCAAAAAGAAGTTTTAAGTTTATTTCCAATTAAATCAAAAAAAGGTATTGACTAATATATCACTCTGATATATATTATATATATCAGAGTGATATACATGAGGTGATAAAATGGCAAAAGTAAATAAATCTAAATATGCTCTTTTAGGAATATTAAGCAATAAACCTGGATCGGGGTATGATATTAAGAAAATGTGCGATTCATCAATAGGACATTTTTGGAATGAAAATTTTGGTCATATATATCCTATGCTTCAAAAGATGGAAGAAGAAGAATTAATTACAAAAGAAATAAAACAAACAGAAGGAAAGCAAACTAAAAATATATATTCAATTACTGAAAAAGGTGAAAAAGAGTTAAAAAAATGGCTTTTGCTTCCTATAGAAAAAGTTCCAATAAGATCAGAACTGTTATTAAAAATATTTTTATCAAAAGATATACCAACAGAGAATATTATGGAAATAATTCAAAAAGAAAAAATAGATGCAGAAAATGATCTTGAGAAGTATTTGGAAATTGAAAGTTTTTTGAAGTCGAACAAAATCCAAATTGATAAAAAAAATTTGGTTTTATGGTTGAGCACCATAAGTTATGGAAAGCATTCAGAAGAATCAAAAATAAAGTGGTGTGAAGAAACCTTGGGGTCTTTAAAAGAAATAAAAGAATTATAAAATAAGGTGAATTTATAAAAAGTAAAAATATAAAGTGAAGGAGAGAATTATATGAAGATTTTGGCTATAAATGGAAGTCCTAAAGGACAATTTGGAAATACAGAGGTTTTGTTAAGCACATTTCTCAAAGGCTGCATAGAAGCAGGCGCAGGGGTTGAAACAGTTTATCTTAAAGATATGGAGATTAAGCATTGTATTGGATGCTTTACTTGCTGGACAAAAACACCAGGAAAATGTATTCACAAAGACGATATGGAACAAGTGCTTAATAAGATATCAGAAGCAGATATAATTGTATATGCTACACCATTATACTATTATACAGTAACTGGACTTATGAAAGATTTTATGGATAGAATGCTTCCATTATGTAATAAAGAAATAATAAAAGTTGGAGAAACATATCAACATCCTAAGCGAATAAAAAGAGAAATGCCTCAAAAGCATGTGCTTATATCAAACTGTGGTTTCCCAGGACAATATAATTTCTCAGGCTTGTTAGAAACTTTTAAAGTAATGACTAAGGGAAACCTAGCAGGAGCTATTTTATGTGGACAAGGTGGAATACTTAGTTCAGTTGATAAGAATGATATGTTAAAAAAAATGTATGAAGAATTCTTCTCAGCAATAAAAAATGCGGGGAAGGAAATTGTTGAACTAGGATATATAGATTCTGAGACTCAAGCTATAATTGATAAAGATGTAATTGATCCAGAAATTTACGTAAAGAATGCTAATATATCTTAAGCATAAAAATTTCAATTTTGATAATAGGAGAGGTTTATTATGGAAAGAGTAAATGTTAATTCAAATAAAAAATATTCAATTATAAAAAATATATTTAACAAGGATTTTGTTGTGAGTGCTGTTATTCCTATTATAATATTTTCAGTTTTTGATAAGATTGGAATGACTTTTAACGGAATAATTTTATCAGGTATATGGAGTATAGGTATAGTAGGAATTAATTTTATTAAAGAACGTAAAATTAATGCTCTTGCAACAATGGGGGCAGTTTTTGCTGGGGTTGGAGTTATAGGTACTGTTGTTTCTAACAATCCTACTTTTTACTTAGTAGCTCCTATAGTACAAGATATATTAATGGCGTTAATTTTCTTTGGTTCTTTATTTTTTAAAAGATCATTAATTCAAGTAATAGTTGAACAAAGTTACTTAAAAAATGTTTCAGAAGATTTAAAAAAGCAACCAAAGTATTCGAGAGTTTGGAGAATGATTACTATTGCGTGGGGAATCTTAAATTTAAGCCAAGCAGCTTTAAGAACTGTACTTTTATATTCTGTATCAATGAGTTCATATTATGCAATAAGTACTGTTTACGGAAATGTTTCAACTCCATTATTAATAGCATTTTCTATTATATTTCCTAAATGGTATTGGAAAAGAGAAAAATAAAACATTACATTAAAAAAGTAAAAGAAATTTCTGAATAACATTTAAAGTGGTTATACGAAATATAGAATTCAAATAGCAGATTCTGATAGATGGAATCTGCTATTTGAATTAGTTTTAGAATAAATAATAGCATGCAGTCTTAAGGGGAATTATATATTGTATAAATAATAGTATATTGGGAATTTTATGTTTATATAAAAATTAATTGGATATAATAATTGTTGAAGAGCTGGAAATTAAATAAAATCGTTAAAAAAAGCACAAACTATTTTTAATTAACAAAACAAAACTAAAATTTTTTTAATATTTTAAAGTATTAAGCAAAATGATAATATCTTGTTACATCAAGTGTATGTATGCAAACGTTTATATGTGAAGAAAAAATTTTTCTATTATTTTAGCAAAATAAATAAATAGTAGAATTAGTTGAAATAAAAAGAATTTATGTAATGGATTTTATAAAGAGAGTAAATAAGACATTTGAGATACTTTTTAACTTGCATAAAAACGTTTAACATATTATAATAAGCCCAATATAGAAATCTAAACTTTAAGGAGGAAAAGGTGTGAGCTATAAATTACTAATAATAAATCCAGGTTCTACATCAACTAAGATAGCAGTATATGTGGATGAAAAGGAGATGTTTGAAGAAACATTAAGACATTCATCTGAAGAAATAGGTGGTTTTAAACATATATTAGATCAAAAGAGTTTTAGAACAGGGATAATTCTAGAAGTATTAAAGAATAACAAAATCGATATAAGAGAAATGGATGCTATAGTAGGTAGAGGTGGTCTTTTAAAGCCAATAATAAGTGGTACTTATAATGTAAACGATAAAATGCTTATGGATTTAAAAGAAAGTGTTCAAGGAGAGCATGCTTCTAATCTAGGAGCTATAATAGCTAATGAAATTGCAAATTCTATTAATAAACCTGCATTTATAGTTGATCCTGTAGTAGTGGATGAAATGGAAGAAATAGCACGATTATCAGGAATACCAGAACTCCCTAGAAAAAGTATTTTTCATGCATTAAATCAAAAGGCAGTAGCTAAAAGATATGCAAAAGAAAAATCGGTTAGATATGAAGAAATTAATCTTATAGTTGCTCATATGGGTGGCGGTGTTTCTGTTGGAGCACATAAAAATGGAAAAATAATTGATGTAAATAATGCTCTTGATGGCGATGGAGCTTTTTCGCCAGAGAGAAGTGGAGGGGTTCCTGCTGGCGATTTAGCAAGAATGTGTTTCAGTGGAAAATATACTTTGGGAGAAATATTAAAGAAGATAACAGGAAAAGGTGGCTTTGTTTCGTATCTAAATACAAATGATGCTAGAATTGTGGAAAAAGCTGCATTGGAAGGAGATCCAAAAGCAAAATTAGTTCATGATGCTATGGGATATCAGGTTTCTAAAGATATAGGAGCAGCTGCAGCAGTGCTAAATGGTAAAGTTGATGCTATAATTTTAACAGGGGGCATGGCATATGGTAAACCAATGGTAAATTTGATTAGCGAAAAAGTTGGATTCATCGCACCAATAATAGTTTATCCAGGCGAGGATGAAATGCTTGCTCTTGCCAAAGGAGTACTAAGAGTTCTAAATGGAGAGGAAGAAGTCAAAGAATATATATAGTTATAATTAACTTATATATAATAAATATTTCTCAATTCAAATCCAAATATTTATTTAGTAAAAACATATAGTGAATTTTCTATGCTCTCCTGTAAATGTTTACTGGAGGGCGATTTTTTTAATAAAATTATTTTAATTCTATTTTGTAAATTATGTTAATAAAAATAATATAAGAATATTGTTTGATAGAGAGGTTAAAATGATGATTTATAAAATTCTTAAAAGAAGGTTAATATTTTTTTTGACTCTTATTTCTTTATTTATTTTTATAGAAACTATATTTATAAAAGCAAATGCAGAAGGATGGGTAAAGGTTGATAATAGTTGGCGTTATTACAGTGATACAGGTGTAGAAACAGGATGGTATAAATCTAATGGAAATTGGTATTTTTTGAATGAATATGGGGCAGTAAAAACAGGTTGGCTTAAAAGTGAGGGTAAATATTATTATTTAGATTTAAACACAGGAAAAATGTTAACAGGATGGATTGAGGATAAGGGCAAATGGTATTATTTAAATAGTTCTGGAGAAATGGTAACAGGATGGCTAAAGTATAAGGATAATCTTTATTATTTAAATAATTCAGGTGTAATGGTTAGAGATATTTATATTGGAGAATATTACTTGGGTCCAAATGGTACATGGGAAAATAGAAATTAAAAATAATATTTAATATTGAAATTAAATATTATCTTATAAATTGGCCAGTTTTACCCATAAAATACGCAAGCTTTATTATTGATTTTTCTTCTTCAGTCATATTTCTGTTATACATTTTTTCAAATTGTATTATTAAAGAAGCTATATCTACTTTTTCTTTAGCTTGAACTGTTCTTCTTGAATATTTAGGAATATATTTGGAAGGACTAATTTTAGCATCATATATGATTTTAAAAATTTCTGCAGTATAGTAAGCATCATTATAAGCGTCGTGAAAGTTACCATTGATTGGTATGTTCAAAAGTTCAATTGCATTTTTCAAGCCGATTTTAGAGTTTTTACCTATATTAAGATATTTAGAAGCATAAGTTTGAACATCAATATAATTAGTGATTTTTGAAGAAGATAAATTAAAAAAATTAATGTTTCTAATAAGCTCCTTAATATCAACAATTCCCCATACACAAAGTATTGATTCATCACTTCCAATAAAGTTTAAAAAATCTTCATATACAGTAGGAAAGTTATTGCATGAAGAAACTTGATCATCAGTTATTTTAGTTAATCCCTCTACAAATGGGTGGATTGTTTTATATATAGTTGGTTTGATTAATGTGTTAAAGCTAGAAACTGTTTCAAAGCTTTCATTTAATTTTATTGCACCAATTTGAATTATTTCAAAAGGAATATTCTTTGATTGAAAAAGTTCATTTTCTACAGAAGTATTGTCTTTTTGATTAAATTCTAGATCGTAAATTATATAATTCATGTTGTCACCTACTCTACTTTTGTCTTAAATTTAATATTACCTTATTTTCTTATTTAATGATATAATATTTTTTTAAGTTATGCATCATCTTTTGCTAATGTTTTATTTAACATTAAATATTGTATGTTCAAATAGAGTAGTATGATAAAAATAATGAACAAATGCAAAATCATTAAAGCTCATTGCATTAAAAAGAAAGGAGCCAATATGGATAAGTTAGAGTATGAAGTGAAATACCCCCAATTAAGTGTTAGTAAGTTGGTGAAAAATAGGGGGGAATTTG
This sequence comes from Clostridium sp. C2-6-12, assembly GCF_009928485.1. Taxonomy (GTDB): domain Bacteria; phylum Bacillota; class Clostridia; order Clostridiales; family Clostridiaceae; genus Clostridium. The sequence goes on along the minus strand of NZ_JAABNP010000025.1, from coordinate 498 downwards.
ATTATGAAATAATTAAAGCTTATGTTTCCGAGTATGGTAAGGGATTTAAGGTTAAGGAAGTAGGAAAAACTCATAGGAGTGGTACTATCTTCACCTATGAAAAGATAAAGGAAACTGAGGAAATTGAAGAATACAAAAAAACTGTAATAGAACTGATTAAAAAATATAACAATCAATATGATAGTCATATAAATATAGAAAGTTTTTTTGATAAGTTATAAATAGGATATGAATTTGCAATTAATATTCAGTTTAAGATAAAATATATTAATTAATAAAAATTATTGATTACTATAGACTTTCTTGAAATAATATGTTAATATTTATATATACAAAATACTAATCCCCTTAATTTAACTCTCCATAAATAATAGAGACAGCCCCCTTGCTGTCTCTATTTGATTTTAATATAAAAATAGATTAGACTTTAAAGTTTAATCTATTTTTTTGGTGTGCCCAGCATGGGCACGTGCTAATCGGTGAAAGTCCGTAATGGGG
>NZ_JAABNP010000101.1 GCF_009928485.1 Clostridium sp. C2-6-12 | reverse complement strand
CCTAACTTTTGTAATGAAGGTTAGGAGGAAAACATAGGTGAAAGACGTGAGAGATTGGATAACCGTAAAACGAATGCATGAAAGGGGTATACCTATAAGACAAATTGCTAGAGAATTAAAGATTTCAAGAAATACTGTTAAAAGATTAATTAAACTTAATGAAGAACCACATTATAAAAAAAGACAATATGAAACAAAGATAGATTCTCATATTGAAGAAATTAGAACATGGTATCTTGAGCCTGAATATAACTTTATTGGCACTAGAATTTACCGTGAATTAAAGAAGCGTGGTTATGAAGGTAGCATATCACCAATTTATAGATACTTAAATACACTTAAGGAAGAGAAGTTATCAATTCCTTTAAAAGCAACTAAGCGTA
>NZ_JAABNP010000024.1:81757-95192 GCF_009928485.1 Clostridium sp. C2-6-12 | reverse complement strand
TTCCATAAAAAATGAGCTGCTACAAAACTAACTACGTTAGTTTTGCAACAGCCCCCTAACTATAACATATTACTTTTGCGGTCTCATTGTTGGGAATAATATAACATCTCTAATTGATGCTGAATCAGTTAAAAACATTATAAGTCTATCTACCCCAATTCCTAATCCACCTGTTGGAGGCATACCTGTTTCTAAAGCACTCATGAATTGTTCATCTAACATGTATGCTTCATCATCACCAAGCTCTCTTTCCTTAGCTTGTTGTTCAAATCTTTGTCTTTGTACTATCGGATCATTTAATTCTGAGTATGCATTACAAAGTTCTCTACCGAATACAAAACCTTCAAATCTTTCAGTAAATTCTGGATTTCCTCTCTTTTTCTTTGTAAGAGGTGAAATTTCCACAGGATAGTCCATTACAAATGTAGGTTGAATCATGTTAGCTTCACCAAATTCTTCATATAAAGCATTCAAAACTTCTCCCTTTGTAACTGTATCTAATGGTTTAGCAAATTCTAAATGCTTTTCTTTAGCTATAGCTTGAGCTTCTTCATCAGATTTGATTTGATTAAAATCTACACCCGCATATTCCTTTACTGCATCAACCATGGTTATTCTTCTCCATGGTGGCTTAAAGTCTATTTCTGTTCCTTGGTAAGCAACCTTAGTAGTTCCATTTACCTTTTCACAAATATATGCAACCATATTTTCTGTAATTTCCATCATATCATTATAATCAGAGTATGCTTCATATAATTCTATAGCTGTAAATTCAGGATTATGTCTAACAGACATTCCTTCATTTCTGAAGTTTCTTCCTATTTCATATACTTTTTCAAATCCAGCAACTATTAATCTCTTAAGATATAATTCTGTTGCAATTCTTAAATACATATCCATATCTAAAGTATTATGATGAGTAATAAATGGTTTTGCTGCTGCCCCACCTGCTATTGCCCCAAGAATAGGAGTTTCAACTTCTAAGAATCCTCTATTATCTAAAAATTCTCTCATCGCTGATATGATTTTACTTCTCTTAATAAAAGTATCTTTTACACCTGCATTAGTAATTATATCAACTTCTCTTTGTCTATATCTTAAATCTGGATCCTTTAATCCATGCCATTTTTCTGGAAGCGGCTTTAAAGACTTACAAGTTAATTCAAATGTATTTACATTTATAGATACTTCACCTGTTTTTGTTGTGAAAACTTCTCCTGTTGCTGCAACCCAGTCACCTAAATCAAATGTTTTATATTGCTTTAAGTTTTCTTCTCCAACTTTGTCAATCTTTAAAAATAATTGTATCTTTCCATCTTTATCGTGTATATCTGAAAATACAACCTTTCCTTGACCTCTTTTAGACATAAGTCTTCCTGCAACTGTTACTTCCTTACCTTCTAATGACTCATAATTTGATTTAACCTCTTCTGAAGTATGTGTTCTATTTACCTTATATACATCAAAAGGATCCTTTCCAGCACCTTGTAACTCAGTTAGTTTGTCTCTTCTTAAGCCTTCTTGTTCATTATATTGAGACTCTAACTCCTGCATACTCATTTCTTCTGTTGACATATCGTACCTCCAATTAACTTCTACTTATTCCTAGTATCTCAAATTTATTTACTCCATCTGGAACAATTACTTCTACTATTTCACCAATCTTTTTCCCAACTAAAGCACTTCCAACTGGTGATTCATTTGATATTTTGAAATTCATAGGATCTGCTTCTGCTGATCCAACTATTGAATATTCTACTTCTTCATCAAATTCATAATCTTTAACTTTTACTTTTGATCCAACTGAAACAATATCATTTGGAAGATCAGCTTCATCGACAACAACTGCATTTTTTAGCATATTTTCTAATTGTAATATTCTTCCTTCTGTAAACGCTTGGTCGTTTTTAGCTTCATCATATTCAGAGTTTTCGCTTAAATCTCCATATCCTAATGCTACTTTTATTTTTTCAGTTATTTCTTTTCTTTTTACTGTTTTTAAATACTCAAGTTCTGTTTCTAATTTTTTTACACCTTCGTAAGTCATTACATATTGCTTTGCTTGGCTCATATATTTTACTCCCCTTTAAAACCTTTGATATTTATTATTTTTATTTCAGAACAATCTCGAATAATTTATCAACCTGAAATCATTTAACTAATTATAAATCAGCCTATTTGATATGTCAATCAATCCTATTGCAAAGGGTTGATGCCATTACACTTAGCTATTTTAATGTAAATTCATATAATGTATTAGCTGAGATCATAATTAATTTTTTCATAAAATAGTTTTAATTCTCTAACATATTCAATATATATTATTAGTATTATGATTCAATTTATTAAATTATTCTAATTATAGCTTTTCATTTAAATTATTTTTATAACTCTTCTTTATATTTGGATAAAATTTCAATTACTTTTTTACTATCATCTAAAATATTTATCTGATTTCTAATGTCTGTACATCTTGGAAGACCTTTAATATACCATGATGCATGCTTTCTCATTTCTCTAACGGCTTTAAATTCTCCATCATATTTAATTGCTAACTCATAATGCCTTAAGCACATTTCAATTTTGTCTTTATAAGAAATATCTGGCATATCTTCCCCTCTAAGAGCATGACTAACTTGTTTGAATATCCAAGGGTTACCTTGACTTCCTCTTGCAATCATTATACCATCACAATCCGTAGTTCCCTTCATTCTTACAGCATCCTCTCCAGAAAATACATCTCCATTTCCTATTACAGGTATTGTTACGCTTTCTTTAACCTTTTTTATAATATCCCAATCAGCAATACCTTGATACATTTGTTTTCGTGTTCGTCCATGAATAGTAATTGCATCTGCTCCTGCCTGTTCCATTTTTTTAGCAAACTCCACAGCATTAATATTTTCTTCATCAAATCCCTTTCTGAATTTAACAGTAACAGGTTTCTTTGAAACATTTTTTATCGCTTTTACAATTTCATATGCTAATTCTGGCTCTTTCATAAGAGCGGAACCTTCTCCATTTTTGACAATCTTAGGAGCTGGACATCCCATGTTTATATCAATAATACAAATATCATTTCTATCGTTGAAATGTTTCTCACAAATATCCGCCATTATATCTGGTTCCCTACCAAAAATTTGAACTGCCACAGGTTTTTCTTCATCTGCTATTCTAAGTAAGGCTTGAGTATTCTCACTTCCATAATATAAAGCTTTTGCGCTAACCATTTCAGTATAAACCAATCCACATCCCATTTCTTTACATAGTCCTCTAAAAGATATATCCGTAACACCTGCCATAGGTGCTAAAAATACATTATTTTCAAAGGTTAAATTACCTATTTTCATTTAGAATGTACTCCTTACTTTATAATATATTATCATAAGTTTTTAATTTCTTAGAACTTCAGCTTCTTTATTTTTTTCATATAATATTTTTAAGCCTTCTAATGTTAAATCTGAATTAACTTTATCTATAACATCAGTTTCTTTAGCAATTAAATTAGCTAATCCTCCTGTAGCTATAACAAATGGTTCTTCCTTATACTTAGATGATTTCATTTCTTTCTTCATTTTCCTAACTATGTATTCAACTTGCCCTATATATCCAAATATAATACCTGATTGCATACTTGATACTGTATTCTTGCAAATCATGCTCTTAGGAACTTCTAACTCAACTCTAGGAAGCTTTGCAGCTCTTTCAAATAAAGCATCCGCTGAAATTCTTATTCCTGGACATATACATCCTCCAAGATAATCTCCATTTTCCCTTACTGCACAAAAAGTTGTTGCTGTACCAAAGTCAATTATTATAACTGGCCTTTTATAAATTTCATATGCAGCAACAGCATTTACTATTCTGTCAGCTCCAACCTCTCTTGGATTATCATACTTGATATTTATTCCTGTTTTTATTCCTGGTCCAACTACTATAGGTTCTTGACAAAAGCATTTTCTCAACATATTTTCTAAAGAATGCATTATATTAGGAACAACAGAAGAAACAATAACTCCAGTAATTTCTTTAGGGTCAATATTACTTAAATTAAATAATTGCATAACTTGAATACTATATTCATCTGAAGTTTTATTTCCTTCACTTGAAATACGCCAACTAGCTATGTACTTTTCTCCATTATGTACTCCCAAAACAATATTGGTATTACCTGCATCAACAAGTAAAATCATAGAAAGCACCACCTTAATATAGTTAAATTAAAAGCAGCCCTGAGAGCTGCCTTAATGTTAGAAATTTACTTAAAAATAACAATATAATTTTAACAATTATAATTCATTTGTCAAGTATTAAAATATTGCTTTAAATGAACCTTACGCTTTATTAGCACGTTATATTAGGTAATACCACATATAATCAAGGATTTAGAATAATCCAATTATTTCTCCACTCTTTAATACATCCATTCTATTAGCGGCAGGAACTTTTGGTAATCCTGGCATAGTCATTATATCTCCAGTTTGAACTACTATGAATCCAGCTCCATTGGATACTCTAATTTCCTTAACTGTAATATCAAATCCTTTTGGTCTCGCCAAAAGACTTGGATTGTCTGAAAGGGAATATTGAGTTTTTGCCATACATATAGGTAATTTATCTAATCCAAACTTCTCTAATTCAACAATCTGCTTCTTAGCTGCTGGCGTATAATTAACCTTGTCTGCTCCATAAATTTCTTTTGCTATAGTCGAAATTTTTTCTTGAATAGCTAACTTTTCATCATAAATTGGTGCAAAATTAGAATTGTTATTATCTAAAATATCTAAAACGATATTTCCAAGTTCAATTCCGCCTTCTCCACCTTTAGCCCATACATCTGATAATGCTACTTTTACACCAATCTTATTACAGAAATCTTTTATAAATTGAACTTCTTCTTCACTATCAGTTACAAATTTATTTATAGCAACAACTGGTACTATATTGAATTTCTTAATATTTTCAATTTGCTTTTCTAAATTAACTATTCCCTTGCTTAAAGCTTCAACATTTGGAGTATTTAATTCAGCCTTATTTACTCCTCCATGATGTTTTAGAGCTCTAATGGTAGCTACTATTACAACACATTCAGGTTTCAAATTCCCATATCTACATTTAATATCAAAGAATTTTTCTGCTCCTAAATCAGCACCAAAACCTGCTTCTGTTACAGTAATTTCTCCAAGCTTTAACGCAAGCTTAGTTGCCATTATAGAATTACATCCATGGGCAATGTTAGCAAATGGTCCTCCATGTATTAATGCCGGAGTATTTTCTAACGTCTGTACTAAGTTAGGTTTTATAGCATCCTTCATTAATAAAGCCATAGCCCCCTGAACTTCTAATTCCTTAGCATAAACAGGTTCTCCATCTAAATTATAAGCAAAAAGTATGTTTCCCATTCTTTCCTTTAAATCTTCCAGATCATTTGCCAAGCATAATATAGCCATTATTTCAGAGGCAACAGTTATATTAAACCCATCTTCTCTAACAAAACCATTAACTTTTCCACCCATTCCAACAACAATATTTCTAAGCGCTCTATCATTCATATCCATAACTCTTTTAAATACTATTCTTCTAGAATCAATTCTTAAATCATTACCTTGATGAATATGGTTATCTATTGCTGCTGATAATAAATTATTAGCAGCTGTAATAGCATGCATATCTCCTGTAAAATGAAGATTAATATCTTCCATTGGAACTACTTGAGCATATCCACCACCTGCTGCTCCACCTTTAATTCCAAATACTGGTCCTAACGACGGTTCTCTTAGTGCTATTACTGCTTTTTTGCCTAATTTATTAAGTGCTTGACCAAGCCCTACAGTAACTGTTGATTTCCCCTCACCTGCTGGAGTTGGATTTATAGCTGTTACTAACACTAATTTTCCATCCTTATTTTCTTTGACCTTTTCATATACATCTAAGGATATTTTACATTTATACTTACCATAGTATTCAATATCATCTTCGCAAAGCCCTAATTTCTCGGCCACATTTTTTATTGGTTCCATTTTTGCTTCTTGAGCAATTTGAATATCACTTTTCATTATAAGTTCTCCTCCTAATATTAACCAAAGTCGTTTCTTGTATTTCTATTATAACATTTCAACTTATGGTTTAAAAGTTATTTCGAATATTTACTCCAATTCTAAACGAAATATTCGTATTAATATTATTTATATGAGTTTCCAGCGGAATGCTTGATTTTACAAACTACCCAGGTTTCAATTATTTTATACATTATGCAAAAAAGTATTGCTCCTGATTAAAATTTAATCAGGAGCAATACTCCAATTAATAGTTAGCTATTTATAAATATTTCTTCGAATTCTTTTGCATCAAGTTTTTCTTTTTCAATCAATGCTTTAGCAACAGCATGAAGCTTATCAGTATTTTCTTCTAATAATCTAGTTGCTTTATCATAAGCTTCATCTATAAATCTCTTTATCTCTTTATCTATCTTAGAACCAATTTCTTCACTGAAATCTCTGCTTTTCCCTATATCTCTTCCAAGGAATACTTCATCATGACCTGAAGAATAAGATATTGTTCCAATTTCTTCACTCATGCCATAATCCATAACCATGCTTTTAGCTATATGACTGGCTCTATCTATATCATTTTTAGCACCAGTGCTTATATCTCCCATGATTAATTTTTCAGCAACTCTTCCTCCTAAAAGTCCAACCATTTCGTCCTCTAGTTTTGCTTTAGATGTATAAGATGTGTCTTCCTTAGGAAGATGCATTGTATAACCTCCAGCTCTTCCTCTTGGGATCACACTTATTTCATGAACCGGATCACAATTTGGAAGTAATCTCATAACAACCGCGTGACCAGCTTCATGATAAGCTGTCAACTTTCTATCATGTTCAGTTACTACTCTGCTCTTCTTTTCAGGTCCAGCTACTACTTTAGTTATTGCTTCTTCCATTTCTAACATTGATATTAACTTTTTATCTCTTCTAACCGCAAGCAATGCTGCTTCATTTGTTAAATTTTCTAAATCCGCTCCAGAAAACCCTGGAGTTCTTTTAGCCAATACATCCAATTTAACATCTGAATCTAAAGGTTTCTTCTTTGTATGAACTTTAAGAATTTCTTCTCTTCCTTTTATATCAGGCGCCCCAACAATTATTTGTCTGTCAAATCTTCCTGGTCTAAGTAACGCAGGATCTAATATATCTGGTCTATTAGTAGCCGCTATCATTACGATACCTTCATTTACACCAAAACCATCCATCTCAACAAGGAGCTGATTTAATGTTTGTTCTCTTTCATCATGGCCACCGCCAAGTCCAGCACCTCTTTGTCTACCAACTGCATCAATTTCATCAATAAATATTATACATGGTGAATTCTTTTTAGCTTCTTCAAATAAACTTCTAACTCTAGATGCACCAACCCCAACAAACATTTCAACAAAGTCAGAACCAGATATGCTGAAAAATGGAACACCCGCTTCTCCTGCTATTGCTTTAGCAAGCAAAGTCTTACCTGTCCCTGGAGGACCTACTAATAGTACTCCCTTTGGTATTCTTGCACCCATTTGTATATATCTTGCTGGCAACTTTAAGAAATCAACTATTTCTTCAAGCTCTGCTTTTTCTTCATCCGCACCGGCTATATCTTCAAATGTAACTGTTTGACTTTCTGGCATTACCATTTTAGCTTTACTTTTACCAAAATTCATAACACCTCTTCCACTACCTCCACCTTGTGATTGTTGTGTAAATATAAATAAAAATATAAATAGAAATACTGCCATAACTATAAATGGAAGCAATGTTGCAATCCAAGTAGCATTATTAGATGGTTTTTCAAAGATAACCTTAACATCTGATTTAGGTTGACTTTCTAATAATGAATTTACAAGACCACTTGGAGCAATTGTTGTAAATGTTTTATTATCAGTAGTTCTTCCCTCTATAGTCATACTATCCGACTTAATTATGACACTTTCTATTTCATTTGAATTCCACTTTTGTACGAATGTACTATAAGCCATATCACTTGAACTATTTCCCGTTTGCCATATAGTAACTGCTGCTAAAATTAGCATAACTGAACATACAATCCACACAGCTGCACTTGAATACTTTTTCATTCAAGTTCCCCCTCTCTCATCATATTTAAAATTTTACCATAGGAATATTTTTATTACAATAAAATTACAATGTCTATTTTTCATATACTTCTGGTTTCAATATACCTATAAATGGTAGATTTCTGTATTTCTCAGCATAATCTATACCATACCCAACTATAAATCCATCTGGAACTTCAAAACCAATATATTTAACATCTAAATCAGATGTTCTTCTTGCAGGCTTATTAAGCAATGCAACAATTTCTATACTGTTAGCTTTTCTTGCTTTTAAATATTTAAGCAAATATGCTAATGTAACACCAGTATCAACTATATCTTCAACTATTAAAATATCTTTGCCTTCAATACTATTATCTAAATCTTTTAATATTCTCACAATACCAGAAGTTTCTGTTGAATTTCCATAGCTTGATACTGCCATAAAGTCAATTTCACAAGGCGTTGATATATTTTTGATTAATTCTGCTGCAAAAACAACAGACCCTTTTAATATTCCAACGACTAACAAATCTTTTCCTTTATAATCTGTACTTATTTCATTAGCTAGTTCTTTAATTCTTTTACTTAACACTTCTTCTGAAAACAATATTTCTTTTATATCTTCTTTCATAATTTTAATGTTCCTTTCTTTTAACCACTACTTTTAATATTTTTTCACCTACATTAGTAAGTTTATACTCATCTGATATCTTAATTCCTATAATCCATGCAATTTTTTCATCAAAACATAAAACAGGAATATGATCTCTTTCTTCTTTAGGTATTTTCATATCTATAAAAATATCCTTTAACTTTTTAGTTCCTTTCATACCTAAAGGAATTATCTTATCACCATCTATTCTTTTTCTAATTAAAATATTATCATTTATTTTATCAAAGTCAAAGTATTGTGTAAAATTATCCTTGTTTAAATTTAGATCATTTCTTTGATAATGATTAGTTACACAAAACTCAATTGTGAACTGTCCATAGTTTACTATTTGATTATTAATTTCATCCTTACTAATTAATACCTTTTCTTTCTTGTTATTAATATTAGATTTATTTTTCTTATTTTTTATGTATATGTCACCATATATATTTTCAGCATAAATTCCATTAGGCAAATCAATAATTTTCCCAGAATCTTTCTCATTTAATAAATAAACTTCATTTATGTGCTTCATTTCAAAATCATAATTTGATTTTGAATACTTAGTTAAAGCACGCCTCAAAACTCTATTAACGATAGGTTCTCCTTCTTTGAATATGCCCTTTTTTATTATAAAATAATCCGCATCTTCTATACAATATTTTTTATATGAATTTAATGCTAATTTTTCAAGAAACTCATTATCCTTTTGCAACAATACTGACATTCTATTTAAAGTTTGTATAATATCTTCGTTAAAATTTTCCTTCATATATGGAAGTATATCTAATCTAATTTTATTTCTATTATATATCTTTTCAAAATTAGTTTTATCAATTCGAGGTTTTAGCCTCTTTAATCCTATATATTTTTCTACTTCCTGTCTGCTTAAACACAATATAGGTCTTATTATTTTATCACCTCTAGAAACTTTAATCCCTCCAAGGCCTTCTAAACCAGTGCCCCTCATAAGCCTAAATAGTATAGTCTCAGCTTGATCATTCGCATTATGAGCAGTCGCAATCTTATTAAAGCCTTCTGTCTCTATAATCTCTTCAAAAAAATCATATCTAACTTGTCTTCCTGCCATCTCAGAAGAAATCCTATGCTCTTTAGAATAATTATTTATATCCACCCTAGTTACAAAGCATGGTATATTTATTTCTTCACATATTTTAATCACATACTCTTCATCTTTAAAAGCATCTTCTCCTCGTAAAAGATGATTTATGTGTGCAGCACCTATCTCTATATTTAATTCTTCCTTTAACTCAAACAAAATGTTCAAAAGGCATATTGAGTCCGGCCCCCCAGAAAGAGCAACTAAAACTCTATCACCTGACTTAATTAATTTATTATTGTTTATATAAGACATTACCTTTTTTAGCAAAATAAACACCTCCATTTATGGATAATACTACATTCACAACCACCATCTATTGTACGTATATATTTTTTGAATGTAAACATTAATTTCAATACTTTAGGAATGACATATATGACTATTGAGTATAATAAGCAAACTTATAATGTCTTAATTAACTTTACAAAATTATTTATTTCACTTCCATGAAAATTTAATAAAATAATTTATTTCTAATTTAAAAGAGTATGGATATAAGGCTTTTCACCTATATCCACACTCTTTTATAATATATACGTGTAGTAATGAAGAATCTATATCAATCAGCTTTTGCCGATAAAACATCATGCGTTTAAGTATTATAATAATATTTTTTAACTATTTTAATTTTATAAATAAATCTCTGAATTTATCACCCATCTAAATATACCTTAGAAACAATAACAGTCATATCATCACTAAGATTTCCTTTACTTAAACTCTTTGCCTTTTCTAATATCTTTTCTGACAATTCCCTAGGATCTCCATTGATGGTTTTTAAATATTCTTCAAGCCAACTAACTTTTCCATTATTTAATTTGCTTATATCTAAAATCCCATCACTTACATTGACCAAAATATCTCCAGGTTTTAACCTATCTTTAATAATCTCAACCTCAACCTCATCGACAAGTCCTAGTGGTAAATTTTTGGAATTAATAGATTTTACATCACTTCCTCTCTTAATAAAACTAGGCGCTGCACCTATTTTTACAAAAATAGTTTCTCCGTTATACAAGTCAACTTTATTCAAATCTAGAGTCGCATATTTCTCATCTTCTGCAAACCTCATTCCCATTATGGAATTTACTGTATTTACTGTTATATCTTCATCAAAACCTGCCTCCATAAGCTTTTCTACCAAATCCACAGTTGCTTTGCTTTCTTCTCCTGCTTCAGGACCTGATCCCATACCATCACTTAGTATAGTTATATAATCTCCATTAGTAGTCTTACCAAATCCGTAATTGTCTCCTGTTTGATTTTCTCCATCCTTAGAATCCATTGCTCCATATGAGACCATATAATACTTAGGTTTCTCTTCTATAGTAATAATTCTTTCATTTGTTTTTATATCAACGTTGCACCCCTCTTCTCCAATATACAATCTCATTTTCATTGCATTACTTAATAAATTAACTATTCTTTTTTCATAGTGTTCAGCACCATCATAGTTATTTATACTTATTCTAATTTTAACCCTACCATTTTTGCCCACATAGCAAAAAATATTATTATAATAAATGGAATTTTTATTCATTATGCGCTTTACTACTCTTTCTAACTCTGTGTCTATATTTACCTCCTTTCTAAAATCATTCAGTAATAATTCTAAGGTAGTTGTTATATTTGATATATGAGTTGCCAATACATTCTTTCCCTCTGATAGCCTTTCTCTTATAACTTCACTCACGTTATAATTATTTACAACTCCTTCTGTACTTCGTAATAAAGTAAAATTCTTAACACACTTTTTTTGCAAATCTATTGGTATAGCTAAACATCCCTCCTCATAACTTTTTATCAACATCTGAAATGAATTAAAAGTTTGATGAAAATCTCTTTCCCAACATAAAGGTTTATTTTCACAGTTTGAACAACTTCTATCTGCTAAATTTTCTACCAATGCACTTCCTTTCGATTTGATTAATAAGTTTTCATTGTCATCAACATCGCTCAAGCATTTTATTACGCTTGATAACACATTCGTAAGACCTTTTAACTTAAAAGTGAATTCCTCCTTTATTGCATTTAATTGGACTTCTCCAAAATAAATTTTCTTTTTTTGCGGATTTATTTCAACTTCAATACTTTTATATACAGGTTTTGGAATACATAAAAACAAAAAGCAACTTGCTAAAACTTCTATTCCTAGTTTTAATGTTACTGCATTAGAATACACAGCTAATGCAAAATAAATTATAATACCTGAAAGTATCGAAAATATTTTCCCAGTATCTTTGAATATACCTACGACAAGTCCTCCAACACCTAAAAAAGCTACACTATACATCATGTCATTAGCTGCAATACCAATCATTATTCCCATCAAAACGCCAATCATTGCTCCATATGACGCCCCGCCTACATAAGCTATCACTAAAACAAGCGTTAAACCAAATATATTTCTTATTGAATACTCTAAAAAACTAATATTCCCTACTCCCGAAACTAACAAGCATAAAAGTATTCCTATGCTGACTATTTCTTCAGATGAAAAAAAATAATTAGTATCAATCTCCTCAAAAGAATTTAATGCGTATTTTATAACATAATATATTGGTACAACAATTACTGTTTGTAACAAGCATAATATTATGTCTACTCCCAACTCATATTTGCTAACGCTAATACCATATATAAAAAAGCTACTTAATATTATTACAAAGCCAACCAACTCCCTTTTTCTCATTTTGTTAGATGATACAAAAGCATAGTATATTGTTATTAAAGCTGTTGCTATTAAATACACATATCCATCCATTAGCATATTATTTATCGTTAGATATCCTATTGCAATCCCTATTGCTCCAGCTAACATATCTTTTTTATTTTCCTTTGTAACAATTGCCATTAAGTATGCAATTCCTATAGGAGCTATTCCTCGACTGTCTGATTGATTTAGTAATAAATTAACTCTTCCAAGCAAAATTCCAATTACCAAGATAACTGCTAATTTTACCACAGTGGTTTTCATCCATGCTTTTCTTTTAATAATTGATGATTGTTTTATCTCTTGATATTTATTTATATCTAATCCATACTGCACATCAGCTCGCCTCATTTCCAATTAATGTATTTTTATTATAGCAGTACGAATTTACGATAAATGTCATAACATGTTTCTCTAATAGAATTTTCTTAGGACAACTTCATCTAAATTTCTCTAATATCTAATGATTTAGTAAAATATTTTCATTTCAGTTATTTTCATAAAAATTATCATTGATGTGGATTTTATAATCTTTCCATTAAACTGTTTTCTTATTTTCTCTTCATTGATTAATTTGTCGTTAATATTATTTTATTAGTAATTTATATACTATTATTTTTTCATAAATTAAAATATAAAGAATAAATATAATTTTTATATCTCCTTCATGCAACTGTTACTTTTTTATTTAACAAAAAGAGTCCTAGAAAAACTATTTTTGTTTCTCTAAGACCTTATTTGTCATTAATATTAGTAAATAAAAAAAGACTTAAGCTTATTGCTTAAGTCTTTGGTGCCGAAGACCGGAATCGAACCGGTACGGTGTTTAACCACCGCAGGATTTTAAGT
>NZ_JAABNP010000024.1:0-81660 GCF_009928485.1 Clostridium sp. C2-6-12 | reverse complement strand
ACCACCGCAGGATTTTAAGTCCTGTGCGTCTGCCAGTTCCGCCACTTCGGCACATCACTACACATAATGTGTCAACAACAAAGCTAATTATAGTATATAATTAAAAAACTGTCAACAAGTTTTTAATATAATTTTTTATATTAATAAAAATCGGATTTTTCAGTATAAATATTATACACTTTTGTCAGCTTTAATTATGTAAATATATAACTATTAACAAATTATTTTTAACCTCATAAATGTAGAATAAACAGTAAAAAACATTAACTTCTTTACTAGCATATCCTACATTCTATAATTTATTAATTATTATTCCTTTTAAATAAATATTAAAAGCCTTTTTTTCCACCTTTTCCTCTAAATTCTTGATGTTTTTTTACATCTTGCATTCTTTCTTCACTGTCTTTTAAGAACTTAGACATAATATCCTCAAAATTTCCAGTATTACTAGGCTTCTTCTTCTCAGCTACTTTCCAATCAATTTCTGCTGGTTTTGCTGACTTTCTTTGAACATTTGCTTGTTTTATTGAAAGACTGATTTTTCCGTTATCATCTATCGAGATAACCTTTACCTTCACTTTATCTTGTTCACTAAGGTGTTCTCTGATATCTTTTACGTAAGAATCTGCCACTTCTGAAATGTGAACCAATCCAGTTTTGCCTTCAACTTCAATAAAAGCCCCAAAATTTGTAATGTTTATCACTGTGCCCTCTACTATGTTTCCTGCCATTAAGGTCATGTTTAAAAGACTCCTCCTTAAATTTAAAAATATATAAATTTATAAGAACAATCTGTAATACAGGTGTTCTTAAATTTAAATCATAATTTTAGTGTTTATTAAATATTATCAGAATTTTACTAGCTTTTCTATACACTTAAAGTTAATTGGAACTTTTATCCGTTACCACACCATTAACAACTTTTTCTCCTGGCTTAATCATTCCAAGCCTTTCCCTTGCTAATTTTTCAAGATACTCTGCTGAATCTGAATTAATCTTTTCAACTTCTTCTTGAAGCCTGTCATTCTTTTGCTTAACTTCCTCTAATTGAAGCTGTTTATTATCTATTTCCCTTTGAATTCTATTCATAGTTATATATTGCCTAATATAACTAAAAGCAAAGAAAACAATAAATCCAGCAATTATTATTTTTTTTAATATTAACTTTTTTCCCATCTATAGAACCTCTATATTTATAAATTCTCTTATGTCTATTGTAAACACTATATTACTATTATTCAAGTAATTTTTTATCATTTCTTCTTATCTATAATTTTATATATGATTATTTTTAATGGGTATAATATATTTTTTAATACTATCCTAATTAGTTTATAAATAGATCTTACTATTACCATTTCACTAAAAAAAACATACCTGCTTATAAATTTAAAATACATAATCAGAGCACATATTATAAGAATGTATACATAGGGAGTTAAAAAAGCATAATTTGTGTATAATAAAAAAGTAAATACAACTAAAGCAATAAATATAGAAAATAATATATCTTCTATTATTGTCAATATTTTTGTGGGATTTATTCCTCTTATCCCTCTATATGTGTCAAATAAAAATCCTGTTATTAAACCACCAAGTAGACTATATATAACAAGATTTATCTGCATATTTAATCCTAACGGCATAACGCTCTACTTAAACAACTTACTGATTATACTTTCATTGCTCTTTTTTGATACTTTTCCATTATAAATCATTGCTGCAATGCTCCCCACAATTATAACATCCCCATTTTGAACATCTAATTTATTCATTTTCAACTCTTCACCCTTTATGGTTAAATTCCCGAGTTTAGTAGTCATATCTATCTTCTGCTCATCAAAACTTAAAACTTCCATAACGCCACTTAATATTAATTTCTTTCTACTTTCCAAAGTTAAATTAGATCTATTTTCGTCTATTTTATTATCTGTTTTTTTCTCCATAAAACTTCCTCCCTTTCCTTTGTCTCACACCTGAAAATAATTATTTAAACTATTGATAAAAATACTTTTCATCTTATATTATTCATCATTTTTCATAATGTGCCTTATATAATATATGAATATATATTTTAATTTAGAATGGGATTTTTATTAGAACTGTTATATATATTGGCATACAAACTTATAATAAATTATCTAAATATTTCTTATCTTACATTTAAAAATCCTACTTTTCTGATAATAGAAAAAAGAGTAGCTAAATACTCGTATTTTCTACTCTTTATCTTCTTCTCCTTCAATAATTACATACATTTCTTTAGCATCTTCTTTTCTAACATGCTCTGCTATATTAATTATCTCTGCCTTTAATATTCTATTTGCAAAAGTTATTTGAATTATATCGCCTTCTTTTACTTTAGTTGAAGGTTTGGCTATCTTATCGTTTATTAATATACGACCACTTTCACTAATCTCTTTTGCTACTGTTCTTCTCTTTATAATACGGGACACTTTTAAATATTTATCTAATCGCATAAAATTATCTCCCTTACCAAAAGAACCCGAGAAAACTCGGGTTCCTATTTATTCTGTTAACTTATATTACTTGTTAACTTTATCTTTGAATTCTTTACCTGCTTTAAATACAGGAACTGTAGTTGCAGGAATTTTTATAACTTCTTTAGTTCTAGGATTTCTTCCTTCTCTAGCAGCTCTTTCTCTTGTTTCAAAAGTTCCAAATCCAACTAGTTGAACTTTTTCACCTTTTTCTAATGTTTCTTCAACACTTTCAATTAAAGCTTTTAATGCTAATTCTGCATCCTTTTTTGTTAATTTACTTTTTTCTGCCATACTAGTAATTAATTCTGCTTTATTCACAATAACATCCTCCTTAAAATCCAGTTATATATTTTCTAACTGTTTTCTTTTTATGTACTAAATTGCACTTCTTTATTATATAACCTCTTCAGCCAACCGTCTATAGGAAAACAATTTCTTTTCCTATATTGGGCTAAATAATTAAATAAATCACTACAACATAGTTCTTTATAAAGTATTATTCTGCATAAACTAAAAAATTCCTTTATTTATATCACATATTAATCTAATTTTTTCGAATTCTCCCATAGTTTATCCATTTCTTCCAAACTCATATCAGTTAATTGTATATTTTTATCCTTTGCTATCTTCTCAATATATGCAAATCTTTTTATAAACTTGTCTATAGTATAATTTAAGGCTAATTCCTCATCAACCTTTAAAAATCTTGCAACATTAACACATGAGAAGAATAAATCACCTATTTCTTCTTTTATTTTTTCCACATTCTCTGTATTATATACATCTATTACTTCATTTAGTTCCTCTTTTACTTTATTTATAGCAAAATTTACATCATCAAAGTCAAAACCAACTTTTTTTGCCTTTTCCTGAACCTTATGAGCTCTTAGAAGTGCTGGTAATCCTTTTGTTATTCCCATCATTTCCTCTGTAAGATTGTCATATCCTTTTTCTTTTTTCTTAAGTTCATCCCACTTTAATAATACTTCCTCTGATGAATTTACTCCACTAACATTTTTGAATACATGAGGGTGTCTACTTATCATCTTATCACAAATTCCTTTTATAACATCACTTATATCAAAATATCCCTCTTCTTTTCCAATAGATGCATGGAAAACAATTTGAAGTAGAACATCTCCAAGCTCTTCAATTAATGAATCATCATCTTCCTGATCTATTGCATCTATAACTTCATAACTTTCCTCAATTAATGCTTTCTTAAGAGATTGATGTGTCTGCTCTCTATCCCACGGACATCCATCTTCCCCTCTCAAAATTTCTATTATTGATAATAAATCATTAAAATCCTTTTTATTATTTAAATCCTTAGGAATATATATAGAAGTTAAATAATCTATATCCTCTTGCATATCCAATTCAAATAAGGGTATTTTTCTAATACTTTCTTGTCCTTCAATTCCTGCTGCTCTAACATAATATATTTCAGTTTCATCATCATACTGTTCCAATAGCTTCAATTTAACTTCTGAAGCTATTAATTGATTATACACCTGAGTAATTATGGTACCTATTCTCTTATCTAAAATCTGATTCCCTATATCAAAAGCATCTATAACCTTTAAACCCTCTATCGGGTCAATCATAAGACCTTCAATCATAGCATCAATAAAACTTACTGCGGGTATGATTTTATATTCAACTTTATTTTGCTTGCATAATTCTATCAAATTGAATACTGACTTTTCTGCAACTAAAGGATGTCCTGGTACCGCATAAATAAGAGTACCTAACTGTTCATGCTTTTTTATTAAGTCATTAGCTATATTTAAATATACCTCATCAAAACTTCCTATGCTTTCATAAACATTGTCATATGTTCCAAATATAATATTTTTTTCTTTTAAATAATCAACTGTTGGGTGCTTCTCAGTTCTTAAAAATACGTTCTTATTACTTTCAAGCTCACATATTGTTCCTATAGTCAATGCTTCGTTAGCACCTGGCCCTAATCCTACTATTTTAATCATTAGAGTTCTCTCCTTTTATCTTTTTCTAATTCTATTCTTTATTTCTTCAATATTAAACATCTTAAATGCGATTATTAACGCCATATATATTATCATACCTAAAAATATAGATATTAAGCAAGATATTCCATTACTTGTTGTATTTTTATATAAAATATTATAACTAGTCAATACAAATAAAGTCATAATTATTGATGCATATGTTGGTTTTATCAATATTTCATAAAAGTTAATTTTTATCCTAAGTTTATATTTCATAGATATTATATTTAAAATACTTACTACTGCATAGGCTCCAAAACTTGCTATAACCGCTCCATATATATTAAATTGTTCCATTGGCACCAAAATCATTGTTAATGCAATTTTAATTAAACATCCAAAAAATAAATTCACAACGGGCAATATATACCTTCCTATCCCTTGCAATATAGCTGTTGTTGTTTGAGTAATTATAATAAACGGAATCGTTAACGATAAATATTTCAATATTTCTATCCCCTCAAATCTTCCAGGAAATATAAATTTCATTACTGGTTCCGCTAGAAAGAAAAGTCCAAAAGTGCATGGTAATGCAATTATAGTTGCCATCTTCATGGAAACATTTATTTTCTCCTTGAGTTCCCTCTCTCTTTTCAATATAAATACTTCAGCTATAATTGGAATTAAGGATGTACAGATTGCCATAGAAATAGTCAATGGAATATTAATAATAACAGATGCTTTCCCCGTCAACTGAGCATATAATACAGTAGCTTGAACCTTTGTAAGTCCTGCTTCTAAAAGCTTTTGTGGCACTAATATAGAATCTATTAAATTCATAATACTACTAACTGTTGTTCCTAAAGATATAGGAATTGCAATTTTTAGTATGGTATTCAATACTTCAGTATTAATTTTTATTTTTTTAATTTTGTAACACTTTTTTATCTTTTTATATTTTGAATATAAATAGGAAGCTCCAAATACCGCACCTGCTGTTGCTCCGAAGGCAGCGCCCCCAGCTGAGTATTCAATTCCTTTAGGCAATAAAATCACAGCCAATCCTACACCAAATATAACTCTTCCAAGTTGCTCTATTATCTGTGATATAGCTGATGGAGTCATATTTTGCAACCCTTGAAAAAATCCTCTAAATATAGTCACAAAAGAGATTACAATAGGCGCGAAAGAGATTCCAATTAATGAATAATAAGCTTTAGCATCCCATTTTAAAAGAATTATTATTTGTTTTGCAAAAAAGAATAATGCTAATGTGGTGCCTGTCCCTATTATGGTCATTAAAATAGCAGATTCTTTCATAACCTCAAAACTTCCACTTATATCATTAGTTGCATTTTTTTCTGATATCATTTTAGAAATAGCAACCGGTACACCAGATGCCATAGCTATAAAAAACATATATAGTGGATATGACATTTGATAATATCCTATTCCTTCATCTCCAATTAACATTATTAAGGGCCATCTAAAAAACAGACCTAAAAATCTAGTTAATATCCCCGCCATACCAAGAATTATGCTTCCTTTTATTAGGGATTGCTTATTCATAAAACACCTCCAAACTTACAAGTTACTAGTTAATTATTATTGTAAGTTTAGAGGTATTATTCCTTTTATTTTATACATTGATTAAATTATAGTTATTATTACTCCATTTGTTTTCCTAAAAATGCTGCCGCTGTTTCAACAAGCTTTGTTTCAACTTCTCCAAGTTCTACATCTTCCTTTGAAATGATTATTACAGCACCAATTTGATCACCTTCAGCTATAATTGGGGATATAACCTGACTATTATAATTCGCTTCATCATCGTCATTATGTAATGGTATTACTGAATTACTGGACTTATTTAATAATACAGTTTTTCTTCCCTCCATTATCTTTTCAAGCTCACTACTTACCTTTCTTTCTATATACTCTTTTTTTGTCGCTCCACTTACAGAAATGAATGCATCCTTATCAGCTATTAATACTACGTGACCTATAACTTGTTGCAAGCTATCACAATATTCCTTTGAAAAATTAGTTAATTCTTCAATAGGAGAATATTTTTTTAGAATTACCCCGCCATCTCTGTCAGTAAAAATTTCTAACGGATCTCCTTCTCTTATTCTTAAAGTTCTTCTTATTTCTTTTGGTATTACCACTCTTCCTAGATCATCAATTCTTCTAACAATTCCTGTTGCCTTCATTGGTTATATAACCTCCTTTGAAACTCTAATAATTAGTTGCACTATTATTATTTGAATTTCTAGAAATTTTATACACTTATAGACAAATTTTATATTAAATTTATTTTTCGCACTCAGGTGGCTTTTAAAGTGATTTTCTATTTTAATAATATGTGTTGCAACAAAAAATTCATATATAAGTATTTGTACTCTTATTCAACTAAATTGAGGTCACAGTCTCTAACTTTATTTTCAAATAAAAAAGACTATTTTGAAACAAACTTTAGTTATTTCAAAATAGCCCTAGACTTATCATTTAAAATTATAATTTATCATCATAAGTCTTAACTTTTAATGATGTCTTCCACTCTTCTATTTTATCATTAAAAGCTTGACTTTGCTTTTGTTGTGTTAATGTTGATTTAATTTGATCTTTAACTTGATCTAGTGGAGTTACTGTTGCAGCTTTTAATCCAGTAGCCTTAATTAAATGATATCCATATTGGCTCTTTACTGGCGCTGAAACTTCTCCTTCTTTTAAATTCTTAAATCCTTCTACAAATTCAGCAACATATTGTGTTGAATTGTATGGTACAAATCCTAAACTTCCACCCTTAGTTGCAGTACCTGTATCCTTTGAATTTTCTTTAGCTAATGTTGCAAAATCAGCACCTGCATCTATTTTAGCTTTTAAGCTCTTAGCAGTTTCTTCATCATCTACTAATATATGAGCAACATTTGCACCTGCACCTACAGAAAATTGCTTATCCTTATTTTCATCATAATATGTTTGAACATCTTCGTCTGTAACTGTAATGTCTTTTATCACATCATCGTGAACTGCATTCATTACTACTTGTTTCTTAAATTCTTCTTTAAGTTGATCTTCTGTAAGATTTGCTTGCTTTAATGCATCCGCAAATTGACCTTCTTCTTTATATTGAGATTTAATTTGAGTAATTTGCTCGTCTACCTTACTATTAATTTCGTCATCTGATGGTTTTAAATTTAATTCTGTAGCTTTTTGTAAAAGTATATTTTGAGTTACTAAACTAGTTAATGCTTGTTGTTTGGCTTGTTTTACTTGTTGTTGTACTTTTGTGTTAGTTGCATAATCATCACCAAATTGTTGCTTTAGTTGGCCTTCAATTTGCTTATCTAAATCACCTTTTGTTATTTTTTCATTTCCTACTGTTGCAAGAACTGTCTTTTGTATTGCCTCTGGCGTCTTCTCAATCATCTTACAACCCATAGCTGATGTTGCAATTGTTAATATAGCTACTGCTGCAATAATCTTTTTTATTTTTTTCAAATTTTTCCCCTCGCTTATTCTTTATTATAGATTTAAACATTTTTATAAAATAACCACTTATAAATTTTAGCAGTTACTTTTTAATATTCATACTGTAAAAAATCATAATATTAGTATAGCAATATTACTTTTATAATTCAAATTTTTACAGTATTTTTATTTCTAATACTTTTCTTTTATATCATATATTTGTTACAGTATTATGTCACTAAGGACTTCTTTTAGGAATTCTAATTTATTTTCTTTCTTTATAGCCTTTAATTTAAATGCAAAATAAGGATTAGTTCCAAACCTTAAAACTACGCTATTCTTATGTTTTTCCATTAATATTTTAAATATTGACTTATATCCATCTTCGCCTTCAGCAAATTTAAATATTATTTCCTTAGGAGTTTCCTTTATTTCTTCTATAAATATAGATTTTGCCTGACTTTTTATATATGCAATATCCATTAGGTTGTATACTGGCTCTGGTATCTTAGAATACCTATCCTCTAATTCTTCCTTTATGTCATTATAATCTTCTATACCTTCAATTGCGGCAATTTTCTTATAAACTTCAATCTTTTGAATTTCATCCTCTATATAACTTTCTGATATAAATGCATCCACTTTTATATCTAAGGTTGTTTCAATTGGTTCTTTATCAATTTCACCTTTGAGTAACTTAACAGTATCCTCAAGCATTCTGCAATATAAATCATACCCTATAGAAGCCATA
Organism: Clostridium sp. C2-6-12; assembly: GCF_009928485.1. GTDB lineage: Bacteria > Bacillota > Clostridia > Clostridiales > Clostridiaceae > Clostridium. The sequence continues at coordinate 72,958 of NZ_JAABNP010000024.1, read as the reverse complement.
TGACCATGTTGAGATGATCCCATCATGTTTCCAGCTCCTCTAATTTCCAAATCTCTCATAGCAATTTTAAAACCAGAACCTAATTCAGTAAAATCTTTTAAAGCCTTAAGTCTCTTTTCTGCTACCTCTGTTAAAACTTTATCTTTAGTATATAATAAGTACGCGTATGCTATTCTATTAGACCTTCCAACTCTTCCTCTTAATTGATAAAGCTGAGATAGTCCCATTTTATCAGCATTATAAACTATTATTGTATTTACATTTTGAATATCCATCCCAGTTTCTATTATTGTTGTACATACTAATACGTTATACTCCGCTGACATAAAATCATACATTTCCTGCTCAAGCTGTCTTTCTGCCATTTGTCCATGAGCAATACCAACCTTGCTTTCAGGAACTAACGCTTGAACGTATTTCGCCATTCTCTCAATATCTTCTACTCTATTGTAAACAAAATAAACTTGCCCTCCTCTGCCTATTTCTCTGAGTACAGCGTCTCTTATAAGCTGGTCATTTTGTTCTACAACATACGTTTGAATAGGATATCTTTCTTCTGGAGGCGTTTCTATAACAGAAATGTCTCTTACTCCACTTAATGACATATGAAGTGTTCTTGGAATTGGAGTTGCGCTTAAAGTTAAAACATCAACATTTTTTTTGATATTTTTAATCTTTTCTTTTTGCTTTACACCAAATCTTTGCTCTTCATCAACTATTAATAAACCTAGATCTTTAAATTGTATATCCTTTGATACCAATCTATGAGTTCCTATTAAAATATCTAAATTACCCTCTTTTGCCTTTTGAAGAATTTCCTTCTGCTGCTTAGCTGTTCTAAATCTGCTTACCATATCTATTTTTATAGGAAAATCAGAAAATCTGTTTTTTATATTCTTATAATGTTGTTCAGCTAAAATAGTAGTAGGCACTAATATTGCAACTTGTTTTCCATCCATAACAGCTTTAAATGCTGCTCTTAATGCTACTTCTGTCTTACCATACCCAACATCTCCACATAGAAGCCTATCCATTGGTTTATCAGATTCCATATCCAATTTTATTTCTTCTATTGATGTTAATTGGTCTGGAGTTTCTTCAAATGGAAACTCATCTTCAAATTGCCTCTGCCACTGTGTATCTTTAGGAAATTTATGTCCCTTTACGGTACTTCTCATAGCATAAAGTTTAACCAAATCTTCAGCAATTTCATTAATTGACTTTCTCGCCTTCGCCTTGGCTTTCTGCCACTCTGCACTTCCAAGCTTATTAACCTTAGGCGACTTACCTTCAGTACCAATATATTTTTGAATTAAATCAAGCTGATCTACAGGAACATAAAGTTTATCTCCTTTATCATATATTATATCCAGATAATCTCTCTTATGTCCTCCAACATCAATTTGTTTAATTCCCTTATATACACCAATACCATGGTTTGCATGCACTACATAATCTCCAGGTTTTAATTCTGCAAAGCTCTTTATTTTAGAAATACCCTTTTTGTTTGATTTCTTACTTTTTAGCTTCCTTTTTGCCTCACCAAAGACTTCTCTATCAGATATTACGCATAATTTGTAGTTTGGATACTCAAAACCCTTTAATTGATTTCCAAAAGTTATTACAACTTCACCATATTCAATTTTATCAACATCATCTCTATAAATACCTTCAATTCCTCTGTCCCGTAAAGTTCCAACTAAACGTTCTCCCCTAGCTCTTGTTCCAGATAATATTAAAGTTTTATATCCTAAGTTCTTCTTATTTAATATATCATCAATTAATAAATCTAACTGTCCTTGATAATTATTTAATGTAATTTGATTTATATCTATTATTGAAACTGGTTTAAGCCAATCAATAGGTTTGGTTAAAGCTTCAAAAAATATACTTTTTTCATTTTCAAAAGATTCTAATACTACTTCTTCATCAATTAATAAATTTCCTTGCCCTGGAAATATATCTCCCCTTTCAGAAAAAGCAGTAAAATTCTCTTGGAATTCTAGATATGTAGATTCTAATTTCCCCTGACACCTTTGGACATTATCTACTATGAAAAAGTAATCTTTAAAATAATCAAAAAGACTTTCTGGCTCTCTAACGAAATAAGGAAGGTAACTTTCAATAGTTTCGAATGATGAAGTTTCCTCCAGCGCTTCTAAATTTTTATTTAATATTCTTCCTAGCTTCTCTACTCTTTCTTTGTCTTTATCCTTTGACGAAATTTTATCAAATTCCTCCCTAAGTTTATTACTGCCAAATTTCATAGTTTCTTCAGATAATATAATTTCTTTTGCAGGGAAAATCTCTATCTTTTTAACCTTTTCAATACTTCTTTGAGATTCTGTATTAAAGGTTCTTATAGATTCTATCTCATCACCAAAAAGTTCAACTCTATATGGATAAGTTGAACACGTTGGAAATACATCTAGTATTCCACCTCTTAATGCAAATTGTCCTTTTCCTTCTACTGTTTCCACTCTTTCGTAGCCAGATTGAATTAGTTTTTCTGATAAAACCTTAAGATCAATTTCACTGCCTTCCTTAAGTTTCATGCTATAATCTAAAAATAACTTATGTGGAGTATATTTAGCTGCAAAAGAATCTATTGATGTTACTATTATTTTCTTTTTCTTATTTAATATTTCATTTATTACTTTTAATCTTTCCCACCTTAAGTCGCCTGAAATAGCATCAATATTATAGAAAACCATTTCTTTCACTGGAAAATAGTAAACTTCAGTGGTATACAATATCAAATCTTCATACAGGTTTTTTGCTTCCATATCACTTTGAGTCACAATTACAATAGACTTATCGAATTTTTCAAAAATCCCATCTACGAGATATCCTCTTCCTGATTCAGATGCACCATATATTCCAATTGGATATTTATTTTTTTGAATACCTTCTATGATATTTTGAAATTCAGCACTATTTTCCAAGGGCTCTAATAACCCTCTTAATCTCATTTCATGCACCTTCCTTAAATTGTTTTATTGGCTTTGAAACCATTAAATTGATTCATAGCTGTTTTAGCATCTGTTCTTATTATTTCTTTAGCCGCTTTGGTTGAGACCTCTATACTTTGATTTAACACATTAATTTCTTCTTTTGAAAATCTCCCCAACACATGTTTAACTAAATCTCCAGCTGGTTGTCCTACACCTACTTTTATCCTTGGGAAAACATCACTTCCAAGATGTGCTATAATGCTTTTTATTCCATTATGGCCTCCTGCGCTCCCCTTTTCTCTTATTCTCAAGCTTCCAATTTCTAAGCTTATATCATCATATATAACTAAAATTTCTTCATTTTCTAAATTATAAAAATCAACAACTTCTCTTACACTTTCTCCACTTAAATTCATATAAGTATTGGGCTTTAAAAGCATAACCTTTTTTCCATCTATAAAACCTTCTCCATATACACCTTTAAATTTTTGCCTGTTTATCTCAATATTATACTCTTTGGCAATATTATCAACAACTTTAAAACCAACATTATGTCTTGTATCCTCATATTCTTTACCTGGATTTCCAAGACCCACTATTAAAAACATATAAATTTCCTCCTAAAAATTTTGCTTTTTCTTATGATTCTTAAATTTTGTAAGTGTGAATGTAAATGCAACACCTACTTTAGGGTCATTTTTAACCCATACTTGCTCTCCCTGCTGCATTAAAATCATTCTGACTATAGGAAGACCTAGACCCGTACTAACCTTATTTGTTCTAGATTTATCTGATTTATAAAATCTATCCCATATATGATTAATATCTTCCTCCTTTATTTTCGGACCATTATTGTAAATTCGTATAAAAACCTTTGCACTCCTATGATATGTGCTAATTTTTATAATACCCTTATTATCACAATACTTTATAGCATTATCCAATAAATTGGTTATAACCTGCATGGTTTTATCTTCATCAGCCTTCACAAAACATTTTTCCTTCTGCAAATCTACAATAAGCTTTATTTCTTTTTCTCTTATATTCTGCTCATTATTAATAACACACATTCTAATTAATTCATTAATATCTATTTTTCTTATATCAAATTTTAACTTTCCAGACTCAATAGCTGACAAATCAAGCAGATCATTAATTAGTCGTGTAAGTCTTTTTATCTCATTATAAGTTCTCTCTAAATAATATCCTTCTTTATCTTTTGGAATTACACCATCGATTATTCCTGCAATAAATCCTTTTATAGATGTAATTGGTGATCTTAGTTCATGGGAAACATTTGAAATAAAGTCTCTTCTATTATTCTCAACCTTTTCTAAAGATTCTGCCATTATATTAAAGGAATTAGCCAATTCACCTATTTCATCCTGTGAACTTATACAAACTCTTTTATCTACTTCTCCATTTGCGAATCTCTTAGCAGCATTATTTATTTCTGCTAAAGGATTAATTAATATTTTCTTAGAAACTAAAGACAAAACTACAGCTGCAAAAGACGCTGCTCCAAGAGCTGAAATCCATACAATTAAATATATTCTATGAAGCTGTTTGTTTATTATTGATAACGGAGCGGTCATTGAAACACATCCCTTAAACTCTTCATTATCTATTATGGGATATATATAGGTATAGTGTTCACTAATATGTTCAACTGGTGTTCCATTTGCTAGCAAAGATCTATCTTTCTCCGAAATACTAGGTGTTTCTGCTACTTTATTATTATTTTCAATTGCAGAATTCATATATATGAGCCCTGTTTTATCTAAAATGCTAATATCTGAATTAGCACCAACGCTTGACATATCTATTATCGCTTGAAGCTTATCTAGATTTAGTGCACTATTTTCATTATTATATAATTTAATTGCCTGGGAAATATATTTACCATCACTTTGAAATTGTGTTCTTTTTTCAGCAAAATAATAAGTTCTAAACCACATTGATAATATCCAAGCTAATGATACTAAAACAATAGTTAATATTATTATAAATGTCATAATTAATTTTTGAAGTAAACTTTCACGCTTCATCTAATTCACCTCAAATTTATATCCAACACCCCATACAGTTTCAATCTTCCATTGTTCTCCAGCACTTATCTTTTCTCTTAATCTCTTTATATGAACATCTACAGTTCTTGAATCCCCTGGATATTCATATCCCCATACCTCACAAAGCAGCTGTTCTCTTGTAAATACCTTATTCTTATTACTTGCTAGATAGTATAGCAATTCAAATTCTTTTGGTGGCATTTTTATTTCTTCATTATTATATATGACTTTATATGAAGTAGAATCTATTAGTAAATCACTTAATTTGATTATCTCGTTTTTAATATTTTCCGTAGAATACCTTCTTAACACTGCTTTAACCCTAGCTAATAACTCCTTCGGTTCAAAAGGTTTAACTATATAATCATCCGCACCAAGTTCCAATGCTAAAACCTTATCAAAAGTATCACCTTTTGCTGTTATCATTATGACAGGGGTTTCTTTTTGTTTTCTTATCCATTTTAATATATCAATTCCATCTATATATGGTATCATTACATCAAGCAAAACCAAATCTGGGGCATATTCTAAATATGCTTTTTGTGCTTCATTACCATTTAAAGCCACCTTTGTATTGTAGCCAGAACTTTTTAAGTACATATCTATTACTTCACTAATATTTTCATCATCATCTACAATTAAAACCTTTGTTGTAGTCACCTCTACCATTTTTGCCTCCTTAAAAATCATTCTATATTATCACCATATAATATAGCATAAATACGTTATCTTTTATAGCAAATAAAAATAGAATATATATTTGTACTATTCTTTTTTATCTATAGAACAAATATACATTCTGTTTATTAACTTATTCTAAATAAGGCTTTAAATAAATTTTATTGTTGTTCATACTCAAATAATTTACTTATTGGCTGATCATCATAAATTCTTTTAATTGCCTCTGCAAATAATGGTGCAACTGAAAGAGCTTTTATTTTACTGCTCTCTAATTTTTCTCTTAATGGAATTGTATTTAACATAACTAATTCTTCAATTGCTGAATTATTTATCCTATCCATCGCCGGACCTGATAATACTCCATGAGTACAACATGCATATACATTTTTAGCACCTAAATCCTTAAGGGCATTTGCTGCATTAGTAATAGTTCCTGCAGTATCTATCATATCATCAATTAATATGCATACCTTACCTTCTATATCTCCTATAATATTCATTATTTCGCAAACATTTGCTTTGGGTCTTCTCTTATCTATTATTGCTATCGGGGCATGTAAGTTATCCGCGAACTTTCTTGCTCTAGTAACACTTCCGAGATCTGGTGAAACTACAACTAAATCTTCTTGGTCTATTAATCCCTTTGATATAAAATGTTCTGCAAGTATTGGTGCTCCTAATAGATGATCAACTGGAATATTAAAGTATCCTTGAATTTGTGCCGCATGTAAATCCATAGTTAAAACTCTGTTTGCCCCTGCTGCAGTTAGTAAATCTGCAACTAATTTCGCAGTTATTGGATCTCTTGATTTAACTTTTCTGTCCTGCCTAGCATAACCGTAATATGGCATAACTGCCGTAATTCTGCCTGCAGATGCTCTTTTAAAAGCATCAATCATTATTAATAACTCCATAAGATTATTATTAACAGGTTCGCACGTAGATTGTACTATGAACACATCATTTCCTCTAACAGTTTCATTAATATCAACAGATATCTCACCATCACTAAAGGTTGAAACTTTAGATTTTCCTACTGGAACCCCTAATATATCAGCTATATCTTGAGCCAGCTGAAAATGTGAATTTCCAGTAAATACTTTTATATTTCTTCCATGTGTTATCATATTAAGAAGACCCCCCTTAAAATTTTTAGTTGATTTATAATAAAAATTTATTTTTTTAATCCCTTTTTATCTACCCATCCACTAATATTTCTTTGTTTTGCTCTCGCAACTGCAAGTTCGCCTTCTTTTACTTCTGCAGTAATAGTTGATCCTGCAGCAATATACGTATTATCGTGAATTGTAACTGGTGATACTAAATTAGTATTACAGCCTATAAAGCTATGGTCTCCAATAATAGTCTTATATTTATTTTTACCGTCATAATTTACAACTACTGTTCCACATCCAAAATTACACTCTGACCCCACTTCAGCATCTCCTATGTAGGTTAAGTGAGATACCTTAGTTCCATCTCCAATAGTTGATTTCTTTATTTCTACGAAGTCTCCAATTCTAGCATGTTTTCCTATTGTAGTTTCAGGTCTTATATATGCGAAAGGTCCAACTGTTGTATTATCTCCAATATTACTATTTAATATAACAGAAGATTGAATATCTACTTCATCCCCAATAACGCTATCTGCAATTCTGGAATTTTGATAAAGCAAGCAATTGCTACCTATCTTTGTATTTCCTTCTAAAATATTATTAGGATATATTATTGTATCCTTTCCGATTTCAACATCAATTCCTATGTATGTTGTTTTAGGATCTATTAATGTAACTCCATTTTCCATGTGCATAATATTTATTCTGTCTTTAAGAATTTCTTCTGCTTGTGCCAACTGAACTCTTGAATTCACCCCAATAGTCTCTTCAAAATCTGTTATAACAGCACCTATCTTCTTGTTTTGAGTTTTTAATATTTCTATAACATCTGTAAGATAATATTCGCCTTGTTCATTATTATTAGTTAATTTACTTAATGCATCTACCAATAATTCAATATCAAAGCAGTATATTCCTGAATTCATTTCATTAATTTTTAATTCTTCGTTATTACAATCTTTATGCTCTACTATTTTTGATACCTCATTATCTTCTCTTACAATTCTTCCATATCCTGTTGGATCGTCAACGATTGCAGTTAAAATAGTAGCTGAATTTTTACTCTCAATATGATCATTAAATAATCTTTCAATAGTAGATTGCTTTATTAAAGGAGTATCGCCTGTGAAAACTGCAACTACTCCTTTCTTTCCTCTTAGGAATTCTTCTGCACACTTAACAGCATGACCAGTTCCTAACTGTTCAGCCTGTAATGAGTAAGACACATCCCTATCTGTTGTCCTTTCCTTTACAAGTTCAGCCCCTTTTCCTATTATTACATTTATATCATTAATTCCTGATTTTCTTATAGAATCTATAACATGTTTTACCATTTCCTTGCCACATACTTTATGTAATACCTTAGGTAAATCAGATTTTATTCTTTTTCCTTGCCCTGCTGCCAAAATCAATGCACATTTATACATTATATATCACACCTCATTTATACTAATACGATTAATATCTAAGAATATCATATTAAATATTCATATTAAATTAACTTAATTATATTGGAAATCTATACTTATTTCAACCCAATAACCTCTTAATGCTTCTTTCAAATGATAAAGTAACTACATCATATCAACTTATAAATAATAATGTTTAATTATTTACTATTATTCTACCAATAAGACATTCTTTACATTGAATAAGAGGAAGTTAAAACTTCCTCTTATACCTCAAAATTCTCTTAACCCTCTACAACTTCTTCTGAAACAGCTTTTTCATAAGCTTCTAAAATTGCAGTTTGTATTTTTTCTCTTGCTTCTGTGTTTATCGGGTGAGCTATATCCTTGAATTCTCCATCTGGTGTTTTCCTACTAGGCATAGCAATAAATAAACCAGCTTGACCCTCTATAACCTTGATATCATGAATTACAAATTCATTATCAAAAGTAACAGAAACTATTCCTTTCATTTTACCTTCTGAGGCAATTTTTCTAATTCTCACGTCTGTAATTTGCATTTTACTCCACCCTCCCAGTTGCTTATAAAATAATTAATAATAATTAATTATTTTATAAATTCTCCATAAATTCCTAAATTCCTTTTTTATATTTGATAAATCCTAATAAAATTTATTTTATTGCGTAATTTTATATAAAATACTACATAAGCAAAGATTTATTGTGATTTATTTAAATAATAATACCGTTTCAGAAATAAGTGATTTAAGTAAATTAATGCATTTTAGTCTGATTTTATAAAAAGGCCTTTGAAGGTTGTATACCTGTAATTACAGATTTATCTACAGCTTTTAATTCCACAATTGAAACATATTCATCTACTAATTTCTTTTCTATCTGCTTATTATCGACTAACACTCCAATTCCAACTAATTCACTGTCAAATTCTTTTAATAGATCTTTAATTCCAACAGCAGTTCCTCCACCCTTCATAAAGTCATCAATAAATATACACTTACTAGACGGCTTCATGGATTTTTTAGATAATGCCATTTGCTGAAGTCTTCCATTACTTCCTGAAACATAATTTATAGTAACTGTTGGACCTTCTGTTGCCTGATTATCTCTTCTCGCAATAACTAATTGAACTCCTAAATTTCTAGCAACTTCATAAGCTAAAGGAATCCCTTTTGTTTCCACAGTAATTACATAATCAATTTCTTTATCTTTAAAACATGATGAAAGCATTACCCCTGCTTTGCTTATTATCTTAGGGTTGTACATCAGATCTGTCATGTATATTATATTTCCTGGAATAACTCTTCCGTCATCACTTAATTGTTTACACAATTCTAGTGCAAAAGCTTTCTTTTCTTCTTCTCCACTTTGAGGAATATATTTTATCCCCCCAGCAACTCCTGCAATTGTTTCGATTTTTCCCATGTGAAGCATTTCTAAAACTTCACGGATAACTACTATATCTTCACTTATTGTTGACTTAGCCGCATTCAATAATTCTGAAAATTTGTTTAAACCTAATATTTTATTAGGACTTTCCAATAATATTTTTGTTATGGCAACTACCCTTTTATTTCTCGTAAATTTCTCCATATTTATCACCTACACGAATTTTTTTATATTAAATTCTTTTAATATTCATATTTTATGCTAAATTCAAGTTAATATCAATGTTTTAATTATAATTGTTTCTGTATTTCTTTCTAAGTTGTTCACAAACATGATAAATTTGCATAAAATATTATGTATTTATTTTTTTCTATGGTTGATTTTTAGAAAAATGTATATAATTATAATAGTTAAAGCATAAGACAAAATTTTAATTAAAGTATGTAATTATAAATTTAGTTTTATTAATAAAAAGGAGTTGATCGTTTGTCTTTCGATTTTATAAAGGATAAAGATAAAAAAATTCATTTCATTGGTATTGGTGGAATCAGTATGAGTGGACTAGCTGCTGTTATGTTGAACAGTGGTTATAAAGTATCTGGTTCAGATTTCAAAAACTCTCCAATAGTTGAGAAATTAGAATCTTCAGGTGCTGAAGTTTACATAGGACATAAAAGAGAGAATATAAAAGATGCAGATTTAGTAGTTTATACTGCTGCAATCCCCTCTGATAATCCTGAACTTTTAGAAGCAAAAGAAAAAAACATTACATTAATGGACAGAGCGGAATTCTTAGGCCAAATCATGAAAGGTCACAAATACAATGTGGCTGTTACAGGTACCCATGGTAAAACCACTTGTACTTCTATGCTTTCCCACGTTACACTTGCCGGAAACTTAGATCCTACTATTTTAATAGGTGGTGAATTAGATGCAATTGGTGGAAACTTCAGAATAGGTAATAGTGAATATTTCTTAACTGAAGCTTGCGAATATAAACGTTCCTTTTTAAAATTCTTCCCTTATGTAGGAATAATCTTAAATATTGATGCAGATCACTTAGATTGTTATAAAGATATAGATGATATTGCAGATACTTTCTCCCAATTCTCTAAACTTATACCTAAAGACGGTTATCTTATAGGCTATGAAGGGGATTTTAGAGTAAAAGAAATCTTATCAAAAGCAGATTGTAATACCTTAAGTTACGGTTTTGACGACAGTGCAGACGTTGTTGCAAAAAATATTATCTTCAATAAAAATGGTTGTGCAACCTTTGATGCCTATAAAGATAATAAAAAATTACTCACTATTACTTTAGACGTACCAGGTAAGCACAATGTACTAAATGCTCTTGCAACTGTGTGTGTTTCAACTATCTTTAATATTTCTGGTGAAAATATAATTGAAGGTTTATCAAATTGCAGGGGTGCTCATAAGAGATTTGAATACAAGGGAGAATTAAATGGCGTTACTGTAATTGATGATTATGCACATCACCCAACAGAAATAAAAGCAACCTTAAGTACCGCAAAGCAAATCAAACACAACAAAACTTACTGTATATTCCAACCTCATACTTATACAAGAACAAAAGCTTTATTTGATGAATTTACAGAATGCTTCAATGATGCTGATGAGCTTATATTAATGGATATTTATGCTGCACGTGAAAAAAATACAGGGCTTGTATCTTCTGATGAACTTGGAGATGTTATAAGAAACAAGGGTGTGAAATGTACTAATGTACACTCACATGATGAAGCATTAGCTTATGTAAAGTCTAAAGTTACAGCTGGTGATTTATTATTAACTGTAGGTGCAGGAGATGTAGTTATCGTTGGTGAAAAATTTTTAGAAGCTTAGTATATAGAAATTCTTTTTAATAAAAACTACTTAAAACAAGGCATATAATTAAGATGTTATTTTATAATACCAATTCATCTTTAATCATATGCCTTATTAGATTAGGAGGAATACTTATGAAAATAGCAGTAATATCTGATATTCATGGAAATGTAGATGCTCTTTCTACTTTTTTAGAAGATGTAGCTACTCAAAATGTGGACACTATTATCTGCTTAGGTGATTTAGTTGGTTATGGTCCATACCCAAATGAAGTAATTTCACTAATTAGAAAAAAACATATTCTCTGCATAAAAGGTAATTACGACACTTCAGTTGTTGATAATGAATATTCATATATAAGAGAAACTTCCATTAACAGTTTTTCACTTCCTTGGACAGTTAATGAACTCACAGAAGAAAATAGACTGTTTCTTCAAAACTTACCTTCAACTATAAGTTTAACAATTGAAGATAAGAAATTATTATTTGTTCATGGAAGTCCTTATAAAATCAATGAGTATCTCTTAAAAGATGCAGACAATACTATTAATATTATGAACTCCATAAAGGAAGATATTCTATTTTGTGCTCATACTCATCTTCCTGGTATCAAAAAATTCGATGATAAGCTTTATGTAAACTGCGGTAGCATTGGCAAGCCTAAAATTGGCCGCCCAAATATTACTTACTGCCTTTTCAATATAGATGCTCAAACTGGCTCATCTTCTGAGATAAAAGAAATTCCTTATGACTTTAGAAATATTGTTAAACACATGAATAAACTAGGATTTCCCAAAGAATTAGTCAAAAGTTTTCAAGACGGATTAGAATAAACAAACAATCTTTTTTGTAATTATTATTGAAAACACTCTATTTAGTTGCATTAACAAAAAAAGTATTGTAAAATTTACTTATAATTAAACGTAGTAGGTTATATTAATATCGGTGAAATATTATTTCATCGATATTAAATTTTGTCTCTTTTACCATGTATATGTTAACAGAAATAATCTCACTAGAAATTAAGTTATGCTAACTTGATTTTAATAACGAGTTAGATTTGAAACATATATAATATCAATATATAATGGAGGTCTTGCAATATGGCAAAGTCAATTTTAATTAGAAGTCTTTATAGACAAACAGACGATTTCTTATCAAAAGAAATTACTATTTCAGGTTGGATAAGAACACTTAGAGCATCTAATGCATTTGGATTTATAGAAATTAACGATGGTTCTTTCTTTAAAAATATTCAAGTAGTTTTCGATGATAAATTAAACAATTTTAAAGAAATTTCAAAGTTACCTATAAATTCTTCACTTTCAATAGTAGGTACTTTAGTTGCTACTCCTGAAGCAAAACAACCTTTTGAAATTCAAGCAAAAGAAGTTATTATTGAAGGAATGTCAAACTCTGACTACCCTCTTCAAAAGAAAAGACATACTTTTGAATATTTAAGAACAATAGCTCATTTAAGACCTAGAAGTAATGCTTTTTCAGCAACTTTCAGAGTTCGTTCTGTTGCTGCTTATGCAATACATAAGTTCTTCCAAGAACAAAACTTTGTATATACTCACACTCCAATAATAACTGGTAGTGACTGTGAAGGTGCTGGTGAAATGTTTAGAGTAACAACTCTTGACCCTAAGGCTCCTGAATTAAACAAAGATGGAACTGTAGATTACACTAAGGACTTCTTCGGAAAGGAAACAAACCTTACTGTATCTGGTCAATTAAATGGTGAATGTTTTGCTTTAGCTTTCAGAAATATATATACTTTTGGACCAACTTTTAGAGCTGAAAATTCTAACACAACAAGACATGCAGCTGAATTCTGGATGATAGAGCCTGAAATTGCATTTGCAGATTTACAAGATGATATGGAACTTGCAGAAAGCATGCTTAAATATGTTATTAAATATGTTATGGATGAATGTCCTGAAGAATTAGAGTTCTTCAATCAATTTGTTGATAAGGGCTTATTAGAAAGATTAAATCACGTAGTTTCATCGGACTTCGCTAGAGTTACTTATACTGAAGCTGTTGAAATCCTACAAAAATGTGGAAAAGAATTCGATTATAAAGTTGAATGGGGCATTGATTTACAAACAGAACATGAAAGATATCTTACTGAAGAACACTTTAAGAAACCTCTATTTGTAACAGATTATCCTAAGGATATTAAAGCTTTCTATATGAGAATGAATGATGACAATAAAACAGTTGCAGCTACTGATCTTCTAGTACCGGGAATCGGAGAAATCATAGGTGGAAGTCAAAGAGAAGAAAGATTAGATGTCTTAAAGAACAGAATGAATGAATTAGGCTTAAATGAAGAAGATTACTGGTGGTACTTAGAACTTAGAAAATATGGAGAAACTAAACATGCTGGTTTTGGTTTAGGTTTTGAAAGATTAATTATGTACATCACTGGTATGACTAACATTAGAGATGTAATACCATTTCCAAGAACTCCTGGAACATCAGAATTTTAAAGATATTTAGACTAGAAATGGCTTATTTAATTGGTTTTAAGATTTGATTCTTAGCTACGAATGTTTAAAATAACACAATAGTAACACAACCCGCGGAAATTGTGTTAATTTTACCTATATATTAATGAAGTTATTCTTCAAATAAATCATTAAGTTTTTGTACAGCTGATATTTTTTCACTATCCATAACGTGAGTATAAATATCAGCTGTTATTTCTATTGAACTATGACCTAAAAGTTTTTGTACTGTTTTTAGTTGAACACTTTTTTCGAATAATCTTGTGGCATAAGTATGTCTAAGTGCATGAAACTTTAAATGCTTAATTCCATTATCTTTTAACACTTTTACAAATGACCTGCTTAAAGTATCTGATAACATATGCTCACCTATTATATTAGCAAATATATAACCTTTATCATTATATACTTCTTTATATTTTTCCTTGATTTCATCCTGTTTTTCTTTATGAATTTTTAATTCTTCTAATATTTTATTAGGAATCGCCACTTCTCTTATACTAGTTGGTGTTTTAGGCGTTGTTTCCTGACTAACAAATTTTCTTTTACCCTCTATTATTGTATAACCTCTCCATATGGACTTATTAACTTTTAAATTGCCACTTTCAAAATCAACGTTATCCCATTTTAAAGCAACCAATTCTCCTATTCTTAATCCAGTTCCAAGTGTTAATATAAATTCAAGTCTATGTTTATGATTCTTTATTATTTCCATAAACTGCTTCTGTTCTTCAAGAGTAAATACTTGAACCTTATCCTCACCTCCATATGGTATCTTTGGTAAAATTACATTATCACAACAATTTTCCACTATATAATTTATTTTCTTAGCATATTTTAAACATGACTTTAACGCTTTATTTAAAATTTTTATTGCTGTTGGCGTTTTTCCCATTTTAATTAAATTATTGTAATAATTCTGTATCGTAATAGCATTTAAATCTTTTAATTTTATTCCTGCTAGTTCACTATTTTCTATATAATTTCTATAGATCACATCATACCGTTGAATCGTAGAAGCTTTTATTTCATTTGCTTTAAAGTCAAATAGCCAAGTTTTGAACCATTCATTTAATGTAATTTTATCATTTTTAGGAATTAGTCCTCTTTTATTCTTATCTCTAAATTCATTCATTTTTTCTATAGTTTCATGTTTTGTTTTACCATAAACTTGTTTTCTTATTAATTTTCCATCAACACTTCTTCCAATAGTTATAGTTCCCCTCCATCCATTCTTATATCTGTTTATTGATCCTTCTCCATTTGACTTTTTAGTTGCCATTATTAACTCCTCCTAAATTATATTTTGTAGCAGCCTTATTTATAGGCTGCCATATCCTTTGATCTAAAACGTTCTACCTATTTGATTTTCCATCCATTCATCTACTTTAGAACGTATTATTAAAATTTTTCTTCCTAATCGTAACATGGGAAAATCTTTTCTATTTATAATTTCATAACCTTTATTAATTCCAACTTTATATTCCGAACAAAATTCTTTTACCGACATTGTTTTACTATCATTACTAAACTTCATAGTCAATCCTCTCTTCTTTAATAGTTTTTCTTGCTAAGCTATTTCAAATATATAATATATAATTACATTTTCATTTTTTTACATTTTATCAAAAAAATCTTTTATCATATCCCCTGCTACATGCACATAAATATTTGATGTCGTTGATGAATTAGCATGACCTAATATTTGACTTACAACTTTATCCGATGCTCCTGCTCTTATAGCTCTTGATGCAAATGTATGCCTTAGTGCATGAAACTTATATATCCCTATTTCTGCCTTTATCTGAACTCTTTTAAAAAATTCTTGAATGGTTCTTGGATCTATTGGCTTTATATGTGCATTAGATAATACAAAATCATCTTCAATGCATTCTTTAGAATATCTTCGTTTCTTTTGTTGTTTAAGTTTCATTAATTCATAAAACAATTCATCTTTTAATGGAACAATTCTTTTACTATTTTCTGTTTTAGGTTCGTGTAATACCAATTGAGTTCTTTTTGCTGAATTGCTACTATTAACAACCTGTCTGCTAACAGAATGTGTGACTTCTAATACCCCTTTACTAAAATCTACTTTGCTCCATTTTAATCCCAATATTTCTCCTAATCTCAAACCTGCAAATAAGGCCAAAAGTATACTTATACCTAGATTTTCATCTTTTATTACCTCTTTTAATTTAATTATTTCATACTCTTCTAATATTTGAACTTCTGATTTTTCTGCTCTAGGCAATTCTATATAGTCAGATGGATTAAAATTTATTAAACCTGACTTAACGGCTTCTTTTAGTAATCTCCGAATAACTGAATGCAGGTTATTTATTGTCTTGATTGAAATCTTTTGTTCTTCTACTATTTCATTGTAAAAGCATTGTAATTCTAATATAGATATTTCACTAACTTCTAATTGTCCAAGTTTAGGATTAATATAATTTTTGAAATATCCTTGGTATATGTTTACTGTAGACGTTCTTAATCTATCCTTACAATATGTGTCAATCCATTTTCTAAACCACTGTTGCATATTCATTTTAAAACACCTTCACTTTCTAACTGGAACATACATCTTAGCTAAACTACTGAATACATCCCACTTTTTTAATTATTGTTCCGTTCCATCCACCATAAAATTCTTTATAGAAACGCCCATAAATCCTCTTAAGTTTTTTCCGTTAATCCTAAACCTACTTCTATCTACTCCATCTATAGTAGCTATATACTCATTAAATTTAATAAGATTATATGGACTAATACAATTTTCATTACAAAACTTCAAGTATATATTATATAAATCTTTAGTATGAATTTTAGCATTGCTTTCTAAAATACAAGCTTCGCTTATAAATTCTTGAATATGATTTTGTCTATTTGAATATTCATTTAAAAATTCCTTTGAATCTTTTGGCATTGTAAATTGAAAATTATTTAATACTAACGTTTTAAGTCTCCAAATTGCAACTGTAAATATTAGGTCTATCTCTTTCATCAATTTTTCTTCGAGACAATAATCCATTTCTTCTTTAGGAGTACTTCTATTAAACATTAAGAATACAAGTCTGTCTAAAAATGCTTCAGTTGATTCTATATCCTTTATTTCAGGCATATAGTTTCCACAAAAAAGCAACTTAGTCTTCGACTTAAATGAAAATAATGGTTTTCCTTTAAATTCTGCAGATAAGTAATCATTTCCTACTATGGCTTTAAAATTGCTAATTTTTCTAATAGGTGTTGAATCTAGTTCTGCATTTATATTAAGCTTATTTATGCTTAATTCTGCATTAGAAAAACGATCTCCTAACTTGTGAAACGGAATATTACTAATATTTTCGCATCCCACTAATTTACTAATTATTTTAGTTAACAGAGATTTTCCACTGTGAGGCTTTCCCAAGAATATAAAAGCTTTTTTAGCATTATTATAATCACTTATGAGATATCCAATAACTTCCATCAGTAATTGAACTTTTGTCTGATTAGCTTCAAGAGATGTATTAAAAAATTTTTCAGTTTCATTCCATCTTATTTCTTTAGAACTTATATATTCAGCATTTATACAATAAGTAAATTTATGTTTTATATCATGTGTCATTAACTCACCTGATAATATATCCACAACGCCATTCTTACAATTAATATATTGTGGATTTGCATTAACCTCTTCATATTCTAAATTAATCTCTTCAATGTTTTTAAGTCTCTTTATGACCTCTTCAATGGTCTTTGAAGCAATTCTATTTTTCCTTCTTTTGTCTTTAATAAGGTTTATTAGCTTAACTGCTTCTCTTCCTTCTTTTAATTTTATTAAATACCCTAAGCTGTGATTATACATATATAAACTATCATTAATCACTTTAAATATTCCTAAATTCAAGTAATAGTCAGTTAATTCACTGCATACTTTGCCTTGAGTTATGCTTCCAATATCTTCTTTCTCTTGTTGTTTAAGATTAGAATTAAAGACCACCTCATCTCCTCTTTTTAGTTGAACTGCAAAATTATTTTGTTTTTCATCAAAATTATTCATAAATATATTCTCCTTTTAAATTAAAGGATATCCTTAAACAATTAATTTACAACGTTGTTCTATAATCTATTATAAATTCTTTAAAGAATTTATGTTTAAATGTAGAAGATAGATTTTATTTCTTCTACAAATAAAAAATACTTATCATGGAATTTAAAAGTTTATTCCATGATAAGTATTTTCTATATTTTTTTATGTTCCATAGATTCTACTATTATTTGTCCTAAAGATAAACTTAAGCTATCTTTTATTACTTTTGCAACTTCGTTTTCTTTTTGATTAAATTCATTTCTTATATTATCATATGATTTTTCATCTAATTCAATTATTTCTTTTTCTAAAACCTCCAATGTATCCGCTAATTTTTTCAACTTCCCACATTTAGTAGTTTCCCTTTTACATTTCTCCCACCTTTTAAAGCGTTCTATATCATCATCTATTTTATTTTTAAGAAAACAGCAATCTTTACATATAATATTTTTATCATAATTTTGAACTTCTTCTTTAAGCTTAAATGCAAATATAGACAAATCTATTCCATTATAATAATCTCCATAAGTAAAATTATCTAATCTCATATATCTAAGAAATTTATTTAATAATTTTTCTTTTAAAGTTACCTTTCCTTTTTGACCACTCTTTCTAATCTCTTTTATATAATTTAATTCAAAATTTTCAATCTCTTCAAGGTTATTCGTTACAGTTTTATATTCCTCCTCTATTTCATTCCATTTATCTTTATCCAAATAAATTTTATTTAATTCATCCAAATAAAACTCACGCAATTTATTTGTTTCTTCTTCTGAAGCATGCAATTTGTTTCCTTGAGTTGATATTTTATCTATTACACCTTTAGTAATTTTACTTTCATCTAAAACTTTTTCAAAACAAAATTTTATGGAATCATTTATTCTATAACTGTAATGATTTTTTTTATCCTCAGGAAATAAATTCTCATTCTTCCATTCTTGAATTAACTTCTCTCTAGAATATTTTGATATAAGTATATCTATATCTTGAACAAATCCTCCAAGTGTTTCTCCAATATTTCTCTTCTCTACTGTTAATATTAAATAAAATAGTACTGATAATTTTTTTAATATCATGCTCATCAACTTAGTTAGTTCAAAATTCATTCTATAACAAGATTGCTTTTTTATTAAATATTTTATATAGTTAGGCATCTTTTCAACATCATTTATTATATTATTATTATATTCTATGATATCTTCAAAACTTTTCTTCTTAGTGTTGCTCCTATTATCATAGAATGGATTTCTCTTATAATTTTTAAACATAACTGATAATAATCCTGCTATTTCATATCTTATTTCATATACTGTTTTCTCATCATCTTCACTATCATCTCGTTTTAATTTAGCTTTTTCAATGTCAAATGATTTTAATACTTTATCTATGTTATCTTTAAAATTATTTTCTGATATATTATATTCTCTTAGAAACTCCTTTTTAGTATAATTAATTTTTCTATCTTTTTTAACAATTCTAGCCACAAAACACCTCCAAGTATATGATTATTCTACATATATTATATTTTATCTTTTTATATTAATAAATATATATTCCTGACGAAAAAATAAATGAGGTGCATAACACATCTCATACAGGCTGTCGACAAAGTCGACAGCTTTTAATTTTTCAATTAAAATTATATTGGGTGATAAAAATGATGACAAGAAAAGATGTAGATAATAGATTTCAAATAGAATTTAATAGTGTAGATGCATTAGTTCCTAAAAATCATTTGGTTAGGAAAATTGATAAAGCGATAGATTTTAACTTTATATATGATGAAGTTGCAGAGTTGTACTCTGCGTTCGGCCAATGTCGTCAACTTAAGGAAATATAAATAAAATCAATAAAAAAACACTTGACAATAATTAGAAAAAATGAAGCCTCGCTATAGATATTAAATTTATAGCGAGGTTTGATTTTATGAAAAATATTAAATTATTATCCCATATTTTAAAGAAAACAAATAAATTAATTATTTCCAATGAGTTTAAAGAAGCATATAGCTTAGGTAATTCATTTTCAAGAAAAAGAAAATTATCTTTTTCTAATGCAGTACATTTTATTTGCTCCGCATTACGAAAGTCTATGGCTACAGAAATAAGTAATTTTATTGAAGAATATGCATATTTAGATTTTCCTGATATATCAAAACAAGCATTTTATAAAGCAAGACAAAATATTTCTCCTGAAGCATTTAAAGAATTGTGTAGATTCTTTGTTGATTCTTTTTATGGCTCAAAAAACACTTTAAAAAAGTGGAATGGATTTAATGTTCTTGCTGTTGATGGAACATCATTACAAGTTCCTGATACAATTGAATGTGGAGAATATTTTGGATTAAGTAAAAATCAAAATAAAATACAAACCGCTATTGCGTCGGCGTCAGCCTTATATGATGTACTAAATGATCTAATAATTGATGCATCTATAACAAAATTTAGAACCAATGAAAGAGAAATGGCCAAACAACATATAAATGAACTTAATAATAAAAATTTTATAAATAATAGTATTGTAATTTTTGATAGGGGATATCCGTCTTATGACATGTTTGATTATTTAAACGAAAAAGGACTATTTTTCTTAATGAGAGTTTCATCTTCATTTAAAATGATACAAGCTATTTCTTCTGAAGATTGTGCTTTTGAATATAAGTCAAAAGGAGAATTGAAAAAATTAAGAGTTATAAAAATAAAACTTTCTGATGATACCACCGAAATATTAGTAACCAATATCTTTGATAAAATTATTACGCATCATCAATTTAAAGAATTATATTTTCTTAGATGGGGAGTTGAATGTAAATATAAAGAACTTAAGAGTAGTATTGAAATAGAAGAATTTTCAGGAACTAAGCCAATTGCAATTGAACAAGATTTTTATGCTTCTATTTATATATCTATGGTTGCATCACTTATTAAGAAAGATGCCGATGCTGCGATAGCAAATGATAATGATAATAAACACTTAAAATCAGAATATCAAGCAAATAGAAATTTTATATTAAGTGAAGTTTTACAAAAGATTATAGGTATGATGGTAAAGCCTATTTCAGGAAAAAGAATATTAGAAAATATATTAGAAAGAGCTAAAAAAATACGCTCACAAATACGTCCCAACCGTAATTATGAGCAAAAAAACAAACACCCAAGGAAAAAGCATCATTCTCAAAGGAAATCTTGCATATAAGTTATAAAAACTAAATATTTCCAAAAATCTACTTTTACCAGTAGGTTTATTAATTATACCATTTTTTAAGGTATATAGCATACGCGATTCGAAATTTGAGTAAATTATTCATTACTGTTTTGCTAAGTTGACGACATTGTGCGTTCGGCGCGCCAAGCATTGATCCAGTAGTACTAATAAAAATTATTATGATTCAATATTTGTTTGGTATTCCATCAATGAGGCAAACGATAAGAGAAATTGAAGTAAACATAGCATATAGATGGTTTATTGGATACTCGTTTAATGAGAAAATACCTCATTTTTCAACTTTCAATAAAAACTATGAAAGAAGATTTAAAGATACTGATTTATTTAATATAATTTTCATTAAAATATTAGAGAAAGCTGATGAACATGGATTTATAAATCTATCGGAAATATACATAGATTCAACTCATATAAAAGCTAGTGCTAATAAACGAAAATATACTAAAAAGGAAATTGAAACAGAAGCTAAAAAGTATCAAGATCAATTAGAAAAAGAAATAGATGAAGATAGAGAAAAACATGATAAAAAACCTTTAAAAAAAACTGAAAAATCAACCGACACGAAGGTAGTTGTGGAAAGTACTACTGATAAAGATAGTGGTATGTTTTATAAGAATGAGAAAGAAAAATGTTTTGCATACTTAGCTCATACTGCCTGTGATAACAATAACTATATATTAGATTTTCATGTTACATCCGGAAATGTACATGATAGTGTTGGATTTATTGATTTATACAAAAGTTTGAAAGAAAAGTATTGCATTAATAACATCCTAGCAATAGCTATGGATGCGGGATATATAACACCGTACATATGCAAAACACTATTTGATGATAATATTTTACCTACACTTCCATATAAAAGACCGATGACGAAGGATGGTTTTTTCAAAAAGTATGAGTATGTTTATGATTAGTATAATGATATTTATATTTGTCCAAATGACAAAATATTGAAATACAGTACAACCAATAGGGATGGCTATAGAGAATATAAATCTAATCCATGTGAATGCAAAAAATGTCCACACATAAATAAGTGTACAAACAGCAAGAATTATCAAAAGCTTGTAACCAGGCATGTTTGGGAAGATTATCTTGAAGAAGCAAATCATCTTAGACATGATAGGTATGTAAACTCTGTTTATAAATGCAGAAAAGAAACAACAGAAAGAGTTTTTGCTGATGCTAAGGAAAAGCATAGTATGAGATATACACACCTAAGAGGCTTAGCCAAAATCAAAATTGAGGTTACGCTTACTTTTGCATGCATGAATTTAAAAAAGATGGCAAATCACTTATGGAAAAGGATCGGTGGCTATCGCGTCGATAGCACTTTTTACATTCTAATAAGAAAAATTTTAAATAAACAATGTCATAAAATCAACAAAAAGCATTTTCTTAGCGAGAAGAAAATGCTTTTTGTCTACAATCTGAATGAGGTGCATAACACACCTCATAATTTTTATTCTAAAATATTTTAATTCAATAATAGCTATTTATCATTACCTAATTTATTATCATCATTAATGGTATAGTAAATAAATCTTTAGCCGTTCTTAGATTGAACTCTGCTATCTTTGAATAATAAGTATCATCTATAATCTCTCCACTCTCTCTTGGATTTATATCCAATGCTTTATAATGTGCATTGGTGTATTTCGGTAATGGTGTTAGTATATATAGTTAATTAATACGTTGATCCATAAATGGAGTTATACACTGTTTATATTTTTTATGACATATTCTTATTTAATGCTGGATATTTATTATCATCTAATTTATATAAATATTCTTCAGACTCTTTTCCTGTAGTTGTTCTTTTACCAAGATATATAGCATCTGTTAAATATGCATCATTTTTAGCAAATACACCATTCGTTAATTGACCAACTATATTACTATCAGCATATCTCATATTCATACGTATAGTATCTAATGCATATTCATAAACTATTTTTTGAAGTTCTTTAGGATCTGCTGTTTTCATATCCATATCTTGAATCTTTTTTATATATGGAGAATAACCTTTTAATTCAGCTGCGGCTTGTTGATATTCTTCATTGTTCATCTCTCCTCTATCTTTTAAAATTTTCATTACAAGAGCTCTATTATTTGCTTTTATAGTAGCATCCCATACTTGTTCTAATCCACAATAATATCCAACATAATAATTATCATCGATTTTAGCAACTCCTAAAGTTCCATGTCTATCAAAATTTGTATTAGGTACTATATCAGAAGATGGTAATTGAACTAATTTACTTTCATTAGCTTTTGCTGCATTTACTTTAGCCTCAAATATTTTCTTTTCACTATCTTGAAGTTTCTTGTCTGCTTCTTCTTTAGCCTTAAGTTCCTTTTCAGCATTGTCTACAATCTTTTTAGCATCACTTGAACTTAATGAAGTAATATCCCCATTTGATTCTACTTCTGTTTCACCATTTACTGCTTTTAATATATTTCCACCAACAACTCTTATAACTTGTACTGCACCTACTAACGTTAAAAAAGCAATAATTATTATACCTATTAATATTTTCTTTCTATTTTTTTTAACAAATTCCATAACTATCAATCTCCCCTCTATTTTTAATCTTCCTTCTTTAAATTATTTAAACTCTAATTTTTTGTAATAAGTAATATGTAATAAATAAAACTGCAAAGGTTCCAATAAATACATAAATGCTATATTTTCCAAGTAATAAATATATTCCGCTTATGATTATTATGTAAATATTCATAAGTCCATATCCACCCATAGTTCCTGTAATTAAGCGCTTTAAATTGGTTGAACTTTTTATTTTTGCAAATTGTAAACTCCAATCAATTAGCATAGTTAACATGAGAATCAAATTAACTGTTATACTATTTTGCCTATATATGAATGATATAAAGTATCCAATCATAACTC
Organism: Clostridium sp. C2-6-12; assembly: GCF_009928485.1. Taxonomy (GTDB): domain Bacteria; phylum Bacillota; class Clostridia; order Clostridiales; family Clostridiaceae; genus Clostridium. The sequence goes on along the minus strand of NZ_JAABNP010000024.1, from coordinate 48,745 downwards.
CTATACATCGTGCACAAATTGGAAATTGATATCCTTTATAAAAAAAGCTTCTATTAGGTAACTGATGGCATCCACAAATATGTCCTATATTCATTAATTTTAACCATAGTATCTGCTTCTTGTTCATATTGAATCAAATTCTCCATCCTTAAAATATAATTTTATTCCTGTATTAGGATCTATCATACAGTTCACTCCATAGGTTGAATTCCAAACTAAATCCTGAGTATTTTGTGCTTTAAAACATATTTTATTATTTAATATATAAATATTATTGCATTCTTCATATGTCAAAATTTTAATCTTTCCTGCTTTAATATTGAATATGTATAATGCAGTTTCTTCGCTATTTAGAAAATTAACTTCATTATTATTAACTATATACTCTGGTTTTTTAGCAATGAAAATAATGTTATCATTACAAACAACTGCTTGTTCAAGCTTTTGACATTTTAATATCTCTTTTGTATTATCATTATCTATTTTATATAAGCTATCATTTTTTTTATAATATACAATCTCATTATCTACTACTAAATCATCAACATTACCTATATTCCCAGAATAAATTTTACCTTCTTCTGATCCATCAAGTCTAATTTTATATAAACACGCATCATTTCTATTTATATAATATATATACCCATTCCAAATACTAAATCCCGACTTTAAATCCTTGGTTAATATAGTTTCATTTTTTGTTTTTAAATCCATGCAAATTATTTCATTGCTTTTTTTACTATAATATAGTTTTCCATTAACTAGTTTTGCTGATTTTTCAATTTTATTTTTAATAATTACTTTTTTATTGTTTAACAGATTTACCAATAAAACATCTGCCCCTTGTAGCATTTTTTCTTCAATAAAATACAATTCACTTTCTATAACATTTAAATTACTAATATTCCCAGACCCTTCATAAATTTTTATTGGGCTATTTTTATCATTAGTCTTATATATTGTTGGCTTATTTCTACCTTCTTTTTCACAATAATATATATCTTCTTTATATTTGAGAACATGACTTTTTATTGTTCCATTAGAACCCTGTACTCCTATTTTTAAGTCAAATTTATTTCCATTAGCATTTTCAATTTTTAAGCTATCTTTAATTAATCTCATTAATATTTCTAATTCAGTGTTTAATATTGAATTCAATCTAATTGTAATACCATCAATCATTAAATTATTATACAAGTTTTTTTCTATTATAATATCAGATGTGATTCTTCTAGTCTTTCTCTGAAAAAACCTATCCTTAGAATATATATTTTTTGATGTTATTATAAATCCTGATTTCCCATCTAAATTTTCACTATTATCAAATATAAATAAAATAGTTTCTTTATTTTCTATGAAATTTTTATTTTCTCCTATAGAATCATAAATTATCTTTTTTATTCTTAATGAGTCTTTACTCTGATCATTGGACAACTTGTCTATAATTCTTTTTTGCAATGTTTCAGTAAATTCTCCATAAACATTATTCCAATTATTGATAAAGCTTTTTACTATTTGCTCGTCTAATTCTAAATTTTCTAAATTCATGTCATTTCCAAATGTTAAATTTAATGCATAGCTTTCAATTTCTTGCTGAATACCAATCTCTTCTGCATTCTTTTCAATTTGCTTGTTACTTAATTGAAATTTATTTCCGCAATCATTACAAACCCAATAGGTTGTTGTAGAATTTCCCATTCCACAAGCACCACATAATAATCCTAAAGGGCCTAATAAAATATAACAACAACATCCATTAATAAAATCGTAACCTTGTGAATCTGTTTCAGACATTACTATACAGTTTTCTTTTCCGCATTTGGGGCACTTCATAATTTATCTCTCCTAACTCATATAATTCTTTTCTATTACACCAATATTCTTTTTTTAGGAATACATTTCCATCTAAAATGATATATTAACTTTTACTATCAGTCAATAATTATACAGCTATTAGCTGCTAAAATTATATAACTATTCTTTCTTACGATCCGTCTTATAAGCAGTTACCTATCGACTAGATACCATTTATATAATATATATTTATATTTTTGTATATTAACTCCTGCAATAGAACACAATACTTTTATTACTCTATTAGTAAATCTAAATACAGCTGTTGGTCTGTTAAACTATTTGTAATTTTAACTTAATCTATTCATAGAAAGGATGATTTTATGGATTATATTATGTTGGGAAAGCGAATCAAAGAAGAACGTCTAAAATTAAATTTAACTCAAGAGCAGCTTGCCGAAGCTGTTAATATATCTACCTCTTATATGGGGCAAATCGAGCGTGGGGAAAGAAATGTTACTTTAGATACTCTTCTTAGAATCACCTACAAATTAAATGTATCTGTTGATTATATATTGAATGATTATGAAAGCTTAAAAAGCGATGCTATATTAAATCAATTTCAGCAGCTTTTAGATGGTAAGAGTTTAGCTAATAAACAAATGGCTCTTGATGTAATACGTACTATGTTTTCTCATTTAAGTAACTCTAATTAGCCTCTTAGTTTTCGTGTGCATTCAATATCATATATTAATTTATTTGTTGAATATAAAACAAATTCATCCATAGATAAAGACAACTCATCAACTAAATTAGTTACTTTATTTAATAAAATTGAATCGTTTATTTCAATATTTAAAATTATTTTTGTATTTATATCACTCATATAACAATCATCTCCTAATTTAATTTACAATTTTATTATAGTGATTATAAAGGACATATAATGTACCTTAGTATATTTAAACACCAAATATATCAATAAATTTTATAAATATCCTTCTTCCTTTAAACTTAGGTATTTACTATCTCCTATTATTAAATGATCTATTAAATTAATTCCAATTATTTTTCCTGATTCTTTTAATCTCTCCGTAATACTTATATCTTCTTTTGAAGGAATTGGATCTCCAGATGGATGATTATGAGCTATTATAATTGATGCAGAATTACTAATTACAGCTGTCTTAAAAACTTCTCTTGGGTGTACTATTGATGTGCTTAATGAACCAATTGATACAATACTTATATTAGTTGGTTCGTTTTTTGCATTTAAGCAGCAAACTACTAATCTTTCTCTGTCGCACTCCTCTAATAAAGGCTTTACTATTTCTAAACAATCCTTGGGTGTCATTATTTTTCTATTTGCATATAATATACTACTTTCCTTAATCATCTTTATTGATACAATATCCACTCTTTTTGCATGATTTATACTCATTTTTTATCATTCCTTTTTCTTAATTTTTATTAACAAAATTAGAATAAAAATAACCTTTAAATTTTGTTCGCACCTCAAAAATGTCACACAACAAATAGTATTGTGTGACAAATAAAGTTGCAAACAAATTTTATAGCTTATCTCCATATTCTAATTTGAATTTATATTATAGTAGAACACTTTAATAAATCAATGAATTCTCCTGCTTGATCAGCTGTAAGCAATTTACTCTCGCTAACTTTGTACTTCTCTTGCATAAGTCCTTTAGCATATTCTATAGGTATCTTATTTTTATTTATGGTTAATACTATTTGAGTTTGTTGTTCCTTTGTTATTGGAATTTCTTTAACTGCTTCTGTAGGCTTTTTATTATTATCAACTGTATTCTTTGAATTTTTATTTCTTTTCTCTGTTGGTCTTGATAATTCATTATCATCTAATTCTTCAACATCCTGAGTAAATATACCTGATGATCTTGTAGCTGATAATACTGCATCTACAAAAGCTCTTTTCTTTGCCATCTTTAAAATAGTATTAATTAAGCTGTAGCTGTCTTGCTTAATATACTTTCTTTCCTTTGTATTGCAACTACCAATTCCTTCTGCTTCAATAACTCCAGAACGTTTATTTATTAATATTACTTTTACTTCATAATGAAATAAACCATCCTTCCAATCTTCAACTCTATTTAATATTTCTAATTGCTTAGAGAATCCAAATATATCACAAAGCTTTTCTGCTCCTGGCTTAAATAATGCTGGTTTATCACAATTAGGTATAAAACCATAATCTACTTTAGGTATCATCATTTCTTTAACAAAGCTTTGAAGTAACTCTATTCTTTCTCTAGCTTCATTTAAAGTTATTTGAAGGTCAGGAACATAGGAAAATTCGTTACTTACCTCATTAGGTTTAAGTAATATTAAATTATCTTCTTTAGTATTATTTTCTGCTATCATATCATTTCCACTGATATTTACTGTATTATCTGTTGTACTTTCAATCTTGTGTACCAGTTTAGCTTTTAAATTTGACATATAAACCTCCATTCCGGCTATCGCCGGCACAAATAGTAATGAAAAAGTGCCGATTTAGCCCATTTAACTTTACAATACTTGTATTTATTGTAAAATTGATGTATTATAATTACACCTTTTCAGTGTTTTTATATGTTGCTCTCCCGGTATTTACAAATCTGGAGCTATGGTCAGATTATTGTAAATATGCAGGTGTTATGGCAACAAGGTGCAATACCATAGCTTTCGGATCATTAATCCTTTACCAATCGAATATTTTTAAATTTTGCCCTGTTTAGGGCTTTTTGTCGTGTTATCAACACCAAAAACCTATCTTTCACACTATCACCTTCCTTTAGACATTTAATTTTGCATAATAATATCTTTCATTATTTTTATTAGTGCATATAAGCTCTGGTTTTATATCTAAAATCTCTTCATATTCTGATTCATTGCCAACAAGTTCTTTTCCTATATCTTCAATGCTTTTACCATCTATTAGATAATCAATTAGTGTATCTTTATCAAATAACCTATCTACTTCATAAGAGTTGCCCATAATATCACTTATGTTATCTTTTATATAATCTCTAATGTCTTCTAACCTTGAATAAATTATTATATCCTGATCTGTATAATATCCTTTATAACTCACTTCCTCATATATTTGCTTTGCCTTTTCAATGTCTATAAATTCATCATTTTTATTTATAAACACATAAATATTTAATATAGCTTCTTCAAAATCATCTCCAAGCTTTTTAACAAGCTCCAATACCTTATTAAAATCTAAATAGAGTTCTTCTTTAAGTTCTTCATCTGTTATCTTATTCATTAATTCTTCAATTCCACTTATCTTATTAACATCTAAATTATTATATTTTTCAGTTAACCTGCTTAATTCATTCGTAAAAAATTTATTTATTATATGCGAATTTCCTATCACCTTTATTCCCTCCTTAATATTCTTGTGCTAATAACATTGTTGAATGTTCTACATCATCTATAACAAATAACTTTAATTTTTCCTCAAGCTCTATGTCTCCCATATTCTTTATTTCATATAACTTCTTATATTCTGGTACTGCCTGAGTATGCTCTAGCAGAATCCTATAATCATTCTTACAAATATTAAATACCTGCAAATAATCTAATTGAAAACTATTATTTTCTTTCAATTTATCTATTAAACCCCACATTAAAATTTGCAATCTAATATCTACATCTGAATTTACTCCATTAGTAATATATCTCTTTTCCTTCTTAAACATAAAACATCTTCCTTTCTGAATTTAAGCGTAAAAAATCCTAGTACCATTTCTAGTACTAGGATCATTTAATTAAAAATCTCCTTGTTGTAGTTTTCTTTATATATTTTTCATAAATTTCTGATTGCTCTTCTTTTAGCTTCTTACTATCAAGTCTTTCAGTTGAAGTATTTTTCCAAGTAACAATTGAATTATTAATTGCTCCTGCTTCATTATCTTCCATCATTGCTTTTATTTTATTAATACATTCATCTTTCTTATCTGAATAAAATTTCTCTTTTTCTTTATTTATATTATATTCATTAATAATCTCTTCTGCTTCACTTGGTAATATAATTGAGCAATTCTTCTTAGCTTTAGGATATAAGTTATTTAATAAATTGGTACAGCTTTCAGAACCATCAATATTTGGTGGTATATCATTAAGTACGCAATTCCAGAAATTCTTTTCAATTTCTATAATCATGTCAATTAATTCTTCATCTCTATAAACTACTTTATACTTAAATGTATTGCCACCTATTAAAACTGCTATATATGTTCTTTCATAATTTAATACAGCCATATAGTGTTGTATTTGAAGCATATATTCTTCTGGAATCTCATCATCCTTCCATTGGTCTAATTTATAAGCTGATGCTGTCTTAGCTTCAAATATACACTTCTTACCTTCATTATCATTAACAATACCATCTACATTAGCCAACATAAAATCAAATTCTGGATGCTTAAGCATCAAACTAATAGTATCAACTTCTAAATTTGTTCTTTTAGTAAATTCTTCTCTTATAATTGGTTCTAATGTACTTCCCCAATAAGCACTTTCTCCAGCTTCTTCACTTTCTTTATAACCTCTCTTTTCCATCCAAAGTTCTAATGCTGATTTATATTTATTAATACCACATATAATTGAAACATCAGAGCCACCTATACCTTCTTTTCTCCACTGTAACCATTCTTCTCTTGTCATATTTTTAGTATTAGTTACTATATCTACCATAATAAAATCTCCTTTCAAATATACATTTATCTTTTATTCATAGATATAATATATATTTAAAATTTTTAACTAATACCATCCATAAGAAAAAACTATCTTAACATCATTTTTTCTTTACCATCCAACCTATTTGGTAATCTCTTTAATTACTAGATCTAAATTCCCTCTATAGTTAGTTGCAAGTTTAATTGAATTAGCATTTTCTTTTATCCAATCTTGAATAATGCTATCAGATATTCTAATTTTTCTATTATCTAATTCTTTATTAATTTCTTTATATAATTCCATCATTGATAATATAATACTGTTTCCTACATTATCTTTTAACCATTTCTTATAACTTTCTATATTATCATCTGGGAGTTCCTTTTCAATAATTGAGGTATAATTTGCAGCACTTACTAAACATGCATAATCCATTAATGTTTTGGGATTTACATCTAAATTTGTAGTCCCTGTAAATTCTTCTCTTGTTTCCACTGTCATGACATCTCCTAATTTAATAAGTTCTCTAATTACCGACTCTAAATCTCTTCTATAATCACTTGCAAGTTTAATTGAATTAGCATTCTCTCTAATCCAATTTTGAATATAATCATCTGATAAGCCAATTTCCCTATGTTCTAATTCTTTCTTTAAATCTCTATATAACGCTATCATTGATAAAATAATACTATTCGCAACATTATCCCTTAACCATTTGTCGCATTCTTCAAAATCTGAACTCATTGGTAATGCAACCTCTTTTATTATTGTAGAATTAGCTGCACTTACTAAACATGCATAATCCATTGCTGTTTTGGGACATACATTTAAATTTGTAGTCCATGTAAATTCTTCTCTTTTATCTAATTTAGGATTTACATCTACTTCATCTTTTTCCCTTGCTGCCACTGTTATCTTTTTTTCATCACTATAATTTTTTTCTTTATTTACTTTATAATTTTCATTTATTAAACCACTATTCTTTATAGCATTATAAAATATTTCTACTTTTTTATTTATTTCTTTATTCGCTAAATCTATATACTTATTTAGTGCCTCATTAACTATTTTTTGAGCCCCATCTGCCCCACTTAATACATATACTACTTCATCTAATATATGCTTTCCAAATAATTCACTTACCTTATATATATTTTTATAACAATATACATCTTTTCCCCTGCTATCTTCCATATCGTCTGTATCAACATAAGTATCATACCAATGCAACGATTCTAATTCATTCATAATGTCATTAGTAAACCATAATTCTTCAAAGTGTCTAAGTTGATATACTATCATGTCATCATGTCCAAAATCAGGTTTTACTTCAAATATGCTAAAATTATTTGGTAATGAAATTTTATTATTACTAATTGATTTGGCTTCTCTCTCCACTTTTATTAATATTTGCTCAATTTTCTTCTTTAAATCATAATAATAATTTCCATCTTTCATTTCGTATTCTGAATATTTTTTTAAACTTTTAAATTTGTATTCTACTAAAACCTGTTGTATTAATGCCTTCCTTTGAGAATACATTACTCTATCAAACTCTTTTAATCCTGCTTGTACAGCTTTATCATCTGACTTATAATCATATCTATATTCACCATAACCTGCTGAAACTGGAATTCTATACTCTTCTTTATTAAATTTATAATCATCAATCTGTGGTTTTGCAATTTGTGAATCTATTAATTCTTTTTTTAATAAATTACTTACTTCCTTTAACCCTTCTTTTCCTTGTGATTTTACTATTTTATCCTCAATTATTTCTATTGCCTTAACTGGACACTCGTTAGCTATTTTTAATATTTTTTTTGTAATATTATCATCTAATTCAATTTTATTATTAATTGCAGCTTTTCCATTAGGTGATTCTTCAAAAACATCACATTCTAATGCACATGCTCCACATGATACACATTTCTCTGATATAATAACTTTTTTCATTTCACAACCTCCAATAAATTTCTTCTTCTATTTATTAATAGTATTATTAATTTCATTTAAATATTGATCCCCAATTTGAATTGCTTCAATTGATTGTTTTGTTATTTCACCCTTTTCATCAAATAATTTAGTATCCAATATTTTTTTTATAGTTGAAGCAATATTAATGCAAGTCATTATTGCTTCTTTATCAGATTTAGTATAATTTAATCTATTCATTCCCTTTTGACTTATTATTTCACCAGTTGTTTTAATACTCTTCATAAATAATAAATTTAGTTTTGCTAATATTTCGGATATTCTATCACATCTCTGAATAATTGCATTTAGAGCAATACATATTGTTTCTGAATGGGCCTCTATTACATTTGCCTGTCTTTTTCTAATATTGGCTACCCCTAAATTCATTTCAGCTTCTTTAGCAATAATTCCTGAAATACCGCCAAATAGATATGTAATAATAGCTTGCTTAGTTGTTAGTTGATTACCTACTGCTGTAGTTACTGTATTCTTCAATTCATTTACAACCTCTGGTGCAAACATATTCATCGATAATTCTTTTATACCATCTCCTTCTTCAAAATCTATTTTCATTATTTTTTCATAAATCTCTAAAAACTCTCTTATGGAAGTAGATAATATACCCTTTTTTCTATTAATTAATTTCTCTAATGACATATCCATATTTTCTTGATATTTTTTTTGATTTATTTTTGCTTCTTCTATTTTTTCAAATGCCTTTATATTTATCTTGTCTGCTTTTTCATTATTTTTATCTGCTTTTATCATATTAAAAATAAAACTCATTATATCCACCTGCTAATATAAATTTATAATCTTAATACATTACTTTCATCCATAAAAAATTCATCAAATTCTTTATATGTCTCAAACTTTATATTTTCCTTAAAAGTATTCAGTATTTTATCTAAGCCTTTAGCAATTCCTTCTACATCATTGGCAATAGTTGCATCATAAATATTTTTTAGCCCTAGCTTAAATTTATCATCCCATTCTGTAAATTCTTTATTTATAATGTCTTTCAATATATCTTGTTGCTTCTTTATTTCATCTAATGCATCTGAACATATTTTACTGATTTCGTTTTCTTTAATTTTATATACATTAATATTATGATATTCTCTAAATATGCCAGCACAAACTGTAGATGCAATAAAAGAACCAACCATTTGCCCAACTACAGGTATAGGAATTAATATACTACCTGCAATTGCTCCTATTAAACCTGATGTCATTACAATACCTTGTTCCTGAACTTCTTCTAAAAATTGTTCTCCATCTATTTCACAATTTATATATTTAAAGGCTGAATCTTTAACAATCATTGCTACAGCTATAATTTGTGCTACTTCATTACTATTAAGAATTCTTAATAAATTTTCTTTTCCATTTTTTTTAAAAACAAAACTAACACCATTAAGCATTATATTTTTTGCTCCACCAATAATTACAATTTGTCCTGCATTCTTTCCAATATCTTTTACTACCTCTGATAATTTTTCCTCCCCTTCTGCAACATTATATAATCGTCTTATTGCTTCAACAGTAAGCGGAATAGCCGCTGCTGCTACTGATTGCTTAGCACCTTTTTGAAAACTTTCCCCAACAATAACTGATGTATTAATAACTGTATCTCCACTTTTTGCAACAGTAGAAACTATTTTATTAGCATTAACAACGGTACCTCTTTCAACAACTCTTTTATTTAATAAAAAATCTGATTCTAATTCATTCTTTTTTCCTCTAATAACTTCCTTTACTTTCCCTGTAGTTGTTATCTCTTGTGAATATTTTTTCTTTTTTAGGGCTTCTATATTCGATGCTTCTCTTTTTGATCTATTAACATTCATTGGCTTTGCTTTCAAATTATCTTTTCTATTACCTACATCTTTTAGGTCTACATCATTTATGTATTTTTTGTTTTTATTTCTACCATGTATTTTAGCTAAAGGATCATCATGGTCAGGTTCAGCTCTATGACTAGTAGCTGCTTTTTCTCCATATTTACGATCCGCTGCTTTATTATCTCTATGCAATGTTTTACCAGTAAGATCACTAATGATAGTTTTTCTACCATCAAAAGCTTCGTCAATACATTTTTCCATTGCTTTATCATCTTGATATAATCCTCTATTGTATTCTTTCGTCACACTATACCCTTCATATTCTTTTGCCATATCATTAAGATTTTTCACAAGCGAACTATTCTGTAATACACCATCATCCATTCTTATTCCTCCACTAAATTAATCCCTTAATTATAATTTTCTAATATTTTAATTAGTTCTTCTTTTACTCTTAATATCATCTCTACTGGTTCAATTAATTTAATATTTTTACCTTGACTTAGTATCCACATAATTATTCCTTGTCCATAAACTTCCGTTTCAACTAAATACTTGTTTTCAGTGACTTGCTTAATTTCAGCTGTTGGTAATCTATCTAAAATATGCTCTATTGATACTCCACAATATTCAAACTTAACTTTAGACAACTTCCCTTGGTACATAAATTGTATTCTTTTTCTAAACTCTCCATCTTCAAATCTCTTACAATCATTAATATAAAACCTTTGCCCTATTTTTTTATAATCTAGAATTCTATCTATTCTAAATATTGTTGGATCATCGTATTCAACATCAGCTGAATACGCTATGAGATAAAAATAATATTCTGAAAATATTATTGCAACTGGCTTTATTATTCTAGTTACATTTTCATTAGTTACTTTAATATATGAAATTTCAGTAATTTCCTTATGTCTAATAATTTCACTTAATTCCCACAGTAGTTTTAAAATTTTTTTATTATGCTGTAATGGTACAAAATTAAATAATTCATTTCGTATAAGCTCTTTAATATGCTTTCTTTTTTCAAAATTAACTTCATTTAATAATATATTAATCAAATGATTCATTTCTTCTTTATTAAAAGCTCTACTTTCCAATATTATCTTCGTTATTGCTAAAAGCTCTTCACAATTAAGCTTTTTATTTGAGCTTTCTTCCATTAAATATCCTCTATTTTTTCGAGAATATCTAATTTTTACGTTATAATCATTTCTTTTATCTATTAAATAATTTCTAATTTCATCAATATCTCTTTGGATTGTCTTATCATTAACTTTAAATATATCTGCTAATTCCCTTTTATTGACTATATCTCCAGAAATTAATTTTTCAAAAATGTGCAAAACTCTACTTACCTTACAGTCTTTTTCTTCCATAAACTTCACCACCATATATATACATTTATTATACCAATTAACATGGACATATATTGTACATATATAACTTTATTCATATTTTTGATTATTTTTACATACATATTTAAAATTTTTTTATTCCTTTTTTATTCCTGTATAAATTATAGTATCATATATTCGCCATGTATATACTGCTAGCTTTTTATTAAATGCTAATAGTGTTATTAAGTTACTTCTTATATTCTCTTACCAATTTATAAAATGTATTTCTTTTTAGGTTTAGCTTTTCCATTGCTTTAATCCCTGTTATTCTTCTCTCCTTCCACTCCAGATATACTTCTGCCCATTTATCAGGATATTCAATAGCTTTTCTTCCTTTAAATTTGCCTTCTCTCTTTGCAATTGCAATTCCTTCTCTTTGCCTTTCTAAAAGATTTGCTCTTTCAAATTCATTAATAGCTCCTATCATTGTTAACATTAGTTTTCCTGTAGCTGTACCAGTATCTAACTTTTCTTTTATACTAATTAAATTAATTTTTTTATTTTCTAACTGCTCTGCTATATTTAATAAATCTTTAGTGCTTCTTGCTAATCTACTAAAATCCCAAACATAAATTATATCTCCCTCTCTGGCAAAATCTAACATAGCATTAAGCTGAGGTCTATTAGAATCTTTTGCTGATACTTTCTCTTGAAATATTTTATCTATATTATACTTTTCTAATCCTTCTAATTGTCTGCTTTCATTTTGTTCAACTGTACTTACTCTTATATAAGCAATATTCATAATTTATCAATCCTTTCTTTAAACTCAAAATAGCCTAGAGTATTTTTCATACTCTAGGCTATCGCAAACACTTATTTATAAATTTAAAATTCTACTTTAAACAAACACTTTTATTCCTAACTAAATTATCCTTTTAGAGTGTACTTTAAATAAATATAGCTTTAATCATATAACGTTATCTTTCTTACCTTCAGATTATTTATTTAATATGATAGTTGAAAAAAGAGATTCCTTAGAAACATTTTCTTTTGGTTTATATATATATTATCTGTTACGATATATTTATCTGATCCCAATTCCAATTGGCTCTTAATATAATTATTTATATTAACTCAAAAGCTCATTTCCTTTATTTAGGTTCTCCATAAAACGAAACCAATTTGTATAATAAACATCCTTCCATTCATTACTTTTTACATAACAATAATAGTCCGGTCTAACTGTACATAATCCACTTTTATAAGAAAATCCTGATAAATCATTAATCTCTAAAATCTCTTTTACTTTTTGAGGATTATTTTCTATAACTTTTTGACGCTCTCTTAACTTTTCAATATAACCAGGAATTTTGTTTTTACTTTTTTCCCACATTGATTTCAAACTCGTCGGCGAGTTTGAATATTTAAAATCTATATTATAAATAATTTTTCTTTTTATATCTGCGAAAAATAAATCACTATCAAAATTACTATTATAAAGTCCAAACTGTTCAATTTTTTTAACATCTGCAACAGGAATAATTTCATTATTATAGATTATTTTAGGAACAGCATAATTCTTTTCATACAATACTTCAATCAAAATACCTAAAGCACGACTCTCCATATATGTATTTATATGCCCTTCTATTTTCTGAAATTCACCTTTAGGAAAATTGTAATATTTCTCAAATTGTGTATCTCCTGAATAAAGTAAATTTAAGATTATTGTTAAACTCTCTTTTAAATGCGATATACTACAAATAATTTCCCCCTAATCTATAAAAACAGGCTTTAACTCCATATAATTTAATATATTTTTTTGATATGCATTTTTCCCCTTTATATTACAATTTAAAATTTCAAAAATTTTTTCACCATAATCTATATTAAAATATTTCCGTAAATCATTTCTTTTATTATTTATTACAATTAATGGATAGTCTCTTTTTCTGTTTTGATACCTCTGTAAACTTTCTATAGATGTAATATTAAAACCATATTCTTGCTTAAACATACTGTTTAACTCATTTTTTATATAATTCATGGATATCCTTTTATCATCTATATATTTGTGTAAAGCTATATTTTTTATTACATATTCTTCTGGCTTTTTCTTTCCATTCATTTTTTCATAATCATTATCAAAAAACTCTTCCCAGCTAATTGGATATAATGTATTTTTTGTAATTTCCAAAATAGTATAGTTATCAATGCAATCAAATAAATGATCTTTATTAACAGCTGAATAAATTACTAAATAAGCTAGTTCTATAATTTCGCCTATATTTTTTGACACATCTTCATCAAATTCAATATGTACAAATTCTTCAAAAAATTCATCATAATTGTTTGAAATAACTATTAGCAAAAAATTTGTTAAACTTTGTATTTCATGCCTACACGTTAAATCTTTTTCATAATTGTATGCTAGTTCCTTAACCATCATAATTGATAGTATTAAGAACTTTCTGTTATATTTTTGTAGTTTAGTTGAAATTTCATCGGTAGTTTTTCTAATTATATAATCAATTTGTTCACTTTTTCTTGGAAATTTTGAAATTGCCATTTCAATTATTTCTCTTCTGTAAGTTTCAATATTATGTCTATACTTTCTACCACTAAGTAAATTTTTTGCAAATATTTCTATATCTTCATGCATTATACTATATTTGCCATAATCCATATATCAATATCACTCCTATTAAACTAATAAATTATAAATTAACTGTCTGAATAATAATTGTATTTACATTTTTTTCTTCAAACTTCTTGTTATAAGCATTCCCAAACGCCGTTTTATTTTTAATAATTTTTTCTTTATCATATATAAAGAAAAATATATTGTTATACTTATAATGATATATGTCCGACCCAATTTCCTCTGTTAAACTTCGCTCTGTCATACTTGCTCTTGTGCATTTCACCTCAATAATTATAGAATATTTTTCAATAAAAATATCATATCTCACTGTTGAAAATCCTGTATCATTTGACACTTCAACTCTTGCTTCTGGAAAAACAGGTTTTATTAGAGAATATAATATTCTCTGCACATCATACTCATTAATTATTTTTATATTATCTAACTTTTCTTTAGTTATACCAGCCTTTCCATGCGGTTGCTGCTCATACATAGTTTCAATATGGGCATAAAAGTTATTTAATATTCTCTTTATTATAATAATTGCAACTTCTTGTGAAATTTCATCATTTAAGGTACTTGAAATATTATTTATTTCCACTATAAGCTCTTCCAAGTATTCTATTAATTTTTCCTTTGCCTTAATTATACTTTCCTTAGTTTTAATCTTAGAATACTCATTTTCTACATATATCTCTTTCGATTTTATTTTTGCTAATACTTCATTTGAATCTAACACTTCTCGCATATTTACATTAATTTGCTTAAAAGCATTTTTAATTTCATTTATATCCTGTAAGTTATTTAATATATATATTTGCTCTTTTATTATTCTTTCACATGTTACTTTGTCAGCTTTTAAACTATAATTACCTTGCATCTTATTTGTGATTCCCCCATCTTAAATAGAATAAGAATAATGGATCTAATATATACAACATGCTATCTTTCCACTCAAAAACCTTATATATATTTTCTTTTTCATCAATAATTGATTGTAGCTTGTTTAATGAATCTCTAATTTGCTGCTTATCTGGCTTTTTATCTTCATTTATAATTAATTTATCTATTCTGTATTTCATTTCATCTATATCTAAGCCCATCGACGGTGGATTAATTGAAACAGCTTCAACAATCAATCCATATATGTCTAATTCCTTACCTGATTCAGTTTTATAAATTTTCCTTTTGTTTCCTCTAGGATTAGGCCCTAACAGTAAAGTCTTTAAAACATCTGAATACTCGAAGTTTACTGTAGTAAATTTATACGCTCTTTCTAAAACTTCTTTAGGTATTTGAGTTATTTTTGAATTATCAGTATCTAATAGTGTACAAATACTTAAGCATATATATTGCATTAATTGTGGCGATGTTAAACTTTCTATTGCTATATTTTTTACCAACTCGTCATCTATTTTAATATCAAGTTTTTCAAATCCCTTTTTAGCAATTTGCTCCAACTCATCATTTTTCCAATTTTCTATATTAATCAAACTTAATCTACCTGTTAAATCAGCATTTTTCCTTATTGCATCATCTGCTCTGTGTGGCAGCGATACAACTATTGCTTTAAATTCTTTTCTTATCGCATCTTTTAATTGTTGAGCAATATGCAATTGAATATCTTCTGGTGCATAATGAAAATCATCAAGCACTAATACTTTTCCATTTTCTTTAAAATAATCTATAACTCTATCTTTAGTTAATACAAATTTATCTTTCTTATAATGTAGATCATCACTTATATTATCTTTAACTGTTTTTCCTTCAATAAATTCTCCACTCATTGGTAAACCTGCTTTAGTACCTATAAATGTCCAAAAATCGTTATTTAACTTAAAGTCAACTCCAGACACTTCAACTAAATTATCTAAATCAATTACTTTTTCACACAATACAGTTTTCCCCATCTTTGATGGGCCAATTATTGAAGTCAGACATCCTGATATTTTTAAAGCCTGCTTTAGTCTTACTTCATAATTAATTCCTATATCTAAAGATTCCCTTGATACATAAGTATATTCTGGAAAAGAACCTGGCTTAAATATCTGCTCTGCTAACAACTTACTCATCTTATCAATCACTTCCTTACTATATAATTATTATCAATATTACATGTTTTTAAACCTTTTTATCCTTATTAATATATTTTAACACATTTTAACACCTTAAAGTATATTTAAGTATATTTTTATATCTACACATTAGTTTTATCCATATAAAATGCTTAATAAATAATTTTCTTGAAATTACTTATTATCTAATATATACTATATAAAAAATTAACTTAATCTAACATTCCGCAAATACATACCTTATAAAAATAACACAACCATAACACAACACAGTTAATTTTTTTTATGATATTACATTATGAAATAAAATCAACAAATCTTAAAACCGCATAAAATAAAGCCTCCGAAGAGGCTATAAAATACACTAAAATTCAAGTCCAAGAACTCCTGGAACATCAGAATTTTAATATTATTGAACATAAAAGAGCCGTAAACTTACTAATTAATAAGTTTACGGCTCTTATTACTTACAAAAATAAGGATAGAAAGTTTCAAATACTTTCTATCCTTGTCCGCTTAATAGAATAAATCCTTATTATTTATTTTCTTCTTCAAATTTCTTCATAAATTCAACTAAAGCTTTAACACCGTCCATTGGCATAGCATTGTAGATACTAGCTCTCATACCACCAACAGATCTATGTCCCTTGATATTTTCAAAACCAGCTACTTTAGCTTCTTTTACGAACTTAGCATCTAATTCATCATTACCAGTTACAAAAGGTACATTCATTAATGAACGATCTTTCTTTACAACTGTTCCCTTGAACATGCTACTTGAATCTAAGTAATCATATAATATAGCAGCCTTTTCTTCATTAAGCTTCTTCATAGCTTCTAAGCCACCTTTATTTTTAATCCAATCAAATACTTTTCCACAGATATAAATTCCATACGCTGGTGGTGTATTATATAATGAATCATTATCTGCATGAATTTTATATTTTAACATAGTTGGAGTACCCGGCAATACTTCATCTGTTATTAAATCTTCACGAATTATTACTACTACAACACCTGCTGGTCCTGCATTCTTTTGAACTCCAGCAAAAATTAATCCATATTTAGTTACATCTACTGGTTCTGATAAGAAATCTGATGACATATCAGCAACTAATATCTTGTCCCCTGTTTCTGGTAACTCAGTAAATCTAGTTCCATAGATTGTGTTGTTGTGACATATGTACACATAGTCAGCATCATCACTAACCTTAATATTTTTCATATCTGGAATATATGAAAAAGTTTTATCTTCTGATGAAGCTAAAATATTAACTTTACCAAATATTTTTGCTTCTGAAGCTGCTTTTTTAGCCCATTGCCCTGTAACAATATGATCAGCAACCTTATTTTTCATTAAATTCATTGGAATCATTGCAAATTGTTGTGACGCCCCACCTTGAAGGAATAACACTTTGTAGTTATCTGGAATGTTCATTAATTCTCTTAATGTTTTTTCAGCCCCTTGGATAATTCCTTCGAACGCTTTCGAACGATGACTCATCTCCATAACTGACATTCCAGTACCTTGGTAATCTAACATTTCTTCTGCTGCTTCTTTAAGAACCTCCTCTGGTAATACAGCTGGTCCTGCAGAAAAATTATAAACTCTTGACATTAAAAAAAGCCCCCTTTAATAATTTTTTTAATCCCTACCATTATACCACACTTTAATTGCGAAGTAATAAAATTATCATCATATAAATGTAAAAAGTTAAAAATAATATATAAATTTTTAATAAAATCATCTTATATTTAAATTCCAAACGTTCATTTAAGTTACTACTACCATAGACAAAACTATATTGTTTAATTATTCTCCATTATATAACATTTTAGTTCTACTTTTGTAATTCGAATACTGCTAATGTTATATTTTTTCCCTATAATACTACAAAAACTCCATATTTATTGATATACTAATATTATATTTAATAAAAAAAATGTTACAGACTAAATTTAAAATAACAAATGTTTAGGGAGAAGATATTTATGAGATTAGTTCCAATTGAATGTGTGAAACCAAATTCAGTTATTGGCAAAACACTCTACGATACTGATGAAAGAGTCTTAGTAAGATCTGGATTGACTTTAACTAAAGGAATTATTCAAAAAATTAAAAATATGCACATTTCATCAATATATATAATTGATGAATATAGTTCAGAAGAAATTGAGGATACCATCAAACCTGAATTAAGACAAAAAGCAATATCCACAATAAAAGAAGCATTCTCAAACTTAAACAGAATCACTGTAGCAGATAAATTTTCAAAAAAGGAATCTGTGTATTTTAATAATATAGAAAATATGGCTAATAACTTAATTGAAAATGTATTGAGTAATAAAAGTGTATTACTTTCATTAGTAGATATAAGAACAATGAATAACTATCTTTATTCTCACTCAGTAAACGTTGCTGTAACCTCACTTGTTCTTGGTATTGCTTTAAAACTTCCAAAAAGGCAATTACAATATCTTTGCACTGGTGCCTTACTTCATGATGTAGGAAAGGTCTTTGTTCCAAAAGAGATACTAATGAAAACTGATGCTTTTACACCAGAAGAAATTTCAATGCTTGAAAAGCATTCAGCTCTCGGTTATAAATATTTATCTGACACATATAATTTAAGTGCTCACACTAAAATGGTAGTCTTACAACATCACGAACGCCCTGATGGTTTAGGATATCCTAATAAATTGGTCAATGAAGAAATAAGTCTTTTAAGCAAAATTGTAAGTATTGCTGACGCATACGATGTTTTGTCTGCTGGAAGACCAAACCAAAAACCCTTGTTCCCAAGTGATGTTTTAGAATACTTAATAGCTAATGCAGGTACAATGTTTGATTATGATATTGTTAATACTTTTTGTAAAGTAGTTATTCCATTTTCTAAAGGTACTTTGGTTGACTTAAGCAATGGTGATATTGGTGTTATACAAGAGACTTTGCCAAGCTTTCCTTTAAGACCAATTGTAAAAATTATTAAAAGCTCTAATCCAAATTCTATTAATCAAGAAATTAATTTAATAGATGAGATTTCAATAACCATAAAAAACATAAGATACGAAATATAAAAATATTTAAATAAGATTATATGTATTATATATTATAAACTGCCTAAAAATGTGTATAAACTCAGCATTTTTAGGCAGTTATTTATGACTTAAAACCTCTATTTTTTAGAAATATACTTATTTCCTTTTATATAAAATCTCCAAGGAAAATATATTGCTTCTTCTGCATAATCAATCCCTATCCTAGTCGTTTCAACTATTTCAAAGCCTTCCTTCTTCCCATCTTCTATATAAAAATCTCCGTTTTCATATAATTTCATATAATTTTCAGATTTATCTATTGAATATGCAATACATAATTTTGAAGGCCCATTTGTTAATGACTTTTTCTTTGCCTCTGTTAAATTATCATAATCTTCATTAAATCTTTTTTGAGCAAGATAATCAAATTCATTTAATGGCTCTAAAGCTCTTATTAAAACTCCCTCTCCTTTATTTTCAACGCCGCTTATAACATTGAAACAATAGTATTTTCCATAAATAAAATACACATAAGCAATACCACCTTCTCTAAATAAAGGTTCTGTTCTTTCAGTCCTTCTTCCATTATAAGCATGGGAAGCTTTATCTATATCCCCAATATAAGCTTCCGTTTCAACAATCTTAGCTTTTAAAATTACATTATCAACAGTCCTTACAACAACTTTTCCAAGAAGTTCTTTTGCTAATGTTAATGCACCTTGTTTATAGAATTCCTTATTTATAATCAAAATTTATTCACCTAACCTTCAATATAAATCCTTATCATTTATATTTTTTCTCTATAATGATAAAAAATATCCACAATCCAATTGCATCTATCCACATTTTTTTATGTTATACATACTATTATGTGAATAATTTTTTTTAATACACTCAAATCTGTGAATTTATTTCCCTCACTCAATAAACTTTCTATATATTTTAAATTAACAGAATTAATAATGGCTGTTTCTAAATTATCAACAAATATGATAAAAATATCTTCATAATAATAAATATGTATAGCTAAATTACATATTGCCATACATATTCATTGTAGAATTATATTTTATTTCTTTTACAAATAACTAATTTTTTGTCTCTATTTAATAGTTACTTTGAAAGTACAACTAAACTTTTCATTTAATTCTAATTTAATTACGCCTTCTTTATCTGAAAACTCTCCACTAAAATCATAATAATCAGCATGCCCATGCCATGGTTCTATGCATACAAATGGCGCTCCATCTTTTGGTGCCCATATTCCCATATAAGGAAATCCAGTAAAATCTACTTCTAAAGCTTTATTTGAGTTCTTTGATTTAATTGTCATTTTTTTTGACTTCAAATCATTAAATACCAATGCATCATCCTTGAATAATTCTTTATTTAAATTAAGTATATTTGTATTCTCCAAACAATTTTCTTTATCTCTTGATAAATATCCCTCTTTAGTAAGTGTAATTCTTTTGCTATTCTCAGCTTCACTAAATTCAATATAACAATCATTTAAAGTTTCACTTTTATCTATAGGACATAAAAAAGCTGGATGGGAACCAATTGAAAAATGTATTGGCATCTCATCAATATTTTCTACTGTATATGCTACAATTACGCTGTTTTCTTCTAATTTATAATTTGATTTTAATAAAAACTTATATGGATATACCTTTAGTGTATCCTCTGAATATCTTAATTCAAATGTAATTTCATCATTCTTATTTTCAACTAGCGAAAATTCTGAAGTTCTTGCTAAACCATGTTGTGGAAGCTCATAGTTTTTCCCATTAACTCTATATTTTGAATCTATAACCTTACCTACTATAGGAAATAATATTGGTGCGTGATACTTCCAGTACTCTGGATTGCCATCCCATAAATATTCAGTTTCATTAGTTTTACTTGTTATAGAATGTATTTCGCCCCCATGTGTACTTGCTGTAATTTTGATACTTGAATTTTCTAAAGAATATATCATACTATTTTCCCCTCTCATATTTATAAATCCATTATAATAATTTTATTTAGTCTTAAGCTCTCTTTTACATCTATTATTCTTTGATTAGTTGATCCCTTAAATTTAAGTCCATCCTGCATTTTATCTTCTTCAAATTTCCCATCCACTAGAACATCTATATTATTTAATAAGTCATTCCAACCTAACCTTTCAGCCTTATTTTCTATAATATATTCAAAGGTATACCCTGTATAGCTCCAAATATCTAGTCCATTCTCCTTAAAGGCTTTTGCCATATAAGCAAATTTATCAGCTTGTTCCCATGGGTCTCCTCCACTAAATGTGATCCCTCTTAATATTGGATTACTTAAGGTATCCTTTATTAATTCATCCATGTCTCTTTCTTCTCCCCCATTAAATTCATGGGTATCTGGATTAAAACAGCCTTTACACTTATGCTTACACCCCTGAGAAAAAAATACTCTTCTCATTCCTGGTCCGTTGACCAAGCTTTCATATGCTATTCCAGACAATCTTATTGTTCTTTCCATTATATTGACCTCTTTCTAATACTTCGTAAAACTTTTAACCTTTAAAACAACTACCTTACTAGTTCTTTAATTGATCGCTCCAATTCACTTATACCTTCAAAATTATTCTTTAAATTTACAAGAAGTTCTTCGTCACTTGGCATTTTATATCTATGGGCAAGCCTGTTTCTTAACCTTCTAGATTTACTGTAAAATTCAAAAAATTCATCACTTATTTTATTGGAATCTTTGATTATTTCCATTCCCTCTATTGCTGATATATCTATCTTATATTTATTTAAATCTTTTAAACTTATTGAAATATAATCCTCACATAATATATGAAAATCTAAAAAATATGCTCTTATACTATGGTATAAAATCTTTTTTATATCATTATTGCAATTTTCAACTGATTTTGTACATTCCATAAAATCACTTTGCCACTCTTTTAAATCTCTAAGTAATTTTAAAACTCTATCTCTATTAATCAAGCAAATCAACCTTTCTTATATGAATAAAATCACTATTTTCTATAAAAAAACGTTCTACAAACTTATATAAATTTTCAAAGGAATTACTTTTACTATAGATAATGGAAGCATCATTTATAATATTCTTTAACAATATCTTATCACTATCTTCACTTATCTTTACAATATCAACATTGATTTTCAATATTTCTTCTAGTTCGGCTTCTAGTGATAGCTCATCATCCAAAGTTAAATTTCCTATTATAAAGATATCTAAATCTGAATCCTCCCTGTAATCTCCTCTTGCACGACTACCAAATATGCCAATAGAATGTAATTCATATTTCTTAGCTATATCTTCTATTATTTCACTTAGGTTCATATTGTAATCCCCCCATTTAAAAGATTCATTTGATAATAATATTTTACCATATGACTATTAGTAATATTAACCTAAATTAAAATAAAAAAACACAGGAATTCAAATTTACATGAACTCCTGTGCTTAAATATGACTTTGTAACACTAACTGCTAAGCATTTGCTTTAACGTAATTAAGTCTTCCGCCTTCTTTAATAACTGCGATTTCTTTTTCTGTTAAATCAACTGTTGCTTCAAATTCAGTTCCCTTGGTTAAGTTCTTAACTTTAACTACGCCTGTTTCTAAAGCTGCCTTAATATCTTCCATCTTTAAATCATCTACTAAATCTATGCTATCATAATCAGCTTCATTCTTAAATTCCATTGGAACTATTCCATTGTTAATTAAGTTAGCCTTATGAATTCTTGCAAATGACTTAGCTATAACAGCCTTAACACCTAAGTATAATGGTGCAAGCGCTGCATGTTCTCTACTTGAACCTTGACCGTAATTTCCTCCAGCAATTATAAATCCACCGTTGAATTCCTTAGCTCTCTTAGGGAACTCTGTATCTACTGTGTTAAAACAGTATTCAGCTAGATAAGGAATATTCGATCTAAATGGTAATAACTTCGAATTTGAAGGCATAATATGGTCAGTTGTAATGTTATCTTCAACCTTTATTAACACCTTACCATTTAATTCTTGAGCTAATGGCTTACTTACTGGGAATGGTTTAATATTTGGTCCTCTAACAACTTCAACCTCAGCATTTGTTGGTGCTGGTGCTAAAATCATAGAATCATCTATTAAGAATTCCTTAGGCATATCTATTGTTAAATCTATATCCACTTCTGTTGGATCAGTTAAAACTCCATTTATAGCTGAAACTGCAGCAGTTTCAGGACTTACTATATATACTTGTGCTGATAGAGTTCCACTTCTACCATAGAAATTTCTATTTACAGTTCTAAGTGAAACGGCATCAGTTCCTGGTGATTGTCCCATTCCTATACAAGGTCCGCAGCCATTTTCAAGTATTCTTGCTCCTGAGCTGATTATATCTCCTAAAGCGCCGTTTCTAGCTATCATTTCCATAACTTGTCTTGATCCAGGACCTATTACTAAGCTGACATCCGGATGTACTTTTTTACCTTTTAATATCTTTGCAACTTTCATTAAGTCTTCATAAGAAGAGTTAGTACAACTTCCTATAACTACTTGGTCAACTTTAATCTTACCAACTTCACTAACCTTAGCTACATTATCTGGACTGTGTGGCTTAGCTGTAAGTGGAGTTAATTCACTCAAATTAATAGTTACTACTTCATCATATACAGCATCTGCATCTGGTTTAAATTCTATCCAATTTTCTTCTCTTCCTTGTGCTTTAAAGAATTCTAAAGTTCTTTCATCACTTGGGAAGATTGAAGTTGTAGCTCCAAGTTCTGCTCCCATATTAGTTATAGTAGCTCTTTCTGGAACTGAAAGTGTTTTAACACCTTCGCCAGCATATTCAAATACTTTTCCTACTCCACCTTTAACAGTTAATATTCTTAAAACTTCTAAGATAACATCTTTAGCAGCTACCATTTTATTTAGCTTTCCAGTAAGTTCAATCTTAACTACTTTCGGAGTATTAATGTTGTAAGCTCCGCCCCCCATAGCTAAAGCAACGTCTAAACCACCTGCTCCCATAGCTAACATTCCAACACCACCTGCTGTTGGAGTATGGCTGTCAGAACCTATTAAAGTATCTCCTGGAGTAGCAAATCTTTCTAAAAAGATTTGATGACATATTCCGTTACCTGGCTTTGAGAAATATACTCCATATTTAGATGCAACTGTTTGAATAAATTTATGGTCATCAGCATTTTCAAAACCTTGTTGTAACATATTATGATCTATAAAAGCAACTGATCTCTTTGTCTTAACTCTATCAATTCCCATAGCTTCTAATTGAAGATATGCCATTGTTCCTGTTGAATCTTGAGTTAGAGTTTGATCAATCTTTAACGCAATTGGCTCTCCTGCCTTTAATTCTCCTTCAACAATATGACTCTTTAAGATCTTATAAACTAAATTATCGCCCACTTTTTTATCCCCCTATTATTAAGCATTTTTTTCATCTAACTGTCTATGATATTCTTTGTATAGTTGAACTATTTCCTTATCAAATAAAGATCTTTTTAATCTAACGGAAGTAGATCTTACAAGCTCTAATATTCCTGAAGCTTCCTCATCAGTAAGCTCCATGTTATATTCCATAAACTTATTAACTACCGCTGCTCTTCCAGAATGCTTTCCAATAACGATTTGTCTTTCAAGCCCAACTATTGCTGGATCAAATGCTTCATAATTTTTAGGATCCTTTATAGCTCCATCAGCATGAATTCCTGATTCATGTGCAAACATATTTGTTCCAACTATTGCTTTCCATATAGGAAGCTCTCTTCCTGATGCTCTTGATACATATTCAGAAACTTCTCTGAACATTTTAGTATTTATTTCTTCGCCTTTATATCCATAAACAAGCATTAATGCCATGATAACTTCTTCTAAAGCTGCATTACCTGCTCTTTCTCCTAGACCGTTCACTGTTACTCCAACATGAGTAGCTCCACCCTTTATCCCTGCAACTGCATTAGCTGTTGCCATTCCAAAGTCATTGTGTGTATGCATTTCTATATCAAATCCTGTTTTATCATATATATATTTAATATCATCTCTAATTCCAAATGGTTCTTTAATTCCAACTGTATCACAATATCTAAATCTATTTGCACCAGCCTGTTTAGCTGCAGTTATAAATTCAACTAAGAAATCCTTATCTGCTCTCGATGCATCTTCCCCATTAACAGATACATAAAGACCGTTTTTCTTAGCATATTCTACAGACTTAACCATGCTTTCTAGTACCCATTCTCTAGAAGTCTTAAGTTTATGCTGAATGTGTATGTCTGATACAGATATTGATATAGCAACAGCATCAACTCCACAATCTATAGATTGTTCTATATCGCTTACTACAGCCCTATTCCATGCCATTATACTAGATTTTAAATTTCTTTTTACTATTTCCTTTATAGCCTTCTTTTCGTCTCCACCCATCGTAGGAATCCCTACTTCTAATTGGTCAACACCTAACTCACTAAGCATTTCTGCTATTACTATTTTTTCTGCATTAGCAAAAACCACCCCAGCTGTTTGCTCCCCATCTCTAAGAGTGGTATCTACAATAGTAACTTTTTTATCATTTTTTAAATTACTAAGTGCCATGAAAATCCCTCCATTTATTTTTATTAACTTATTGCATATTAAATAATAGTTTTAATAATAAAATTTCATTATTATAAGCCTTCTTTAATAATATCACATTAGCTTAAGTGTAGACAAGTATTATTACTATTTTTTTGCAACAAATAAGCACTTCTCCTTCACATATTTCATAAAAACTGGTCATTTGCCATTAAATAAATGCTATTCCTGCAAGTTTTTTTCCTAACATTGCAATATCCTGATGAATTAAATTTTAGAGTTCCATCTTACATCTGTTTAATTCTTTATCTAATTAGAACATATTATTTTCTGGCAGTAAAATGAGTAATTATACATTATAATCAAAAAAGTGAATTTTTATACCAAATTACATTAAAAGGTTACCTTAAAAATAACCATTTGAATTAAAATAATTCCTTAATTATTTCTAAGATAACCTATTTATTATTTATATTTTTATTAACTATATATGAATATAAAAGATTTTAATAATGATTTTCATGATTTCCTGTGTGAGATATTCTATCTTCTCTTTCATGGTACTTTCCAGCACCAAATCTTTCATCTAAGCTTAAATATCCTGTAACTCTTGATATTCCTTGTATATCTTGACTTCCACACTTTGGACATTTAGATTGATTTTCATGAAGATAAGTTCCACAATCCCTACAATATCTTATGTGGAAATTAATACCCATATAACTTATGTTTGTATTCTTGTATGCATAATTTATTATATCCATCACTGTTTCTTCACTTGGTGAATCATCTACCTCAATATAGCTTATATGACCACCATTACAAAGTTTATGGTATGGAGCTTCAATATCTATTTTATCCTTTATAGATATTGGATAGGCAACTGGAACATGAAAACTATTTGTATAGTATTCTTTATCAGTTACTCCTTTTATTTCTCCAAATATTTTTTGATCTTGTTTTATAAATTTACCTGAAAGACCTTCTGCTGGTGTTGCATAACAACTCCAATTTAATTTATGTTCTTCTGTAAGTCTATCTGTGTATGCTCTTATATATTCAACAATCTTTACACCTAATTCTCTAGTTTCTGGATCCTCACCATGATGTTTACCAACTAAAGCTACTAACGTTTCAGCAAGCCCTATAAATCCGATTCCCCATGTACCTTGCTTTAAGATTGGTTCTATAGAGTCATCAGGTCCTAAGTTTTCAGCACCTTTCATAAGCTTCTGACCTGCAACAAAAGGTAAATCCTTAACTCTTAAATTCTTTAATACACCATATCTATGCAATAAAGACTCCTTTGCTAATTCTAATCTTGAATCTAATATTTCAAAGAATTTATCTAAATCACCTTTAGCTTGTAAGCCTATTCTTGGTAAATTAAGAGTAGTAGGTGCTATATTTCCTCTTCCTTTGCAGCCTGGCTCACCATTTACATTCTTCATAAGATACGTTCTACATCCCATAGTTGCTGGAACATATCCTTGATCATAATATTCTTTATTAAAATCAGAATCAATATTCATAAATGTTGGATTCATTCTTTTTGCAGCAACTCTGCAAGCTAATTTATATAAGTAAAAATAAGGATCACTTTCTTCTCTATTAACACCTGATTTAACTCTAAAAATTATGTTTGGGAATATAGGCTGTTCTCCCTTACCTAATCCTTTTTCATATTCTAAAAGAAAAACTTCACATACTAATGCAGCATCTTCATTTTCAGGTAATCCGATGTTAATTGAGCTAAATGGAACTTGAGATCCCGCTCTTGAGTGCATTGTATTAAGATTGTAAACAACTCCTTGCATCGCTTGTTGCACTTTTTTTCTTACTTTCTTTTCAGCCAAGGCTTCGATTTTTTCTTGAGATATTTCTAATTCTTCTAATTCTCTTTTTATTTCTTCTCTAGTTGGATTTACGAATATAGCCATATCATTATCAAAGTCTGGATGTGATTGCCCTCCAAACATATCATTTTGAGTTGATTGTAATAAAATACATGATAACTCAGCAGCTGTTTCTATTCTTCTAGGAGCATTAATTGTTCCATATCCTGTATTAAATCCATTTCCTAATATTTCTCTAGTTGGAATATGAAGACAATTTACAGTTAAATTATAACTATCTAAATCATGATAATATAAATCTCCTGTTTCATGTGCCTTAGCTAACCCCTTCGGCATTATAGCTAGTGTATTCCATTTATTTGATTCAGAAGCTATTCTTAATAGCTTAGAACTGAAATTATTTCCTACATTTGCATTATCTCTATCAGTCTCAACTCCAATTTGTCTTATAGCTTTCATTAAATCTGATTTTATTTCTCTGACTTTAGTTCTTTCTTGTCTATATCCTGAATAAGCTATTGCTATATCTTTGTGACCCTCATCTTTTAATGCTTTTTCTACAAAATTCTGTATTTGTTCTACAGTTATTGTTTTCTTATATTCCTCTTCGATATATGTAATTACCTTTTGTACAGTATCTAATACTTGACTTTCTCTTAAATTTAAACCGATTTCACTAGCTGATCCTTTAATAGCTTGAGCTATCTTATCTGAGTTAAATTCAACCTCTCGACCATCTCTTTTCACAACATATAGCATTTATATTCCCTCCGTGGCACAATATATAGTATAATTAATACCGTCTTATTATACTGTATAAGGTATTCCTTAGCAATAGTTCTAATTTTTTATTTTTATAACTATAGATTTTAATTATCATGATTTTGGTCTCATTATCTTTAAATTTGATTGATTTTCTAGATTTCTATATATTTGACTTATTATAAACTTTATCAAAAGCCCTATCTTTCTATATTTATTATATTTTTCTTATTGTTTTTTATTAAAACTTTCTTATTTATACATATTTCTTCTTAATATATTGGTTAAATATATTAAATAATTTTATATTCAAAAAACAAACTTTAGTTACTTAATTTGTATTTTTTTAATTATTTTTACACAATATATATAATCTAAATTGTATAAAAATGATATAATTAATTTAATACTACTCAAATTTAGGAGGCCACATATGGAAAGAATAGCATTAATAACTGACAGTGCTTGCGATTTAAGTATTGATTTTACAAAAAAAAATAATATTAAGATGTTGCCATTTAAAATTATATTTTCAGATAGAGATTATGATGATGGAATAGACATAACTCCAAAAATGCTTTATGATGCATTACCAATAGAAATTCCTACAACTTCACTCCCTAGTGTAGAAAAGTTTACTTCTGCTCTAGAAGAAGCTATAAGTGAAGGATATACACATGCAATAATAATTACTATATCAAGTGGAATTTCAGGAAGTTATAATTCAGCAAGAGTAGCAGCAGAAAATACATTGGGAATTAAAACCTTTGTTTTTGATTCTATGACTTTAACAATGTCTGAAGGTGCAATGGTTATTGAAACCAAAAAATTAATTGATGAAGGAAAATCTTTTCAAGAAATATTAGAAATCTTACCTTCATATAGAAATAAAATTGATGTATTCTTCACTTTAGATACCCTTGAATATCTTATTAAAGGCGGCAGAATAGGCAAGGTTGCTGGAACAATAGCAGATACTCTAAATCTTAAGCCAATCATAACTGTAGGTGATGATGGAGTATATCATACAGTATGTAAAATAAGAGGCATGAAGCAATCTATATCTCGATTAGTGACTTTATTAAAGCCTTATTTAGAAAATAGCAGATGTAAAGTTTGGATCATGGATGGAGATGCTCCAGATAAAGCTAAAATGCTATATGATGCCATAAGAGATCTTCCTAATCTAATTGAATGCTATTTAGGTGGGTCAATTGGACCCACACTAGGAGTTCATACTGGTCCTGGACTTGTTGGATTTATAGTTCAAAAATTAGACTAATATTAAAATAAATAAATTTAATTAAAAAAGCGAGCTAAAATATACTCGCTTTTTTAATATTTTCATATGCATACTTAATTTATTATAAGTAAATACTATTAACTAAACAAATCTTTATTATTTGAAAGGAATGATTTTAAATTATGAAAGATTTTATTTTAGATTCAACTTATAAAGATGCTGTTATCGTTAATAGTAATGATGATGTTTTTATAACCTCATCAAATAAACTTCCTTATAATCCTCAAACTCATCATACAATTAATTTAAATGAAACTAATCAAGGTTATTGCTCAAATAATAAAAATAATAAATTTAATGCCTATAACATAATTGACTATTTATAACAATAAGTATAAAATATACTAATAAAGTGCTAGGGGAGCCAATAGGCTGAGATTTGATATTCATAAACCCTTTAAACCTGATCTAGATAATTCTAGCGTAGGGAATGCAACCTTGTAAAAATTTTTCTACTATTTATTTGGTTGATAATCTCCGAGCACAATTAGAAGGAGGTTTTTTTCATGTCAATTTTTAATGATTGGGCAACACAATTTTCTGAGTTATTTCAAAAATTTCCGAAAAACATTCAGGATATAATTGCAAATCCAATGTCTATCATCACTTTAATAGGCTGTGTATTACTTCTTATAGTCTTAATTAAGATTAAAAAAATCAGTTTTACACCTCAATTAATGGCCAGAATCGGTATAGCATTAGCACTCGCTACAATACTAAAAATGCTTAGACTATATCATTTCCCTCAAGGCGGAAGTATAACTTTAGGTAGTATGATACCTATATTACTCATAGCATTTATGTATGGGTCCCAGGTTGGTTATTTAACTGGATTTCTTTATGGTATAATAACACTTATTATGGATCCATATATATTACATCCAGTTCAAGTACTATTCGATTACCCTTTACCTTTTATGGCTCTTGGACTTGCTGGTATGTTTAAGGATAAAAGAATGCTCGGTACAGCAATAGCTGTATTGGCAAGATTTTTGTGCCACTTTATTTCAGGCGTTGTCTTCTTTGGTTCATATGCTCCTGAAGGTATGTCTCCTGTGGTCTATTCATTAATTGTTAACGGACCTATGGTTGGAATCGAAGGTATTATATGTTTAGTAATTTTAGCTGCACTTCCTGTTGATAGAATAATTTATGCTTCTTCAACAGATGTTGCATCTGCTAATTCTTAAATAAATCAAATAAAAATAGGCTTGGTAAATGCATTAATGCAAATATCAAGCCTATTTTTATTAACTTTATTCTTCTATAGTTATTGCATCTACTGGACAGCTTTCTTCTGCTTCTTTTGCTGAATCTACAGCTTCATCTGGAACTTCATCAACTATTGCTCCAGCTTTACCATCATCCTGCATGTCAAAACATTCAGGACATATTGATGGGCATAATCCACATGCTATACAAGTATCCTTATCTACAATTGGTTTCATAGTAAATCAATCCTCTCTAAATAAATTACATACTTATTATTTCCCAAGAAATAATAAGTATGTATATGTAACAAAATAATTTAACTATACATTATTTTAACTAAGCAAATATTCAGAGATCAATTAAACATATTAATAAAAATAATTTATCAAAAATTAGTTTAGTATTAATACTAAAAACACCAATAAATATATTTTAGTATAATCCATCAAATATTAATGAATACAATGAATTTTCCCTAACATATTCTTCAACTTTTCCTTCTTCTATGGCTTCAGTAAGTTCAATGTTAATAGGTAGTTCTCCTAATAAAGGTATCCCTAAATATTCAGCATTCTCTTCCGAAGACTTTCTACTGAATACTCTTATTTTTTTATCACAGTCTGGGCAATTTATATATGCCATATTTTCAACTACACCTTTAATTTTCACACCTATTTTTTGAGCCATTATAACAACTTTTTTAACAATCATCGATACCATATCTTGTGGTGTAGAAACAATTACAATTTCATCAATAGGGAATTCCTGCATTACAGTTAATGCTATATCTCCAGTGCCTGGTGGCATATCTATAAGAAGATAATCGAGTTCTCCCCAATTAGTCTCCATAAACATTTGTTTTAATACACCTGTAATAACAGGACCTCTCCAAATAACTGGATCATCTTCTACTGCAGTTAAAAGATTCATAGAAATCACTTTAATTTTACTCTCTGTTTCCACAGGTTCAAATTTAACCATATCATTCCCAAGGGGAACAATCATAGCTCTTTTATCATTAATCCCAAAAAATCTTGGCATTGATGGTCCTGTAATATCTGCATCTAAAACTCCTACCTTATAACCTTTCTTAGCTAAAGTAGTTGTCATAATTCCAGTAATAGTTGATTTACCAACACCACCTTTTCCACTGATAACTCCTATAACATTTTTAATCTTTCCATATCTAGGTTCTAATTTAGGACTTTCTCCACATCCCTGTCCTTTAGTTTGACATGTATCTTTACTTTTACAATCTTCACAACTCATTTTTACAATCCTCCTTATGTCTTACCAACCTTGTGGCATCTTATTAGGTTCACTTATCTTAATGTCCCAATCCTTATAATTATATTCTGCCGTTATATAATAACGATCAGAAGACTTATCATTTTTATTTTCTATAGTTATTAATGTTTTAAATATAGTACTGTTATACCCTCTATTTTTAACTTTAATCACTGCATCAAAATCTCCAGAATTATTATTTACTAAAGCTGAATTAGGCAAGGTATCACCTAAATTCTTTTTAAATTGTTCTAAATCAACTGAAAATACATATTTTAAACAATCAGTATCACTATTTATATCTATACCAACTTTATTCAACTTAGATAAAGCATCCTTTTTGTTTTGAATAACTTTTAATATGGATTGATAATATATATACTCAAAATTTCTTGGTTTTCTAATAAATGAAAGATTTTGCATTATAGTATTTTCTAAATTCTTTGGTACCGAAAATGCTTTATCATCATCATAGAAATTACCTGTATCACGTTCATTGTCTCCAACCACATATTGATATTTCTTTACTTCTTCTCCTATATATACATCAAATACATAGTCTGGATTAAGAGAACTTCTCTTAGTAACCTCTTTACCATCAGCCAATATCTTATAAATATCATTTATTGCTTGAGCATCAGTAACTACAAATCTAAAGCCACTATCTCTTACATTTTGTATTATGATTTTATCTACCCTGTTTTGCTTGATATATTCAAATTGTTCATTTTTCAACTTCATTTTGACTTGTATATTATCAATAAAATTGCAGCCTGAAAGCATAGTACTTGTAGTTATTAATAAAGCTAAAACTATAATTGAAAATTTGCTATTCCTCAATGCTTTTCTTCGCTCCTTTAAAAATCTTTTGATTATTAAAAATAATAATTCCAAACACCAAAGTAAATATTGCTATAAATTGTGAAGTGGAAAGAAATCCAACATTTCCTCTAGGATCATTTCTTAAAAATTCAACCAAAAATCTTCCGATACTATATATAATCAAATACAATCCCACAACTTGACCATTTTTTCTTTCCTTCTTACTATAATATAATAGGATAAACCCTAGTGAAAAATCAAATATAGAAGAATATATTTGTGTTGGATGTAAATGTACTCCTGATGGTGCAAGGGAATTTTCAGGGAATTCAACTCCAAAAGGCAAAGAAGTTTCTGCTCCATAACAACAGCCTGCCAAAAAACATCCAATTCTTCCAAACCCTTGGGCTATAGCAAGTCCTGGCACTGTCATATCTACCATTTCAATTAAACTCCACTTTTTTCTTCTACAATATAAATACATAGCTAATGCTCCACCGCCTATAGCACCATAAACAACAAAGCCATATCCAAAATTAGTCAATATACTTGGATCCTTTAAGATATCCTTAAATTCAGTTATTATAAATAATCCCTTTCCTCCAAGAACGCCTCCTATTACTGCAAAAATAATCAAATTCAATAACGAGTCCTCATCAAAGCCCTTCTTTTTTCCTTTATTTATAAATAATGCAGCAGCAACAATTATACCAATTGCAATCATCAGTCCATAACTCTTTACTTGAATTCCAAATATCTCAAATAAAATAATCTTCATAAATTTCCTCCAAACGCCAAATAAGTATCAAGGAGAAGCTAATGTCTCGCTTCTCCTTGACACTTAAAATTATAATACTTATCCTTATTATTAGCAAATCTTATTTATTCTGCCTTTAACACCTGCTTATTTAATATTTTATGTTCCTAGGAAATCTTAATACTAGATATAATAGTGTTAAATATACTCTTCATATTTTCCTTATAAGAATTCTCCTTAATATTAAATAATACCTTTATAGTTTTTCCTTCTTCTAAATTTAAGTAATAGCACTCATTTTTATAATTATATCCGTTTTTTATTGATGTATCATATTGCACTAGTATCCCTGAATTATTCGGATTCTTAAAAGGCATTATTTGAGAATTATAATATTCCAAGTACTGATTATTTAAATCTGTCTCTGCAAACACTCCTAATTCTGTTTTAGTATTTATTAATTCCATAAAGCCACTAAGTTTATTATTCTTATCTTTAAAATTTAATTTATAACTTACATACTGTCCTTCACTTTTCTTTTCGTCTATAATCCATGCACTCGGTAAGGATATGGTATACTTTCCTTCTTCAAACTTATATTCTTTAAAATCACTAATTCCTTGATCCATAAGTACCACTTGTTCAAATTCCTGTTTAAAAAATCTTTGTGTTATGGCTAATATTAACATTAGTGATAATAATATTGATGTAACTATTAATTGTTTTTTATTCATAATAATTTTATTGTCCTATTTTGTTGGTATTACAATTGATGAATTTTTAAAATCATAGAACATTAGCCAATATCCCTTACCATTTTTCTTGTCAGTAGTCCAAGTTACAAATCCGGTTCTTCCTCCATATGGCTGACAGCTTTTTTCTTTATCACCTGGTATTGCATAAACGATATACTTCAATTCACCATTTTTATTGCATTTGTAGCCTAACAAATAATGTCCTTCTTTGCTAATATAAGGATAATAATTAAGCATTGGATAATATGCCAAAGTGTATTTGTTATAGTTAGAATCATCGGATAATTGGTCTATGCTATATACATTAATCTTATATAACTTGCAATAATTTATGTCTGATAAACAACTCTCATATGGTTCAAAATCTTCTGCAATCTTCTCAAAATATAAGCCTATTTCTCCAGATATGTTAAACTGTTGTGTTGGAGCAGTAGGCTGCTCAACTTGATTTTGAGTAGTTTGCTCAATCGGAGTTTTTTTAGGCTGCACCATATTCTCTGTTGTTGTCGGCATAATAGTTTCATTGTTCATTTGATTACCTTTTGCCATATTCATTTGATTTGGAGTTTCTTTTGCCTCATTCATCATTCCATTTCCTGCTTGTGGTCCATTGACTTTTCCCATTTGTTTAATTTCATTTTCATATTCATCAAAATCAATAATATCTAATCTATCCATTCTATTTAACCCATCAAGTTTAAAATTTTCTTCTATTTTTCTTGAATTAAATGGGACATAATTGAAATCATCATTTTCTCTTTCTTCTTCAAATCTACACTTAATTGTTTCTACCTTAAATTTTTTCCACTTGCAGTCACAATCATTTTTATCTTTTATAAATCCATAAATTGTTACATCTTCATGTATATTATTAATTTTAAAATCAATGACTCCATGATAAGAATCTAATTTCTTGCCTAATTTAATTATAGACTCCTCTATACTTTCTGCTTTTTCGCACTTATCATGCTTGTCTTCTTCACATTCATGATGCTTATCACATTTTTTATCTTCCTTACACTTGTGTCTATCATCAGAAACATTTATAACTTCAGATGTGTTTTCTTGCTCTTCTGGAACCCTATTTTGCTGTTTATGTTCTAAATTAAAACTATCCCCATCAGAACCCTCTACAGCTATGTTCTCTTTAGATTCTAGGTTGCTTACCTCTTTTTTACTTCCATCTGCTATAATTTCTGACTTAGGTGTTTCCGTTATTTTAGATTTTAAACTGTTGTCATTTGAAATTACATCTCTCTTGCCCTCATCAGAACTATAAATTTCTTTTTTCTTAGATTCCACCTCTGATTTATTAATGTATTTTTTTGAATCTACTTTAACCATCTTATATTTTCTCCAGTTATCAGTAGAATCTTCTCCATTCATAAATCCATGCATTACAAACTCAGGTCCATTATCACCTGCTTTGCAGATAGCTGCACCAGATATTTTGTCATAGGATATACCAAGTCCAGCTATGTTGTTAACATAGTATTCTTTTCCGGTATCTCCCTTTCCTACTCCGTCTATGGACAAAGGACCTAGGTCAATCAATTGCTTCAAATCTCTTTTACAGCAAATAAGTACCATTGAATAATTATCTTCTTGTTTAAGGTTTTGAGCATAAAATGAAATCTTACACTTATCACCTTTGGCTTCAACTTTAGCATATCCAGATAATACTTTATCACTAGAATGAGAATATCCTCTTTCATCTTCTTGTAATATTATAAAATTTCTATACAATTTACTATGTGCCACCCCTATATTCCCTCCACATATATTTATTCCATATAGTATATGCTGGCAATTTCTAATTATGATTTTCTATTATTTATAAGAAAAAGGTATTTCAAAATTATTTTCATATTTTGAAATACCCTTTTCTTATAAATTAATATTGCTCAAATATTCTCTTTTTATTAACGTAAGTGTAAAAATGAATCTTATAGCTATAATCAGTTTCCATATCTTACATCATAAATACAGTCTGATAATACTCCAAATTCCTCCAAGGTTAAGGTTTCAGCTCTTCTCTTAGGATCTATTCCTGACTTTTCAAAAGCTTCTTCTAATTTTGTTTTATCTACTTTTAAAGTCTTTGCAGCATTCCATAAAGTCTTTCTTCTCATATTAAAACCAGCCCTAACTAATTCAAACATAAGACTTACATCCTTAACCTTAACTCTTGGTTCCTTTAATCTATCTAATTTTATTACTATTGAATCAACCTTTGGTCTAGGAATAAAACATGTTGGAGGTACTCTTCTGATTATGCTTGTATTGCAATAATATTGTACTAAAACAGATAAAGCACCATATTCTTTACAATTAGGTTCAGCATCAATTCTTTCTGCAACTTCCTTTTGTATCATAATTGTCAATGATTTAAAATTATACCCATCTTTTAATAATTTTAAAATTATAGGCGTTGTAACATAATAAGGCAGATTAGCTACAAGCTTAACACTTTTCTCATCTCCTATAAGTTCATTAAAATCTACTTTAAGTGCATCCTTATGTATTAAATCAAAATTTTGATTTGAACCTAATTCCTCTTGAAGAATGGGGATTAAATCATTATCTAATTCAATTGCTGTCACCCTTTTAGCTTTCATTAAAAGCTGCGCAGTTAATGTACCTACCCCAGGTCCAATTTCTATAACAAAATCTTCTGAATTTACTTCTGCACCATTAACAATATCATTAAGTACCGAATCATCAACTAAAAAGTTTTGGCCTAAGCTTTTCGAAAATTTAAAATTATACTTCCTAACCAGTTCCTGAGTTTTTATATCCTTTAAATCCATCTATTTATTACCCTCTTCCAATTGTTTTTCTATTTCTTCAATAGCACTTGCAAATTCTTCTTTTGTTATTCCATAATTATTTAATCTTAAAACCATCTGAGCTGCATTTCCATATCCAATCCCCAATATTTTCCCAAGCATACCTCTTCTAACCTTTGAAGTGCTATCTCCTGTAAGTTTAAAATAAAACATATCCTGCATACTGAAAAATTCCTGTTTTTCCTCTTGAGTTATTTTGGCCATTTCAAGAGCTTTAATAATAACTTCTGGAGTTGCATTTTCAACTCCTATATCTCCATTTTTAAGCCCATCTTCTTTTGATATATATGCATGCTTTATACCTTTAACTCTCTTAGAGATTATTCTTCTTATCTTTTCACCTGCAAAATCTGGATCAGTTAAAACAATTACGCCCTTTCTCTTTTGAGCTTCCTGTATTCTAGCAATCACCTTTGCATTTATTCCAAATCCTCCGACAGCAATTATTTCTGCATCTACTGCTTTCTTTACTGCATCCACATCGTCTCTGCCTTCAACAACGATAACTTCTTTTATCAATATTATACTTCCTTTCATTTATGACTATTCGTAATCATCTAAATTAATTCTACATATATTATACTTTATATCTCATAATATTTCATAAATCCTGAGGATTTCTTCATTAACTCTTAACTAATTTTAAGTTCCGTATTGCAGAAAAGTTCCGCATTTTGGCATAGCCACTCCTTTTAGAAGTGCATGGCTGCTCTTTTTATATGTGTAACTCTTAACTCATAACTGAATTAACAGCTTCTTTAATAATAAGATAAAATTCCTATAATTTAAAGAAAAAAATAGAGATAACAATTGTTATCTCTTAAAATAATCTACCATTCTCCTGGATAAGCTACCACTAACACATTAACTGATCTTCTTCCCCATCTATCGCATTCACTTGACGAATTAAAATATACATCAATCCTGTTGCCTTTTATGGCGCCACCAGTGTCTGATGCAACTGCATAGCCATATCCATCCACATAAACTTTACTCCCCAGTGGAATTACAGATGGATCAACTGCAATCGTACTCAAACCATCTTCACTTCTAACAGGTCTTCTGCCTGTAGCCGTAGTCGAATGGCTAGTATAAGCTGTTGCACTACTGCTAATTTTTTTCTTGTACGTTATGTTTCCTCCACCTCTACTTGCGTAAACGTGACCAGTTCCTTTTAACACAACTTTATTTTGTGGTTCTACAATAGTTTTAGTGCTTTTTACATTACGAGAAACTTCTACTCCATCTTTATATAATACTTGATAAGTAATTTCTTTTTCCCCATTAACGCCTTCACTCTTTACCTTTTGAACACTGCTGTCCAATTCTTCACTTTTTTCAACTATTGTATCAAAGTTAATAGGTTGTTTCTCAACAAGGTCTTTACTTTGCACTTTAACAAGTTGCACATTTATATCACCATCTATACTAGAGTCTAATGAAGGTGATACTTCATCCACTTCTTTGTCAAATTCAATTCCTTGTTCTTTTAATGTTTCTTCTTCTGCATCTAACATATTTTCAATAGTATCCTCTGCTGTTAGTACTTGTACTTGTATTCCATTTGCTTTAACTTCTACTGGAATAGCTGTCTTTAATTTAATAGTTTCTTTCTCAGATACTTTGGATTCCAATGATGGTTGCACCTTATCCTTAGCTGCTAATACTATGCCTTTTTCCTGCAACACATCTTTAACAGTCCCCTTGTAAGTGACAAAAGTCTCTTCTTTACCGTCTATACTTATTATAAGTGTTTTCCTCATACTCATTATTGTCACTGCAGTAACAACTACAACTGTCATTGTAATTGCTCCTTTGATGATTATTGCCTTCGTCGGACCGTTAGAAAAACTTTCCTTAACTAGTTGTTTCAATTTTTCTATCATTAATTTCCCTCCTTTGGCAAGAGTGTTCCTTGATTATATATTAATAACTCGGACTTGTCAAATTTGCGACCTCTTGCATTATAATGAAGCTTAGTGATAATGCACTTTGTGCATGAATTATAATAATATAAAAATGATAGCGATTTTAACCCTGCCTCATTACAAAGTTAGAAATAAAACGATATTAAATTGTTAGAGATTTCATTTAATTTCATAATAACTGTGTATGTTTTAATGTATTTACAGTCAAGTATAATGCTTATTGTTTAAACAAGTACAAGTTATATTTTACCTTATTTTTCCTTTTTAATCAACCTATTAAAATTTTGATTAAAAGCCAAATTCGCTTCATATGGGTCAATTTCCCTGATTTGAGCAATTTGGTTTATTATATATTCAATATAATCTGATTTATTCCTTTTTCCTCTGTTTGGCTCTGGAGCCATGTATGGACAATCTGTTTCTACAAGAATTTTTTCCAGTGGTATTTCCCTCGCTACTTCTACTAGTTTCTTAGCATTTTTAAATGTTACAACACCTGTAAAACCTATGTAATATCCTAACTTTATACATTCTTTTGCAAATTCTATGCTTCCTGAAAAACAATGTACAACTCCAGTTACAGTTGGAAACTCTTTTAATATTTCCAAGGTATCTTGATGTGCCTCTCTATCATGAATAATAACTGGAAAATTCAATTCTTTTGCTAAATTCATTTGCTTTCTAAACACTTCCTGTTGAATTTCCCTTGGAGGATTCTCCTTCCAGTAGTAATCTAAACCAATTTCACCAATTGCTAC
The DNA here is from genome assembly GCF_009928485.1 of Clostridium sp. C2-6-12. Classification (GTDB taxonomy): domain Bacteria; phylum Bacillota; class Clostridia; order Clostridiales; family Clostridiaceae; genus Clostridium. Next base: position 8,448 of record NZ_JAABNP010000024.1, on the reverse strand, counting down.
AATCTTGTTATTATTATTAATATAATTTTTTATTTCTTCTATTGTATCTTCTTTCATTTCATCGGCATTCTCAGGGTGTATTCCCAAGGCTCCAACTATAAAATCGTAATCTTTTGTTAATTTATCTGTAGTTTTTAAACTATTATATGATGCTGCACAGTTTAAGACCTGAACTACTCCATTTTCTCTGATTTGATTTAAAACCGCATCTCTATCTTCATTAAAAGCATCATCATCATAATGAGCATGACTATCTATTATTTTATATTTTTCCTGCATTTCGATTTCCATCCTATCTCGTTATAAATATTTAGGTTTAAAAAGGCAGCCTATAACCTATCCATGAATTTATTTGAGCATATATACTTATAATTATTATTTATATTTATGATTATTTCAATACCTTGACATTCTGTTCCCATTAAAATACTAAAAAATCTCTTCTAACTATATAACCTCCATGTAATTTAGTTCAAACTTACACAATCAGAAATTTTATTTTTTTATTGTTAAAGATATGGACGTTTTATGAATTTTAACATTAATTGTTTATAGATTAATAACAGGCTATATAAAATTAGAAATAACTCTGTTTTTATATAGCCTGCATTTTACTAAAAATATTATTTTATTCTTTTTTAATTACCAACTGCTGATTCCCTTAACGTAATCCTATTAATTACTCTTTTCTCAAATATTTCTGATACCTTTTGTATCATTGGTCCTCCAACAAAAGCTGAAATAACTGTTACAGCCCCTATTTTGCCTCCAAACACAAACCCTAATGAAAGCATACAGATATCACAAATTATCTTACATACTTTATATTCTCGTTTTATTTTGTCCTTTACCATCATAACAATACCTGTGCATGGGTCCATTCCGATATTCGCCGATATAAAAATTCCAATTCCTGCAAATAACATTATACAACCACAAAATGCAGTGAGTATTCTTCCATTTAAGGTATTAGGAATTCCAAGAAGTTCATATATTTTAAACCCCATTGTAATAATACTTCCCATTGGTAAGGTATATATAAAGGTTCCTATCTTTACATACTGACGTCCTAATAAAAGCATTATTCCTACAATAGTATAATTTATTATATTATTTACCATTCCAAGACTTTCTCTAGGAAATCCAAGTAAATTACGAATTCCATCATAGAAAACCGCAATAGGATCATTTCCTAACATTGCTGATGAATTAAATGCTAATCCAATCCCTATTAAAATTACTCCAGCAAATGCTACTAATATCCTAGTGAAGTAATTTTCATATGTTTTGTTCTTAACCTTATTTATTGTATTATTCATTATTATAATGCTTTACCACCTTTAAAATTATTTGTTTTTTTCCTTATCATCTTTGATTAAATTTCTAATTGCTTGAACTGCAACTTCTATAGCTAACTCTGTATCATGAACTTGTATATTTTCCATTCCTGCACGTTCACGTTCTTGATTAGCAATTACCAAAAATACAGAACCAACTCTTACTCTCAAATAACTTCCTACTACAAATAATGCAGCTGATTCCATTTCAGATGCAAGACATCCGCATCTCATCCATGCATTCCATTTATCCATTAATTCATAACTAACTGGCTTTGTTTCTGGAGAATGTTGCCCATAGAATGAATCTTTACACTGAACAACTCCTGCATGATACGTTTTATTTAATTCCTTTGCTGATTGCACTAATGAATTTGCAACCTCAAGATTTGCAACTGCTGGAAATTCAATTGGAGCATATTCCTTACTAGTACCTTCCATTCTGATTGCCCCTGTAGCTACAACTATATCTCCGCCTTTAACGTTTAGATCCATTCCACCACAAGTACCAACTCTTACAAAAGTATCAGCTCCACATTTCACCAATTCTTCTAATGCTATTGCTGCTGATGGTCCACCTATTCCTGTGGAAGTAACACTAACTTTAACTCCATCTAAATATCCAGTATAAGTAACATATTCTCTGCTATCTGCAATTAATTGAGCATTTTCGAAATGTGCTGCTATCTTTTCACATCTTTTTGGATCTCCTGGAAGTATAACGTATTTTCCTACTTCACCTTTTCCAACATTAATGTGATATTGTTTTCCTGAACCTTCTGTATAATCTACCATAATAATACCTCCATTTATTTTATATTAATGAGTTATAATTAATTTTCAAAAAATCTTTACGCTATAATCTAATCCAACAAATCATTCATAATATAATAGTTTATTAAATTATTAATAAATTAAATTTGAGAATACAACTATGTATGATTGTATTCTCAAATTTATAATGTGATTTCTCATCTTGTCTATTAACTTGTATTCTTGTCTACCCCTAGAGAATATCATGTCTATTATTTCCTGTCAAGTTTTATCTTTATACTTATTATTGTTTGTTAATCTACATTAAAATATAAGTTTATTTGTGATTTATCTCTATTAGTAATACTACATTATATAACTATTTACCTAGTACCTTTTCAACTGTATTTATAACATTTTCAACAGTAAATCCAAATTGTTTAAATAATGCATCTGCATTTCCTGACGCTCCAAAAGTATCTAAAGATACAACTGATCCATCAAGTCCTACATATTTATGCCATCCAAAGCTTGTTAATGCTTCTACTGCAACTCTTGCTCTAACTGCTTTTGGCATTACTGATTCCTTGTATGCTTCATCTTGAGCATCAAATAATTCAAAGGCTGGCATACTTATAACTCTTGCATCTATTTCTTTTGCTGCAAGTTCATCAGCTGCTTTGTAGATTAATTCTACTTCTGAACCTGATGCCATAAGTAGTACATCTGGAGTTTCCTTTTTCGAATCTTTAAGGATATATCCACCCTTTAAAGCTCTCTTAGGACATCCATCATATAGTGGTAACTTTTGTCTTGTTAATACTAATGATGTTGGAGTTTTTCCATTAGTTACAGCATAGTACCAAGCTGCTGCAGTTTCTTTTGAATCTGCTGGTCTGAATACTGTCATGTTTGGCATACTTCTAAGTGCTGCTAATTGTTCTATTGGTTGGTGAGTTGGACCATCTTCTCCTACTCCAATACTGTCATGTGTTAAAACATAAGCTACTGGTAAGTTCATAAGAGCTGATAATCTCATTGCACCCTTCATATAATCACTGAATACGAAGAAAGTTGCACAGAATACTTTTAGTCCACCATGAGCATACATACCATTAACGATAGCTGCCATAGCATGTTCTCTAACTCCAAAGTGAAGGTTAGATCCACTTCTATCTTCAGCTGAAAAATCCCCTCTGTCATTCATATGAGTCTTATTAGATGGAGCTAAATCTGCTGATCCTCCAATAAAGTTTGGAATAAGCTTAGCTAATCTGTTTATCATTATTCCTGAAGATTCTCTTGTAGCCATTTCTTTGTCAAAGCTCCAAAGTTCTTCATTATTTAATAATGCTTCTTTATCTAATTCACCGCTCATCCATTTAGTGTATTCTGCTGCTAATTCTGGGTAAGCTTTTGCATATGCTTTGAATAATTCATTCCAAGCAGCTTCAGTCTTTTCACCTTTGGCTATATGTTCGTTCATGTTTGTGTAAACTTCATCTGGTACATAGAAAGCAGGTTCAGTCTTCCAACCTAAGTTTTCCTTCATTGCAGTTACATTGTCTGCTCCTAAAGGTTCACCATGAGCTGATGCTTTTCCTTGTTTTGCTGGACAACCAAATCCAATTTGGTTTTTAACTATTATAATTGATGGTTTTTTAGTTTCTGCTTTAGCTTCTGCTATTGCTTTTTCGATTCCATCTATATCATTTCCATCTGCAACCTTTAATACTTGCCATCCATAAGCTTCGTATCTCTTAGCTACATCTTCTCTAAATGCTATATCAGTATGTCCTTCAATTGAAATATTATTTGAATCGTATAATACAACTAATTTTCCAAGTCCTAAAGTTCCAGCAAGTGATGATGCTTCTCCTGAAATTCCTTCCATTAAACATCCATCTCCAACTATAGCATATGTATAGTGGTCAACTACGCTGTATTCTGGTTTGTTGAATTTTTCAGCAAGGTGAGCTTCTGCCATAGCAAAACCTACTGCATTACAAATACCTTGTCCAAGTGGTCCTGTTGTTATTTCAACACCTTTAGTGTGGCCATATTCAGGATGTCCTGGTGTTAAACTTCCTACTTGTCTGAAGTTTTTAATATCTTCAACAGTTACACCATATCCAAATAAGTGTAATAATGAATATTCAAGCATTGAACCATGTCCTGCTGATAAAACAAATCTGTCTCTGTTATCCCATTCTGGATTTTTTCCATTATGATTCATTTTTGACCATAATGTAAACGCCATTGTAGCTGCCCCTAAAGGTAACCCTGGATGTCCAGATTTTGATTTTTCAATAGCATCTGCTGAAAGTACTCTTATTGCATTAATAGATAATTTATCTAATTCTCTACTCATCTTTTTACCTCTCTCCATTTTCCTTCAATTATAGTAGTCTAATTTTTATAACTATTTCGACTCTATAACATAAAAATTTATTTACTTTCGCTAACTATTGAGATACTTGCACTTGCACCTATTCTGCTTGCTCCAGCATTTATCATATCCATAGCTGTTTTAAAATCTCTAACTCCACCTGATGCTTTTACACCGATTTCTAGTCCTACAATTTTTCTCATAAGAGCAATATCTTCTTTTGTAGCTCCACCAGTAGAAAATCCTGTTGAAGTCTTAACAAAATCTGCTTTTGCTTCTTTTGATATTTCACATGCTTTAACTTTTTCTTCATCAGTTAATAAGCATGCTTCAATAATTACTTTAACTAATGCTTTTCCTTTTGCAGCATTTACTACTGCCTCTATATCTTCTTTAAGAAGTTCATAATTCCTTTCTTTTAATGCACCAACATTAATAACCATATCAATTTCAGTTGCACCATTTTCAATAGCTTGAGTTGTTTCAAATGCCTTAGCTTCCTTAGTCATAGCTCCAAGAGGGAACCCAACAACTACACAAGTTTTCACATCAGTCCCTGCAAGCTCAGTGCTTACTAATTTTGCATAACATCCATTTACACAAACAGAAGCAAATTTATATTCTCTAGCCTCACTGCAAAGTTTTTTTACATCCTCTGCTGTAGCTTCAGCCTTCAATATTGTATGGTCTATATATTTAGCTATATCCATTTTATCTCTCCTTATTTCCTAAGATACATTTTTGTTAACTATTATTACATAAAATGTTAAGAAAAGCCCGCAGACTTTTCCTCTTTAACTATGAATTTTTAACTGTTAACCGATCCAAAAGCTGCTGCCCAGTCTGCCTTGAATTTTTCAAGTCCTTGATCAGTTAATGGGTGTTTTAACATTTGCATTACTAAAGCATATGGTATTGTTGCTATATCTGCACCAGCTTTAGCTGCTTCTATTACGTGAATTGGATTTCTTACGCTTGCTGCTATTATTTCTGTTTCTATTCCATGTACTGCAAATATTTCTGCTATATCTCTAACTAAATCCATTCCTATCATTGATATATCATCTACTCTTCCTAAGAATGGGCTTACATATGTTGCTCCTGCATTTGCTGCAAGTAATGCTTGTGTTGCTGAGAATATTAAAGTTACGTTTGTTTTTATTCCTTCACTTGATAAAACCTTTGTTGCTTTTAATCCTTCTGCTGTCATTGGAATTTTTACAATCATATTCTTATGAATTGCTGCAATTTCTCTTCCTTCTTTTATCATTCCAGCTGCATCTTCTGCTACAACTTCTCCACTGATTGGTCCATCTACTATTGAAGTTATTTCTTTGATTACTTCATTAAAGTCTCTTCCTTCTTTTGCTACTAATGATGGATTTGTTGTTACTCCACAAATTACTCCCATTTCATTTGCTTCTCTAATATGATCTACATTTGCTGTATCTAAAAAAAATCTCATTTTATAAACACTCCTATCCCTTTAACCTAATTAATTATATTTTTCAAACTCTGTAAGAGTTTTTTCCCTAACTCTTAACTCATAATTGAGTTAATTATCTCTTTCCAGAATCAAATGGTTCACCTTCAGCCTTTGGTGCTCTAGATGATTTAGAGAAGAATACAAGAGCAAGTAAAGTAGCTACATAAGGGAACACCTTTAATACTACTAATGGAATTGAACCTAATTGTGGAATAACTTGTGATACATTTGCAATTGTTGTTGCAAATCCAAAGAAGGCTGTAGCTCCTAGAATTCCAAGTGGTTTCCATTGTCCAAAAATCAATCCTGCTAATGCTAAGAACCCGAGACCTGCAACGCTTCCATTAAATTCTCCTGAGAAAGTTACAAGTATTACTGCTCCAGCAAAGGATGATAATGCTCCTGATAATAATACGCCTATATAACGCATGCGGTAAACATTAATACCAGCTGCATCTGCTGCTTGAGGATGTTCACCACAAGCTCTCAATCTTAATCCAAATCTTGTTTTATAGATTAAAAATGAACTTAATATTAATATTGCTAATGAAACCCATGTAGTTATATATGTCTTTTTAAACAGTAAATCACCAAGTATAGGGATTTGTGAAAGCCCTGGAATATCCATTTGGTAAAATCCATTTGTAATTCTTATACGTCCACTACCTGTAATAGTTCTTGCTAGAAACACTGTTAATGCTCCAGCCATCATATTAATTGCAGTACCACTTATTGTTTGATCTGCCTTTAAGTTAATACTTGCAAACGCATGTAATAATGAAAATACGGCACCAACTATTGCAGCTACTAATAAGCCTATCCAGATAGCCATATTATTTCCAGGCCCCATGCTTTGTTGTAGTTTAGTTATTGTTAAAGCTCCTGCAAAAGAACCAACTATCATAAATCCATCAAGACCTATGTTAATTACACCACTACGTTCACAATATAGTGCTCCTAATGCAGTCATAAGTAGAGGAATTGTATATGCTACGGCATATGGAAAAATTTGAACTACTATATCCCACATATTATTTCTCCTCCTTGTCATTTATATCTGTATTATCATTTGCTTTTTCTATATTTTCTGCTTTTACTTCATGCACCGTATCAGTACCTGAATTTTGAGCTGCTTTAGCTTTTGCCATAGCTTTCTTATGCTTTACAGCATTTACTATCATTGGAACTGCTGCACTTATTGCTGCAAAATAAATAATAGTAGCTATTATTGTATCTGCTATTTCTGGTGGAATACTTGTGTTAGCATTCATAAATCCTTTTCCTGAATATAATACACCAAAGAATAAAGCTGATATTAATATTCCAACTGGATTATTTGCACCAAGTAAAGATACTGCTATACCATCAAATCCTTGAGATGGCATTACACCTATTTGTATGTTAGATGCATTACCTACATATTGGGCTACACCTGCAAGACCAGAAAGGCATCCTGCTATCATCATTGAAAAAACTATATTTCTATTTACTGACATACCTGCATATTCTGCAGCGCTTTTATTAAATCCAACTGCTTTTAATTCATATCCTAAAACAGTTTTGTTTAAAATAAACCAAATAATAATCACAGCTGCAATTGCTACAAGCAATCCTAAATTAATGTAAGAACCATTAAATAAATCTGTCATCCATTTTGTTTTTAGTGATGCTGCTGCTGAAATACTTTTTGATTCAGTTTCACTTGAACCTTTAAAATATGCTGGAACTGCATAATAAACAATCCAGTAACAAATCCAGTTCATCATAATAGATGAAACAACTTCATTAACGTTAAATTTAGCCTTTAATAATCCTGGTACAAAAGCCCAAAGAGCACCTGCTAAACCTCCTGCTACTATCATAACTACTAATAATATAGGTCTTGACATAGTATCTGCATATGTTAAGCCTAAAACTGAAGCACAAAAGCCTCCAAAAAGCATTTGTCCTGGTGTACCTATATTAAATAATCCTGTTTTAAATGCAAAGCCTACTGATAGTCCTGTAAGGATTAAAGGTGTTGCTGTTGCTAATGTGTCTCCAAATCTTTTAAAGTTTACAAGCGCTCCTCTAAAAAGATAAGAATATCCTTCTACCGCATTACTGCCTATAGCAAACATTAAAATCGCTCCTGCAATTAATCCAAGGACAACTGCAAGTATAGAATTCAAAGCTTCTTTCTTATTCATGCGATTCTCCTCCTTTTTGAACTCCAGCCATCATAAGGCCGATTTCATTTTCATTTGTTTCTGAAGCATTTACTATTCCAATTAATTCTCCATTATTTATAATTGCAATTCTATCAGATAAATTCATAACTTCGCTAAGTTCTAATGATACAAGTAGTACAGCTTTTCCTTGATCTCTTTGTTCTACAAGTCTCTTATGAATATATTCAATTGATCCAACATCAAGACCTCTTGTTGGCTGAACTGCAATTAGAAGTTCTGGCTTAAGCTCAACTTCACGACCAATTATGGCTT
>NZ_JAABNP010000093.1 GCF_009928485.1 Clostridium sp. C2-6-12 | reverse complement strand
AAGCAGATTTAAAAGCTTATGAAGATGCACTTACTAAAGAAGTAAGAAGAAGAGTGGAAAAATTCGGAAAGAAATAAGCAGTAAATTAATTGATGGCATCTAAAATATGCCATCAATTATATGGAAATAAAAAGCATTTTTTTGATAAAAAGTGCTTTTTATCAGTTTATGTACGTTGTTTATCAATATAATTAGATTACATTTTTATTAAATGATTTTAATAGGAAAAAGATTGGAAGGTTATTTTTAAATGTTAGGCCAATACTTCAATAGATTAAGAATTTATCTAGAAAGTAAGTGAAATTAATTTAGATTTTTTATCATTAACTATAGTAGCTTATTAAGTGGAATGTGCATACATGCTTATCTGAGATAAGAAAACTATGGGAAGTAAGGTGTGTTGTGTTAACTTGTTTTGGTTATTATAGAATCTATAATTTTTAATGTTTTTTATATAATTTATGAGGTTGTTGGGAGTACGCACAAGTGATAAACTAACATTGTAAACGAAACGTTTACAGAAAATGACGCAAAAATAAGGTGCGTACAGATCTATAAAATAAGAAATAGGGGGAAACGTTAATGAGAAAATCCAAATTAATTTTTTCTGTACTCTTAACAGGAGTTATGTCCTTAAGTCTTCTTGCCGGGTGCGGAGGAAGTAAAACTAAGGAAGCAAGCACTAGCTCTGGGGATGGAAAAGTTAAAGAATTTACAGCGTTCTTTGCGACAGCAGGAACAGAAATTCCAGATGATAACAGAGTAAAACAGGCAATAGCTAAAAAAATAGGAGCTACAATAAAAGAACAATGGCTTACTGGACAAACACCTAAAGAAAGAA
>NZ_JAABNP010000023.1 GCF_009928485.1 Clostridium sp. C2-6-12 | reverse complement strand
GAGTGCCGGCCTGTCACGCCGGAGGTCGAGGGTTCGAGCCCCTTCTGAGTCGCCAAATAGAACAAGTTCTAGTTTAAAACTAGGACTTGTTTTTTTTATTAAAAAAGAATTTAAAATTAACCCAAAAATAAAAATATGCAAGCGTATCTTTGGTTTAATACCATGCTCACATATTCTTATAAAAACTATTTATATTAATTAACAGGTAGGAAATAAAATTTCCTACCTGTTTTTTTCAAGATTTTTTTGGATTCGTATATCTTCTGAATAAAATTTGCAAAGTTTAAATTCTCCAAGCAATCTTGAGGCAATTCTTTCACTATATTGTTTAGTTATACCAGGTAAAGTTAAGTTTGTTGATATAAGCATTTTTTTACCGCCTAGAATTCTCTTGTTAATTAAATTAAATAACTCGGTTACAGTGAACTCATTAAGATATTCAGCACCTAAATCATCTATGATTAGTAAATCACATTCTAACAATAAGGATTCTAAATTAGAGTCATTGTTAAATCTTATATCCTTTAAATTCTTAATTAATTCATCAGATGTTTTGTATACTACTAAGAACCCTTTATCTAAGATGGCCTTAGCTATACAGTAAGATAAATAGGTTTTTCCACTTCCAGGATTACCGTAGAATAATAAATTCGTAGATATTTCTTGGAAGTTTGGAATATACTCCTTTAATATATATTCTAAAATATTCTCCATGTTTTTTCTTGGAGAATATTTTTCTTCTCCAAGTTTATGACTTGAAAACAAACTCTTATCAAAATTATTGAAATTATTAGTCTTTATTGCAGTTTCTAATTCAGAATTTTTATAATATAATTTAACCAACTTTTGTTTATAACAAATACATTTAGTATTGCCTATAAATCCTGTATCTTTACATTTATTACAATGATAACGAAGTGTAAGATATTCAGGGTCATAACCTCTTTCAACTAACATCTCACATTTTTTTACTCTTAAATCAGTAATTTGTTCTTTGTATTGACTTAAAGTCTTTTCACCATCACTTGATTTTAGAACGGATACAGCCATTTCTAAAGATAGCTTTTGTATCTTATTATCTAAATCAATAATTTCAGGATATTTTGTAGAAATCTCATTTTTTCTAAGCTTTAAATTTCTAACTTCTTCTTCTCTAAGATTATCATATATTTTTAAAATTTCAGTTTGATAGCCCTTAATCATCATTATCCCATCCTAAAAGTTTTTTTTCTAATGAATCATAATCATATTCTCTTCCTTCAAAGTTATTAAACTTAAGAGGTGCTTTTTCATTATTAGCATTATAGTTTTTTGTATATTTTGTACTTTTTGTGTTTTTTACATCTTTGAGAGCTACATCTTCTAATGTCTTAATATTATTCTTGTTCCAATTGGTTAGTATACCATCAATGTATTTAAAGTCAGCTCGATTTAACCTTTCAAAGCACACATCGCAGGCTTTTAAGATAACCTCTGTTGGGAATTTATACATAAAGAGCCATTTCTCTATTAAATCTTGTTGAGGCTTCATTATATCTGTATTGTTTATCCCTAGATAAGTTAATATCTTTCTTATGTTAATCCATTTATCCTCAGTCTTTTTAATTAAGTTTTGTGCCTGTTCAATAGTAGTTATTTTTAAATCATGCCAAGATAAAGCAACTTTTTCAATATATCTAGAGTCACTTTTTCCTTTTGATATACAATATTCCATTAAGATTAGAATTAATTCAGAAGAAAAACCAAACTCCCTTTGCCAATTTAAATATGTAGACATTTCATTTGGAGATAGTGGTCTTGCTAAAAGCATTTCAATATCCTTTAACATATCCTTAGTATTTGTACTGTCTAAAGCTTCTAATAAGTCAACTGTCTTTTTAGGTTTAATTGATTCATCAGTTAAATCTAAAAATTCCACATTGAAGTTTCCCATCTTATCTATTTGGTTTAGTTTTATGACTCCTTGATCATTCCAGTAATTAAGTGCATTCATAATATCTGATTCTAATAAATTAAGTGAGGAAGCTAGTATGGATGAGCTAACTCCTAATTCTCCAGAAATGTTATGCTTTAGCATCAATAAGTAAACCTTAATAAATTCACCTCTGGCTGCTGGCATGTATTTTTCTATGAATACATTATTAACGGGAGTGAACCCTAAAGACTTACCTTTTAGCATAAATGTGCTCATTCTGATTACTACCTACCTTTCAATTATTTTGTTAGCTGTATATTGAGTTTATAATTAAGAATCAATTACTTTCTCAAAATGATTCATTTAAATAGTTTATATTTAAACATATGCTATAAAGTAATTATAGCATATTATAAGTGCAATAAAGTCAAATATTAATTAACAAGAATTTTAAAATTACTAAGAAATTCAGAATTATATTTATAAAGAAGGATAATTCTGTACTTCTTAGTAAAAGGTACATTAACTTTTCTATAAAGTTTTTATTAAATACATACTGTTTTAAGAGAGCAGTTTATTTATATTTACAATACCTTCGCCTTGAATTTGTTTTGGAATATCTGGAGCAGGCTCGCAGGCAACTTTTAGCAAGGAAATCATGTCCTTAAAGGTTATTGAAGGGTTCTTTTCACATAATAAGGAACACAAACCACAGATATATGCAGCAGCAATTGAAGTACCAGAAAAAGTTTTATAAGGAACATCTAATTTGTTTGGATAGAGTTTAAGTCCATTTTTTTCAGATATATAATTAGTATTGCAATTTAATGAAATAATATTAACGCATGCTGCAGATAAATCAGGTTTAGATGTTTTTCCATAAGGTCCGCTAGAAGAATAAGGATAAGCTCTAATAAGTGGAAGTGTTGTATCTAAACCAGAAACAGTAATACAATTTGGAAGGGTTGCTATTCCCATGATGGAGGTCTTAGTATTTGAAGTGCTTCCACTAGGAATTATAGGGATTACCCCTTTAGAAATAGCATAATCAAATACAGAGCTAAAACAAGAAGTAATAAAAGTATTGTGGGTTAAAAGTTCAAAAGGAAGACATAATACTTTTATATTATTATCTTTAGCAATATTAGATAAGCTTTCAATAGCATAAAGTATATCAGAAGCAAAGCCTTTACCTAATTTGTCAAATGCTTTATAACAGTATATCTTACTTTTACAACAGATCCCCTTATATACATTATTTGAAGAGATGCCGTTTCCACATAAGATTCCAGCTATAGAAGTACCATGTCCATTATCATCATAGGGATAGTGAAGTTCATTGACTAAATCCTCAAATAATTCTATTTTATTGCTAGGAGAAGTTAAATCTGGATGAGGGAATATACCACTATCTACAAGTCCTATACCAACACCTGTTCCAGATAAAATATGATTTTCTGAAAAATGAACTTTATTGGCAGCAGTAACATTGAGGCCGGATAAAAATAAATATTCATCTAGATATATTTTACATACTTCAGGATATTCTGAAATTCTATCTATGCCTCTTGCATTAAGGTCAGCACTTATAAGCTTGGCAGATTCTATAATATTATGAGTATGCCCTTTATATGAATTTATTTTTTTTACAACTGAGGATTGAAAATCCTTGTATTGTATAAGTACTCTATAATTTTTGTAGGAACTATTAGATATATAGTACTTTAGATTACTATCTAACTTTTTTTTAATTGAAAACATATATTACTCCTAAATAATATTACTTCAATATATTATATGAAAAATAATTTTATTGTTAATATAATATATTCAAATGATCTACGTATCTAAATTATTTTTAGGCCAATATATGTATAGTTTTAAGAATTACGCAGTAAATAAATGGAGATTATGCATTGAAAAGCCTAAATTTAACCATCAATGAACAATCTCCAAAATAATATTAAATAATATAAGTTTCACCAATATCAATAATTTTTATTGCATCATCATTTAAACTCAATAAGGTTTGTTCCGTTTCTTCAAAGTCTTCTAATGAAATTCTGAAAGTTTTATAATGTATTGGGATCATCGCTGGACAATTCATCATTTTAAACATTTCATAGCTTTGTTCCGGAGTACAATGCATATAGGAAAATCTATCAGGTTTGTAACATCCAACGGGCATTAGAGCCACATCACAGGTAATATCTTTAAAGTTATTTGTAAGAGCCGTATCACCAGCAAAAAAAACACTTTTATTATTCCTTTGGATTAAAAAAGAAATACTTTCATCATCGTGACCTAAATAAAAGCGTCTTCCATCATGGTCTGCTTCATAAGCAGTAATCTTCACAAAATCATCTTCATAAACATCACCAGGATGCAATAGAACTACTTTTTTAAAGCCTAATAATTTTGCGATACGAAAATATCCTTTTGGAACAATTATTACAGCATCTTTATTTAATTGCTTAAGTGAAGAGAAGTTTAAATGATCCATATGACCATGAGATAATAATATATAATCAACTATTAAATTGTTTATATAAGATGGCTTTTTTACAGTTCGCTTAAAGTACCCTAAAAGGCTTGAAAGCACTGGATCAGTAATAATTATCTTATTAGACAAATTAATCACAGTAGTGGCATGACCAAACCAATTTATAGAGTTTTCTATAATCTCATCAGATTTTACTTCCTGACTCTCTTTAAAATATTCTTTAACATTATTCAATGTTAACTGTGATAAAAATTTAATATTAGAAAAAAAATTCAAATTATATACATCCCTTCTTAGGGATATAAAATTAATAACATATAACTTTACTCTTTATCATATCCCTTAATGATTGTATTTAAATATTATAATACCAGTAATCATAATGGCAATACCTAAAAAGTGATTTAAGGATAAACTAATTTTTTCAGTTCCAAATAGTCCAAGGGCATCTATAAGTGCAGCTGTAAGCAATTGAGACACCAATATAATTCCAATTCCTAAGGAAGGGCCCATTGAACTTACGCTTTTCATAACAGTAAAAGTTATTACAACACCCAGAATTCCACCTAATAAATATAGTTTATTGGCATCCTTTAAATTGGAGTAACTACCATTGCCCCAAATTAAAAATACAATTAAGCTTATGACAAGAGCAATTATTTGAACTAATAGGGTAGTTTCCCAAATTCCTATTTTTTCACCTAAACGAGTATTAAAAACTCCCTGCACACTCATTGCAATTCCAGAAATTATTGCACATATTATTCCAAACATAATAATATCACCTCAAGAGTATTATTCCCTTAAGTTTATTAAATATTATATGAAATAACCATGGTGGTGACAGGAAGCCTGTTAACTAAAAATAGTATTATGTATATTTAATTATAAAAATTATTAAAGAACACTTAAACTATCAAGTTCTTTAATAAATGCATTATGAATTTGTTCTTCTGTAAAGCCTAGAGTTAAACCTAAACTTAACAAGTCTTCAAACAAAGTTAAGTAGTGATCCATTGATGGAGAAGCAATTAAATCATTTATATCTATATATAAATTTAAGAATTGATCGCTTAAGCAATAGTCGTTGGGGTTTATAGAAACTGCAATTAAATCTGTGTATTTATGATCTATACCTAATGTTAAAGCTAAAGAAAGGCAATTTATATATTTGTTAAATACTGAAGTCAAGTTGATAGGAATAGCTTTTTTCTTTAAGTAATTAAAGCAATTAGTTTCATTAGCTAAAGTTCCAAGTGCTATTTCAAATTCTAAATTCTTACGAACCTGTAATTTGTGAGAAGTAAGTTCACTGTTTATTGGTAGACTATCATTGTATTTTTTTTGTACTTTAAATAGTGGTTGAATATTCATAACGAATCCTCCTGCATTTCTACTAATAATATTATTTTACAAAATCTTTAAAATAAAAGAAAGTTCGGAAAACGAATACAAAAAAATAAATTTTAATATTTCTGAAAATTTTAACTTTATAGAAAATTTTTATACTAAAAATAACATAAAAAATAAGATTGTGCTAAACAATTTTTATTTAGTACAATCTTAGAAATATCTAAAAATCTCTTAATATATACGATTTTAATGGAACATTTTTCTTTGCTAATGGTGATTTCCAGATTTCAATGCTTTTAATTCTTAATTTAACAAAGTTATCTTTTGAATATATCTCTGGAAAATTTAACTTAACTTCTTGTTTTTTAGAATCCTTAGGAACATAATTTACATTAGCTAAAGAAACGAAATTATCTTCATAAGCACTAACAGTAAATCCGTTAAGCTCTAGTTCATCTAAAAGACAACGGGAAATTCTTTTTATGTAGCCCTTATCTTCTAGTTTTAAATTAATGCTTTTAGTAGGTTCAAATAAATATACAGAATCAACTGCATTAATTCTAAAACTCTTATAAGGATTTATAATTTTATCTACAACTGGATATAACTTATCTAAGTTTGGTTTTTCAATAGTTGTTAATAAAACAAAAGGCATTGGAGAATTTCTATTTGCTCTGAATTTTTTTGACATATTTCTTTGTATTGGTGATATTACTTGATAGGTTTCCTCATCAAATAATGCAACTATATAGTACTTCATGATAAACCTCACAATCTCAATTAGCATTATACTCAAAATTATAATAAATTATAACACAATAAACAAAATAAAAGAATAGAAGAATAATTAAATAATCAATGTAAATAATAATTATGTAATATAACACATATTTTAACATAATTGCTCATATTTATTTTGAATTATATGTATAATATGGGACTATATTACTGACATGACAGTAAAAAAACTTGCTAAATATTATATACTCTTAAAAAAGTAGTAATACACTGAAAAAATATATTTAAATAAATTTTGTTTATGTTATAATAATTAAAGTAGATTTTAAATAAAATAGGTTAATAATGCAAATTACGATAAATTGATTAATATAGATTTTAATAGATAGGGTGAATTCAATGGAGAGATTAGTTATAAACGGAGGAAACTTGCTAAAGGGCAGCGTTGAAATAAACGGAGCTAAAAATGCAGCTGTAGCAATATTACCAGCAGCAATAATGGCAAGTGAGGGAAAATGCATAATTGATAACATACCAGATATTGAAGATGTACACTGCTTAGAGAGAATACTTAAAAGCTTAGGTTGTAATATAAATAAAATAGATAATAATACTTTAGAAATAGATAGTACAAATGTAGATAATTGTGATGCATCAATAGATGATGTTAGAAGAATGAGAGCTTCATATTATTTTATCGGAGCTTTATTATCACGATTTAAAAAAGCGAGAGTAGTTCTTCCAGGTGGTTGTCCAATAGGGGTAAGACCTATTGATCAGCATATAAAGGGATTTGAAGCACTAGGTGCTGAAGTTGTTATAGAACATGGTGCAGTTAATGTTAAGGCTGAAAAATTAGTTGGTGCTAATATATTTTTTGATGTAGTTTCAGTAGGAGCAACAATCAATGTAATGATAGCAGCTACACTTGCGGAAGGGGTTACATCTTTAGAAAATGTTGCTAAAGAGCCTCATGTTGTTGATGTAGCAAATTTCTTAAATTCAATGGGTGCTGATATAAGAGGCGCTGGTACTGACGTAATAAGAATTAAAGGTGTAAAGAGTCTGAAGGGCTGTTCATATAGTGTAATACCAGATCAAATTGAAGCTGGTACATTTATGATAGCAGCAGCAGCAACAGGTGGAGATGTTTACATTAAAAATGTAATACCAAAGCATTTGGAATCAATCACCGCTAAACTTACAGAAATGGGAGCTGTAATTGAAGAGGGAGATGACTGTGTAAGAGTGACTGTGAATGCACCTCTTAAGGGTGTTAATATCAAGACAACTCCATATCCAGGTTTTCCTACAGACATTCAACAGCCAATGTCATCATTATTAAGCATTGTTCCAGGAAGAAGCTTAATAACAGAATCTATTTGGGAAAATAGGCATAAACATATAGATGAACTAAAGAAAATGGGTGCAAATATAAAGGTTGAAGGCCGAGTTGCAATTATTGATGGTTCGCAAAAGTTAACTGGAGCTGTAGTAAAGGCAACTGATTTAAGAGCTGGTGCAGCTATGGTTATAGCAGGGCTAGTTGCAGAAGGAACTACAGAAATAACTAGTATAGAGCATATAGATAGAGGTTATCCTCATATAGAAAATAAATTTAAGGCTCTAGGAGCAGACATTAGTAGAATAAAAGTTCAAGAGCAATAAAAATCTCAAAGGGGGAGTGAGTAGGAATGATATTTTGTTCTTTATATAGTGGTAGTAGTGGTAATAGTATGTTTATTGCTTCAGATAAAGCTAAGATATTGATTGATGCAGGACTCCCTGGGAAAAAAATTGACATGGCATTGCAGGAAATTAGTCAATCTCCAAATGAGATAAATGGGATTTTTATAACTCATGAGCATAGTGACCATATTAAAGGTATAGGAGTATTATCTAGAAAATACGATATTCCTATATATGCAAATGCAGATACTTGGTCTGCTATGGAAAGTTCAATTGGAAAAGTAAAAGAGCATAATATAAAAGTAATAGATAAAAGGTCAGTTACTGAAATAAATGATATGAGCATTAAAGCTTTCAATATACCTCATGATGCTGCAGCACCTATGGGATATACAGTAAGCTCTGCTGGAAAGAGCATAAGTGTAGCAACTGATTTTGGAACCTTTACCCGGGAAATATTTAATAATATTAAAGACTCAGAAGTGATACTTCTTGAAAGTAATCATGATGTTAATATGCTTAAATTTGGGCCATATCCATACTCATTAAAGAGAAGAATACTTAGTGAAATAGGACATTTATCTAATGATGATTGTGGAAATGCTATTGTTGAATTATCTAAATGTTCAGCACAAAAAAAGATTATTTTAGGCCATTTAAGTAATACAAATAATCAACCTGATTTAGCATATCAAACAGTTTTAAATGTGCTAAATGAAAATGGAATTAGGCAAAAAGAGGACATAATATTAACTATGGCAAATAGGCATAATCCTAGTAGCTATATAAAAATTTAATTAATTTAAGTTTATATTTTATAAAAAATTATATATAAATAATGAAGATTTAAGGGAGGACTTAAAAATGAGTTTATATACAGATTGGACAGAAATGGTTGTTGACTATGTAAAAACTAAAGGAGAAAATGCTTTCTGGGCAGAATATAGCAAATTAGAAAAATCAATATACAAGGATTTATTAGCTAATCATAAAGAAGTTAAGAAGGTTACTATTAATCAATTAGCTAAGGATTATAATTCTACAGTAGAATTTGCTATGGGGTTCATGGATGGAATCAATGATAGTTTAAAGAAACAATATGATCTTGAAACTATCGATGCTGATACTGAATTAGAATTAGAATTAGACTTAGAAACTTTATACTTTAACATGTTAGATGCTAAAGCTGAATATCTATATACATTACCACAATGGGATGGAATATTCTCAGAAGAAAAGAGAAATGATATTCAAAAACAATATAAAGAATCTAAAATTGTAAGAAATACAGACAAAGTTGGAAGAAATGATGCATGCCCATGTGGAAGCGGAAAGAAATACAAAAAGTGTTGTGGACAAAACAAATAGTATTTTCTAATTACTTAGAGAGAGATTTCTTATTAAGACTTAGTATAATTGTTTGTTAAAAATTTAAGATGGACATATATTCAGGTCTATGAGAAATAAGTTATTGTTTTTACATACTTAAATATAAAGAATAAGTTAAAAAGTTCTATATTCTATGATAGGACTTTTTTCTTTTCTCTTTTTTTATGAAAAATAACAATTCACAAATATGAATATAGTTGGTATAATTATACTAAAGTATAATACAGAATAAGTAAAAAATAGAATAAAAGAGCTATGGCAGCACTAATAAAAGATTTAAACAATCTTTATTAGTGCTTTATTTTTTATAAAAATAAAATAGGCAATAAGATTATTGGGGAGGAATAAGTATGAATTTAAAACTTAAATATTTACTTAACAGAAATTTGAGGGAACATTCAGAAAAAGTTTTTGAAGGAATATCTAATGGAAGGAAAAAGGCATTAGAGAATTGGTTTAATGATAAATGGGCTCAATTAGATAACATTAAAAATTCCCTTGTAGCATTAGAAGATGATGATGACATAATATATAATTACTTAGTTGAAAATGTAAAAAAGCATGAAGATTTTTGTGAAATATTTGTTTTAGATGAAAATGGGGTTGTGTCAGTTTCTTCATGTAAAGAACACAAAGGATTAAATATGAGTGATCTTCCTAATTTTAAAGCTGGATTAGATGATAAACCTTTAATGTATGGACCATATATAGATAAAAGAACGTTAGATACAGATTTAAGTGGTAAAAAATTTGTTGATGATGTTACTTTAATGTTTTCTAGCAGATGTAAGAATCACAATGGTCAAATTAGAATATTATGCTGTAGAACATTAAATGATGATATGAGTAATGTAATTCAAGATGAAGATACTCATATATATAAGGATTCTGGAGATAACTATTTGTTTATGGTAAAGTCCAATAGAGGAATTAAGCCTGGAACGGCAATTTCAAGAAGTAGGTTTGAAGACAATACTTTTACTTTAGGAGATAATCTAAAGGAAGGTGTTAAAACTAAAAGGTGGGGAATTGTACAAATCCAAGAACATACTGAATTTGAAATTATATTTACTGATCCTGCAACTAATGAATTACACCAAGGCGTAGCAAATACTATTAAAAATGGACAAAACTTAGATTGTTGGCCTGGGTATCCAGATTATAGACATATTATGGTTGGCGGAAAGGGAACTTTAATAAATCCTCCTAATTGTGAGGAAGTTTGGGGAATGATGTGTGAAGGAGATATAGATGAAATATATAACTTCCAAAGTATAAATTTAAAAATGCCAATGGCTATATCCGTTATGTCAGCAGTGTTAATAGCAATAAATTTAATTACTACAAAGATAGCACCAGATATGAGTATATTTACATCTTTAGGAATGTGGGTCATCTTATCCCTATCTGCGTTAGTGATTTCTAAGAAGATGGTTTCATCACCTTTAAGCAGAACGATAAATATATTACAAGATATAGCAGAAGGAGAAGGAAATTTAACAAAAAGAGTTAAAAAGATATCATCAGATGAAATTGGTGAATTATCAAGATGGTTTAATAAATTTATAAATAATCAAATGAGTATGTTATACAGAGTTAAAAAATCAGCAAGGACTACAAAGAAATCAGTTAACATAGTTTCTAATATAACAAATGAAGTAAAAAAAGGTATGGGAATAATAGAAAATACAGTAATAAGTTTATTAGAAAATTCAAAAGAGCAAAATGTAGTATTTCAAAATACTAAAAATAAGTTTTCAGAAATTACTGCATCAATTCAAGAAATGGATAGCCTTATTTTAGAAGTTTCAGGTATAATTGAAGGCACTAATCAAAATTCATCCAAAGCACAAAATGCATCAAAGGAAGTTTTACACAATATGCAAGATTTAGAGAGTACAATCTCTGAAACTGTTAAGTCAATCAGTACATTACAAGGATATTCAAAAGAGATAAGTGAGGTTATTAATGTAATAAGTAATATTAGTAAACAAACTCAGCTTTTAGCACTTAATGCATCAATAGAAGCAGCAAGAGCAGGTGAAAGTGGTAGAGGATTTACTGTTGTTGCTGAAGAAATATCTAAGCTTGCTTTAGAAACAGAAACGGCAACTAAATCAATAAGCAATGTTATTAAGCAGGTACAAGAGCAAACACAAGCTACTGTTGATTATGCAGGAGAAATAAACACTAAGGTGAGCACTTCAACAGGAAGTGTAAAAAATTCTATTGATTCATTTGACCAAATTAATGATGATGTAAACATAATTGCTGAAGCTATGCAGTCAATTGCAAAAATAACTTCTTCTCAAAGTGAAAATGTTGGAGAAGTAATGAATAATGTAAGCACTATGGCTGATAAAATAGAGCAGTCAACAGAGCATAGTTCAAATAAGAGTGAAGAATCCTTAACAATGGTTAAAAAGATATTATCAGAAATAAGGCAATTAAAACAAGCTACTGAAGTTTTAGAATATTCATCAGATAATTTAAATGAAATGGTTGGATCATTTAAGCTAAACTAAATTAAATGCTTATTAGTAAGCTTGCACTTTTATAAAAGCTACAAATCACAATATGAAATTTGATGAGTGCAAGTAAGAAATTTCATCAATAAAAAAGAGTGGATTAGCCACTCTTTTTGTTTAATATGGATTTAAATAAAAGTTTGAAATGTGTGAATAAGATAAAAAAATTCAATAAATAGTACACACTTATCCATAAAATGAGGAGAATTTGTGGATAAGTTTTAACTTAAAAATTATAGTTGTGGATTATATTCTTTTATAAAATGAATTATCCTATTATTTGTGCAAATAATAAAAGTATATTATAATCTAATTTAGTTTATTTGAAGTAATAAGCAGAAAGGATAAATTATATGAAAAACATAAACGATGAAATGCATAAAAGAAGATGGGTAATATTACTTACTACAGTATTGTTAACCTTTATGGCAACTCTTGATGGTAGTATTGTAAATGTTGCATTACCTGTTATGGCAGAAAAACTTTCAGTAAGTATGGCATCTATAGAATGGGTGGTTACAAGCTATTTAATAGTAATTGTAGGAACAATTCTTGTATTTGGAAGATTAGCAGATATTATAGGAAAGACAACAGTTTTTAAAATTGGTATTATTATTTTTACAATAGGTTCTTTGACTTGCGGAATATCTAATTCATTAATAATGTTGGTTATTTCAAGAGGACTTCAAGCTATAGGAGCAGCTGGAACTATGTCAACAAGTCATGGAATAATAACACATGTATTTCCAAGCAAAGAAAGAGGCAGGGCTTTAGGTTTAAATGGTACTTTTGTAGCCTTAGGCTCAATGGTAGGACCGCCAATAGGTGGAATAATTGTTTCTGCTTTAAGCTGGCAATACATATTTTTAATAAACGTACCTATAGGTATATTAGCCCTTGTACTTGCAATGAAAACTTTACCTAAAAGCAATAATAACAATAATGAAAAATTGGACTTAATGGGTGCAGTTTTATTTGGTATAACCATGGTATTATTATTTGGATCATTAACCTTTGGTAAAGAAATTGGATTTAACAATATAATTATTATATTGTGTTTAATAACTTCAATAATATTATTTGTAGTATTTATAAATGTAGAAAAAAGAATAAAACATCCATTATTAAATCTTCAAATATTTAATAATTCATTATTTTCCCTTAGTGTATTTTGCGCATTTATTTCATTTGTTGCAATAAGCTGTTCAAATATAATACTACCATTTTATCTACAATATGTAATGAAATTAAGCCCATCGTATGCGGGATTAATAATGATGGTATCACCAATAATATTAGCAGTTGCGGCTCCAATAAGCGGATACATGTCAGATAGAGTAGGTTCAGAAGTACTAACCTTTATAGGACTTTTAGGAACTAGCTTGGGGTTATTTTTAATATCAACCTTAACACAATATTCCTATATAGGTATATTAATTATATTTATAGCAGTAATGACTTTAGGAAATGCAATGTTTCAATCACCAAATAATTCACTGGTAATGTCAACTGTAGATAGAGATAAATTAGGTATTGCAGGAAGTATAAATGCTCTTGTAAGAAATTTAGGGATGGTTTTTGGAATATCATTATCAACAACACTTTTATATAGCTTCATGAGTAAAAAAATAGGTTATCATGTTACAGGATATATAGAAGGCAGAGATGATGTATTTGTGTATGGAATGCACTATGTTTATATAGCAGCAGGTTTTATATGTGCCATTGGTGCAATACTTACAGCATATAGATTGCATGGAATGAGAGTAAAGAAAAAAGTAAGAAGCGTTTAGTATAAAATTAATTTATAAAAGTTTATGAAAGGAGAGGCTGTTAAAGGTATTTTTACTTGGATTTAATTTAGTTAATAAAAAAGTTAAGTTAAAAAAGGTAGCTTATAAAAATATAGAAATACTTTTAGTAGCAAAATTATAATGACTATTACTATAATTACAGTTGGAAAACTCAAAGAGAAATATTTAAAAGATGCAATAGATGAATACTCAAAGAGATTAAGCAGATATTGTAAACTAGACATAATAGAATTGCCAGATGAAAAGACACCAGATAATGCTTCAGAAAAAGAAGAACTGGCAATCAAGGAAAAAGAAGGCCAAGCAATATTAAACAAAATCAAAGATAATATGTTTGTAATAGCAATGGATCTAGGAGGAAAACAATTAACTTCAGAAGAATTTGCAAGTTATATTGATAATTTGGGAGTCACGGGTAATTCAAATATAGCGTTTATAATTGGAGGAAGCCTTGGAATTTCAAAAAGTGTTTTAGCAAGAGCAAATTATAAATTGTGCTTTTCAAAGATGACATTTCCACATCAGTTGTTTAGAGTTATGTTGCTGGAACAGATTTATAGAGGGTTTAGGATAATGAAGGGTGAACCATATCATAAGTGAATGATAAATTTACTGAAAATGGATAATTGGTTTAAAGAAATAACCTATATCATATGAAATTATGATATAGGTTATTTTTTTTGCTCAAGGACAAAATATGTCCTTGAATTGTTATATAATAATAAAAAAGGGAAATAGGAGGAAAATATGCAGAAAAAAGAGGGAAAACCAAAAATAGATAGAATCTTACATTTATATGAAAAATTAAATAAAGGTGAAATCATAGATAAAGAAAGGTTAGCAATATACAATGAGGTAGATGAAAAAACTATACAAAGAGATATAAATGACTTGAATAATTACTATTTGCAGAGTGATCCTAAAGCATCTAGAGCTATAATTTATAATAGAAAACTAAAAGGATATCAGATGATAAATAAAGCAGGATTTAAGTTTGCAGATAAAGATATTTTTGCATTATCAAAGATTATCCTTGAATCAAGAGCTTTTTCAAAACAAGAAATGGATAGGATATTAGACATATTGAATTCACATTGTGAAGATAATCATTCAATAAGTAAAGCAATTAGAAATGAAAGATTTAATTATATACCACCAAAGCATGGAAAGAATATAATTGATTTTATGTGGGAAATCAGTGTTAGTATTCAAGAACAAAAATTAGTTGAAGTAAAGTATCAAAGGCAAGATAAACAAGTTAGAGAATATAAACTGAAACCATTAGGATTAGTATTTAGCGAGTATTATTTCTATCTTGTTGGAGAGATTGTAGGCAAAGATAAAAATCATCCAGTTGTATTTAGAGTTGATAGATTCGAAAAATATGACATAACAGAAGAAACATTCTCAATGCCATACAAAGATAGATTTGAAGAAGGTGAATTCCATAAAAAGATACAATTCATGTATACAGGAGAACTAATGAAAATACAATTCAAGTTCTGGGGAGATTCTTTGGAAGCAATTCTTGATAGATTACCAACTTCTAAAATAATAAGATATGATGAAAAAGACAATAAACCGATAATTGAAGCAGAAGTGTATGGGGAAGGTGTGAAGAGATGGATACTTTCTCAGAAGGAATTTTTAGAGGTGCTAAGACCTGAATCATACAGGCAAGAGATTAAAGAAACTATTAAAAAAATGTATGAATTATATAACTAATAACTTAATTTTTTTGTAAAGAAGTGATGATATGGAAGAAAACAAAGATAAAACTAAAGATAGAGATATGTTTGCAACTGTAAATGCAGCTATGGCAACAGAACAAATCGAGAGATATGGACGTGCCGCAAGTGAGCATATTAAGGGATATACAGGAACATTTGATAGTAATGGAGATTTGATAAAAAAAGGATTAAAGCAAATTTCTGAATCAGAAGTTAATGAAAACTTTAGATATCAAAACTTAAAACAACAAGCGGGTTTTTCAGCAGAGGTTGATTATGTAAGTAAAACTAATGCTGAAAATATAATAAATAGAAGTGATAACCGAGTTAGTAGGTCTAATGATGTTGGAAGAGGTAATGATACAAGATTTGATGTGGTTTCAGTTGATATTAATGGAAATGTTGTGATGAATGGGCAAGATCCTATGTGGGGAGCCCAGATGAAATTTTGTGGAGCATATGAAACTCAAGAACAAATACAAAAGAGTTCTGAAAACTTGGTTAAAAAACTAATGGATTCTAAGTGGGATAGATATAGAGATAATGATATTTTAGTGCCTAAAGAGCAGTATGGCATAGCTAAGGAATTTGCAGAAAAAAAGGCAAATGAACTGTTTTCAGAATCATCAAAACAGAAGCAGCTTGGAAATTCCCAAAAGGCAACAGAATTAGAAGCACAAGCAAAAAAATATCAGAAAATAAGCGAAAATATAAAAGATAGTGGCATTACATCGAAGGAAGCTATGTTTTTAAGAGAACATCCTAAATTAGCAACTGCTAGAAATGTTGCAAAAATAGCACACAAATCTGGAATTGAACAGGCTAAAGCAGCCGCAATAATGTCAGGAACTTTATCTATATCTAAAAATATAATTTATGTAATGAAAGGCGAAAAAGAATTTTCAGATGCATTATATGATTCAGCAGTTGATGTTGCAAAGGGTTCAGCTCTAGGATACATTACTGGTGCTAGCGATACTGCAATTAGAGGTTTTATGGCATCTAGTAATAATAGTGTGTTTGTTAATTTATCAAAAACATCTCTACCAGCAATGATTGCAACTACGACTTTACAAGTTGGTCAATCTATAAAAAAATATGCCAAAGGTGAAATTGATGAGCTTGAATTAGTTCAAGAGTTAGGAGAAAAAGGAACAGGAATGCTATCAGCAAGCTTTGGGGCAGCAATTGGAACTGCAATTTTACCAGGAGTAGGAACAGTCGTTGGAGGAATGATTGGATATATGGCAAGTTCTAGTATCTATAATGCTTCAATGCAGATATTAAAAGAAGCTGAAATTTCAAAGCAAAGGTTTGAAATTATAAATTCTCTATGTAAGGCATCTATTGAATCAATGGATGCAGAAAGAAAAGAATTAGAATTATTTATTAATAAATTTTTTCAAAATAGACAAGAGGTGTTCAATAATAGCTTTAATACAATGGATATAGCTATTAATAATAATGATATTACATTATTTACTCAAGGTTTAAATAATATTGCTATTGAATTGGGAGCAACCTTACAATTTAAAAATTTCAATCAATTTGATAGCTTTATGAAAGATGATACATTAAGTCTTGAATTTTAAAATATTATAATTAATTAGGAGGAATCAATATGCCAATACCATTTATAATAGGGGCAGCAGCAATTGCAGCAGGTGCATTAGGAGTAAAAAAAGGAATTGATGCTAAAAATGATATGGATTTAGCAAAAAGTATTAATCAGGAGGCAAATGAAACAGCCAAAAGAGCAGAAGATGCGATAAATACAGCAAGAAATAAAACCAAAGTATCGATAGAGAATTTAGGAAGAAAAAAAATTGAACTGTTAACTACAAGTATAAATGAGTTTATAGTTAATTTTGAAAAAATAAAAAATATAAATCTAAAAGATAGCGAGGGATTGGATGAATTAAGAAATTTTAATCCTCAAAGTCCAGAGTTTAAAAAGCTAAAAGAAGCATCATTTGAAGCAAAAGAAATAGCTATTAATGGACTAAGTGCTATTGGTGGAGGAGCATTATTAGCATTTGGAACTTACAATGTTGTTATGGGAGGTCTTGGTGGACTTTTAGTTACAGCTACAACAGGAACAGCACTTACATCCTTAACTGGAGTAGCGGCAACTAATGCAACATTAGCTTGGCTTGGTGGAGGAGCTTTGTCCGCAGGTGGATTTGGAATGGCTGGTGGAATGGCTGTACTTGGAGGAATCGTAGCTGGTCCAGCATTAGCAATAGGAGGAGTAATTTTTGCAAAGCAAGCAGAAAAAGCTTACTATGATGCAAGAGCAAACAATGCTAAAGCAAATGAGTTTGAAGCTCAAAGTAAAACTATAGTAACAATGTTATCAGCTATTTCTACGAGAGCTGATAATCTATGTGAGTTACTAGATAAACTTAATAAATATTTTGTTAATTCAGTAGCAATTTTGAAATATGGAATTGATACGTGTGGTACAGATTGGAACACATATCCAGATAGTATGAAGAAAAATATTTATGCTTGTGTACAGATAGCTCAGACAATAAAAGTAGTTATTGATACATCGTTATTAAATGAAAACGGTGAGTTGATGCCAGAAAGTCAAAAAGCTTTAGAAAGTGGAGAAAGTTTTGTAAAAAGGTTAGGCTAAAATGTTCAAATGTGATATGTGTGGATATTGTTGTAGATCTGTAGCTACAAATGATATTTATAAGCATTTGGATAGAGGTGATGGGGTATGTAAGTATTTTGAAGATGATATTAATAAATGTTCAATTTATGAAAAAAGACCTATCCTTTGTTCTATCGATAAAAGCTATGATAAATATTTCAAAAATACTATGTCCAAAGAAGAATACTATGATTTGAATTATAAAGCTTGCATAAAATTAAAAGAATATTTCAGTAACAAATAAATTCTCAAATATATATTATAATGATGTGATTAATAAGAGGAATACTTAGAGCTATAAGATCTTTGAGTATTCCTTTTTCTATTTTGAGGAGGAATTGACTATGAAAAAATTATACAAGCTTGAACAGCTAGAAGAGCTAAAAGAAAAATACTCAAAGGAAATGCTAAAGGAAGCAGAAGAAATAATAAGACTACTAGATGAAAACTATTCTGAAAACAGGGAACTGGAAGAAATGGGAGGGTATATTACAATATTGGAATTAAAGGAAGATGTTGCAGAAATAAAAGCTAATAGTATAAAAGGACTACTTCCAGAGTATACAGATATTGTAAAGAGTGATGATGGTATTGAGTACTATTCATCACTTTTTCTATTATCCGATGATTATTCAATTGTAGTGTTTTCAACTAAGGAGCTTCACGAAATTCTAATAGAAAAGGAGTTGTAATAAGAAATGGCAAAGCAAACTGAAACTAAAATAATCAAAGAAACGAGCTATTGCAAAATCTATAATAAAGTAAGTATAGAAGATGATGATTATTATAGCTGTATAGAGAGAATCGAAGTAAAGGAGAAGAAGCGTGAGGAGATACGATTTGCATTATATAAAGACACTATAAGGGGAGATAATAGATACATTCCAAGAAGCCTTGATATAACTGAACTTCAACTACTAGAGCTATTAAAGAAAGCGTTTGTAAACAAGGTGTTTTCAGATGAATTCATTGATATGCTAAAACAAGAATTGAATAATGATAAAAAATCCTAATTGCTAAGTAAATAGTAATTAGGATTTTTTTATAGATTCGGGTGAAATCTATAAGCGTATTTTACTATAAAAACGTATTCCAATGTAATAAAAAATTGATATTAATAAATAATATTTTGCAAAAGCCCCATAAGAAAAAAATAATGGGGCAGAATCCCCTAACTGTAAATCTAGTAATATCAACAGTTACCCTAGAAGCCCCTAATCCCCTAGTAAAAATAATAATTTCTATAAAAGTTTTTTGTAAATCTAAGATAAAAAATAAGAATAGCATAAAAATTGAGAGGGAAACAGGGGAATTCGGGGAAAATGAGTGACAGTAAGAATTTTCGAGAGGGAAATGTAAAAATGGAAAAGGGGAGAACAGGGAAATCAATAAAATGTAAAGGAAGAAGAAAAAGGCATAATCTAAGAAAACATAATAAGTCAAATAAGAAATGGAGATGTGTAAAAATGACTATGAATAACAATAACTTTTCATCAATAATACAAAGCTTCATGATGAATGAAATAAATTCGGTAATAAATAAGTATAGCAATATAGAGCCAAAGAAGTTTGAGTATGTAGAAGCTCTAATATCAAAAATAGATGGAGAATTCAAAGAGGAATTACTACAAGATTTTGATAAGGCATTGAAACTAGCAACAGAAATTGGGGAGAATGATGTTGATAACTTGAAAATAAATGTATTTCTGTGGATAAAAAACAATTCTAACTTGGAACTAAGAATAAGTGAAGTAATAATGTATATTGAAGCAGTAGAGGAAGAAGGATATGTTGCAATAGATGAAGGGATAATAATCTATAAGAAAGACAGTGATTTGACATTTCTAGCAAGAAAAAAACTTGAAAATATGCTAGGCCAAGAAAGATTTGTAGATAAGCTATTGGATAAAGATTCACTAATAGAATACTGGATGAATGGGACTAGCAAAGACCAAGTTATAAGAGAACTTGTAAATGGTATTGAAGTAGAAGAACTTCTAAGTTTTGATTCAAAATTAATAGCAAAGAATGAACATGGTGAAGAATATATGTATGCAGAAATAGATTGTTAATAAGGCTACTTTTCATAGGAGAGGTAGTCTTTTTTCATATACAAAAATAAATAGAAAGTAGAGAGATAAAAATGTTTAATGGAAAGAAATATGTAAGCAGAGAAGCAAATGAAATAGTACCAATAGAGCTTCAAATTCTAATGTGGAGCATGATAGATGAACTAAAGGAGAAAATGAAGGTAGACTATCTACAGATTTTCAAAATATCAAAGCAGGATGATAAAAGTATATCCATAGAACATAAACAGGAGATACCAAGATATGAAAATAAAATTGTAGTAGAACTTGAAGGTATTGAAATAACAGGGATTATAAAGATTTATGTAATAGATTCAGTAGAATATTCAACTCTAATTTTGGCTTCAGAATACTAAATTCTATGGATAATTTGGTGTAAGAATGCAGTATAAATACAATTTGGAATTTTACAAGGAAGAATGCACATGATTAATCAAAATAGACTCGTTATTATTAGATTAGAAACAGCGAGAGGGGGAATAAAAATAAGAAAACGAGCTATAGACACTAGCGATTTCAATGGAATCTATGAAGAAATGGTTCAGATATTAGGAATTGAAACCGTAAGAAAGATAAACAAGTATTACAAAGGACAACAGATAACTTTCCCTATAAGGCTATATTCTAAGAAGTATATTCTAAAGAGATTAGAAGAATATGATGGTAAAAATCTAAAAGCACTATCTAGAGAGCTTGGATATTCCGAAAGATGGCTTAGGCACTTAATAGATACTGAATGTAAATAAAATATCGGAAAGGACAAAATATGTCCAAGCAGTTAAACTACAATATATTCATCAAGTAACTTTCAAAAGAGAAAGTATTTGAAATACAAAAAGAAATTATGGAGGGATAATAGTAATGAGAAAACTAAACTTAAAAAAGATAATAACAATGGGGCTGCTAATAACAACAAGTATTCTAGCAGTAGCACCAGTGGGAGCTAATGCGGAATGGAGACAAAATAATACTGGATGGTGGTATTCAAAAGCAAATGGCGGATATTCTATTGGTTGGGATAAAATCGGTAATTCATGGTATTACTTTGATGGTAATGGCTATATGAAAGCAGGATGGGTTAAAGATAATGGTAATTGGTATTATTTAAAAGCAGATGGAACAATGGCTACTGGAACAGTTTTAACAGATGGACAAATATCAAGCTTTACTAATAATGGAGTTTGGCAAGGATATGTTAATAGTGGAAATACTAATACAAATACTAATAGTAGTAATTCTACAAATGTGAATAATAACACACAGGCAAGTACAGCAACACAAACTATATCAAGTAATGATGAATTTACAAGAGATGAAGCTGTAGACTTATGTCGTCAACATCACCAATATAATAGTGCAGGGATAAGTATAGGATTAACTGGAGGAGCTAAAAATTTCAAGGTTGATACACTTGCAGAGGATACTATACGAGAGGATGCTAAAGGTAAGTATTGGCTGTTTGGAATGATAAATGCTAATGATAGAAGCAGTTATCTTGGAACTTTAAAGGTATATGCTAATGGAATTTTTGAAGAACTACAACCAGGACAATTCTTTGGTAATTATCAATATGAAAAAGATTATTTTATGAAGGTTGTGCATGAGGAAACAGATGCAGAAAAGAAAAAACGAGAGGAAGAAGAAGCCAATATCGCTGCAATGAGAGGATAAACTATTAGTTTAATAATAAAATATAAAGCTATTTTTGAGGATTACGATGAGTAATATATTTGAAAAGATTAATTTGTTAAAGAAATGTGAGTTATGTCATAAGAATATGGCAACTAAAAGAATAGTAACTTTGGCAAATAAAAAAATATGGATATGTGAAAAGTGTTATAAATTAGTGAAATTCTAGGAGGAACAACAATGAGTGGTCAAAAATGTGGTAATTGCGGTTATAAGATGTCAAGTGGAGAAGCCATATTCTCAGGCTTAGGTAAATTGTTAGGAGACATAGTAGAAAGAATTCCAAAACAAAATGCAACAGGGACAAACACATTATCGAATGTTACGAGATTGAAATGTCCTAGATGTGGAGAAGTCGGTCGATGGATAAGGGACGATGAGTAAAAGTCTAAGGTAAAAGTAAATATATATTATATAAACAAAAGAACTCTTTAGGATGAATTAATCTTAGGGAGTTCTTTTGCATTAAGAGAATATTTCAAGAGGAGCTGAAAAAATGAAGAATATAGTTATTATAATACAAATAACAATTTTAATTTTTGAGTTGATTAAAGAAGGACTTTCAAAAGGTGAGATTACAGGAATTATAATGAATAAGTTTGATGTATCAAAAGAGATTGTGAAGAAGCTCCTTTAGAACATAAGAAAAGATAGGATTTCTATCTTTTTTTCTAAAAAAAATGAAAATGGTAGCAAATTAAAGAATAAAGGAGCTTATGGGAGAGTGGTGGGTTTAAGGTTTTAAGCTTTTTTTAATGGGTTAGCAATGGAAAAAAAGTATGCAAATTTTAATGAAAACATTTACGGAGTCTTTTTTATCTCAAATTATTTACTGTAGTCGGCTCTGATGGTATCTGAGGCGAGGTTACAATGAAAGAGTTGTATGTAATAATCAAATAACCGGTATATTTATAATTTGAAAGACGTCTTTAAATTGAGGAGTGATTTAATAATGGCAGTTAAGAAGATAGTATCAGGAAAGGTCAAACCTAAGAGCCTAATAGAATTAATTGATAATGATACAATATTAAAATTGAGACAAGCTTATAGTACTTTTAATGATGGTGAAATAAGGAAAGCTAAAATAAAGGGAATCACTGCAACTTCTCCAGTAAAAACACCTACAGGTATAACTCAAAGAGCTAAGGTGGAATTTGGAATATATATGGATGATGGAGATATAAAGACAATGTTTCAAAATTTCTTGCTAATACATTATCCAAGCCAACCAATGTATCAATTGTTAATGGCGACAGCTGGAAGAATCGAAGATGTTACTCCAGACGATATAATTGGTAAAGAAGTTGGAATTGAAATTAGAAATAACAAAACAGAAAACGGAATATTTTCTAATATTTCAAGTGTTTTTAGTGTTGATGAATTGGAAGAGGAAAACAATGAAACTTTTAAGCTTCAAAAACAAAATGTAGATGATAATGTTCAAGAATATGAAGATTAAAATAATATAACTTAGGAATGGTGGTATAGCCTTCCTAGGTTATATCAGTTCCTTAGATAGATTGGCAATGTAAGGAGACAAAAGAATATGGGAGCATTAGTAATAAATCCAGAAGAATTAATAAGTGGCATAGAACATAAATTTGGAAAAGTCAAGCTAAATGACAATGGACTGTATTTGCCAATGACTGTATATGGTAAAGTTCAAGATGTAAAAAAATGTGAGCCTATTGCTATTGGTAAGAATATTTACAATATAGATACAAAAGAAGCATATATAAGGCTTATCTATAAATATCAAGGTTCATATCAGACTATAGACGTTACTATGGAAATGCTTAAATCAAGTAAAATAGCAGACTTATTAAAGTATGGTGTAGATATTCCACCAGAAGATGAAAAATTTATAGCTAGACACTTAATGGAGCAATTAAAGTTAGTTGGGTGTAAATATGTTTACAATAATGTAGGATGGCATTCGGACAGTAACGGAAATTTAGAATTCAGGCTAAATGAATTAATTACAAATAATCCAAATGTTAAAGCTACTAATAACTTAGAAGATCCAACATTCAATTTGTCTTGCAGTGGAACGCTCAAAGCATGGACTGATATGTTTCACAACGAAATAAAAGGAAATACGGCACTTGAAGCAATGATGAGTATAGGATTCTCAGCTCCAATTGTAGGCTATCTGTATAGGAAAGATAAACACACAGATACATTGATATTTCATATGGCAGGAAAAAGCACAACTGGTAAGACAACTGCTAGTAAAGCTGCAATATCACCATTTGGAGTACCAGATACTAAAGGAAAAGGTCTATTCAGAACTTGGAACGGAACAACCAATGCCATAATAAATTCTCTTGGACGAAACTTTGGAATACCTCTAGTTTTTGATGAATTTTCGATGGTAAGAAATAAGGATATGTCTAGAGAAGTATATACAATGACAGCTGGAGAAGAAAAAGCTCGTCTAACAGATACGATAACTCAAAGAAGGAGACCTAAATGGGCAACTACAATAATTTCAACTGGTGAGCAATCAATTTTTGAAAGAGCTAACAATAATGGAGGCTTAAGAGTTAGAGCTTTTACTTTTGAAGGTGTTGAATGGACTAAATCGGCTAAGAATGCAGACAACATAAAGGCTGTAATAAGCGAAAATTATGGTTATGCAGGAGTTGAGTATATGAAATATATATTTAATAAAGGCTTTAGCATAATAGATGATAAATGGGAATATTGGAAAGGTAAATGCTTAGAAGTAATACCTGATAATCCATTTAAGAATAGAGTTGCGGATAAATTTGCAACTATTATGACTGGTGGAGATATAGCAAATGAAGCTTTGGACTTAAAAATTGACTTAGAAGCAGTATTGAAATTTCTAGCTGATAATGAAAGTGAAAGCATTGAAGATAGAGATATTGGTGAAAAAGCGTTCACAGACGTTATACAGCTAATAAATCAAAATATAACTAAGTTTAAGTTCAAAGATAGTGCTTATACACCTCGAAATTGTTGGGGAAAGATTAATTCAGAAGTAACATTCTATAAGGTTGCAGTATTAAAAAATGTTTTAGAAAAGCAATTAAGATACTTAAACTATGAAGATGTTAGAGTCGTTATTAAGGAATGGAAAGAAAAAGGTTATTTGATAACCGAGGTTGGTAAAAATACAAATCGTGCAACTGTAAGCTCACAAGGCAAGCGTGATACAGTGTATATCTTAAAAATACCTATACTAGAACTACGAGAATATGTTGAAAGTAGCCATGTAAATCAAGTTGGCTAGGGGGGAGAGGGGAAAGAAGCCCCTCTTGCCAACCAAGATAAAATAAGGAATTGCCCTAGTTTCCCCTAAAACCCTATCAAAATAAATATAAATAAATAAGAGTTTTGGGAATTTAAAATAATAGAATACAGTCAATTTTCTAAGGGAAATAGGGGAAAGTGGGGTAAAGCTAGATAATATAAGGACTCAGCAGAGGGGAATTTGAAAAAACAAAAAGGGAACACGGGGAAAAGTCTAAAAAATATGCAAGCTAAGTGGAGAAAGGAAGAATGTAATATGTCAGTAAAAAGAAGAATACAAGCAGAAAATAATATGAATGAGGAAGTGGCAAATATGGATAAAAACACACAAGAAGCAAATGTACAAGCAGAAGCAACAGTAACAGAAGGACAAGATCTAGAAGCAACTATAGCAGAAAATACAGAAGAAATTGTAACAATAGAAGAAGCTAATGTGGCTGAAATTGTAAGGAATGCAACTCCATGTTCGGCTAAGAATAGCACAAGAGTAATTTCCAATAAGGGTGGTTTCTCAGTAGTAAAAGCTCAAACAGGCAATAGAGCTACAATTGCAAAACAAGGATATGAACATCTTGGAAAGCCAAGCACTTTGCAATTTGCATTCACAGATACAAGTGTAATAATTGGAGCGAATCTACCTAACAACAGTAATGACTTCAATGTGAAAGACAGCAATGGAAAAGCGATAGTGTACTCAACACCACTGGTAACAGAAATTGCAGAAGCATTTGAGCTAGACTTTTCCAATAGAACCTCAATGACATTTGGTAACATACAATATACGACTAGTGAAGATTCACCAGTAATAATAGTAAAAATCAAGTAATGACAAAAACAAGTCTTGGAGCAATAAAAGCTCCAAGGCTCCTAAAATAAATGCAGTAGAGAAGGAGTTTTGTGTAATGTATAACTTTGAAATAGGTGTAAATGATAACTTTGAAGGAAATAAGATAAAATCTAGCATAGAATTTTCACAAGGAAATGGCAATTCTAATAGTGAAGATGGAGCTATGAACTATGGATTCACAATAAAAGTTTCCAAGGAGCATCTTACAGATGTAAAAACGATAAGGTACATTAGCAATTTAATGAAAGATAAAAGCATAGAAGATGTATCTATAAACATGAAGGAAACCTTAGTAAAATTCAAAATAACCTATGCAAATCATGTTCATGCAAATACAATATCAGAGCTAAATTCATGTGTTGAAACTAACATAAATACAGCAACAAAGATACTAAATGTTTTTGAAATACATGAGTATGAAGTAATAAGTCTATTTTATTTTGGAAATGTGCCATTAGAAATAGAAGATATATTAATGTAACTAATAAGGGTTTTGGAACACAGAAAATTCCAAGACCCAATACTAAACAAATAGTTACTAAATGAATCATAAATGTTTATTAAATATATATTATAAATTTGATACTAGAAAGGATGATTAAAAGATGGAAACTAAAAAGGAACAAGCAACAGTAAATGAAATAATTGAGGTGATATCTAAACTCATCCTTAAAGTTAGTATTAATAAATATAATAATAAGGATGGGGATGAAAATGTCAAAGAGAGTGGCAATATATACAAGAGTTTCCACAAATGAACAAAGTGAGGAAGGCTATAGTCTTGAAGAGCAAGAACGTCTATTGAAGAAGTTTTGTGAAGATCATGATTATACTATATTCAAGGTATACTCTGATAGAGGTATAAGTGGTAAATCAATAGATGCAAGACCAGCAATGAAAGAAATGCTCAAAGAGGCAGACGAAAAAAAGTTTGATATGGTAATTACATGGAAGATAAATAGAATAGCAAGAAATATGTTAAATTTGCTTCAAATAGTGGACTTGCTAGAGAAAAATAACATATCTTTCAAATCATATTCAGAGAACTTTGAAACGGAAACACCTATGGGGAAATTCTCATTGCAAATGATGGGAGCAGTTGGAGAGCTAGAACGTGGAACAATAGCTCAGAATGTGAAGATGGGAATGCTAGCCAGGGCTAGAGAAGGTCGTTGGAATGGTAATATTTTACTGGGATACAATTTGAAGGGAAAAGATGGTTCGACTAATAAAAAAAGAAAAGATACAGAGCTTGTTATAAATGAAGCTGAAGCAGAAATCGTTAGAACTATTTTTTCTATGTACTCAGAAGGGAATGGTTATAAAGCAATAGCTAATAAATTGAATCAGTTTGGATACACAACTAAAAGAGGTAATCCGTTCTCGGTCAATGCAATAAAAGACATACTAAAGAATCCAGTATATATAGGGAAAATAAGGTACAATGTCCTACAAAATTGGAGCGAGAAAAGAAGAAGGCATAAAAACCCTAAGCCTCTAATAGTAGATGGTATCCATGAAGCAATAATAGACCAAGAGCTTTGGGATAAGGTACAAAAAATGATGGAAGATAGTAAGGGAAAACCTTCTAGGATATATGATGGTGAATTTCCATTGACGGGAATCCTAAAATGTCCTGTATGCTATTCTGGGGTGGTCATCATGAGAAGTTCAAAGGCAAGAAAAGATGGTACAAGACATAGGATAGAATACTACTGTTGTGGTGCTTGGAAGAACAAAGGAACTGCAGTATGTCATAGTAATTCAATCAATGTTAATAAAGCTAATGAGTATGTGTTTGGTAAGCTATCAGAACTACTAAATAATGATAAGTTAATCAAAGATATAGTAGTAAACATAAATTCAACTAGAAAAGCGATGGTAGACCCTTCAAAAGATGAACTAGAAAAGATTTTGAAAGAACTAGACAAGCTAGAAGCTAAGAAGAAAAAGGTGTTTGAAGCCTATGAGGATGACATAATAACTAAAAAAGATTTCTCAGATAGAATGGCAGAAATAACATCAAGAGAAGAAATGCTCCAACAGGAGGTAAACAACCTAAAGAGCAACATACTAGATGATGGTGTACAAGAGGTTTCGTATGAGTTTGTAAGAGAGATACTATCAAGTTTCAGTAAGATGTTATCTGAGCTTACATCAAGGGAGCAGCAAAAGAGACTATTGCACATGCTGATTTCAAAAATAACCATAAACAAGACTAGGGATATAGAATCAATAGAGCTTAATATAAATGATAACTTAATAAGTTACCTAAGTAATGGAGGAGAACCAAACCCAGATGGAACTGGAGGAGGTTCTCCTTCTTATTTTGTGTCAAGAAGAAAGCTGATGATAAATCCTGTGAATATAAAAATTTGCATATAAAAAAATATAAAAATA
Organism: Clostridium sp. C2-6-12; assembly: GCF_009928485.1. Classification (GTDB taxonomy): domain Bacteria; phylum Bacillota; class Clostridia; order Clostridiales; family Clostridiaceae; genus Clostridium. Next base: position 67,720 of record NZ_JAABNP010000023.1, on the reverse strand, counting down.
CTGCTTAAAAATATGCTAGAATTAATTCGCAATGGTAAAGTTAAACTACGAACTAACCATTAATTATATTTTGTGCTATCTACAGCTTTTACAAAAATAGAGATATTGCACAATAGACTAGTAAAAGTGCCATGATTGTATTGGTTATCTTTGCATATTTTGAAAATAGCTGCTTGAATATTAATCCAAATGCAGACCAGGCTAACGTAAATGAAAAACCAATAAAAGCTAGCAGTAGGGCAAAACCAAATAAATAAAGTTTTTGGTTAGAATAATATGGCAATATATATGCCTCCATTGAAATTATGCAGTAGATATAGATTTTGGGATTAATAAATTGCAAAGCCAAACCTGATACAAAGCCACTTCCTTGATGATTATCCTCAATTTCAGGAGAACTTTTGTATGTTTTTAAAGATAAATAGAGCATATATCCGGCACCAATAATAAGCATTGGCATTTTAATCGTTGGTAACACAGAAGAAAGCATACTACTAAATAGCGTGCAAATTAGCATTACAATGGAAAAGCCTGCCCATATTCCTAGATTAAAAGGTAGTGATTTTTTGAAACCCAAACGACCTGCAGTAGACATGGACATAATATTATTTGGTCCAGGTGTTATTGCAGTGATGATTGCATAGGTAAGAAAGTTGACCCAACTAAACATTTTCTTTGCCTCCTCTAATTTGTAGTGATATAATGTACTAATAGTACAACATATAAAGATTACAATATATTGTACTATTAGTATTATATGTTGTCAATGATGAAGGGAGAAGATTTTTTGGATATTAATATTGCAGTCTCTCAAAATATAAAGCGTATTCGAGAACAAAAGAAATTGACTCTTGATGTGGCTTCCAAAACTACTGGAGTATCTCGTAGTATGTTAGCACAAATAGAAAAAGGGGATGTAAATCCAACCTTGTCAGTATTGTGGAAAATTGCTAATGGGTATAAGGTTTCGTTTACGTCTCTAATTGAACAATCTCAGGAGCAAACAACTATTTTGCCACTCAAAGGTATTACTCCAATAGTGGAGGATGAAGGTAGATATATAAATTATCCTTTATTCAAATTTGATGAACAACGGTTATTTGAAACTTATCGTATCGTGATTGCTCCAGAGGGTGGTTTGCAAGCGGAAGCACATCTTACTGGAACAGAAGAATATATAACTGTATTTAGTGGTAATGTGGAAGTTGCAGTTGGTGATATTGTATATGCTTTAAAGGAAGGTGATTCCATTAGATTTAAGGCGGATATAACTCATGCATATAGAAATATAGGAAGTGAAGAAGTCATTCTTTCTATGCTTATCTACTACGCAAAATAATCAGAGTTGTAATATATAAGAATATAATAATAAGAAGCATCTAGACAGGTGCTTTTTATTTTAAATAAAAGAACTTGTTATATAATTGAGAAATAAAAAATGTTATCACTTGCTACTGATATGGTGAACCGTACCATAAGTGATGTAGACTTTTACTAATTTCAGAAGGCTAGCAACAGTTGTTACCTCCGTGGGTAAAACCTCTTTCGGAAAAACCACCGTGGGGAGTAAAACTGGCATAAAGCAAGAAATTATTAATAAAAATATAAAAATCAGAATTGAAAAAGAAAATGTAATAAATAAAACTTCTGCAAGTTTTGAATTTGTAGAAGTTTTGTGCATAAAACAACTATAGCAAGTTAGTATCTTTTATCATAGGCTGGATTTGATTAAACTATAATAAATGAGGCATATGGAGGGATAAGGTGGATAATATAGACAATTATATAAAATTCAATGAAAAAGCTTGGGATAATTTTTCAGATGCAAATTATCAATGGACTATTCCAGTAAGTAGTGAAACTATTGAATTAGCCCAAAAGGGGACATGGGATGTTGTTATTACACCAACAAAGGCCTATACTTGCTGCATTGGGTGCAGAGGTTACAGTATTTGATAACTGCAAAAAGCGGCTAGAAAAGGACGAATTTGTTGCACAACGTGATGGATTAAAAATTAAAACCATACAAGGTGATATGAAAGATTTATCTGTATTTAATGATGAAACATTTGCAAGTCTTACCAAAGAAGAGTTTGAAAGAGTAACTGTAAATGAAGGAGTTTGTTTTGGACATTCCTTGAATGACTTGATTCAAGGTCAAATTGATGTTGGGTTTTTGATTACACGTTTTTATGAGGATATAGGTGGTTCACCTCTAGATAAATATATTCCTACTTTCTTTACCACAAAAGCAATTAAGTTATAAAAAGTTTCTGCTTTTAATGCTATAATGTAAAAACAGATGATAATGATTCGTTTGAATCTGGGATTTTTTTTGGGGTGATTTTCTTTCATATGCTTAATATTAGTATATATCAATTTTATATTATTAAACATCATTGTATAATTAAAGTTAACGATGTATAATTTTGGATAAATAGGTAATTTGAATCTTAGTGTAAAGCCTAAGGTTAGTAACTATTATTGAGTAGATGTTATAGTATTTACTGTTTTCAATGAAAACGATTTCTTGCAGATAGACATATGGATGCATTAAATTAGACTGGAAAGTTGAAGAAAGCTAGTCAATACTATTTATGAATGGAGGAGAATTAAATGAAAAAAGCAAAGTTAAAATTGGATAAGGATTTTCCGATCGATCAGGTGGACAAGCGAATATTTGGTACATTTATTGAATCAATAGGGGATATTGTTTATGGCGATATTTATAATCCCGATCATCCAACAGCTGACGAGCAAGGCTTAAGGAAAGATGTGTTGCAGCTGATGAATGAACTGAATACAACTGTTATTCGCTATCCTGGTGGCAATTTAGTATCCAATTATCACTGGATGGACGGAATTGGGCCCAAGGAGGAGCGTCCAGTACGTTTTGAAAAGGCGTGGAGGAAAATAGAAACTAACCAAATGGGTATTGATGAATACACTGACTGGGTGAAGAAGATAGGTTCAGAGCCAATGCTGGCTGTTAATCTTGGCACAGGGACACCAGAAGAGGCCTCTTATGAGATTGAGTATACCAACATGGAAGGTGGCACTTATTTCAGTGATCTTAGAAAAAAATATGGTCATGAGAAACCTCATAATATAAAGATGTGGTGCTTGGGAAACGAGATGGATGGCACTTGGCAACTTGGAGAAAAGACAGCAGAAGAATATGGTCGTGTAGCCTATGAGACTGCTAAACAAATGAGACTTGTAGATCCGGATATTGAATTGGTAGCGTGTGGCAGCTGTGCCAATGACAAAAGTCATCCATCATATCCAGACTGGGATCGTATCGTGCTGGAACATTGTTATGAAAAAATTGATTATCTTTCAATACATCGTTACTACAATTATGATCCAGAGAGCGTTAAAGGAACTATGTTTCCTTCGCAGTTCACTCCAGAAGATTTGCCCTGCATCTCAAAAGATATGGGTAACTTTATAGATACCATTTGTGCAGCTGCAGATTTTGTGAAGGGTAGGAAATACTCAGATAAAACAATCAATATATGCTTTGATGAATGGGGTGTGATATCTAGTCAGACTGCAACGGCAGAGGGATTAGATTGGAGTGAGCGTACAATCACAAAGAGTGGTAAGCCTGTTTTTACTATGAACCTAATAGATGCTGTGTTGCTAGGTAGCTTGCTCATAACTTTCATCAATAAGTGCGACCGTGTAAAAATTGCCTGTCAGTCTATTGTAATCGGAAGCATGATTGCAGTGGATTCTAACGGTGGTACTTACAAGCAGACCACATTTTATCCCTTCCAGCAAGCTGCAACGTATGCTAGAGGTGTTGCTCTTCGCCCTGCACTAGAAAGTCCAATGAAGAAGACCAGCAGATTTGGAGAACAACCTTTTATTCAGACAGCGAGCGTTTATGATGAGGAAACTGGAATGGTTACAGTGTTTGCTGTAAACTTGAGCCTGCGTGAGAGTGTAGAATTTGACTGTAAGCTCCAATTTGACAGCGTAAAGCTTGTTCAGCATATCCAAATGCATGATAGTCAGCCTCTTGCTACAAACACTTTTGAGAATCCAGAGCGAATAATACCTAAAGAAATCAAGGTTGACGCAAATAAAGTTGTGTTTCCACCACTGAGCTGGAACGTGCTACGTTATGAAGTGAAATAAGTAATTAAGATTTATATTTGGTTCTTTAAAGATTGAGCAATATAGTATTAAAGATACAAGATAACCCCAATTTGTTAGCAGATTGGGGTTATCTTGTTTAAAAGTTATTTACTTATAAATTTTACCTTTAAGGGGTTTCTGTCTACTAGTTTTTTATATTTATATCTTGGGTAACCAACCATAATAGCTCCTGTGATAACTATATCTTCAGGTATATTAAATAGAGAAATCAGTGGAGAATAATTAGAAAATGCACAAAATTCAAATAATCCAGCCCAGCAAGAACCAAGTCCAATAGTAGTTGCATATAGTTCAGCGTAAGTAAGCTCTGAAATAGTGTTTTCTCTTCCATTTTTAAAATTCTTTGGAGCTGTTGCGATTATAAGATGAGGAGCGTTACGTAAGATTGAATCTATTCCGTAAGTTTTATAGTTTTCTATATGTCTTGAAAAACTCCAATGATGAGAAGATGTTTCTAATTGTTGTTCCATCCATTCAACTATAATTTTAATGGCCTTTTCTAATATACTCTTACTTTCAACAATAATATAGGAGATTGCTTGACTGTTACTTGCAGTAGGTGCATAATGAGCAATGTTAATTAATTCCAGTAGTTTTTCTCTAGGTACGGAAGTATCTTTATAACAACGGATTGAACGTCTTGATCTAAGAAAATGTTCTGCAGTTTTTGAATTTATAACTGGAAAGTTATCTATATCAGTTTGATTAGCTATAGGTGATTTTATATTATCTAGTGCTTCATTGGGGCATACAGCGACACATTGTCCACAAGCAAGACAGTTATTAGCATTAATGACTTTAGGACCAGTTTTGTCTATAGATAAAACATTTGAAGGACATACACTTGCACAAATTCCGCATTTAATACATTTTGATTGGTTTACATTAATTAAATTCATTGAATTTCACTCCTAGCTATTTAACAATTTTTACATCACATTCAAGTTTCTGTGATATAATATAATTTATATTATTACGTTAATATTAACAAGTACGCACTTTTTAGGAACATGGTTACTATTTGTATACCATAGGTAGTGTTTGAAGATATATGAGGTGAGTTATAAATGATGGAATTTAAAGGTATTCAATATAATTGTTCTATGGAGCTAACATTAGATGTAATAGGTGGTAAATGGAAAAATCTTATTATTTGGCATTTAGGAAAAAAAACTATGCGTTTTAATGAGCTAAAAAGAAGTTTACCTAATATAACACAAAAAATGTTAACTCAACAGCTTAGAGCTCTAGAAGAAAGACAGCTTATAAATAGAGTTATCTATAGCCAAGTGCCTCCAAAAGTGGAATATTCACTCACAGATTATGGAAAGAGTCTTTTGCCAATTTTAAATGACTTATGTAAATGGGCAATTAATTATTCTAATTTAATTACTTGTAAAACCGAAATAAAATAAATTAAATTAGTTATAAATTATTATAATATGGTGGTTGTTAAACAGAAGACTACTAATATTGTATATATCGTAATACTAAAAACAGATGTAATAAAATGGTTATCACTTGCTACTGATACGGTGAAACATATCATAAATAAAATATAATATCAAATTATATGTAATAACACATAAAACCTCATTCTTTTTTATGAAATAAGAATGAGGTTTTATGTAGTATATAGAACTGATAAGATATACTTAGAAAGAAGATTTATATAATAAAGAAAAAAACATGTTGAAAGGAGAGAGTAAGTTATGACACCAGCTAATTGCTAATATTGATTAAAATATAATTTTAAAATTATTTTAATTTAATATGTATTTTATGATGAGTTTAATTTGCCTAATTATTTTAGGTTTTATTGTTATGCTCTTTATGAAATAAGGCATTTAGAAGGTAACTTACTTTACTGAAATTCAACATTATAATTTATAGGATATTTCAAAATTATATTTTTTAACTTTAAATCAATGTATTTTGAAATATTAAGCTAAAATTTTTAGAGAAGCTTTAGTGTAGATTATATAAGCATAATAAGAAGAGTTTATTAACATTCCTAGATTTCTGCTTATATCATATTTCAATAAATTATAATATATATGGTTTAATAAGATTTTTACATTAATAGTGTGATATATGTTTATGTATTATGGTTAATGCAAGTGTAGTTTTATTGTTGAAGCATATAGAGTAATAGAGGATTTTTAGACTGTAAGGAGAGATTGAGCTTCTTACAGTTTTTTTAATTAACTATAGTTCATAGACTTAAGAACCTTCTCTGCCTATCCATTAAGAGTATGAATAAAATAAGGATGAAAGAAGGAATTTTTTATGTTCGAATTATCGTTAATTAATGTAAAAAAGTATATGGATGCAACTCTTGTGCTTAAAGATATAAATTTTCAAGTGTATGAAGGAGAGAAAGTTGGTATAGTAGGGGTTAATGGAAGTGGAAAGAGTACTATTCTTAAGCTAATAGCTGGAATAGAGCAAATGAATTACTATTCAGGTTATCCCCAAACCTCAAGTTATGGATATGATGAAGGCTTTGTTTGTGTACCTAGAGAAGCTAGGTGTGCTTATCTTGAACAAATACCTCAATATGAAGATGGTATGAGAGTTATTGATGTTCTAAAAGTAGCATTTGATGAAGTTTACACAATAGAGAAGAAAATGCGTGAGCTAGAAGAAAAAATGAAATGTTTAGAAACTGATAATTTAGAAAAAGCTTTAAAACAGTATAGTAAATTGGTTGAATTATATGAAGTTAAAGATGGATATAATACAGAAGAAAAATTAAATAAGATTTGTACGGGATTAAAATTAGATGAAAGCTTTTTAAATAAGGAATTTAATTTATTAAGTGGTGGTGAAAAAACTACGGTTGTCCTTGGTAAACTATTAATTGATAATCCAGATATATTACTACTAGACGAGCCTACAAATCATCTAGATATGGAGTCAATTGAATGGCTTGAAGCTTATATGAAGAACTACAAGGGTATTGTAATTATTGTATCTCATGACAGATACTTTTTAGATAATGTAGTAACAAAGATTGTAGAAATAGAAGATATGGAGAGTAAGACTTATAAAGGAAATTACTCTGATTTTGTGGAGCAAAAAGAAAAGAATATGTTTGAACAATTTCATCAATATAAAGAACAGCAGAAAGAGATTAAAACTATACAAAACACTATAAAGGAGCTGAGGGATTGGGCAAATAGAGTAGATAATAATAAATTGTTTAAAAGAGCTTCTAGTCTACAGAAAAGACTTGATAAAATGAAAAATAGTAACACTGAAAGTGACAAACACTATAGAACTAGAGGTCAATATGTAAGAACTAAAAAACCAAAGCTTGAAAAAAATAATATGAATCTTATTTTTAAAGAAACTGAAAGATCTGGCAATGAAACAATTAAGGCTGAAGGACTTTTTAAATCATTTGAAGATAAAGTTATTTTAAAAGACGTAGATTTATTAATTAATTTTGGTGAAAGAGTAGCATTAATTGGTCCAAATGGTAGCGGTAAAACTACCTTACTAAAAATACTTTTAGGTGAAGAAGAGCCAGATAGCGGTGTAGTGGAATTAGGTGCTAATGTAAGAGTAGCATATTTGCCACAGCAAATTATCTTTAAAAATGAGGAACTTACTGTACTAGAGTGCTTCAGAGAAGATATTTCAATGCTAGAAGGAAAAGCACGAGAATACTTGTCTAAATTCATGTTTTATGATAAAAGTGTATTTAAAAAAGTAAAGCATTTATCTGGGGGAGAAAGAATAAGATTAAAGCTTAGTAAGTTATTATATGAAGATGTAAATTTATTGATATTGGATGAACCAACTAATCATCTTGATATTGACTCAATAGAAACTTTTGAGGAAGCTCTAGAAGACTTTAAAGGAACTATATTTTTCATATCTCATGATAGATATTTTATTAATAAAATAAGTGAAAGGGTAATTGCAATTGAAGATAATGCTTTTAGAAGTTATCTTGGTAATTATGATTACTATAAGGAAATTACAGAGAAATTAAAGCTTAACACTATAAATGATGAAACATCAGAGTTTAAAAAAGGTAATGAATTAAAAAATAATGATGAAATCAAAAAAAGTAAAAAAGCTAATAAACCAATAAATGTTGATGAAACTAAAAAGAATGAAGCGGAAAAAGTTAAAGTTGAAATAAGGGTTCAAAACCTTGAAAGAGAAATACAAGATACTGAATTGGCTATGACTGACTCAAATATACATTATGAGGAACTTAATAAATTATATTCTAGAAAAGAGGAGTTAAGCAAAGAGTTGGATGAGGTTATGGAATTATGGTTAAACCTTAACAGTTAATGTGAGTTTTCTACTGAATGGAATATATTGAAGTTAATCCTATTAATGGTATATAATAAAATAGAATTCAGTGTAAATTTGGACTGGATTTATGGTTATATAAGAAAGGGGTACGGCTTTTATGAAAAAACCTGCTATTTATGCATAGCAAAGGCTATTGCATAAAAATTAATGATTAAAATAGCCTTTGCTCAATCCTAAAATAGAATTAAATTTAGGAGGAGCATATAATGAGCTATGCAAGTGCTAGGGATATTTTCCCTGAAGATATATTAAAAATAATTCAACAATACGTGGATGGTGAATGCATTTATATACCCAAGAAAGAGAAAAATAAAATTGCATGGGGTGAACTAACCCAGGGCAAAAATGAAGTTTTGAATAGAAATGCTAGAATATATGAGGACTATTTATCCGGAATGTCTACACAAAGCCTTTCTGAAAGATATTATTTGTCACCCAAAAGTATACAAAGAATTGTTTTACAAGAAAAGAAGAGATGATAATAGCAAGTGTGCTACCTAATTTGTATTGGGCGGCACATTTTTATTTATGAATTAAGTATGAGGTTGCTTTGATATCAATGCTATTGCATTGATATATAATACATCTTCAAATAAGGTGATAGACAAATGTGGCTTTAGCTTAATGGGTACTAAAAAAATTGATGGTGTGATTCAAGTTATGCATTTATAAAATTATATAAAATGTAATATAGTAACTTCTATGACAAGAGAATATAATTCTTATTAGGAAATTAAGAATTATAAGCCTACAAAATGCGGCAGAAAATGTCGAGTGAAGTTATTGTTAAAAAGATATTATTGAATTGGAAGTGATAAGTATGGATTGGGTTAAGCAATTAAATGAGGCAATAAACTATATAGAGGAAAATCTTGAAGGTGAGATATCTAATGAAACTATTTCAAAAATTGCAAGATGCTCTATTTATAATTTTCAAAGAATGTTTTCATATATAGCAGATAAGCCATTATCGGAATATATAAGAAATAGAAGATTGACCATGGCAGCTTTTGATTTATTAAATAGTGAAGAAAGAATAATTGATATTTCCCTAAAGTATGGATATGAGTCTCAAGACTCATTTACAAGGGCATTTAAAAATTTTCATGGAGTATTGCCTTCAAATGTAAGGAATGAAACAGTTCAGTTGAAATCCTGTCCTAAACTTTCCTTTCAAATTATAATAAAGGGAGAAAATCATATGAATTATCAAATTGAAGAATGGCCAGCATTTAAAGTAATGGGAGTATCACATAAAATAGGAACATCAGAAGCATTTAAAGTAATTCCGCAAATTTGGGAAAATTCGTGGAAGAATGGAACAATGAAAATATTTCTTGAGAATTTTCCAGACTACAGACCAGCAGGATTTTTAGGAATTGCTCAAGGAGGACAATGGGGAGAATCAGAGGAGATGGAGTATATTATTGCAGTAACAAATCATGTTGATGTATCAAACTGTAGACATGTTCCAGTAATTGATGGGATGAAAGAATTTTCTTATCCTGCTGCAACATGGGTAATTTTTGAAGCTAATGGGGAGTTACCAGATGCAACACAAAAAATTTATAAACAATTTTACAGTGAATGGCTTCCTAATTCAGGATATGAATTGGATGACCTTCCAGTTATTGAGTGTTATATGCAGGAGAATCGTCAAGAGGTTTGGATTGCAGTTATTAAAAAATAGAGAAAAGGATAGATAATATGAGTTATTTATTTAATTGATGGTATTATAAGGAAGGTAACAGAATAGTTATTTTAATATATTAGACCAATTAACTAGAATAATATGTTATCATGGTGGAATATAGAAAATTAAATAAAAAAGCACTTAAAAACATTGCATTAAAATACACCTAATGCAATGATTCTTTCATGAATTCTTGATATATTTGTAACGAGGAGGTGAGGTTATGGATTGGCAGAAGTGCATGAACCAAGCACTTGATTATATTGAAGATAATCTATCTTGTGATATTGATTATTATGTAGCGGCAAAGATAATGAACTGCTCGGAGTGGGAATTTCGGCCAATTTTTTCCTTCTTAGCTCAAATTCCATTATCTGAATACATTCGTCGCAGACGATTAGCTATGGCTGCAATAGATATTAAGAAGGGCGAAAAAATAATTGATGTTGCTATACGTTATGGATATGAATCTCAAGCAGCTTTTTCAAGAGCATTTAGTCGATTTCATGGAATAGCGCCATCTTTGGCTAGAGAAGAGGTGGTAGCTCTAAAAACATTTCCACGCCTATCCTTCAAACTAATATTAATGGAGGAAAACGTTATGAAACAGAATTCTAATCACAGAACTAATATTATAGGTGCTGGTGAAGTTGGTTATGCTATTTCAATTGATATGGACAAGAACAACATTCATAAAACTAACAGTTCTTTTTGGGACACTAAAGGAAGTGAGGTTATAGGTACAACGGCTCTTCCTAATTATGGATCATTTGTTTCGGAGGAAAAATTGCATCTTTTTGGAGATGTATCAGGTAAAAAATTGTTAGAAATAGGCTGCGGAAGGGGACAGTCTCTAAAATATCATGGAGACCACAAGGCTTCTGAACTATGGGGTGTAGACATTTCTGAAAAGCAAATAGAAAAAACTAGGGAATATTTATCCTTAAATGGTTTTTCTGCAAAATTAATTTGTTCACCAATGGAAGAAGATTGTGGAATACCTGTAGGTTATTTTGACTATGTTTATTCTGTTTACGGTATTGGTTGGACTACTGACCTTGAGGGCACTTTTTCCAGAATTGCTTCTTACCTAAAAAAAGATGGTGTATTTATTTTCAGTTGGTCTCATCCAATACATAAATGCGTTGCTGTGGAAAATGATTTACTTACTTTTAAAAAAAGCTATTTTGATGAATCATGGTATTCTGTTGCTCTTGAAGGAGGTGCTATATCTTTATCGGATCGAAAATTATCAACTTATATAAACGCATTAACAAAAGCAGGATTTATTATTGACGAAATGATTGAAGAATCTGACGAGGACATGCTTAAATTACATAAGGAAGGTGACTTTGTTAAAAAAGCCAAAATGCTTCCTCTAATATTTGTAATCAAAGCAAGAAAACTATAGCAATTTAAAAAATTAGATTGTTCTTCATTTTAAAGCATTGTATGATTACTTCAGACATCGGTGTGCTAAAAGATATGAGAATAATCAGTGATAATAGATCAAAAAATATAATGTACTTAAATAGACGAAGAGAACCAAGTCCAGATGATACTGGGATTGGCTCTCATTATTATTTTTTTTGTTATGTTGGAACAATGATAATATGTTTCATAGAAGTGTGACACTGATTTAAAAAGTTAATCAGCTTTAATTAAATTATATTCATACTGATCTATACCTGGAATTGTGTAAATTCTGCTGTAACCCGCATCTATAAGTGCATTTGCAGCTAAGGAACTCTTGTAGCCCTTTTGACAGTACAGGATTATTGGAGTATCCTTGCTTTCACATACTGAAAAAGGGTTATTCCATATATCCTTTAGTGGTATGCAAATGCTTCCACTTATATGCCCCATCTTATAATCTTCATTATCTCGCACATCAATAAGCATTACCCTACTATTATCTAACATCAAATCCAATGCTTCATCGGGGCACAATGTTTTACTTTTAAAGACTCTACCCTGAGTCTGAGGAATACGCTGCTCCTTATCAAGCATTCTTACAATAATTTGAGCAGCTTCTGCATAAGTTATACTACCGTGTGCATGGAACATGTTATTATCATGCTCTAGGATTATGCCTTTAACATACACTTGTGCTATATGCATAACGCAGGTATGGCAGACGTATAAATCTCTAAGATTTTCTGCTGCCGACCATTCATCCTCATCTTTTTCACCAAATTCTGTTAAAAGCGCATCGTGAACTATTCTTGCAGCCGAACGACGCTCAATTGGATTGTTTATATTTGTAATATCATAGTCCTCTACAATACCTTTATTCAAAGCATAATCAATATATCCAGAGGACCAACTGTCATTAATGGGTTCTATATTGCCTTTACTACTTCTTATTATCATTGCTATGAACTGCTCAGTGGTAACGGGATCATCGGGATGAAATAAGCTGCCATTCATCACTGAAATAATACCGCGTTCTGCAAGATTTAAAATATAGGCTTTAGCCCAATGATTATCAATGTTAGAAAAATTCAGATCTTGTACATCAACATTGGTGGAGTTTAAAATAAGCTCCGCCATATCAAAAGCTACATCTGTTTTTGATAGATTTTTCATATTAGTAATTCCTTTTTAATATTATCAGGATCTTAAACAGGAGTAATTCTTACAGTTAAATTGTCATAGGCATCAATGCCTGTAACAGAGAAGATCCTTGAAGTATTTTTTGTATGCTCACCTGTCCATAAATCTGTTATGTAGTAGCTTTGAGCATTTTCAAATTTATCAACATCAACCATTTTGTGCCCAACATAATCAATAATGCGACGCACATCAACTGAATGCTCTTTATTATCTCTTGAACTGCTAAGATTTATAAAGGATAGTGCAATATCTCCATTTTCAAGAGGTTTTGCAAGGATATCAATACGGTTGCTATTAGTAATATAAGCTGTATCAGGATTTGTATTATCCAAGGAACAATAAATTCTTTTTGCTTGAACTCCTAACTTATCTTGATTTAATGCTATTAGGTCTTTGTTTGCGATAATCTGCCAAAGCTCATCACCCTTTGTAACACGTCTTAAATCCAGTCCGAGCATAATAGGAGAATTCATCATACACCACATAGACATATGAGTTTTACTCATAGTAGTTGTTATACCATTCATTCCTATTACAAGCATGTCTGGATCATTCCACCCTTTGTCAAGGCCAGCAAATTCGTCCATAATAACAGCCTTATCGTACTGTGAAGTTATACTTGCAGTATTGTTTGAACTCCATTCTGCCGAGCCTGGATTTTCAATAGAGCCAACATTGAAGGTTATATCATTAAGAATACGCCATGAGTCTCCAACCTTGTAGGCCCAATTTTGAGGTTGTGTTTTGCCCCATTCGCATAGTGAAAATACTATGTCATGATCAGGGTGAGCCTTGTTCAAACCATCAAACAATACAGCATATGAATTAAGGGTATTTTCTTGTCTTCTATGATTCATAAGACGTATGATATTTTCTCCTTCATTTAAAGATACAATTATTTCGTCTGAATCTTTAAAACTAGTTGGACTTTCTGTAGGAGAGAGCAAATCATCAAAATATCGAGTTTCATTATCTGCATTTCCAACTGCAAGCTGAAGCCAGCTTCCTGTGCCGATTTCTTCACCGCTTGCGTAATTTATGATTATAGCATATTCGCCAGTTGCTGGAGCGTTCACAGTAAACTCAAGTTCACACCATCGGTCACCTACAGGTGTTGTTCCAATATTTGTTCCGTCAAATGTACCGATGTTTGTAACATAGTTGTCTCTGTTTTTTGATCCACCTTGACCTAAAAGCACACCGTATTTAACAGCATTTAAAGTTTTTTCAAATTTTTCACCTGAAACGGTTATGCTTCTAATATTCGGAGCATAGGTATATTTTGCATTTGTAGCATCTGAGAATGTTGCATTATCCCAAAGGTAATAGCAGTTATCAACCTTTAAAAAGTCAACTCCCCAGTCAATGTAAGCTTTAGCATCCACATCTTCATAGCCGCAGGTACCTACTGCAGAGCCTGCACAAAGATTTGTACCTATATCATTGTACATTCCGAATTTTAGTCCTTTGCTGTGTACATAATCAGATAATGCCTTAAAGCCGTTTGGAAATTTGATAGTTTCATTTGAAAGTAACCCGTTTACGCGTTCTGATTTATAGCAGCCATCATCGAGAACTACATACTCGTATCCCAAATCTGCAAGTCCCAAATTAACAATTGCATCAGCCATAGCCTTTGTAAGCTCCTCACTATTTTTGCTGCCAAAGGCATTCCAGCTGTTCCAACCCATTGCAGGAAGGCGTCCTTGCTTTTTATTCAAAAGTACCTCGCCGTTTGAGAAAGCTGGAAACATATAGTCAGGATCAGTAATCTCGTCAGGTGCAGTTCTTGATGTAGTTCTTGCCGATGTAGACGTACATACTGTATTTAAAGTATGAAATTTATTCATAAGAAATCCTCCTTAAATTTACATTTATATTTTTACGATACATTAAATTAATGTGTAAATAAATGTGTTTTTATTGAGCGGTTATGGGAAAATGTGATATATTTATTCGAGGAGTTGATTTCTATGAAACTATATTATGCAAAAAATCCTTTAATGTCATCTGACATTTATCCAATGCAATATGGTGAGCAACAGTGCGATAACGGATATGCCTTTGGTCCTGCTGTGCGTAATTTTTATTTAATCCATTACGTTTACAGTGGTCAAGGTGAATTGCATATTAAAGATAAAGCTTATAAAATTCATGCAGGACAATTTTTTTTAATTTATCCAAAACAAATAGCATATTATAAAGCGGATGACAATGATCCATGGCTATATCGATGGATTGAGTTTGACGGCAGTTTTTCGGAAAAGCTTATGGCTACAACGGGATTTTCACACGAAAACCACGTTATAAATGATTATAATGGTGTTGGAAACGCACTTAAGAACATAATAGATTTAGGCTGGTGTGACTTTGAAATAATAATGAGTTATTTTTGGTCATTTATCGCGACACTTACGAAAGGTAAACTATTAAAGAAAGATGATAATACAGCAGAAACCTACGTCTCCAATGCAAAAAATTATATAAGAAGCAATATTCATAAAAAGATTACAGTTTCTGAAATTGCATGTTTTTTAAACATAGATCGCAGTCATTTAACGCGTATCTTTAAAAGCATTTGTGGCATAAGCACTCAGCAGTTTATCATTTCTCTAAAAATGGAGATGGCTTCACAATCCCTCAAAAAAAGCAGTATGGCAATTAAAGAAATTGCCAATAGTGTTGGATATGACAACCAGATGGAATTTTCAAAGTTGTTTAAAAAACATTTTAATGTGACTCCAACACAATGGAGGGAAAAAGATGTCTATCAGCAGTCTGTAAATTATTATACAAAAAATAGTTAATGCCCATATGTTTTGGAGTTTGCTCTTGAATCATAAAATAATAAATGAGATATCCTCAATAAATAGATATCTCATTTAAATTATTCATAATCATTCAAATAAAATTACATAGCTGTTTTTAATTGTGAAGAAGCAGTATATGCTTGAAGTATACCTCCAATAAATAATCCAACAGAAAAACCACATAATAATGAATATACGACACTAAAATAAAGTGTACTGTATAATGATGGATTAATGATTACAGCAACATTTAATACATATTTTACAAGGAAATTAACTACGACAAAAATTAATGGTAAATAAGTCCCTGTTTTATATAGTGAATTATCTTTTATATATAGTTTTCTGTATTGTGAATATAGAAAATAGGATATTAATAAACCAAAGCACATAAAGATGAGATAAAAAATCATAGCAATATTTAAATAACTAAAACTTGTGAATAATTTTTCTAAGCCCCAAATCATAAAAATCAATGGCACAATAAACATTTTAGGGAAAGATACTTCACCATCTTTTGCTGAATTAAGTCCTCGTTTTATTAGAAAAATAAATAAAATCCAAACATACAAAGGAGTCCCGCTAATAATATTTACAATAATATTGATAACATTCATAACAAATACCTTCTTTCAATTTATAACTTGATGTAAGATTACAACAAGTTATAAATAAGGACAATACAGATTGACATAAGAGGTATATTTATATACATAAGAGGTATAAAAATCAATATTAAATATAATTAAGCATAGAAAAAATCAACAACAGCTTTATTACTGTTGTTGATTTTTTCTATTTCTATCTAATATTTCATTCATTTTCTTAACTTCTATTTTATCATGTTGATAGTTAATAATTTTTACCAAAATATAAATTACTATAGTTTGTAGCGAGGTTAAAAATATCGTCTTTATAGACATATTCCAACCCAAAATATAATTTGAGCCTATAATCATTACCCAAGCTATGAGTATAAATAATAAGGAGTTAAATATTGAATCTCTAGGAATAATATATTTATTAATGAGTATTTTTATTAATGTCAAAATTAAAGATAAACCTAATAGATCATACAATATTTGATTATTTAAGTTTTGTCCACTTATAAGTTGAAAAAATACGACTACAGTGAAAACTATTGAGGTTAATTTCAATATTCTTTTTAAATATTCAAAGGTCATTCATTATCCCTCATTCCTAATTTATTTTTTAAGCTTGAAACATATCTTCTTGAAATAATAACTTTCTCTTTGTTAGTTAAAAGTGCCTCTAAATTCCCACTTAATCTGGGATAAAAAGAGTAAATTTTATTAATATTCAGTAACATGGACTTAGAAATTCTTATAAAATTACTATTAGACAGCTGCTCTTCAAGTATATATAATTTTTCCGAAATTTCGTAGGTTTCTGCTTTTGTATATATAAATATTTTTCGTTCTATGGATTCTATATAGAAAACTTCATCTATATTTACTTTATAATGCTTATCTTCTTTTTTTACAAGCAAGTGTTTTATAGTTTTATTTGAAGAGGTAAGTAATTCTATTGTCTCATTAATTTTTTGATTAACATTATGAATATTAAAATTAACTTCCTCTTCTAATTCAGAAGAGATAATATTTATGTTAACTTTCATTTTTAGACTCCTATAATTAAAAATTATTCTCTTTATTTATACATTGTAAAGTTTAAATTTTTGTATGTCTATATTTTAATATAATTTTACTGTTAAAGATTATAAACTTACGAAACTAAGTTATTTGTATATGAGATAAGTTATATTTTATAAAATATTTTTAAGAAAAAACAAAATGACGTTGAAAATCATTATCAATTGTGCTAGAATAAATTTCATTGCGGAACATAACAATTTAAGGAGGATAACATTAGTGTTAATATTAATTTCTATTTTAATCGTAGCTACTTTTATTATTTTATTTTATAAGAAAATAAAAAAGCATGCCAATATTTTTTACATAATTTCAGGTTTAATTGCAATAGGATTTATTTTATACTTTCAATTAGATTTAAGTAAACAAGTACCTAAGGATATAAATAAGTATGTTGTAACAATTTTCTCAAGAAGTGCTGTTTCAACAGCTTTGTTTACTATTGTAATGTATACAGGTGTTCTTGATAAAAAGTTGAATATAACAAAAAAATTACTAAGTATACGAGGGGAACTATCAATAATTGCATGTATTTTAACCTTAGGACATAATGTTTTATATGGGAAAACATATTTTGTTACACTGTTTGTAGATCACACATCACTTACATGGACTAAATTAATAGCCACTTTAATATCAATAGTTTTAATTGCTATGATGCTACCGTTAATGATAACTTCATTTCCTAGTGTTAGAAAAAGAATTCCATTTAAAAAATGGAAAGCAATTCAAAGATTAGCATATGTTTTTTATGGATTAATATATGTACATATTATGGTTTTATTTATTCCTAAAGTGCAAGGGGGGAAGTTATTTGATATAGTTGTTTACACTTCTATATTTGGATTATACTTTGCAGCTCGTATATATAAATATTTGAAAGATAAAGAAATCAGAGTTAACCGTAAATTGAGCCTTAGTCCTAATGTTTAATTATCAATACAAGTAATGAATAATCCCTATAAATATTGCATATTGATAATTCAATATGCAATATTTATTTTATCTCCAAGTATTAACTGCGTTGAGGTTATTATAACTATCTATAAGGAAAGAAAGCCTCAATAAAAAAACAGTATTAATATCATCAAGATCAATAAGGCACACTTCTTTAATGCGATTTAAACGATAGGCTAGAGAATTTCTGTGAATATAAAGGCTTTCAGAAGTAAATTTAATATTACAGCCATTATCTAAGAAGATGCATAGTGTTTCATATAAATTTGAATTATTTTTATGGTCGTATTGTCTAAGAATAGCAAGAGCAGGATGACAGAAACGCCCTAATATATCTGGATTTTTTATTTCTGAAAACAGATCAAAAACTTGATAATCAATATAGCGAAATACAGTTTTACAAGGGGTTAGAGTTTGTCCTAATTCTAAGGCAGCATAAGCTTGTTCATAATGGCTTACAAAATTCTCAATACTAGAAAAAGAATTACTGATACCAATTCTAACTTGTTCAGAATCAGAAAAGTCTTTTAAAATTTGTAATTGCTCAGTAGTGATTTGAGTATCAGTCTTTAATGGAATAATTGCAACAATTGCGTTTTTATGATAAGTGATGTGGGCACTTGGAATATACATCTTTAAGTTTTTTGATGTATATTTTTTTAGGTGTTGACGACCTAGATACTTTGTAGGACGTATAAATAATACTGACATATTAGATGGAAAACGGAGCTCTGATAGCTTTGGTAAAATATCTTTAGAAGGAGCGCCTATTAAAAGATCATATAATAATTGCTGATAGAGACTACTTGCCTCAAATAAATCTGATTCATAGTAATCAATAGTGTAGCTGATAATGTGACTTATTGTGCTCAGCATTTCATAATGAGACGGAAGAAAGTTATTAGCATTGCCTATCATTAACAAAAATCCAATCTGTACACCATTTCGAAAAACCTTACTGCTTAACTTTTGATAAGGGGACTTGTTACAAGAAACTTCAATTGCAGTTGTAGTTTTAGTTTTGGATGCATTTTTAATAGAATCCAATTCCCTTACAGAATTAATAAATTCGTAGCTGCAGTAGCCTTGTTTTATATTATCTTTCCAAAGAGGGTCAAGTACAGGGATGGACACAGAGCTAGATATTATTTTAAAGTTCATATCAGAGAATAACAGAGAATTTCCAAGCCTTACAGATGCAGCATCTAAAACAGCATCGATGCTATGGGTTTTATCTGCTAGGGCAGTAAGTTCCTCAAAAATTCCTTTACTTTGAGTATTTAAAATCAAAGCTTTTACTTCGTTAAAAATAGAAAATAAAGAAGTTTCTTCTACTAAAGCAATGTTATCTATATTATAAATTAGTTCAAATGAATTATTAGTGGAGGCAAGAATGCATTGAGTTGGGAGATAGTCTTTGTTTTCTAATTGTTTATCATAACCAAAATAAAGAGTGTTTTTAAGAGTGTTTTCATGCTTATTATCAATTAAAGCAACATCATGTATTTCTATATCTTTATGGTTAGATAAAACATTTATATAATATTCTTTTGATATTATTTCTACTAATTTTGAAAATAGCATAGCATTTCCCTTTCTTCTTATATCTAAGATGTATTCGATAACATAACTATAGTGCACCATGCACAAAGAGTCAAATTTTTATCATTCATTATATACATTGTGAAAAATTTAATTTTTAGATATCATTGAATCAAGGTTAAATTGAAAAGGTATTCATTTGTTGAATAGATACCTAAATAAGATCAGGAGGTAAAGGATGTATACAAAATTATTTGAACAAGGAAATATAGGAAAGGTAACAATTAATAACCGTCTAGTTATGTCTCCAATGGGATGTGGACTTGCTAATCTTGATGGAACACCATCTGAAGATATGATTGCTTTTTATGAAGCTAGAGCTATTGGAGGGGCTGGATTAATAATACCTGAAATCACTCGTGTAAATGATGTACATGGACCTGGACTTATGAGACAGCTATCTGTTACAAAAGATAGACATATTGAAGGATTGGCTAAACTTGCACAAGCAGTACACAAACATGGGAGCAAGATATTTATTCAACTTCACCATCCTGGTCGTGAAACAGTATCAGTACTTCTTGGAGGGCAGCCTGTAGTTGCACCATCTCCAATACCATGTAAATATCTAAATCAAAATACACGTGCATTAGAAACAGAAGAGGTTAAACAATTAATTCAGCAGTTTATTAATGGTGCAGTTAGAGTACAAAAGGCAGGTTGTGATGGAGTAGAACTTCATGCAGCACATGGATATCTTCTTCAACAGTTTTTATCTCCTTATACAAATAAGAGAGAAGATGAATATGGCGGAAGCTTTGAAAATCGTTTAAGAATTGTTACTGAAATTATAGAAGGAATTCGCAGAGAATGTGGTAAGGATTTTCCAATAGGTGTAAGATTAAGTGTGGAAGAGTTCTTAGATAAGACAGGTGTTACAGAGGACTATATTCATATTCAAGATGGCATACAAATTGCTATGGCATTAGAAAAGGCAGGCATTGATTTTATTGATGTAAGCTGTGGATTATATGAAACAGGAATAACTAGTGTAGAACCAATTTCTTTCCCACAAGGATGGAGACGTGACATGATCTTAGCCGTAAAAAATCATGTTAACATTCCTGTAATTGGCGTATCAGTAATAAGAGAACCAGCAGTAGCTGAAAAGTTCCTAGAAGATGGTGTAGAAGATTTTATATCTATGGGACGTACATGGCTTGCTGATGAAGCGTGGGGTAAAAAAGTTTTAGAAGGAAGAGAAAAAGAATTACGTAAATGTATTAACTGTTTACGTTGTTTTGAAAGCTTAAATGAATATAATGCAGCAGGCTTACCATTAGAATGTGCAGTGAATCCAAGATGTGCAAGAGAACGTAAGTATGAATATCTTGTTCACGATACTAAAGGACATACTGTAGTTGTTGTAGGTGGTGGACCAGCTGGAATGTGTGCAGCAGAGACGTTAGCAAAGCGTGGAGTAAAGGTAACACTTATTGATCGCCAAAGTGAACTTGGTGGAATTATTAATGTAGGTAAGAAACCGCCATTAAAGGAGCGTATGCAGTGGATTGCTGATTATTATAATGAAGAATTTAAAAGACTTGGAGTAGAGGTTAAGCTAAATACAGAGGCAACTGCAGATATAGTTATGGCTTATAACCCTGATGCAGTGATTGTAGCTACAGGTTCTGTAGCAATAATTCCTGGAAGAATTCCAGGAGTTCATGGTGATAATGTATTTACTGTAGAAACAGTATTATCAGGAAAAGCTGCTCTTAAAGGTAAGAAAATTGCTGTTGTTGGAGCAGGACTTACAGGACTTGAAACTGCAGAGTATTTATGTGCAGAAGGAAATGAAGTTACAATTATTGATATGCTAGATAAGGTAGCTCCAAATACAAATCATACTAATGTAGCTGATGTTTGTGGACGTCTTCAAAAGCATGGAGCAAGTTATTTATTAGGACATGCATTAAAGGAAATTAAAGCAGATGGTGTAATACTTGAAAAATTGGAAAGTAATGAAGAGTCAAATGTAGCTGTTGATGCAGTGTTACTTTCACTTGGAAATAGACCTGATCAAACTTTGGCTTCAGAATTAGAAGCAAAAGGAGTATGTGTAAAACTAGTTGGAAATGCAATAAAAGATGGAACAATTGCACCAGCAGTAAGAACAGGCTATGAAGCTGCTAGTGAACTTTTTATAGAAAAACAAAAGGAACCAAGCTTTAGAATTTCAAAAGAAGAGATTCAAAACTTCGGTAAGATATCTTTAATGGATAATCAAGAAGGTGTTTATATAAGTTATTTAACTGATCCAGCAGCAATTGCAAGAATATTGCCACCACCATTAAAACCATTTTCTATGCCAGTGGTTACTTTGTCTATCTGTCATGTTAATAATCCTTCATTTGCAGATGACTACTATGAAGCTATTTTAGGTGTATATGCAATGCATGGTAAGAATCTTGGTTTATATCCTGTAGGTCTTGTACTTGGAGGACCAGGAGCTGAGATGGCAGTACAATGTGGTCGTGATAATGGAAGTATTCCAAAGAAATTAGGAGCAGAAATTGTCCTTAGAAGAAATGGTGATACTGTAACAGCATCAGTGACTAGAAGAGGTACACAGCTTGTTGAAGCATCAGTGAAGTTAGGAGAATACAACAGTCCTATTACATCAGCATTATACCAAGCTCCTGCACCAGGTAAGCAGGTATTTGGTGGAGGTTTCTATTTCCACTTTGACCGTGAGCCAGATGAAAATGGTGTATCTTATTTTAGAAATGGAGCATTACTTGGTAACTTGTGTGAATACAATTATAAAGCATGGGAACCAGGATTTGTATCAATGGATTTAAAATCAAGTGTTGATGATCCATGGGCAGAGCTTCCAATCAACACAATTGTTGGAGGGGCATATTCTAAGAATAGCTTGTTAGTACACAAGTTAAATCTTTTAGAAAAAGTAGAAGCTGATGATGTAATTTCATACTTGTTAACAGGACGTTATGATCGTACAAGTTTTATGGAAACAGGACGTTTTTAAGTTAATGGCAGTGGGAGTATCACTCCCACCTTATGATAAGAAGAGATTAATAGGAAAAAGAAAGGGTGTATAAAAAATGAAGAATTTATTAAATTTAACTGGAAAAGTAGCTGTAGTAACAGGAGCAAGTTCAGGACTTGGAGCTGATGCAGCTCTAGCATATGCAGAAGCTGGTGCAGATGTTGCATTACTAGCAAGGCGTGTAGAAAAGTTAAATGAAGTAAAAGCTGAAATTGAAAAAACAGGACGTAAAGTTATTGCTGTAGCATGTGATGTTACTAATGAAGAAAGTGTAAAAGCAGCAATGCAGGCAGTTCTTGATGCTTTTGGACATATTGACATTTTATTAAATAATGCAGGTGTTGCTGTACGTGGCGGTGTAGATAGCATGTCAGAGGAAGATTGGGATAAATCTTTTGATACTAACGTAAAGGGTATTTTCTTAGCTTCTAAATATGTAATTCCACATATGAAAGAAAGAGGATATGGTAAAGTAGTAAATATGGCATCTGCAAATGCAGTAATTGCTGATAAGAATGATATGTTTATAAGACATTCTTACAATTCTTCTAAAGCTGCTGTTGTCGGATTAACTAAAGGAATGGCTGCTTCCTATGCAAGATATGGTATTACTGTTAATGCAATAGGACCTGCACTTTTCGAATCTGAAATGACAGCAGGAACACTATTTAAATCAGAACAATTCCTGAACTCATATAATGCTATGGCTCCTGCTGGACGCCCAGGAGCAAAAGGTGAATTAAATGGTACAATATTATATTTTTCAAGTGATGCTTCAAGCTATGTACAAGGTCAGTTTATAATTGTAGATGGTGGAGTATCTATTATATAAGATATATATAATAGATATAGTTTTTAGATTAGATAAAGCTACAGATCAGAATATTGGTCTGTAGCTTTTTGATTACAATTAAAACTTAAGATATAGAATAAATAAAAATTAATAATTATAGATGGATTTTAAACCACAGAATGAGAAAAAATCAAATATAATGGCTCTACTTTAAAGAGTAGATAACACATATAATTAAACACATAATATGGTTTAAGGAGATAGAATTATGAATAATTATATTATAAAAGAAAGTAATGACAAGGAAGCAAAATTACTTATAGATAAGTTAGTAGAGTATAATTTGTCTATGGTCCCACAAACTCAAGAAAATCCTTTCATATGGATAAATAGAGTTATTAAAAACAAAGAAGATAAAATTATTGCAGGTATAAACAGTAAAATGTATTGTTGGAATTGCTTATATATAGATTCTTTATGGGTTGATTCTGAGTTTAGAAGAGAGGGACTTGGGGCAAAACTTTTAGATGAAATTGAGAAAATAGCCATAAGGAAAGGGTGCAAGCTAATTCATTTAGATACATTTGATTTTCAAGCAAAGGATTTTTATATAAAACAAGGATATGAGATTTTTGGAATATTAGATAATTGTCCAGAAAATCATAAAAGATATTATATGAAAAAGATCATAAAGTTATAAGAGGGAAAAGGATGAGTGGTTTGTCACTCATCCTATATTATTAACATCCTTTAAGATTTTTTCAAGTTTTTCAGTAGATACTATTCGACTATTGCATTCTGAACTATCTAAACAAATATTAAAACCAATTGATTTATAAGAATATTCTCCAGTGGTTTTACATATAGGGGAAACAAACGCCACTTCATTATCTCTGCCTACATGATTACAAAGTGTACAGATATTAGCATTATTAGAGTTATGATTTGTGATCCTACAGGACATACCTATTAGATTATTTTCCATATTATATGCAATAAATAATTTCCTAAGAGATTCATCAATCCAACCTAAATATACATTTTTTGATTCTTGTGCCTCTAAACTTGGAAGCTTGAATTTTTTTTCTTTTTTAAACAATTTAGTGATTTGGCTATTTGTTATGTTTGGCATTCCATATACATATTGATTTAAGTTATGAAAATAACCATCAATGAGCAATGGATCAGTAATTTTGGTGATATCAAGTATTTCTTTTTCTTCCTCTGATAAATTTGAGAAGACATTTAATATTTTTTCATATGTATATGCTTTAGTAGCTTCAATAATATTTTTATCAGCTGAACTTCTAAAAGCATTATTTATATCATTTAAACACTTTTTTATATAATTATATTGATGTTTTTTTATAAAAGTTTTCATAAAACTAAGCACCTCTTTTCTAAATTTTACTTTATTTAATAAACAAACATGAAGTAAACGAAAACTTGATTTGATAACTTTAAAAGCAAAAAGATGACTATTATTACTCCAAATGAAAGTAAAAATAATCATCTATATTTAAAACATAATACATGCTCATAATCATTTTATCCTTGAACTGCCTTAAATTTAGAAGTATAACTTTCATTGGATTGCCACAATGAAATCATAACATATCTTAAAACAAGTCTTCAATCTAATAAATAATTCTGTAATGATTATGAGAATAGAGCTTTGTGCTCACTTATAATTCTTCTTATACTTTTTTCTGTAAGGTAATATTCTTGAGTTAATTGATTAATAGTAACTCCATCAAGATATTTTTTATAAATTTCCTTATTTCTTACCTTAAGACTTTTTCTTATACCGCTTTTTTCGCCCCAGGCTTTATGATTTTCATTTTTTCTGGGTACATAAAGATATTCTCCATCTACATATTCCTGTATTATTTTAATAATTTCCTCTGGTAACACATCTAGTGCTTTAACATATTTCATTTTCCTTACCCCTCAACACTTATTCTAGTATTAAAGCAAAGAATACAAAAAAAGCTATGTGTCACAGAGCCTAAATAAAATATGCACGCATTTTCAGCTAACTTAACAACTTAGGCTCCAAACAAAGCATAGCTGAGTTTGTTGTAGTCCTTGCAAGGAGCAAGCTGATTTAAAGCTGAATGTATCATGTACTTTCATAAAAAAATCACCTCCAATACGTTAGGTTCATTATAACATAATAAAATGAAAATAAAATATTCATTAGAGGTGTTTTGTTATTTTATACTAAGTTAACATCATATTGTTCTAGTAAAGTCATTATTGTATTGTTAGGATCAGCTTCTGTAATAATACCATTAAAATCTGTTATATTTGAATAATTAAAAATTCCATCTAAGTTAAATCTCTCATTTGGTGCCATTAGAAATAGTTCCCTAGATATATTCATAATGGCTTTTTTAGTTCCAGCATCTTCAGATTCACCAGTACTGATGCTTCCATCTCGAAGATCTATTCCACTGCAGCCAATAAAAGCTTTATTACAGCGATAAAGCTTTATCTGCTCATTAGAATGTGAACCTATATTTCCGCCAACAAGAGAATTATAATCTCCTCCAATAAAAATAACATGGGTTTTTGAGTCTAAATTAATCATTGATGAGATTTCAACCATGTTTGTAATTAACGTGATATTTCTATTGTTTTGGGTAATTAGCCTTGCAAGAAAATAGGAAATACTTGATGCATCTAAGAAAACAGTGTCATTTTCATTTATAAGATTATATGCTTTTTTTGCAATTATTTCTTTTAAATCTATATTTTTTTCAACTCTCTTAAAGAAGCTTTCACCATTAACTATAGTGCGTTTTATATTAATAGCACCACCATAAGTACGTTGAAGTAAATTATTTTTCTCTAAAACTTGAAGATCTTTTCTAATCATGCTTTCACTTACTCCAAATTGAGTACTTAAATCTTTTACTAATACCTTACCATCTCTTTCTAATAGATCTAAAATGTGCTTATGCCTTTCTTCAATAAACATAAATCCCTCCAACTTATTCTCATTTGCTTCTATTTTAACAATGAAATTATCAAAAAGCAATTAAATCATTGACAAATGAGAAATAATAAAATAAAATGACATTAAATGATAATGAAACGCATAAAATGAGAACGAATGATTAGGAGGAAAGAATAATTTATGAAAAAGGCAGTTTTTTTTGATATTGATGGAACTTTAATTGATTGTTTAAATGGAATAACAGATATTACACCAAGAGTAGAGAAAGCTATACGTGGATTGCAGGAAAAAGGAAATTATGTTTTTATTGCTACAGGAAGACCTTATGCTTTTTTAAATGAAGCTTTACACAATTTTGGATTTGATGGTTTTGTTCTCACAAATGGAGCTTATGTAAATATAAATGGTAATTGTATTTATAAGGAACCAATTAAAAAGGAAATTATAAAGGATATAACAGGAAAATTTGAAGAACATAATATTGAGTATATATTACAAGGAGAAAAATATTCATATATTAAAGATGAATATGAAAGCCTTCATTCGATTTATGATACCTATAGCATATCTAAAAAATATTTAGAGGCCAACTATAGGCTTGAAGATGTAGATATATATAAGATTGAAATGCTATGCAATGATAAAAAGGGAGTGGACTATTGTTTATCATTAGGAAAGGGTGATTTTGATTATATTCATAATATAAACGAAAGTACTTTTGAATTATATTCAAAGAGAAACACAAAGGCATCAGGAATTTTAAAGGCATTAGATTTTTTAAATATTCCAATAGAAAACAGCTATGCTTTTGGCGATGGAAAAAATGATATAGAAATGTTATCTACAGTAGGCTGCGGAATAGCAATGGGAAATGCTGATGACTATGTAAAAGGTTATGCCCAAAAGGTTACTGATACAGTTCAAAATGATGGGGTAGCCATAGAAATAGAAAAATATATCTTATAAGTAGAGAACCAAAAGTGATGCTCAAAATTTTATATTTTGTCAGCATAAATTTCACACAGTGAAATTTATGCTTTTGTGTGAATCTCTTACTCAGCGAATGAATCCAAGTCGAGTTTCCTTTAAAAAATTTCATTGTGAAATGCAGTGATTATATTGTTAAATCTTTCGTTCTCTAATTATTTGGAAACACATTTTTATGATAAGCATTCAATTTCAATTGGATGCTATTATTTTTAAGATTATTTTGATAAATTCAGAATAATACCAGTTTAAGAACTTTAATAACTTGGAACAGTTTGATTATTATGTATAATATACTTATGACAATTAATACATGAATAAGAATAATAGGGAGTTTTTGTATGTATAAAATCTTAATTGTAGAGGACGATCCAACCATAGCTGATATATTAAAAAATCATTTATGCAAATGGGGATATGAAGCTGAGAATATTTCTGATTTTAGTAATGTCATGGAGGAGTTTATAAAGTATGATCCTCAACTGGTAATTTTAGATATTACGCTGCCTTTTTATAATGGATTCCACTGGTGTACTGAAATTAGAAAAATATCAAAGGTTCCAATAATCTTTGCTTCCTCAGCAAGTGATAATATGAATTTAATTATGGCTATCAATATGGGAGCAGATGATTTTATTTCTAAGCCTTTTGATTTAAATGTTATAGTTGCTAAAATACAAGCATTGGTTAGAAGAACGTATTCCTTTCAAGGCCATGTAAATATCTTAGAATGCAATGGAGTTGTTCTTAATTTAGGAGATATAACACTTACATATAATAATGATAAATTGGAATTAAGTAAAAACGAATTTAAAATATTGCAGATCCTTATAGAGAATAAGAATAAGGCTGTTTCACGTGATGAAATAATGAGACAATTATGGGAAAGTGAGAGTTTTATCGATGATAACACTTTAACAGTGAATGTGACTAGGCTTAGAAAACGTCTTGAAGATATAGGCTTAAAAGATTTTATAAAAACTAAAAAAGGAATTGGATATATAATAGGTGATTAGGATGAAAGAAGAAAATATCTTAAATATAATCAATTGCTATTTCAAGGAGAAAATAAGTATACTTATCAAGTTCTTTATTTTTATTATGATATTTTTTCTTGTATATTTTTTATATCATCTTCCTCTTGAACCAGTTTTATATGCGGGAATGCTAGTTACAATTTTAGGATTTTTATTTAGTTTATATGATTTTAAGATGTATTATGATAAACATATGTCTCTTAAAGAAGTTCTTTGTGCTGTTCAAGTTAAGTTGGACAAATTGCCAGAGCATAAAACCTTAATAGAAAAAGATTACCAAGATATAATTACAATAATATATGAAGAAAAAATAAAGTTATTATCTAATGCAGATAATAAATACAGTGAAATGATAGATTACTATACAATGTGGGTTCATCAAATAAAAACGCCTATTGCTGCTTTTTCTATGATTGTACAATCTATGGAGCAAGGTTTGGAAAAAAGACTTATGGAGCAAGAATTATTTAAAATAGAACAATATGTGGAGATGGTGCTTCATTATGTAAGACTGGAGAATTTATCTTCTGACTTAAAACTACAGGAATATCCACTTGATAATATAGTACGTCAAACAGTCAAGAAATATGCAGCTACTTTCATATATAACAAGATTTCATTAAATTTAAAGGATATTAATTGTAAGGTAATAACTGATGAAAAATGGATTACCTTTGTCTTAGAACAAATTTTATCTAATGCCTTGAAGTATACTAAAACGGGAAATATCTCCATCTATATGGATGAGAATTCACAAAAAACTTTAGTAATTGAAGATACAGGAATAGGTATAGCAGCTGAAGATATTCCTAGAGTTTTTGATAGAGGGTTTACTGGATATAATGGGAGAAAAGATAAAAAATCAACTGGAATTGGATTATACTTATGTAAAGAGATAATAACAAAGCTTTCTCACAAAATATCTATTACCTCTGAAGTTGGTAAAGGAACAAAAGTATATATAGATTTTTCAGTTGAACAAATAAAAATAGAGTAACCTTACACACATGTAAGGTTAAAAAAAGAAATGTAAGGTCATTCTAAGGCACTACATTTCTTTTTTTATTATAATTAATTTGTAAGTAAGAAACAAAACAGATTGTAGGAAAAATCATAATCCTATAATAATTAATTTATAAATAAGAAGAGAGGAATTTAATATGGCATTATTAGAAATTAAAAATTTAAAAAAGATATACACAACTAGATTTGGAGGTAATAAGGTTCAAGCTTTGGATGATATTTCATTTTCAGTAGAATCGGGTGAATATATTGCAATCATGGGAGAGTCAGGTTCAGGTAAGACTACTTTATTAAATATATTAGCATCTCTTGATAAGCCAACAAGTGGAGAGGTTTTATTAGAAGGTAAAAACATAGTTAAAATAAAGGAAAAAGAAATAGCAGCTTTTCGTAGAAATCACTTAGGATATGTATTTCAAGATTTTAATTTACTTGAGACCTTTTGTATAAGGGATAATATATTTTTGCCATTAGTATTATCGGGTAAAGATTATAAGGAAATGGAGAATAGATTAAAACCTATTGCAAGCAAACTAGGAATTAGAGAAATATTAGAAAAGTATCCTTATGAAGTTTCAGGAGGTCAAAAACAGAGAGCAGCAGTAGCAAGAGCAATTATTACAAATCCAGAGTTAGTTCTTGCAGATGAGCCAACAGGTGCTTTGGATTCAAAATCTTCAGGTGAACTTTTGAACTTATTTTCTGATATAAATAAGGCAGGACAAACTATAGTTATGGTTACTCATAGTACTATAGCTGCAAGCCACGCAAGTCGTGTTCTTTTTATAAAGGATGGAAGAATATTTAATCAAATTTATCGTGGAAATATGAATAATGATGAAATGTATCAAAAGATTTCAGACACGTTGACTCTTTTATCTACAGGAGGTGTTGAAGTTGAATAATTCATTTTATTTTAAGTTAGCAAAAATAAATTTATTTGAAAATAGAAGAACTTATTTTCCTTATATGCTAGCTTGTATATGTTCAATAATAATGTTTTACACTATGGATTGTATGGTTTTAAATGAAGGATTAAACCATATAAGAAGTGCAAGTTCATTAAAGATGTTATTGGGCTTTGGTTCTAAGGTAATTGGTATCTTTTCAGTTATATTCTTATTTTATACTAACAGTTTTTTAATAAAGAGAAGAAAGAAAGAAATAGGAATTTATAATGTGCTTGGAATGGAAAAAAAGCACATAGCAAAAGTTCTTTCTATTGAAACAATTATTATTGCGATTATTAGCATGGCTTTAGGTATTTTAGGAGGAATTATAATAGGAAAATTACTATTTTTAATATTATTAAATTTATTAAAAATAGATGTTACAATTTCATCGTCATTTTCTATTTCACTAGCTGGAATGAGAGAAACATTAGTATTGTTCATTGGAATTTTTGCAGCTATTTTAATAGCAAACTTATTTCAAGTTAAAATCGCCAATCCTATTGAATTATTAAATGGGACACAAAAGGGAGAAAAGGAACCAAAGACTTCGTGGATATTAGCCGTTTCAGGAATTGTTGAATTAATAGCAGGCTATTGTATTGCAGTAACAATAGAATCACCTCTAAAAGCACTTTCGTTAGTTTTTATAGCTATAATTTTAGTTATAGCTGGAACATATAGTACTTTTACAGCTGGAAGTATTGCATTTTTAAAAGCATTGAAGAGAAATAAGAAATTTTTTTATAGTACAAGAAATTTTATTTCAGTATCTGGAATGATTTATCGCATGAAGCAAAATGCTGTTGGTTTAGCTAATATATGTATACTTAGTACAGCAGTATTATTAACAGTATCTACAACCGTTTCTTTGTATGCAGGACAAGAAAGTAGTTTAAAGATTTCTCATCCATTTGATACAGAAATATGCATACAAAATATGACTACAGAACAAAAAAATAATATGTTAAGTGTAATTAAGGATGAAGCTTATAAGAATAATGTTACTTTAAAAGATGAAGTAGAATATAGTGATAAAGAATTAATGACTTTACTGAATAAAAATTCGTTTAATAGTACTCAGCGCAATTTATCTAATATTAATAATTTAGGTGCAATTAAATTTTATACAGTAGAGGAATACAACAAAATAGAGGGTAAAAATATATCAGTTAAAGATGATGAAGCACTAATTTATTCTGTAGGAAAAGAATACAAGTATGATTCTATAATCATTAATGAAAAAGAATTAAAGATAAAAGAAAAACTTAATAAATTTAAAATAGAAAATAAGAATGAAAATAATATGATGGAAGAATATGATGTTATAGTGAAAGATTTAGATGCACTAAAACAAATATATAGATCTGAAGAAGGAAAGCCTTTGGAAAGCCTTAATTATAATATTGACTTTAATATTGATGGTGATAGCATAAATATAATTAATTTTTCTGATTCAATAAAAAATAGGGTTTTAAAAATAGAAAAAAGTGAATTTAGAAATATTTATTTAGATAGAGAAGATTTCTATATAACAAATGGTGGATTCATATTTATTGGATGTTTTTTAGGATTATTATTTACACTTGGGACAGTCTTAATAATATACTATAAACAAATATCAGAAGGCTATGATGATAGTGAGAGATTTAAGATAATGCAAAAAGTAGGAATGGGGAAGGAGGAAGTTAAAGCAACTATAAATAAACAAATACTTATGGTATTTTTCTTACCACTTGTAGTATCAGTAATTCATATTGCATTTGCATTTAACGGTGTAAGTAAATTATTATCTTTATTTGGTTTGTTTAATACTAATGTATTTTTAGTTGCCATTGCAGTGACAGTTCTTATATTTGCGGTATTATATGGAATTGTTTATAGGATGACTGCAAAGACATATTATAAAATTGTGCAATAAGAAAATTAAAGGGTATATGAAAATAGCAATCAAAAAGTAAGCATTGGTTGCTATTTTTTTGATTTAGAAGAAGACTTATTAGACACAATTGCATTTTTGTATATTGTTATTTTTAACACTAATTTCTATAATTTTCATATGAATAATATTAAAATGTGCATTAGTATACCCTTTAAACAGAGTATAAAATGTAATTGTGCGTTTGATGCCTTTTGATATCGTTATCAAGATGGAGTTAATTGTACAAGTCGTATACTTAAAGGGAATTTAAATTGTTATGGAGGAGAAATAATATGGATGAATACAAAGTTATTGAAATTAAGCAAAGTGTTTTTGAAGACAATGACAGACAGGCAGATTTGCTTAGGGAAGAATTAAAAAAGGAGAAGACTTTTTTATTAAATTTAATGTCATCACCAGGATCAGGTAAGACAACTACGGTTTTAAGAACAATTGAAGCTTTGAAAAATGAAATGAATATAGGGATTCTAGAAGCGGATATTGATTCAGATGTAGATGCTAATACTGTTTCAAAGACAGGAGTAAAGGTAATCCAATTACATACAGGTGGAATGTGTCATTTAGATGCAGATATGACTAAACAAGGTCTATTAGGACTTGGAACAGAAGGAATTGATTTTGCGATTTTAGAGAATGTTGGAAATTTAGTATGTCCAGCAGAATTTGATACTGGAGCATCAAAAAATGCAGCAATTTTAAGTGTGCCAGAAGGGGATGATAAACCTCTAAAGTATCCTTTAATGTTCTCAATTGTTGATGTTTTATTAATTAATAAAATAGATGCTATGTCTATTTTTGATTTTGATATTGAAGCTGTTAAAGAGCGTGTTAGGAAATTAAATCCTAATATTAAGGTTATTCCAATCTGTGCTAAGACAGGTGAGGGAATTCAAGAATGGGCAGACTGGGTACGTTCTGAAGTGAAAAATTGGAATGAATAATGTAAATTACTCAAGTTTTAATATAAAGAAAATATGCTATAAAAATGGAGGAATATAAGATGGTAAAGGAAAGGGTATTAGATCTTGCCAATCATATTAATAGATCAAAACGTGGTTCGAAATCAGGGATTAAAGCAGAAGATCCAGAATATAAAATTTTAGAACCTGTAGTTTCAGAGGGGATGGCAGAGGTAGGACTTTGCTTAGAACTACGTAATCCTAAGAGTGCAGAAGATGTTGCACCTTTATGTGGAAAATCTGTTGAAGAGACATCTAAATTACTTTGGGATTTAGCTGTTGCTGGTGTTTGTTTTGTAAATAAAATTGATGGTGTTGATAAATACTGGCTTGAAACATGGATTCCAGGTGTTATGGAAATGATGGTTAATAATAAGGAAAATGTAAAGAAGTATCCGCAGATTGCTGAAGCTTTTGAAGCATATGGAAGAGTAAGAGGACCTAAGACAGTTGGTAACTTCCCAGTTGGTAAAGGACTAATGCGTGTTATACCTATTGAACATGCAATTGAAGGGGAAACAAGAAGAGCATCTTATGAAGAAGTTTCAAAATATCTTAATGAAAATGAAAAGTTCTCTGTATCAGATTGTTCTTGTCGTACAGCAAGAGAAGCCATGGGAGAAGGTTGTGGTCATTTGAAGGAAGATATATGCATTCAAATGGGACATGCTGCTGAATATTATATTCGTACAGGCAGAGGTAGAGAGATTAATCGTGAAGAAGCTTTTGAAATTATAAAAAAAGCTGAAGCAAATGGATTAGTTCACCAAATACCAAATACAGATGGACCAGGAAAAACTCATGCTATTTGTAATTGTTGTGGATGTTCATGTTTATCGCTTAGAACTGCTGAGATGTTCTTAAATACTGATATGGTACGTTCAAACTATGTTTCTGTTGTAGATAAAGATAAATGTGTTGCGTGTGGTGAATGTGTTGAAAACTGCCATGTTAATGCGTTAAAATTAGGACAAAAGATCTGCACAAAAACACCAATAAAAGAGAAAAAACGTGAACTTCCAAGAGATACAGAATGGGGACCAGATAAATGGAATCCAGACTATCGTACTAATAGAGAAGTTGTTGTAGATACAGGAACAAGCCCTTGTAAAGCAGAATGCCCAGCTCATATTGGTATTCAAGGATATATAAAATTAGCATCTCAAGGAAGATATACAGAAGCACTTGAACTTATTAAGCATGAGAATCCATTTCCAGCAGTATGCGGACGTATTTGTCCAAGAAAGTGTGAATCTGCTTGTACCAGAGGAGATGTTGATGATCCAATAGCAATAGATGATATTAAAAAGTTCATTGCAGAGCAGGATTTAAGTAAAGATACTAGATATATACCTGAACTAAAGCATGAATATGGGAATAAAATTGCCATTGTTGGTGCTGGACCTTCTGGATTAGCATGTGCTTTTTACTTAGCTATTGATGGATATAAGGTAACCGTATTTGAAAAACAAAAGGTTCTTGGAGGTATGCTTACACTTGGAATACCAGCCTTTAGACTTGAAAAAGAAGTAGTTAATGCAGAAATAGATATTTTAAAGGAATTAGGGGTAGAGTTTAAAACTGGTGTTGAAGTAGGTAAAGATGTAAGTCTTAAGGATTTAAGAAATCAAGGGTTTGAAGCCTTTTATGTTGCAATAGGTGCTCAGGGAGGAAGAAAGCTTGGCATTGAAGGTGAAGATGCTGAAGGAGTAATAGCTGGGGTAGAATTTTTACGCAGGGTAAATCTAGGTGAAGATTTAAAACTAGAGGGAAAAACTATTGTAATTGGTGGTGGAAATGTTGCTATTGATGTTGCTAGAACTGCTACTCGTGTAGGTGCTGAAAAAGTTAATATGTATTGTTTAGAAAGCAGAGAACAAATGCCAGCTCTTGAAGAAGAAATTGAAGAGGCTTTAGAAGAAGATATTAGTATTAATAATTCTTGGGGACCTAAGAGAATTGTTGTAGATAATGGACATGTTGTTGGAGTGGAATTTGAAAAATGTATTTCAGTATTCGATGAAAATAGAAGATTTAATCCTAAGTTCGATGAAAATGAAACTAAAATAGTAAAGGCTGATAATGTTATAATTTCAGCTGGACAAGGAATGGAATGGGGAGACTTATTAAAGGATTCCCAAATGGAGTTAAATCCTAATAATACAATAAAAGCTGATAAGCTAACACTACAAACAGGTGAACCAGACATATTTGCAGGAGGAGATTCATTAACAGGTCCAAGATTTGCTATTGATGCCATTGCGTTAGGTAAAGAAGGTGCAATTTCTATACATCGTTATGTACATCCAGGACAAAGCTTAACTATTGGACGTATTAAAAGAGAATATCGTGCCTTTGATAAAGAAAATCTTGAATTAGAAGGTTATGACCGTCTTCCAAGACAAAAAGCAAATCACATGGAGGCAAATAAAACTAAGGAAGCATTTAAAGATTTACGTGGAGTATTTACAGAAGAGCAAATGAAGAAGGAAACAGAACGTTGCCTTGGATGCGGAGCTACGGTTGTGGATCAATATTTATGTGTAGGCTGTGGTGTTTGTACTACAAAATGCAAATATGATGCAATTAAACTTGTAAGAAGATATGACAGTGTAGGTGTAGAGCTTCGAGACTTAAAGCCTGAAATAATGAAACATGCATTAAAGCGTAAGGTGAAAATTGCTGTAAAAAAACCAGTTAGATTTTTACAATCAGTTCTATCTAACGATAAAAGTAATTAAGAAGAATTCGGAGTTATAGAAAATATAAGATGAGGAAATGAATATTTTCCTCATCTTAAAGTATTCACAAGAGAGGTGAGTTTTTTGCATGAGTTAGGTGTTGTGATTGAAGTAGTAAAAACAGTTGAAAACTTTGCGAGAAAAAATAAATTAACAAAGATTGATACCTTAGTTCTCCAAATTGGTGAACTTTCATCTATGATCCCAAGATACATTGAGGCGTGCTATCCAGCTGCAGTGGATGGCACGTTATTAGAAGAAACAAAATTAGAGATTGAGATATTACCAGGCAATGCTATTTGCAAAGACTGTAATAAGGTATTTAATCTTATTGAAAATAAGAGCCAATGTCCAGCTTGCGGAAGTAAAGACCGAGAAATATTATGCGGCAAAGAATTTATGATTAAGGAAATTATTGCTTGCGAATGAAAAAATTTTTACTATTATAATATAGTAGCTATCATTTTAGTTGAAGCTGCTATTTTTTTGCGATTTTTTAGTAAATAACATTTAAGAAATCCTCAATTTGATTATTAGTTAGAGTGATATTTGTAAATAAAATTTTGAAACTATAGAATTATATGTAAGTATGTTTTAAAATAGTCTTTATAGCATGAAATAGACTATAAGCACAATTTACTTTTATATGTTATAAAAAAATCTGTAACAAAATGCTAAGCAGTAGATTAATTTCACTCAATAATTAAATTTGTAACATATATTCAATAAGGATGAGAACAATTAAGCAAATAAGCAAAGATAAATGATATTGTTAGGACTTATGTAATAAATATAATAAGTAATAAAGAAGGTTGAGGGAACAATATTTAATGAAGGATATAAAAGATTTTGACAAGGTTTATAACTATTATGATAGATTTATGAACAAGTTTAATTTGTACAAGCTTCAGGAAGTGAAAGATGCTGCAAATATAAATAAAAATGAAGTAATTGCAGATATAGGAGGAGGCACAGGAAAGCTGGCAAAATATATTTGTGATAGCTGTAAGACGGTATATGTGCTTGATGAAAGTGATAAAATGCTTTCAAAGGTAAATCAGGCAAAAAATTTAATATGTGTAAATGGTGATGCCCTCAAAACTCCCTTTGAGAGTAATTCTATTGATATAGTAATATTAAGTGATGTTTTTCATCATATTAAGGAACAAAAAGAGCTTATTATTGAAATAAGAAGGATATTAAAGGAGGGGGGGCGGTTAGTTCTATTGGATTTCAATAGAAAACATATAAGAACTAGACTACTAAGAGCATTTGAATTTATTCTTTTTGGAAGATTGTTTTTTAGGACTAAAGATGAAGTTAGAATTTTATTAGAAAAGTACTTTTATATAAGTAAGGTTTCTGATAATGGTTATTATTTTATATTTGTAGGAGAAAAATATGATAAATAAAATATTGTTTTACTCTAAGATTGGATACAAGCTGTTAAAAAAGGAAGTAGTAAACCAAGACGATTATAGAGTTGAATATGACAAAATTTCAGATACCTATGGCTATTGGCTTAACGAAATGGGAAGATATTCAGATAATATTATTAATTCAAAGTACATAGATACGGATAAAGAATTGAAAATATTAGATTTTGCATGTGGAACAGGGTACATAACAAAAGCGTTATTAAATAAATTTGAAAAATATAAAATTACTGCTGTAGACCAATCAAGTAAAATGCTTGAGAAGTTTAAAGCTATTGATGATAATAGAGTAACAATTATTAAAAGTGATGGTATAGAATTTTTAAAAAATTCTAATGAAGAATTTGATATTATATTTTTTGGATGGGCACTTTCTTATTTTAATCATAATGAGTTATTAAAGCTTTTTAATGGTGTTTTAAAGAAACAGGGTATATTAGCAATAATAACAAATGTGGATGGAACTTTAGATAAAATAGAAAAGATTTTTTTAGATGTTATGAGTGAAAAGCAGAATGAAGTAATTAAGCCTATGGATATAAAATTAAATTTGCCTAAAGGCAAAGAAGGCTTAGTTAAGTGGTGTAATCAATATGGATTTAAAGCTTTGGAAACAGGTGAAGGGGAAGTTTTTTTCTCTTTTAAAAAACCAGAAGAACTTCTGGAATGGTTAAATATAACTGGTGCAGCAGCTGGAACTAGAAAAATCTTTAAAGATTACAATGAAGTTAAACCTTTTATAGTTGAAAAAATAAAAAAAGAGAAATATAAAAATGGAGTTTATGAAATAAATCATAAATTTGCATATGGTGTTTTTAGAAAGGAATAAAAATGAGTTTTAATAATTTTAAAATCATATCTCAAATGGCTGTTGATAAAAATGTTTTAAAATGTTTAGTAGAGGTTTTTAATATTTTAAAGGAGGATAAGAAGTTTAATTTATTGAAATACATAAAAATGATGAGAAGCATTTTAAATGGAGAAAAGATAGTGAAACATCAGGATAAGTACATAATAAGCACTTTTTTCCCACCTTTCCCATCTAAGTCTTTTATACAAAATATATTATCAGTAGATGAACCCATTAATATATTTACGAAGCAAATATTTGCAAAGAGGATTGCACCTATTTCTA
Organism: Clostridium sp. C2-6-12; assembly: GCF_009928485.1. Taxonomy (GTDB): domain Bacteria; phylum Bacillota; class Clostridia; order Clostridiales; family Clostridiaceae; genus Clostridium. Next base: position 28,886 of record NZ_JAABNP010000023.1, on the reverse strand, counting down.
TTTACTTATGTATAACAAATAAGTGCCCTAATAACTGTCTTTATTGTAGTGCAAAAAATAGACAAGCAGAAAGAGAATTATCAAAGGAAGAATGGATAAATGTTATAAATGAACTCCAAGAGATGAGAACCCCTATTATAGGAATAACAGGTGGCGAACCCCTATTACGTGAAGATATATTCGATATTATAAGATCAATAGACAGTAGAAGTACTGCAATTCTATTTACCAGCGGTTTTAATTTAAGCTATGCGAAAGCAAAAGAGTTAAAAGAGAGTGGTTTATTTGGCATAGGCATAAGTTTAGATTCTTATGATAAAAATATACATAATAAAAATAGAAATAATGAAGATGCGTTCGATTATGCACTTGAAGCCCTTACAAATTCAAACAAAGCAGGATTATATACAATGGCGCAAACTGTTATATTGAAGGAGAATTTAGATGAGGAAAAATTGTTTAAGTTATTTAAATTAGCTAAAGACAATGGTGCACATGAAGTAAAAATACTTGAACCAATACTAAGTGGAAATCTTTTGACGGAAAAAGAATTAAATAATGTGTTTTATAATGATAGTGATAGAGAAAAGCTTATAAAAATACAGCACAAGGCAAATAAGCGAAGTGATTTGCCTAAGATAAGTACATTTGCCTATACAGAAAGCGAAGCTAAATTTGGTTGTGGTGCTGGAAATCAACATTCATATATAAGTGCATCAGGAGAATTATATCCTTGTGATTTTGTACCTATGAGTTTCGGCAACGTAAAAGAGGAATCTATAAAAAAACTTTGGATTGAAATGAATAATCATATTGGTAAGCCTAAAATCGGATGTTTTGCTCAAAAGGTAAATAAAGAAGTTTTTAAGAAATCAGAAGGAATACTTCCAATTAATAAATCAGTGGCAATAGATATTTGTAATGATAATAAAAGTGATAAATATCCAAAATATTATAGGGATTTACAATAAACAGAAAATAAAAGGATGATAGTTATTAAATATAGCAATTCAATAAGTATTAATAAGACTAATGAATATGCATTAATAAATCATTCTTTTATTTTTTATAATTATAGCAATAATGGAACAGCAATATATTAGATATAGACTTATACTATAATTACCACGTGGGAATGGAGAGTGAGAATAATGAAATATAAAGAAGCTGTATTTTTATGTGTTGAGTATATAGAAAAAAATTTAAAAAATGAATTAAGTACAGAAATAATATCCAGAGAAATTGGATATTCTGTATATCATTTTTCAAGAATATTTAAAGAGGAAATGGGGATATCTCTAATGGAATACGTAAAAGAAAGAAAGCTTCTTAGAGCAGCAGAAGAGATTATGTCTGGGAAAAGAATACTTGATATAGCTGTTGAGTATGGATATGAAACTCATAGCGGATTTACAAAGGCTTTTCGAAAGAAATATGGTTTTTCTCCTGCATTTATTCATGCTCTTTCCATTGAAAAATTAATTAATGAAAATGGAGGGAATTATAATATGAGTCAAGATAAAATATATGAAAAAACTAATATGTTTTTAAAAGCAACTGAAAATAATAAAAATCCAGAGGAATTATATAAATGTTTGATAGAAAGTATTCAAAGGAATAAGCTGTTTGAAGATTTTACAAGATTAGAAAAGGCTTATAACGTAGCTCTTTCTGCTCATAAAGGTCAAAAGAGAAAATCAGGAGAAGATTATGTTACCCATTCTATTAATGTTGCAATTATATTAGCAGAAATGGAAGCAGATGAAGACACAATTATATCAGGCCTACTACATGATGTGATTGAAGAGAAGACACCTGTAACATTAAAGGAGTTAGAAGAAAGATTTTCAGAAAAAATCTCAACAAGCATAGATAAGGTAACTAATTTTAATAAGAACTATTTAGAAATAACAAATGGAGAAGAATTTGAAGAAAGTGTTATAATGATAAAACTGGCAGATCGACTTCATAATATGAGAACAATAGAATTCATGTCACCAGAAAGATGGAAAGAGAAGTCTAAGGAAACATTGGAGATATTTTCACCAATTGCAGCAAAATTCAATAATTCAAAATTAAAATCTGAATTAGATAACTTAGCTCTAAAATATATTTAAATATACTAAAGTAATTTAGGTCTTAATGAAACTTAAAGTATTTAGCTTTAAAAAAGTAATAAATATTCTTTATATAAGCAGGAGGCTATGTCAAAAGGGGCAAAGTACTCCTGCTTTTTTATCAAAACTTAGTTAAAAATATAACAAAGTGTTCTTTATGACCATAATTTATTTTTAAAGTTTATAATATTTTAATACTAAAAAGACGGTGTTATTATTTACTCATGGCAAACGATTACAAAAAAGTTGATATAAAATTTTGAAGGGCGGTATTAATAATGAATTATTTTGAAGAAAGCTTAAAATTACATGAAGAAAGAAAAGGAAAGATTTCAGTAACATCTAAGGTTAAAGTTGAAACAAGAGATGATTTAAGTCTTGCTTATACACCAGGAGTTGCAGAACCTTGCAGAAAAATTCATGAAGATCAAGAAAACGTCTACAAATATACATCTAAGGGAAATTTAGTAGCAGTAGTTACAGACGGTACAGCAGTACTAGGACTTGGAGATATAGGACCAATGGCAGGTATGCCTGTAATGGAAGGTAAAGCAATTTTATTTAAGGAATTTGCAGATGTAGATGCATTCCCAATATTGGTTGATACAAAAGATGTAGATGAAATAGTTAATGCAGTTAAATTAATAGCACCTACTTTTGGTGGAATAAACTTAGAAGATATTGGAGCACCTAGATGCTTTGAAGTTGAAGAGAAGCTTAAAAAGGTAGTTGATATTCCTGTATTTCACGATGACCAACATGGAACAGCAATAGTAGTTCTTGCAGGGGTTATTAATGCATTAAAAGTAGTAGACAAGCAAATTAAAGATGTAAAAGTAGTAATAAATGGAGCAGGAGCAGCTGGAACTGCAATATCTAAATTGTTATTAACAGCAGGAGTAAAAAACTTAATTGCTGTTGATAAAGTAGGAATTCTTTATAGAGGTATGGAGAAAATTGATGATGCTAAAGAAGCTTTAGCGGAAATAACAAATCCAGATAATATTAAAGGTAGCCTTGCAGATGCATTAGTAGGTGCAGATGTGTTTATAGGAGTTTCAGCACCAGGGATAGTAAGTCAAGACATGGTAAGAAGCATGAACAAAGATGCAATAATATTTGCAATGGCAAATCCAACTCCAGAAATAATGCCTGATGAGGCTAAAGCTGCTGGAGCAAGAGTAGTAGGAACAGGACGTTCAGATTATCCAAACCAAGTAAACAACGTTTTAGCCTTTCCAGGAATATTTAGAGGAGCTTTGGATGTTAGAGCTAAAGAGATTAATGAGGAAATGAAGCTTGCTGCAGCATATGCAATAGCTGATTATATCAAAAATGAAGATTTAAATGAAAACAATGTAATTCCAAGTGCTTTAGATAAAAATGTTGCTGCTAAAGTAGCGGAAGCAATTGCAAAAGCAGCTAGAGATAGTGGAGTTGCAAGAAAGTAAAAATAATTAATTAAATTAAATTAAATTTAGAGTTTATGCATGCGACCATTATTAATTTATATAAAAGGTGTTATGACATGCATAAACCCCAATAAAAGATTATGTGTTTTTATAAAAAGAATTAAAACATAAATGGATATTCCACAAAACTATAAGTTAGCGATAAAAATTAGAACTTTTAAGATATTAATTATACAAATGTAAAAAATAAGAAGATATAATTTTAGGAGGTATATATATGCAAATTCCAATTAAGAAAACCCTAGATAAAATTCCGGGCGGTATGATGGTAGTTCCACTATTTTTAGGTGTATTAGTTAATACATTTTTCCCGCAATTTTTAAAGATTGGTGGTTTTACAACAGCATTATTTAGTTCAACGGCATCATCAACTATTTTGGCTTGTTTTATGTTTTTAATTGGTTCACAAATTAATTTCAAATTAGCACCAAAGGCAATAAAAAAAGGTGCAATATTAATAACAGGTAAATTCATAGTAGGTGCTAGTATTGGTATATTTGTAGGTAAAGTTTTTGGACCTGCTGGTGTATTAGGTTTATCACCACTTGCAATCCTTGCAGCATTAACAAATTGTAATGGTGGATTATATGCATCTTTAGCTTCACAATATGGTGATGAAACAGATGTAGGTGCCTATGCTTTATTATCTTTAAAAGATGGTCCATTCTTCACATTAGTTGCATTAGGTGCATCAGGACTTGCTCAAGTTCCTTTTATGGCTCTTGTAGCAGTTATGGTTCCAATAGTAATAGGAATGATCTTAGGTAATCTTGATCCAGATATGAGAAAATTCCTTGGAAGCAGTAAAATGTTATTAATACCATTCTTCTCTTTCCCATTAGGTGCTGGAATGAATCTTTCAACTATTGTAACAGCTGGAGGTCCTGGTATATTATTAGGGATAATAGCTGCATTTACTGGAATAGGAGCTTATGTACTTCTTAAAGTATTTAAGGAAGAACCAATTATAGGCCTTGCGACAGGGTCAACAGCAGGAAATGCTGTAGCAACACCAGCGGCTGTTGCAGCTGCAGATCCATCTTTAGCGGTTATAGCAACAGTAGCAACTGCTCAAGTTGCAGCAGCATGTGTAGTATCAGCTATAGTTTGTCCATTCATTGTTACTTACGCATTTAAATTGCTTAATAAGAAAAAGGCAGAAAAGCTAAATAACGAAGCTGCTGCGTAAATAATCAATAATAAAATAAGACAAGTAATAAATTAAACACGGAAAAGTGGGAGACAATAATGAAAGAAGTGCTATATAATAGGATTAAAGTATTATTCCTGTATTAAAACTTCTTTCATGAGATAAGGTCTTTCATGCTTCCGTGTTTAAAGCTTTTCAATATATAAGATTAAATTTATATTAAGGGTAGGTGATGAATATGAGAAAGGCAATGAAGCTGCAAACAAAGATTACTCTGTTAGTAATAATAGTAGTCTTTATTTCTATATCAATAATAATGTCTTTTACTGTATCATGGATGACGGGAAATATTGAAAATAAAGCAAGGACTAATATTATGAATGTAGCTGAGATGATGGCTCATTCTAAAGAAATAGTAGGGCAATTAGAAATTAAGGATCCAGATAAAAAGATTGGTCCTTATGTCAATATGCAGCTTAAGAATTTAGAGCAAGTTGAATATATTATTGTGGCAGATAATGAAGGTATAAGGTATTCTCATCCTGACCCTGAAAAGATAGGTAAGAAATTTGCAGGTGGTGATGAGGAGAAAGTAGTTAAAAAAGGAGAAACCTATATTTCAGAGGCTACTGGAACTTTAGGAATGGCATTAAGAGCTTTTGCACCCATATATGATGAAGATAATAAGGAAATAGGTTTTGTTTCGGTAGGAACACTTACTCAAAGTATTGAAACAGCTAAGCAGACAGCTATTATATATATATTGCTAATAGGGTTAGGAGGGCTTGGAGTAGGTGCAGTAGGAGCATTTTTACTTGCTAATAATATAAAGAATACTCTACTCGGATTAGAGCCAGAAGAAATAACAAAACTTTATAATGAAAAGATGGGGATGCTTGATGCAATTCATGAAGGGTTAGTGGCAGTTGATGATGAAGCTAGAGTTACTCTTATAAATGATTCTGCATTAAATATACTTCATTTTGAAAATAGTATTACTAAAGAGCAGATTATTGGGCAAAATGTAGAAGTAGTTATACCAAATTCACGCTTATTTAATATACTAGAAACAGGTGAGTCAGAATTTGAAGAAGAGCAGAGAATAAATAATACCATAATAATGACTAATAGAGTTCCTATAAAAAATAGGGGAAAAGTTGTAGGAGCTATTGCCAGCTTTAGGGATAAAACAGAAGTGACAAAGATGGCTGAAGAACTTACAGGAGTAAAAAAATTAGCTTGGTCTTTAAGAGCTCAAAATCATGAATTTATGAATAAACTTCATACAATTTCAGGGCTTATACAATTAGAGGAATATGACGAAGCACTTCAATTTATATCAGATGTAGCAAAGGTAAGGAGCAATATAAGTAATATTTTAACTGATAATATAAAAGATGCTTCACTGTCAGCTTTATTATTGTCAAAATATAATAAAGCTGAGGAAAGTAGAGTTAAACTTAAAATAGATGAAGTTTCAAAATTTGCAAAATTGCCAGAGTATATGACATCAGATGAAATGGTATCAATTGTAGGAAACTTAATAGAAAATTCTTTAGACGAAGTAAAAAATGATGGAACGGGATTAATATATATAAAGATAGTTCAAAATGAAGAAGCACTAAATATAGTAGTTAAAGATAATGGTGGAGGAATTCCAATAGAATATAGAGAAAAGATATATGAGCAAGGGTTTTCAACGAAGGATGGACAGCGTGGTCATGGAATGTATATAGTAAAGGAAATAATTAATGAATGTGGTGGTACAATAAATTTTGATGGAGATGAAGGTGCTCTTTGGAATATAAGTATACCAATGAAAAGGAGTGAAAAGCTTGATTCAAGTAATGATTGTTGAAGATGATCCTATGGTTAGGGAAATAAATTCTAAGTTTTTAAAAAGAGTAGAAGGGTTTATTTTATATAAAGCAGTTTCCAATCTTGATGATGCAAAAAAATTTACATTAGCAAAAAAGCCAGATTTAATATTACTTGACGTATATCTTCCTAAAGAAAATGGAATTGATTTTTTAAAATGGATACGAGCACAAGAAATTGATATAGATATTATTTTAATTACAGCTGATAAATCTATTGAAAGAATACAAGAAGCCTTTAGATATGGAGTTGTAGACTATCTTATAAAGCCATTTAGTTTTGAGAGGTTTAAAGAAGCACTCAATCAATTTAAGAGTAGATATTATCAATTTAAAAAATCTGATGAGATTGAGCAGAAGGATTTAGATAAGTTAATTTCAAGTCCAAGTAGTTCTCAAAATGATGATGAATTTACTAAGGGTCTTAATAAATATACTTATAAAACCATATGGGAAGAAATTGAAAAGAGGACAGATGAGGATTTTACAGCTGAAGAGCTTGCAGAAAAATTAGGAATAGCCAGAGTCACAGTTAGAAGATATCTTGAATATATGGAAAAGGAAAATAAAGTAGATAAGTTGGTTGAATACGGTAAAGTAGGCAGGCCACAACACAAATATCATAAAATCTAAATTATTTAATTTAAAAAACCATGTCAATAAAGAAATTCTTTAATTGTGCATGGTTTTCTTTGTTAGAATTTGTATAATTTCTAATTTTATTTATGAAATTTACGGTTACCAAGGATTATTTTTTAAATCTTCAAAGGTTACTTTTTCTAATTCATCTACCAGTGTATTTTGTATATTACATAGAGCTTTATGTATGGTACAATGACCGCCTTTATTAGCGCTACACATTTTTTTATCATAAACACATCTGGTTACTAGTATTGGACCTTGTATAGCTTCAACTACATCTTTTAAAGTAATATCTTTAGGTTCCTTTGTTATAGCATAACCGCCATTAATTCCCCTATATGACTTTACTATTCCTGATTGAGTTAATTTTCTAGTCAACTTTAATAGAAATCTAAGAGGTATGCTTCCTTTTTCTGATAAAAATTTAGCATCTAATTTATTATCTACACCTTCCTTAGATAGCATAAGTACTATTCTAAGTGCATAATCAGATTCTTGATTTATATTCATAATATCTTACTCCTTAAAGTACACCTGCATGGTATACTTTATATTAGTATAATTTTTTATGGTTGTCAATATATATGCTTTTATAGATAGAATTATTAAATAGTAACATATTAAGTATGTAGAACTAATTCCGAAAATAATATAAGAGTATAATAGTGACGGAATTTATTAAAAATATAAATGGGAAGGGGAGGAGATAAACATGAATTTAAGTCCATTAACAAGGTTTAATTATTATAATAGCATTAGTGGAATTACATCTAATATATATAATAATTCTAATTATAATGCAAATAATGTGTACAATAAAACAAATAGTACTAATAGTTTGAGTAATTTTAACGTTTCTTCAATTTATAACAATAACACATATGCTAAAAAGCTAAGTGAACTTCAATCATATACAAAAGATTCAAAAGAATTTTATTCTGATTTCGTAGATAAATTTTCAGATTTAAAGAGATCATCAAGTGCATTAAAATCTTATGGAAACAGTTCGGTTTTTAAAGAAGGTACATATGGAAGCAATGATACAAGTGTAGTTTCTGTAACAAGTACCAATAACTTTAATAGCACTGATTACAAAGTAGAAGTAAGTCAATTAGCTACAGGAAAAGCAATAACTTATAATGAATTATCTTCAACAGGAAAAGAGCTAGTTAAGGATGGAAGTATATCAATAGATAATGGTAAGAATTCATATACTTTTGATGTTAATACCGAAAATGCTTTAAATAATAAAGAGGCTATAAATAAAATAGCAGAGACAGTTAATAAAGCTGATATAGGAGTAAAAGCCACTGTAGTAGAGAGTAATGGAAAAAGTTCTCTAAAACTTCAATCTGCTACAACGGGTGAAAATTCTAAGTTAGAAGTTACTTTTGGAGGAGATTTGAATGCTTCTCTAAATGTAAAAGCTACAGAAGCAGGAAAGAATGTTAAGTATAAAGTTAATGATGTTGATTATACTTCGGAAAATAATACTGTAAATTTAAGTAATACAGTAAAAGCTAATTTAAATGGGATTGGAAAAGCACAAGTATCTTCTGATAATGTTGATAGTAAAAAGGTTGTAGATGCAGTTAATAAATTTGCTAGTGATTATAATAAAGTAGTGAGTTTTTTAGATAAAAATGCAAATAAATCAACTAAAATTGAAGGCTTGGCTGATTCGTTTGAAGCAATTAAATACAACAAGAATTCATTATCAGAGATTCGAATTACAGTCGGAGATGATGGTAAATTATCTGTAAATCAAGATAAGTTAAAAAATGTAGTAGGTAGTGATTATAAGAAGGTTAAAAATATTTTTGGCGGGTCTTCTGGAATAGCATCTGAAACTTATAACAAAGTGCAAGAGGCTATGAATAGTTCTAAAAATCTATATCCTAGCTTCAAACTTAGTTCAGGAGATACTTCAATATATTCATCAAATAATTCTAATATTATATACAGTCAATATAATTCAATTTATTCAAGTGGATTGTTCTTAAATTCATTAAGATAAAAATAATAAAAATGAGGAAATCAGAGGTAGATGATTTCCTCATTTTTTATTTAATCTAAAATATTCAAAGTGAAATCTGTTAAGAACATGTTTAATCTGTATCTAATATTTTAGATATTAATTTTTCAACAGTTTTAGCTGAGATATATTCATCATCTATTTTTACCAATATCTTAGAATGGCATTTAGAACATTTCTTTAAACAATCCTTTGTTTTAAATTCAATTTTGTTTTCTTTTAATGCTTTAACTAATTCATCATAATTACATGTATGCTTACAAACCTTGCATTTTGACATATACACCCCTCCTCTAAAAATTCTCTTATATACAATATCTATTTATTTAAATTATAAACATAATTATGTAAACATGCTATGGAAAATAATTATCCATAAGATATTTTATTTTTAGAAGGCTACAATAGTGAAAATTAATAAATTCATTTAAATTAATATTATTAACATAATTATCATATGAAGAATATTATATAAACAAATAACTTATTTGGAGTGAGTATTTATGGTTGGAGCTTTATTAACTATGTTTGCTGGAATCCGAATGATAAAAAAAATGGGTATGGATGTGATAGATAAGCTAAAAGGTAATCCTATAGAAAAAGGAATAGAAATTGCAGGATATGGTTATGATCCTGTTCAAGATATATTTTATTGTAATATGAATTCATGGCAGAGAAATATGGGGTATAGCAGATTATATGATGAGGGATGTGCACCATTTGGAATGATTTTAGATTGTGAACCAATTTATTTTAGGCATGAAGGAAAAATTTGGCTAATCGAATTGTGGAAAGGTCAATATGATTTAAATACTGGATGTGAAGTTGGAGTATATACAAGGGAAGAACCTATGTTAAATATTCCTGAAATGTATAAGTATATGTTTTATAACTGTGCAACTAACGAGGACAGGTTAACAATGTCATTTCATTTATATAAAAATGATGAATTACTTTTTTCAAGAGATGATAAACATTGGTGGCTAGCTGGATTTAAACTTGGGGAATATTCAGAACCTTGGGAGTTAAGAATGGAGTTAAATATAACCTTAAAAGATAAGTTAATGTGTGATGCATTTGTAGAAGGATTAAAAGAAGCAGGATATGAAGAAAAAGAATTTGAAATAATTGAAAATAGTGTGAAGTTAATTTTTACTGAACCACATACTCAACAACCAATTACAAGGACACCAGAAACTGATAGAATTATACAGGTAAAAAATAAATTATTATGTGAGAAATATAACGATATTGTTAAAGCATACGATAATTTTGCAGACAAAATAAATGCAGTTCAAAAGTATGCACCTCAAGTATATGAAGAAATAATTGAAAAAGCAAAGCTTAGAAGCTATTTAAGAAATATGAAAAATCCAGAAAGTAATTGATATGTTTTTATTTGACAGGAAGAAGTTCCTGTCTTTATTAATTAAATAACTTGGAAATAAGTGTTAAGAAAGTTTAACAATATTCGATAAAAAAGTATAGGTTTCATACATAAATCTGCACTATTTGTAAATTAATAGAAGGCATTTGGTTATGATCTAGGATTCGAACTTTCAGAAAAATATAAAGGAGGATGTACTTAATGTTTAAGAGGTTAAAACTAGGAACTAAGATAATATCTTTACTTATAGTATTGGTTATTTTATCAGTATCAATAGTAGGAATAATATCAACAAATTCACAAGTAGCAGTAATAAGTGATAACTTAACTTACACTACAAAAGAATTATCAATAAGCTTAAGTCAAGAAATTAATGGTTTTTTAACTGAACATGTATCTTTACTAGAAAGTATTGCTTTGACTAATGATTTGAGGTTATACAATATTGATGATCAAAAAAATATTTTAAAGGAAATCAATAAAAAGCATGCTGATTTTGCACTTTTATTTGTAACAGATATAAAAGGAAAGCAAGTTGCTAGGTCTGATGATAAAACTCAGTTTGACGATATGTCTGATAGGGATTATTTTAAGGCTATATCTGCAAATAAAAAATCAATTATTAGTGATGTATTAATTTCAAAGACAACTGGTAAACCAGCAGTAGTTATTGCAATGCCAATTTTTTCACCTCAAGGTGAATTTAAAGGAATGTTAGGTGGAACTTTAGATTTATCTGTAATAGAAGAAATGAGGAGTAAAATTAGTATTGGAGAAACAGGATATGCTTTTATAACTGATACAAAAGGACAAATTTTAGCACATCCAGATGCAAAATTGGTTGAGGAAAGAAAAAATATTTCAGATGTAGAAGTTGTAAAAAAGGCTATAGCCGGTGAATCAGGCGCACAAGTATATCAATATGACGGAGTAGAGGCATTCGGGAGCCATACTAACGTACCTAGTACAAAATGGGCTGTTGTAGTTAGGCAAACTCATGATGATGCTCTTTCAGTAGTTAAAAAAACTCAAGTAAAGATGCTTTCTATAGCAGCAGTAATATTAATTGCTTCTATTATAATAGGTGTAATTTTATCAAAGAGTATGATAAAGCCGCTATTAGTTTTAAAGGAAGCAGCTAAGGAATTAGCACAAGGAAATTTATCGCATGAGTTCAAAGTTAATGCAAAAGATGAAATAGGAGAATTATCAGATTCTTTCACGGACATGAGAGAAAGTTTAAAAACTTTGGTTAGAGAAATTACTTCAGCATCAGATAATGTAACGGTATCTACAAAGGATGTATTAGATGCCTCTAAGCAGGCTGAAATTGTAGCCAGTCAAATTGCAGATGCAACAAGTCAATTAGCACTTGGAAGTGATGAACAAGCTAAGAGTGTTGAAAATACCTTTGGATTAGTTAACAAAATCGTTCGATCTATAGATGAAATTGCAGCTAATACATCAAGGTCCTTCGAATCTTCATCAAAAGCTGAAGAGTTAGTCAGAAATGGTGTTCAAATTGTAAAGACACAAGATATAAAGATGGCAGAAAGTACAAGTGCAGTTGGAGAAGTATCTGAGGTTATTTTCACTTTAGATAATAAGACAGCTCAAGTGGGACAAATTATCCAAGTAATAGAAGGTATAGCGGAACAAACAAATTTATTAGCATTAAATGCGGCTATAGAAGCGGCAAGAGCAGGGGAACAAGGGAAAGGCTTTGCAGTTGTTGCAGATGAAGTCAGAAAGCTTGCTGAAGAATCACAAGATTCCATTGGAAAGATTCAAACAATTATAAAAGATATCCAAAATACTACTAATAAAGCTGTAGATACGGCAACTAATGCTACAGAGGCTATAAATGAGCAAAATGAAGCAGTACATAATACTTCGAAGATATTTAATAATATTTTAGAGGTAGTTGATGTTATTACCAGGGAAATACAAGAGATTTCAAGCTTTACTGATGGTGTTAAAGATGCAGGGGAACACATACAACAAGATATGGAAAGAATTTTAGCAGTATCTGAAGAAACTGCTGCAAGTACAGAAGAAGTAACGGCAAGTACGGAAGAACAAACAACTTATAGCGAAAATATCGTTAGAGAAGTTGAAACTTTAAATACATTAGCGGAACAATTAAAAACTTATACAAAGAAATTTAGATTATAAGCCTTAGATAACCTTTTAATAAGGTGAAATTCAAATGAAAATTAAATTTTGATAAATTTATATTAACAAATAAAATTTTAATCTTAAGTTGTTGCTGGTTAAGCAGGCGATATATACATAAATGCCCTATAGAGCAAAAGTTGTTCTATAGGGCATTCTAATATTCAAAGGATAATATCTAACTGAATAGTGCAACAAATACTAAAGTTAAAGTACTTACAAGTTTTATAAGTACATGAAGTGATGGACCAGCAGTATCTTTAAATGGATCACCAACTGTATCACCAACAACACTAGCTTTGTGGGCTTCAGATTTTTTGCCACCATGTGATCCAAGTTCTATTAGTTTTTTTGCATTATCCCATGCACCGCCACCATTATTTAAGAATAGAGCCATAATAACACCAGTTATTGTAGTTATCATTAAGAAACCAGCGGCAGCTTCTTTACCTAGAATTACTCCAACTATTATAGGTGCTGAAATTACTAATATTCCAGGAAGAATCATTTCTTTTAATGCTCCTTTAGTAACTATATCAACACAGCTAGCATAGTCAGGTTTGGCTGTCTCTTCCATTATTCCAGGAATTTCCTTAAACTGTCTTCTTACTTCTAATATTACATATTGAGCAGCCTTTCCAACAGCTTTTATTGCAGTAGAACTAAATAAGAATACAATCATAGCACCTATAAAGCCACCTATAAATACCTCAGGCTTACCAATATCAACTGCAAACCAAGAATCTAAAGGTACGCCTAGAATTCTTTTTACTTCGTCCAAGTAAGCAGAAAATAGCAAGAAGGTTGCAAGAGCAGCTGAACCAACAGCGTAGCCTTTTGTTAAAGCTTTTGTAGTATTACCACAAGCATCTAATCTATCAGTTATCACTCTAATTTCTTCAGGGGCACCAGACATTTCTGTAATACCACCAGCATTATCTGTTATTGGACCAAAGGTATCCATAGCTAGTATGTATGTGCAAGTTGATAGCATTCCCATAGTAGCTATTGCAGTACCATATAAACCAGCATTTGCAACTCCAGGTAAAGCTAGAGCAGCTAATTTATATGAAATAAATATACATAAAGATATAAATAATACTGGTAGGGCAGTAGATTCCATTCCTACGGATAAACCAGTTATTATATTAGTTCCTGCACCAGTTTCAGAAGAATTAGCAATATCTTTTACTGGTTTGTGAGTTATGGAAGTATAATAGTCAGTAACAATTACAAATATATAGCTTAGGATTATTCCGGCTAAAGCACATCCATATAAATAAATATAATTTACATTAGTTCCATTTTCTAAAGTTCCACTTAACATATTTTTCACTACAAAAAATAGAAGTACCATATTAATTAGGGAAGTTATAATAAAACCACCCTTTAATGCTTTCATAGGGTCATCATTGTCGTTTTTCACTTTAACAAGAAATATTCCAACGATTGAAGCTAAGATTCCTAATGCTCTTGATACAAGTGGAAATAGGATTCCTTTCCAGCCAAAGACTGGATAAAGTGCTACACCTAAAATCATAGCACCTACATTTTCAGCAGCTGTAGATTCAAAAAGATCAGCACCTCTACCAGCACAATCTCCAACATTGTCACCAACTAGATCTGCAATAACAGCTGGGTTTCTAGGATCATCTTCAGGAATGCCTGCTTCAACTTTACCAACGAGATCGGCACCAACGTCAGCAGCTTTTGTATATATACCTCCTCCAAGTTGAGCAAAAAGTGCAACAAAGGAAGCGCCAAAGCCAAAGCCTACTATTAGAGAAGGAGCTTCTTTTATAAGAGTGTCATTACCTGAAAAACCACCATATATAAGAAAAAGAGAAGCAACTCCTAAAAGAGAAAGAGAAGTAACAGCTAGTCCAGTAACAGCGCCACCTTTAAGTGCTATTTGAAGAGAATTATTTAATCCTTTTTTTGCACCAGCAGCAGCTCGTATATTTGAATTAACGGCCATATACATTCCTATATAACCTGATAAAGCAGAACAAAATGCTCCCGCTATGAATGCTATGCCTGTCTTAAAAGAAATTAACATAGCAGCATTAGAATCTTTCGAAGAATTACCTAGGTAATTACATAACAGAATTAAGAATAATGTTAAAATAGATAACATAAATATTGTCTTATATTGTCTTTTTATAAAAGCCATAGCACCTTCTTTGATGTAATTTGATATTTCCTGCATTTTAGCAGTACCAGTATCTTGGGAAAAAATGTACTTAATTAGATAAACGATTACAAAGAGGGAAATAATTAGAACACCATAAATAAGAATAAAATAGGATATCATTTAGACCATCTCCTTTAGTTTAAAAATATAAGTATATTTATATTATACATCAAAATATAGATAAAATTACAATATATTATATTATTTACTATAAAGTAGAATATATTATCTTGAAAATTAAAGCTTAGACTGCGCCAACTGGCAATCTAAGCTTAATTTTCGAATATTAAAAAGTTTATTTAAAATTTTGGATTTATTTCATCTTTTTGAATTCTTTTTAAATCCTTTAATCTTAAATGGGTTTTCTCCATAATTACATCAAAAGACTCACCGTCAATTATCATTTTTTTGGCCATATCATGTAGTGATTTATCGTCTATATTATCCATAGAGTTCATACCTCCTTAATGTTTTTAGAGATATTTATTTTGTCCATATAAAAAATATATATACAATTAGTTAATATATTTATAATTTTACATCAATTTTACATGAATAGAACATTAGCTTAACTTCGTAAGTCTACTATTATAAATAGTGAGAAAGATAATATATGTAGCAATTTTATTTCTTTGACAAAATGAAGTGAAAATAATGAATATTAAAATGCAGATTGTTTTAAGCCTTTATTTTTAAGTATATCTAGAATGAACGGAATAATAATTTTGAATGTGTATTAGATAAATATTTTAGAAAGGATGTGTATTATATAAAGTGGAGCTTTTGAAAGGAAATTTATATATGGAAAATTATAAAGATTATGAATATGAAGAATTTTATAACATAATTAAGACCACCAATATAAAATCACTTTTCCAACCAATTATTTCACTTACTAATGGTATTGTAATGGGATATGAAGCTTTAAGCAGAGGACCACAAAATTCCTATATGCAAAATCCAGAGGTACTTTTAAAGATTGCTAAAAAATGTAATAAGTTATGGGAATTGGAGGAAGCATTTAGATCAAAAGCATTAGAGAATATAAGTAAGATGAAATTAGATGTTAAATTATTTCTAAATATTAATCCTCAAATAATTAATAGTTTAAAATTTAGAAATTCTTTTACAAGTGAATATTTAAAAAAATATAATTTAGATTGCAATAATATAATTTTTGAAATAACAGAAAGAGATGAAATTAAAAGTATAAATAGTTTTATAGAAACTATTGAATATTGTAAAAATCAAAATTATCAGATAGCTATTGATGATTTGGGTTCAGGTCATTCAGGCCTAAATAGAATATGCCATGTTAAGCCCAACTATATAAAGTTGGATATGGAACTTGTTCGTGGTGTAGATAAAGATCAAACTAAGCAAGCTATAATTAAGAGCATGTGTGAATTTTCAAAACTAACAGAAGCGAGCTTAATTGCAGAGGGAATAGAGACAGCGGCAGAACTTAAGACACTAATAGATATTGGTGTTCAATATGGGCAAGGGTATTTTATTCAACGACCACAAGAAGGTTTAATTCCAATTAAAGATGAGATAATCAATACTATAAAAGCTATGAACATAAAAGAAAATGATCAATATGGATATAATATAGCTAATGTTTATATTAGTAGTATATCAAAAAAGTCTGAATCACTAGAGTCAACAGTATTAGTATCTGATGTTGATTCTATGTTTAAGAAAAATCAAGAATTATTAGGAATTTGCATAGTAGATGATGGTGTGGTAAAAGGGGTTGTCACAAGAAATTCATTTTATAGCAAATTAGGTTGGCAGTATGGCTATAGTATATATTCATCCAAGGCTATATCAAATATAATGAATACAAACTTTTTAAGTGTTGATTATAAAGTTCCAATTGATAAGGTTATAAAACTTGCAATGGCAAGAACAAATGATACATTATATGATTTCGTTACAGTAACTAAAGATTCAAAATATTATGGAACTGTGACAATAAAAGATTTGCTTGAAAAAACAATTGAAATAGAGGTAGATAATGCTAGGCATTCAAATCCATTAACTGGACTTCCAGGCAACGTAATAATTGAACAAACTCTTGAAAAATGTATTTCTTCAAGGAAGGAATATTGTGTATTGTATTTTGATATTGATAATTTTAAACCTTATAATGATGTTTATGGTTTTGAAAGCGGAGATAAAATAATAAAAAATTTAGCAAAATCAATAAATGCTAATATTTCATCGAGTGATTTTATAGGTCATATTGGTGGTGATGATTTTATTACAGTAGTTTGTTCTTGGGAAGTAGAAGAAATATGCGAAAGAATAATAAGCGATTTCGATTCACTTGCATTAGAATGTTATGAGGAAAGAGATTTAAATAATGGATATATAATAGCTCAAAACAGACATGGAGTAGAAGAAAGGTTTCCTCTAGTATCGGTCTCAATAGCTGCTTTAACTAATAGGAAAAGGGAATTTGCAAGTATTTATGTTTTGGCAAAAGAATCGAGTAAACTTAAAAAGAAATGTAAACAAAATGGTGGAAGTTGTTATATGATTATATAAATACTTTAATTTAGTTAGTTTAATAAAGAAATTCAAGGTGTTTTTTAAGGACTGTATATAGTTTTATCTATAAATAAAACTATATATAGTCCTTAAAATATTTAACACAAAAATATGCATATTAGTATTTTTTCTTAGAAAGAAAGTTAGTATATAAATTAAGATTGACCATTATTACCATATAGTGTAATAATTTATCTAATGTGTATATTAATATGAGATAGTTAGATAAGTATTGAATTGGGGGAAGAAATTATAATGTTAGAAATAAAAGGTTTATATAAAAAACTAGGAAACATTTTAATAAATAATATAAGTCTTACAGTAAAAAAAGGAAGTTTAATAAGCATTGAAACAGGTAGCGAGTTTAGTGATTCTTTAATAGATCTCATATTGGATAAGGAAATAATTGGTGGCGGAGAAATATACATAGATGGAATAATTCATAGTGATTATATAAAGAAAAATAAAATAAATATTGGCGTAGTATTTAGAGATGAAGGTTTTTATGGCAGGCTTACAGTAGAAGAATATATTAAGTACTACAGTGAAATAATTGGTTCAACCATTAACAATAAAGAATTAATGTTAAAGCTTTCATTATTAGAGATTGCAGATAAAAAAATAAAAAACTTAAATTATGCTAGAAGAAAAATGCTTAGCTTTGCTCGAGAAATATTAAAAGAACCAAAAATTTTAGTACTTCAAGATCCAATATTTAATATGGATAAGGAGTCAGCAAGAATAATACTTCAAAATATAGAAGACTTATGCACTAAAGGCACAGCAGTGTTAAGTATATCTACATCTTTTAAGGATGCAATGTTAATTGGCGGAAAAACATATATTCTTGATGAAGATGGATTAAAAGAAACAGAAGATAAAAAAGAAGAAGTTATTGTATCAAGTGATAAAGAAGAATCAGAATTCTTGCATAGGATTGAAAAGATTCCAGCTAAAATTGAAGAAAGAATTTTATTATTTGATCCTGTAGAAATAGATTATATAGAAAGTGAATCAGGAGTAAGTAGTTTAAATGTAAGAGGAGAAAAGTTTCCATGTATGTTGTCTTTAACGGAGCTTGAAGGTAGATTAGAGCATTTTGGATTTTTTAGATGTCACAGATCTTATATTGTAAATCTTCAAAAAGTAAGAGAAGTAGTAACATGGACAAGAAATAGTTACAGTTTAACGTTAAGTGACAAAACTAAAAGTTCAATTCCACTTTCAAAAGGAAAACTTTCAGAATTAAAGGAAATCTTGAAAATATAAGTGTTCCATTTAATACAATATACACTCCATTCAGCTGAATATATTACGATTTTATGATTTGTACTGTTCCTTTCATAGTATAAATTACATTGTTAAATTCTAATTTTACTCCTTTCATGGTAGTTTTATAGTTTGTAAACTTTAAATATATGATAATTACATTATTCAAAACATCTAGACAATTGATTAACGTATTAATCAATATAGAATTAGGAGGAAAGTTATTTTGGAAAATGTAATTACTATGCGAAATGTAAGAAAAGTGTTTGATAATAACATAGCATTAAAAAATCTTAATTTTAATGTTAAAGAAGGAGAGGTATTCGGATTTTTGGGTCCAAGTGGTGCAGGAAAGACTACTGCTATTAAGATTCTTACATCACAATTAACACCTACGAATGGACAAGTATCAGTTTTTGGAAAGAATCCATATGTTGAAGCGTTTAATCAATTTAGAGATATAGGTATACTTTCTGATAATAGTGGTTTATATGAAAGACTTACTGTTAAAGATAATTTAATGCTTTTTGCAGAGATTAATAAACTACAAGAAAAAGATGTACAATATGTATTAGAAAGTATGAATATGATTGAATTTGAAAATAAGCCTGTAAAAAAATTATCAAAAGGAATGAAGCAGAGAGTAATGCTTGCACAAGCAGTGCTTCATAAACCAAAACTATTATTCTTAGATGAACCTACCTCATCGTTAGATCCAGGAACAACCTTAGAAATTCATATGTTTCTCAGAAAAATAAATAATGAAGGTACCACTATATTTTTGACTACACATAATATGGAAGAGGCTGATAAGCTTTGTGATAGGGTAGCGTTTTTACATGAAGGAGAAATAGTAGAGATAGGCAAACCAGAAGATTTAAAGTTGAAATATTCAGGTGATGAGATACAAGTTAAATTAAAAGGTGAGGATAAATTAGTTACTGTAAAGAATAATGAAGAAAGTGCAGAAAATATAAGTGAATGGATGAAAAATGGACAGGTGTTATCAATTCATTCTATGGAACCAAATTTAGAAGAAATATTTTTGCATTTAACAGGGAGGGAATTGTAATGACTTTATCTATAAGAAGAGTTCGAGCTTTGATAAAAAAAGAAATGAAGGATTTTTCAAAAAATATAAATATTTTATTTATGTGCATAGTACCAATAATAATGTCTTTAATATTTTCAAGAATATTTAATGGTTCGGAGCAGTTAAAGGAATATATCATGAATGTAAGTTTGAATAGTAACCTAATGTTGGTCTCAGGGTTTACAACTGCAGCATTAATTGCGGAAGAAAAAGAAAAGAATACTCTGAGAACTTTAATGCTCTCTGCAGTATCACCAATAGAATTTTTAGCTGGGAAAATATTTGTAACCCTAGTGATTTCAATTGGAGTAAATGTATTGACATATTTCATTATGGGAATGAAGCTCTCTTATATAGGACAGTTTATTATAATAACTACATTAGTAGCTATATGCTTCATAGAATTTGGAGCAATAGTAGGAATCTTAGCAGAAAGTCAAATGAGTACAGGAACTATAGGAATGCCTTTTTTTATGATTATGTTCTTTGTAGGTACTTTGTCAAAAATGAGCAATATAGCCGGATTTGTAGCTAATTTTTTGCCAAATTATAATATGGAGGTATTATTAAATAGAGTTTATGCGAATGAAGCTATAAGTATAAATTTCGCTTATAATATATCAGTAATTCTGATCTGGATTATGATGGGGGCTGGAATTTTTGCTTATGCTTATAAAAAAAAGAAATTAGATTAGTCAAGAGCGGAAATTTATCAGGACCTAGAGGATATAAGAAAGTATAAAAAATAGTCAAAACAAAAGACTGATAAATTGGCTACTTAATTTATCAGTCTTTAAGCACAAAGTATAGATTATTTATTCACCAAGATAAGCACTTCTAATGCTATCATCATTAAGAAGCTCATCCGCATCTCCAGATTTAACAATATTACCAGTTTCAAGAACATAAGCTCTATGCGCAATAGCAAGTGCCATATTAGCATTTTGTTCAACTAGAAGTATAGTAGTTCCGGATTTATTAATCTCTACGATAGTATCAAAGATATCTTTAACAACAAGAGGTGCAAGTCCCATTGAAGGTTCATCTAATATAAGCATTTCAGGTCTATTCATCAACGCTCTTCCTATTGCAAGCATTTGTTGCTCTCCCCCAGAAAGTGTACCAGCATGTTGTTTTATTCTTTCCTTTAATCTTGGAAATTTAGAAAATACCATTTCCATATCATCTTTAATTCCAGCTTTATCTTTTCTTAAATAAGCTCCTAGTTCGAGATTTTCCAAAACTGTTAGTTGAGGAAAAACTCTTCTTCCTTCAGGAACATGGGAAAGACCTAGGGTAACTATTTTATTAGCAGGAATTTTATTTAGTTCAGTATTTTTAAAAGTAACAGAACCTGATTTTATTGGCTCTAAGCCTGATATAGCTCTTAAAGTAGAGGTTTTACCAGCTCCATTAGCGCCTATTAAAGTTACTATTTCACCTTGTTTTACTTCAAGGGAAATATCTTTTAATGCATGAATTACACCATAATATAAATTAATGTTATCTACTTTTAACATCTTTAAGCCCCCTCTCCAAGATAAGCTTCAATTACCTTAGGGTTATTCTTAATTTCATCAGGAGTACCTTCAGCAATTTTTTTCCCATAATCAAGAACTGCAATTTTATCGCAAATTCCCATAACTAACTTCATATCATGTTCTATTAATAGTATTGAAATGTTGAATTTTTCTTTAATCCAATCTATAAGCTCTGTAAGCTCTATTGTTTCTTGAGGATTCATGCCAGCAGCAGGCTCATCTAATAATAATAATGATGGTTCTGCTGCAAGAGCTCTTACTATTTCAAGTTTTCTTTGCTCTCCATAAGGAAGGTTGCTTGCTAATTCATCTTTTTTTACATCAAGAGAGAAAACTTTTAATAATTCAATGCTTTTTTCTATAATCTCTTCTTCAGTTTTTCTGAACTTAGGCGTTCTAAATATGGAATCAAATAAAGAATAATTTATTCTGTAATTAAAGCTAACCTTAACATTATCAAGAACCGTAAGATTAGAAAATAGACGTATATTTTGAAAAGTTCTAGCTATTTTCTTTTTTGTAATATTATAAGGTTTAAGTCCTTGAATTCTTTCTCCAAGATAAGATATTGTTCCTTCAGTTGGAGTGTAAACACCAGTTAACATGTTAAATACTGTAGTCTTACCAGCGCCATTTGGTCCTATTAAACCAACAATTTCTTTTTCATTTATTGTAAGATTAAAATCTGTAACAGCTTTTAATCCTCCAAAGACAATTGATAAGTTTTGAATCTCTAACATTGAATTAAGCCTCCTTTCTCTCTTTTGATTTTTTATCAGGTAATATTTTTTTGATTATATTAAGAGAAACTTCTTTATCTCCAAGTAATCCTTCAGGTCTGAATATCATAAGCAGTATTAATGCTAATGGGTAAATAATCATTCTGAAATCTCCAAGACCTCTTAAGAGTTCTGGTAGGAAAGTTAATACTGTAGCAGCAATAACTGAACCAGATAAAGATCCCATACCACCAAATACAACAAAAGTTAAATAATCTATTGATTTATTAAAATCAAAAGAATCAGGTTTTATATACCCAGCATAGTGAGAATAAAGTCCACCGGCAAGTCCAGCAAAAAATGCAGCTATAATAAAAGCCATCATTTTATATTTAAATGCATTGATTCCCATAGATTCAGCAGCTATTTCATTTTCACGAACAGAAAGCATTGCTCTACCTTGAGAAGAATTGATTATATTTTTGATTACAATAATACTTATTACCATAAATATAAAAGCAACTGAAAAAGTTGTTTTTATAGGTATACCTGTAAATCCACGAGCACCACCAACTGCATCAATATTCATTATGATTATTCTAATAATTTCGCCAAAAGCCAAAGTGGTTATTGCAAAATAATCACCTGTAAGCTTCAAAGTAGGATATCCAATTAAAGCTGCAAATATAGATGCAATTATTGCACCAATAAATATTGATACTATAAATGGCATACCTGCCTTTTGAGATATTAGGGCTGATATATAAGCGCCTATAGACATAAATCCAGCATGTCCTAAACACAATTGACCAGTAAATCCAACTATTAAGTTTAATGAAACTGCCAATATAATGTTTATTAAAGCAAAGGTAATAATTCCTTTATAATATGAGTTAATAACATTTGCACTAATTAATCCAAATAGTACTGCATATGTTATTAGAACTCCTAATAAAATGCAAATAGTTTTTTTGTTTAAAAAATTCTTCATAATTAGCACCTACACTTTCACGTTGGTCTTTTTACCTAATAGACCAGAAGGCTTAATTAAAAGTATTACTATTAAAATTGCAAATACAATTGCATCTGAGAAGTTTGTTGATATGTATGCTTTAGAAAAAGTTTCAAGTAATCCTATAGCTATACCACCAACAAGAGCCCCAGGAATACTTCCAATGCCACCAAGTACTGCAGCAACAAAGGCTTTAAGTCCAGGCATAGCACCCATATAAGGTGTGATACTAGGGTAAGATATTGCAACTAAAACTCCAGCAATACCAGCCAAGGCAGATCCTATAGCAAATGTAAGAGAGATAGTATTGTCAACATTTATTCCCATAAGAGAAGCTGCTTCCATATCTTGAGAAGATGCTCTCATAGCTTTTCCGATTTTTGTTTTGTAAACAATAAATTGAAGTAAAATAACTAAAAGTGCAGAAACTACAAACATTAATATTGTTTTAACTTCAATTTGCACAGGTCCTATATTGATGCTCCCAGCATTAATTAAATCAGGAAATGGCTTTGGATTAGATCCAACTAATAATCTCATAGCATTTTGCAAAAACAAAGAAATACCAATTGCTGTAATAAGTAAAGCTATTCTTGGAGAATTTCTTAAAGGTTTATAAGCAATTTTTTCTATAATTATACCTGCTAAAGCTGAAGCAGCCATTGCAACCAATAATGTTGGTATTAATGGTAATTTTAGCGTTGAAGCAGAATAGAAGCCTGCGAAGGCTCCTATCATATATATTTCACCATGAGCAAAGTTTATTAACTGTATTATTCCATATACCATTGTATATCCTAATGCTAGGAGGGCATATACACTTCCTAATGCTAGTCCATTAATAACTTGTTGTAAAAATTCCATAGTATATTCCTCCCTTTTATATTTTATGGATTAACTTTATCGGCTAAAATTTTCTTATCTCCATCAACTTTTATAATAGCAGCACTCTTTATAGCACTTCTATCACTACCAAATTTGATGTCACCAGTAACACTTTTCATTTCCATTGTAGCTAAAGCATCTTTAATAGCAGCACCATCTGTTTTACCTGCCTTTTCAATAGCTTTCACTAAAATTTTAGAAGTATCATATGAAAGAGCAGCAAAAGCATCTGGTTCTTTGTTATATTCTTTTTTATATGAATCAACAAATGTCTTTACAGCAGAATCTGTATCACCAGAATAGTAGTGATTAATGTATAATGCACCATTAACAGCATCTTTTCCTATCTTTGTTAATTCTTCTGATTCCCATCCATCGCCACCAAGGAATTGAGATGTTATTCCCATATCTCTAGCTTGTTTAGCAATAAGACCAACAACATTGTAGTAATCAGGTAAAATTATTATGTCCGGATTTAAACTTTTAATTTTAGTTAATTGAGCTTTAAAATCTGTATCTTTGTCGTTATAAGTAAGGAATTCACCGATTTTACCACCTGCAGCTTCAAATTTTGATTTAAAGCTGTCTGCTATTCCTTTTGAGTAATCTGAACCTGAATTATATAACACAGCAGCTGTTTTCTTTCCTAATTTTTCGGTAGCATATTTTGCAAGAACTTCTCCTTGGAAAGAATCAACAAAACAGCCTCTGAACATAAAGTCTCCACCTTGTTTTGTTATAGTTGGTTCTGTAGCAGTTGGAGTAATCATTGGAATTTGTTTTGCTTTAGCATTTGGAGCAACTGCAAGTGTTGCACCAGATGTAACAGGTCCTAAGATTGCAGTAACTTTTTCAGAATCAACTAATTTATTGAAAGCTTGCATTGCTGAATTTGGATCAGCTTGGTCATCTTCAAAGATGAATTGAATTTTTTTGCCGTTAACTCCGCCAGCAGCGTTAACTTCCTTTTCTAATAATTGAGCACCTTCTTTTACAGAAATACCATAAGTTGATGCAGCACCAGATAATGGTCCTATAGCTCCTATTTTAATTGTATCCCCTGAAGAACTACTTGAACTTGATCCACCATTTCCGCTGCAGCCAGCAAGTAATGTAACAGCCATAACAGAAGCTAAAACTCCTGAAAGTAAAGTCTTTTTCATAATTATTTATCCTCCTCTTTATTAAAACAAAATTATAAGTGTCGATATGATAAAATGATTAAGAATGTCGCGATATATTAATAAATTATCACATTATCAATAAATATATTATTGATATAATATCATATTGCATGAAGAACTACAATAATGTTATTTAATATTTTATATTAAATATAATAAAAACTTGATTGAAAATGTTATCAGTGTGTTAAATTGCTTACATATTTAAGTTTTAATTGAAAAATATGTAGTAAATAATTAGAAATGATAAAATTAAGTTTACATATTTCAAGGAGAAATTAGATTTTTATTTGTATTTTTGTTTTAAAAATTGTAAAGTAATTTTTAATGATATATGATTTCTTAATAAAGATTTTAAAATAATTACGTGGAGAGCAAAGAGGTAAAATATCTTGAATAAAAAAATAGATTATAAAAGTTCTGATATAATTAATAGAAAATATTTTTATTCTATTAATTATCCTAAATTTGAGGAAGAATTATGTAAGTTAGAAATGGAATGTCTTTTTAATGAAGTTAATAATGGAAAATATATTGTTTCTGACTTTTGTATAAATCCATCAAGAAGTCCATTTATAAAAGATAGAATTTCAATAATATATGAAGAAGATTCATTAGAGGAAATAGTTCAGAAAATTATAAAGGACAAATTGTCTTATGATGATTTTAAGGTTTGTTACATAAAAGTAGAAAACACAGATGTAAGTTATGAGGAAAGACTTGCAAGCGTTAGCAAAATAGGTTTTGTCATTAATGGGCTGCCTAGTATACATAATCCAAAGATTATGATTGGAATATCTAAAGTAAATGGACGATGGATAATGGGAGAGTATGAAAGAAATAATTTTGAGTGGCATATTCATGATAAAAAACCATACTCATATTCAAATTCATTAGGGTTAAGAGTTGCCAAAGCTTTAGTTAATATAGCTGTTAAAAATAACTTGGATTGTACGCTTATAGATCCATGCTGCGGAGTTGGAACTGTTGTTATTGAAGCTCTTTCTATGGGGATAAAGGTAAAGGGATATGAAATTAATAAACATATAGCAGAAAATGCAAAAAAGAATTTAGAGTTTTTTGGATATGAAAATGTTATAACTTATGGAGATATGCATACTATAGAAGAAAAATATGATGTAGCTATAATAGATTTGCCATATGGATTGTTTACACCAATAACCCTTAAGGAGCAAGTTGCACTTATAAAAACAGCTCGTAGAATTACTAAAAAATTAGTATTGGTTACATTTGAAAATATGGATGGGCATATTATTGATTCGGGCTTTAATATTATTCAAAAATCATATGTATGCAAAGGTAAATTTAAAAGGTATATAAATATATGCGAATAGGTATTAAAAGTTAAGGAGGGAAATCTTAATGATTTTCACTCCTTTTAAATGCATTATTTTATTGTATGCATACATTTGCATTGTATGCGTACATAATTTATTATGTAAATAATTTGAAAAGGGGGTTTTACAATGGAAAGAAAATCAGTAAACAAAAATTTAGCTCAAATGTTAAAGGGCGGAGTAATTATGGATGTAACAAATAAGGAGGAAGCAATTATTGCAGAGAAAGCTGGGGCGTGTGCAGTAATGGCTCTTGAAAGAGTACCTTCCGATATAAGAAAGGAAGGCGGAGTAGCTAGAATGTCAGATCCTAAAATGATAAAGGAAATACAAGAAGCTGTTTCAATTCCTGTCATGGCAAAGGTTAGAATAGGACATTTTGTGGAAGCGCAAATTTTAGAAGCATTAAACATAGATTTTATAGACGAAAGTGAAGTACTCACACCAGCAGATGATAAATATCATATAAATAAAGAAGATTTTAAAGTTCCCTTTGTTTGTGGAGCAACTAATATTGGTGAAGCACTTAGAAGAATAGGTGAAGGTGCTTCAATGATAAGGACTAAAGGGGAAGCAGGAACTGGTGATGTAGTAAATGCAGTTACTCATATGAGAACAATGAATGACCAAATTAAAGAAATACAAAAAGCATCAAAAGAAGAACTAATGACAATAGCAAAGAATTATGGTGCACCATATGACTTAGTCAAATATGTATGGGAAAATGGAAAGCTTCCTGTGGTTAATTTTGCAGCCGGGGGTATTGCAACTCCAGCAGATGCGGCACTAATGATGCAATTAGGAAGTGAAGGTGTGTTTGTAGGTTCTAGTATTTTTAAATCTGATAATCCAGAAAAAAGAGCAAGAGCAATAGTTCTTGCAACTACATATTATAATGATCCTGAAAAGTTAGCAGAAGTTTCAGAAGACTTAGGCTGTGCTATGAGTGGCATAAATTCAAGTGAAGTAGCAACAAAATATGCTCAAAGAGGATGGTAAAATGAATATTGGAGTTTTATCCCTCCAAGGTGGAGTTATAGAACATTTAAATCATATAAAGGAATTAGGTCATATTGGTATAGAAGTAAAGAATGAAAAAGACTTAAATGTGATTGATGCAATAATTTTGCCTGGGGGAGAGAGTACTACTATTGGTAAACTTCTTAAAGTAACTGGATTAATGAAACCATTAAAAGAAAAAATAGAAAATGGTTTATCCACATGGGGAACATGTGCAGGAATGATATTACTTGCAAATGAAATAGAAGGGCAAAAAGAAAAATATCTTGAGGCTATGAATATAAAGGTAGAAAGAAATGCATTTGGAACTCAAATAGACAGTTTTAAAACTTATAAGGTAATAAAAGAAGTGTCTGATGGGGAAATGGAGCTTGTGTTTATAAGAGCACCATATATTAGAGAAGCAAAAAATAATGTAGAGATTTTATGTAAGGTAGGTAATAAAATTGTGGCTGCTAAACAAAATAACATTGTTGTAACAGCTTTTCATCCAGAATTAACTGAGGATTTAAGATTTTTAAGGTATTTTTTAACTAATATTTAAGAAAAAGTTGGATAACTACAAGCAGGACACTTTATATAGGTTGATAAGTATTAACAATTTTATGTTATGAGAAGATTATGTAAGAATGGGTTTCAGTTTTGAAATAATCAATAAGGTATGTATTATAAAAGAGTTGCGAATTATGATTTAAGTAACAAGTATAATTGTTTGTTATTTTTTAATTAATAAGCAGCTTTTTTTAGGTTATGCATATTAATTCATTTTATTATTATACACCCAGAACTTTTTTAGATATGATAAGTTTAATTATCTGAGATTAAATAAAAAGAAATAGTAAATTTAGCATTAACAAACCAAAGTATATTATCATATTGCATAAAATAATGATGCGAATATACTAAGATATAATTATGAAAATACTATAAAAGCGCTATTTATGTGGATTTTAATAAAGTAACTATTCCTGGCGTATCAATAATAGAATAATTAAGAAATACAGAGGATAATAAAGAATTATTAATTTAAATTAGATATAAGAATAAACTGGAGATAATCATGGCAAATTTATATGTTAAGATAAAACACGTCGCTGAAAGGCGTAAACAACTGAAAGAAATCAAATAAAAACCTTTTTTGAAAGAGTTTTGAAAGATTTGAAAAAAGTTGTTGACAAGATTCAAACCAAGTGATAAACT
>NZ_JAABNP010000022.1 GCF_009928485.1 Clostridium sp. C2-6-12 | reverse complement strand
CGGTGGTGTGAGAGGACGCTAAATAAAATAATTATTTAGCTCCTACTCGATTATAAAGAATAGAAACAGTTAGAACGATGATTCCAGCAAAGTTTATAGTTATGAGTAGAAAAAGTTAACTTTGCTAATAGAATAAATTTAATTATGAAGTTTATAGTATAGAATGAACAAACTAGTAAATCAGAAAAACTTAGTTTGAATATTTAAATAAAGTATTATATAAAATAAAGAAAATTAATTTGTATTTATATTAATTAATATTTATTTAAGATTTAAGTTTTAATTCTATAGTATAATTTTTACAGTAAAACCAAAATTGAAAAAATATATGGCGAATAAAGGAATTGTATTTATGATATATGTGTAAGTTCTAATTAATTAACTTCATAAATTTGGATTTGTTAATAAGTAAAAAGTAGGAGTGGAGAGTTTAGGTTAGAAATTCACAGAATTTCTCTTAGTTATTACTTCCAATACAATTTCCTGTTTGATGAAAAAAATTTTAGATTATATAAACTTATAAAACTATAGAATTTTAAATACAGTTCAAAATGGAGGAAACATGGATAAAAGAGCTAAGATTTTAGTGGTTGAAGATGAAAATGATATTAATAAATTGATTTGTAGCATTCTTGAAAATAAGGGGCATAGAGCTAGAGCAGCTTTTTCAGGAACAGAAGCATTAATGTGTTTGGAAAATGAGACATGGCATATGATTTTATTAGATTTAATGATACCAGGGATTAGTGGAGAAGAAGTTATATTAAAAATCAGAGAGATAACAAAAGCCCCAATTATTGTAGTAAGTGCAAAAACAGCTAAAAAGACAAAACTAGAATTATTGGAAAAAGGAGCAGATGATTTTATTTGTAAGCCTTTTGATCCTGATGATTTAGTTGCAAGGGTTAATTCTAATTTAAGGAGATATTTAGAATTTTCTATAGATATGGAAAAGAAAAATGATATTTTAAGTTATAAAGATATTACTTTAAATATAGAAAGTAAAATAGTAAAAGTGGGACAAGTATTGGTTACTTTAACGGCAAGGGAATTTTCAATATTGGAATTATTATTAACCAATCCTAACAAGGTATATAGTAAATCTAATATTTTTGAAAGTATTTGGGGAGAAGAGTTTTTAGGTGATGATAATACAGTAAATGTTCACGTGAGCAGGTTAAGAAATAAATTATGTAGTGCCAGCAGTAACAATGAAGATTATATAGAAACAATTTGGGCAATGGGATATAAGTTAAGAAGATAATTTTAACGATTTAAGCTTTTTGAAAGACTTTAGTAAAGTTTTCTTATAGATTGCAGGATATTGTTAAAATAGATTTATCTGATGTCTAGCCGCTGTAACACTCTCACTTCTATAAGTGGGAGATAACAGCGGCACGACCCTAGATAAGTTCAACTAAGATTCAGATGGGGATCAAACCCCACCTGAATAAAGTTTCACTTAACAAGAGGAGACAAAATCTGAAAGTAAATCATTTAATATGTTTGCTAGAGAAGGAAGGGATATAGTAATGAATGAATATGTTATTAAAGCTAGTAACATAACAAAGATATTTAAAAAGCATAAAGTTTTAGATAAATTATCTATAAATATTAAGAAAGGTGATATTTATGGATTTGTAGGTAAAAATGGTTCTGGCAAGACAACTATGATAAGAGTTCTTACAGGGCTTGTAATTCCAAATGGAGGACAAGTAGAACTGTTTGGACATAGTGAAGAAAATGAGATTATAAAGGAAAGAAGTAGAATAGGTGCATTAATTGATTCGCCAGCAATTTATCTTAATATGACTGCAAGAGAAAATCTTGAGCTTATTAGAATTCAAAGAGGAATACCAGGAACTAAATGTATTGATGAAGCTTTAAATTCAGTAGGTCTTAAGGATATTGATAAGAAGAAAGCCAAGAATTTCTCACTTGGAATGAAACAGAGATTAGGAATTGCTATGGCACTAATAAGTGATCCGGAATTTTTAATCTTAGATGAGCCTATAAATGGATTAGATCCAATTGGAATAAAGGAAATAAGAGAACTTTTACTTAAATTAAATAAAGAAAGAGGAACAACTATTTTTATATCAAGTCATATACTTTCTGAGCTTACTCAGATTTGCAATAGATATGGCTTTATTGATGATGGAAAATTAATTGAAGAAATAACTGCAAGTGAGTTTTTAGATAAATGTAGAAGTTATCTTCATTTAAAAACAAGTGATTCTTCAAATGTTTCTATTATTTTAGAAAATGAACTTGGTATAAAAGATTATGAAGTTTTTCCAGATAATATTGTAAGAATTTATGATGACTTTGATGGAGAAAAGATTACTTTGGCCCTAGCTAAACACAATATAGGAGTTAGGGAAATAATGAATATGGGGGAATCTCTAGAGGATTATTTTACTAAGTTAGTTGGAGATGCTAATGATGAGTAATTTAATTAGAGGTGAATTTTATAAATTAAGAAAAAGCAGATATTTTATTGGAATGATTTTATTATCACTAGTTTCTGCATTTCTTATAATGAGTAAATATGATGATAATATACATCGGTTAGCTGGAGCAAATCCTGAAATTGCTTCAGGAATGTATTCAATATATTACCCATTTACATGTATCATATATACAAGTTTTTTATTTTCTTTATTTGCAGGGGAATTTATCGCTAGGGATTTAAAAAATAATATAAGTAAAAGTTTTATATATGGATATAAGAGAAGTGAAGTTATTTTAAGTAAATTAATAGTATTTATAACATTTTCATTATTTATAGAACTAATTTATTCAATAATTGTTTTTTACTATGCAGGTAGAGCATATTGGTTTGATTATGATGTTGAAAACATACTAGCTTTAATTAGGATAATTGGTATTGGAATTTTGTATAATGTGGCTACAATATCTATAGTTGCTATGATTGCAGTAATTACAAAGAATATATTGGTTACAATTTGTTCACCAATTTTATTTTCACTATTATTTCCAATATTAGTTAGTCAAACTTTTGTTTCAGTTATAGTTGCATATTTATGCCCATTTATTATTGGTGAAGCAGCAATAGCAAGATTTGCACCAACATCAGATATTATAATTGGAATAATTTCATCATTGGTAACACTTGTTATAACAATTGGCGGGAGCTTAATATATACAAAAAGGGAAGATGTTAAGTAATAAGTGAAGAATTATGTGAATAACTTCTTTATTATTTATATTATTGTGGATAAAAAATAAATTAATTTTTTAAGGAAGGAAAATAATGATTAATTTAATCAGAGGAGAGTTTTATAAATTAATAAAAAGCAAATACCTTAATGGAATGATATTTTTAGGAATATGTGCTGGATTCTTGTTAATAGTTGAATTTGAGCATGAAGGAAAAAGAATGTTTGGAGATATAAATACAGTGAATATAATTACATTTGTAATGAACGTTATTATATTTAGCAGTTTTATTTTTGCTGTATTAAGTGTAGCATTTATTGTTGATGATTTTAATAACGGTGGAATAAACAGAAGTTTTAGCTATGGATTTAGAAGAAGTAAAGTAATATTAAGCAAATTAATAGTGTTTATGATATTATCTTTAGGAATGATACTTCTTTATACAACAATTTTAATCATATATGTTTCGTATTTTTATGGTTTATCTGGTAATTTAGATTCTAATACTATTTTGTATTTAGTTAGAACAATTTCAATTGGATTAATTTATAATTTAGCAACCATATCTATAATTTTTATGATTGCCACAATAACAAGAAGTAATTTTTGCACACTTATTTCATCAATGATAATATTTATTACTTTTATAATTGGAATGAATCCATATACATACCCATTTATATCAGAGTTAGCTTTTTTCTTGCCATATTGCATTGGTCATTCAGCTATATTTATGTTTGCTAGAAAAATAGAAATTATACTATGTATAGTTTCATCTGTTATAACTTTCATTATAACAATTGGAGGAAGCTTATTATATATAAAATATAAGGATATAAAGTAAAGCTAGAAAACTTGAATTGTAGAGATGTAAGTGAATAAATTGATTATGTATGGAAGGAAGAGAATATAATGATCAATCTAATTAGAGGAGAATGGTATAAATTAAGAAAAAGTAGATATTTTCTTGGAATAATATTTTTGGCAGTAATATTTGGCATGTTTTTAACAGAGATGTGGATTGAAGATAGGGAAATGAATCCAACATTCAATGATGTAATAAAAAATGGAGCAATGTCAATTCAATATGCTTATGAACGTATTTCAATGGGGAGTTTTCTATTTGCGTTATTTGGTGAAATGTTTATAGTTAATGATTTTAATAATAGAAATTTTGTTAGGAGTTTTAGTTATGGGTTTAAAAGAAGTAAACTAATACTAAGTAAACTTATAGTATATATATTGTTTTCTTTGTTTTTAGAGTTGATTTATACAATAGTATTAGTCACATATGTCTCAAATAAATATGGTTTTTGTGGAAAGATAAATGGGGATTTTATACTATATTTATTTTCTGTAGTAGTCAGCTTAATATTGTTTAGTATAGCTATAATAAGCATAATTGCTGCAGTTGCAATAATAACAAGAAGCTTTTTCATAACATTAGTTTTACCTATAATGATTTTTGGTAGCTATATTTATATGTATAAAAATGTAGGATCACATTGTTTTGTTTTATTTTCTTGTATGCCTTGGCTTAGACCTCTGGTAAATTTTCAATATGAAGCAGATAGTATAATAAGTATAATATCATTAATTGTAATGCTTTCTATGACAATAGGAGGAAGTCTATTGTTTATAAGACAGAAGGATATTGTAAATTAGAACATATATATTGTAAGAAAAGATACGCACAAGTTAGGAGGGGTGAGATGAATTTATTAGCTATTATATTGATTATTTTAATAATTATATTTTTAATAATATTCATAAAATTACGTTCTTATAAAAAGCAAATACGAGATATTACTGCTCAAATCAAAGATTTCAAAGATAGAAAAACAAACAAAAAGATTAATACTCAAATGGCGGATAAAGATATAGAAAATTTAGCTTGTGAGATTAATGAATACTTAGAACTTTATAAAAGAAATGAACAGGAAAAAATAGCTTTTGAAAATACATTAAAACAAGGAATAGCCAATATGTCTCATGACTTAAGGACACCTCTAACTTCAATAATTGGATACTTAAAATTACTTGAAAATGATGAAATAGATAAAGAAGAAGCATTAGCTGTGCTTAAAAATAAAACTAATAAATTAAATGTTCTTATAAATGACTTTTTTGATTTGGCATCAGTTGAAAGTGAAGATTATGAATTAGATATTAAGAGAATAAATTTAACTAATATTCTACAAGAAGAAATTTTAGCTCTTTATGAATCTTTTGAAAGTAGAGGCTTTGAGCCTATGATTAACATTATTGATAAACCTATTTTCATAATGGGAGATAAAGACAGCTTAGAAAGAATTGTAGATAATTTACTTTCAAACGCATTAAAATACGCTGAAGGAGATATTAAAATAAACTTAGAAGAAGTAAGCGGTAAGGTGGTTTTATCAATTTCTAATTCATGTACAACTTTAGCAAAAGAAGATGTAGAACATATTTTTGATAGATTTTATATGGCGGATCAAGTGAGAAAAGGTAAGGGAGTAGGACTTGGATTATCTATAGTTAAAAGTCTTGTTGAAAAGATGAATGGAAATATAACAGCTAAACTTGAAGATGATGAGCTTTATATAATATCCCAGTGGGAGGTTATATGAACAACCAAATGAAAATATTAATAATTTATTTTAATCAAGTATTTAGGCACAACCCTAAATAATAGAGAGTTATATTTATCTATTATTTTGAGATGTGCCTTATTTATATGAGTGAAAGCTGCTTTAATTATTAGTTTTTTGTGTAATATAAATATTTAATGTTTTTGAAAGGTTTTAGAAAAGTTTTCTTAAAATATGTACATTATTATAGAAACATAACCAAGAAAGAAATATTTAAATAAGGGCGCCATGGCTGTCACTATGACAGACATTATTAACAAATAAATTAAAATAGATAGGAGTAGGAAATATGATTAAAAATTTTGAAAAAAGTACTAAAAGAGTGGTTGCATTAGCAGCAGTAGGTTTAGTCTTAAGTGGAGCAGGAGTTATGGCTGGATCAAAGGTATATGCATCATCATCAACCACAGCTATTGAAAGTAAAATACAAGATAAAATTGATTATGCATTTGTTGATGATTCAGAAGCAGTAGGAAAATGGGAAGTAGTTGATTTTGTTAAAAACATTGATGATTTCAAAGCAGATGAAAAACAATGGAGGGGAGAAGAGTTTCTAATAAGTATGACAATTCTTTTAGATGGAAAGATGGCTCCATTTGAAGCGAAAGGAAGGGAAACAAGTAAAATAAGTCCGCTTACATCAGTTACTTGGACAAAAGGATATATTTTGGATAGTCAAGATAAAACATCATCACAATATACAATAAAAGAAATCAATGGAACTAAATATATGTTTATGCAATGGAAATCAGGAGATTATACATTAAGAGGTATGACACCATGGTATTATGTTTTTAAAGCAGCTAAATAGAAATAAGAGATTTTAAAAAGTATATAATTAGATTTACCACATATTAAAGATTACCTATTTAATATGTGGTTTTCTATTGAAGTTTTTATTAACTATAGTATTAATAAAACTAAAAAAATACGTTTAACATAGTTTATATTAAGTATTTTATTCACCAATATTAGGGGGTTCTCTTTGTAATAAGAAAAGAAAACGTTTATAATATAATCAAAGTACAAATAATGACCTTAATTTACAATGCAGTATAAGAAGTGAAGAATTATTACTAAGCTAGAAAAATATTTTTTATTATGAAACTTTATCTAAGGGAAATAAGTATCATATAAGTAGAAGGATGAGAGCGTATGGAAGATTACATTGAAAAATCTCAAAAGAGATCTGTATTAATGGGGATATCATCAAAAAATTTATTTAGTACAAAGATAGTATTTGGTATTGAACTTCAAGATATACTTTATAAAAATAATGAGCTTATTCAGGCAGCAACTCCATTTATGAATCATTTATATAATTTTGTGAAAAAATCGGAATTTTTTGCAACCTTATGTGATGGTGAAGGCTGTATATTAAATATACTAGGTAATGAAAAAATATTAAGTGAAGCTTTAAAATTAAAAATGATTAAAGGTGCATATATGGATGAAGCTCATATTGGAACTAATGCAATGAGCCTTGCTATATCAGAAAAAGCACCTGTTCAGATTTCTGGAGAAGAACATTTTATTGAAGCGTATCACAAATGGACATGTTCTGCAGCACCAATTAAAGATATAAATGGAAATGTTATTGGCGTCATTAACTTAACTGGATATATGGGAAATGCACATCCTCATACTCTTGGTATGGTAGTTGCAGCAACTGATGCAATAGAGACAATGCTTGAGATAAATAAATATAATTCAATGCTTGAAATTTCTCAAAAACGTTTGGAAAACACCTCAAATTCAATTTCTTCTGGAATTTTAAATTGTGATTTATTTGGTAATATTATAAGTATGAATAAGCAGGCTATAGGAATGCTTGGATGTACTACTGATGATATAGTAAAAATAAAAATTTCTGATTTTATTCAAAATTGGGAGGAAATAATCAAACATATAAAAGTTAAAAATACTCTAATTAATGAAGATATATATATTCATGCAAAAATTAATAAATTACAATATAACTTTACGTTATATCCAATATATGATTCAAAAATGAATATTGAAGAAATTACTGTAGTAATTAACGAGGTAAAAAAGAGTAAAAAAGCTTTTGAAAAATTATCATGTAGTCATGCAAGATATACTTTTTCACAAGTTATTGGGAAGAATGAGAATTTTGTAAGAATAGTTAATTATGCTAAAAAAGTTGCTGATAGCCAATCTACAATATTAATAACAGGTGAAAGTGGTACTGGAAAGGAAGTTTTTGCACAAGCTATACATAATTATAGTACACGCAAAGATGAATCCTTTATAGCAGTAAATTGTGGGGCGATTCCAGGTTCTCTTATAGAATCTGAGTTATTTGGATATGAGGAGGGCGCATTTACAGGAGCTAAAAAAGGAGGAAATCCTGGTAAATTTGAAATTGCTGATGGGGGGACAATTTTCTTAGACGAAATAGGTGAAATGCCAATCGATATGCAGACAAAATTATTAAGAGTAATTGAAGAAGGTGTTATAACTAGAATTGGAAGTTCAATTGAGATACCTATTGATGTAAGGATAATAGCAGCTACAAATAAAAATCTAAAATATGAAATAGAAAGTGGTAAATTTAGAACAGATTTGTATTATAGAATAAATGTTATACCAATATGTCTGCCACCACTTAGACAGAGGAGAGAAGATATACCTGAACTCGTAAATTATTACATGAAGAAAATATCCCAAAAGCTTAATAAGCAAATTATTAATATACCTGAAGCATATATGAATTATCTTGTAAGCTACAATTGGCCTGGAAATGTAAGAGAATTAGAAAATGTAATAGAATTAGTGGTAAATTCTGAAGAATTCAATTTTAATCTAAATAATAAAGTAGATGAAATAAGAATCAGCCAATCAAATTTAAGTGAAAATATTAGTTTAGAATTAATGGAAAAAAAGCACATAATTAAAGTTTTAAAAGATGTTAAAGGAAATATGACCTTAGCAGCAAATATGTTAGAAATTGGAAGAAATACTTTATATAGAAAAATAGAAAAATATAAAATTGATTATTCCAAAATAGAACACTGTTCCGAAGTGGAACAATAATTGTTTGATGAATTGTATCGAAATAGAACAGTTTATATATTTTAAATATAAATGTTGTTTGAATTTAGTATTGAGATTAAGTAAATAGAGGACTAAGAAGCAATTTTTATATCATTACTGTTTTGGCATAAAAATTGCTTTTAATATATTATAGTCAAATAAAATTAAAAAAACTTATGTCTAACTATAACCAACTAATTATTAAAAATTGAATAAACAATTTGTTTACAGTTAGGAGGAATCTAAATGAAGTCTGTTCCAGTTGAAGAAGCGGTAGGTATGGTATTGTGTCATGATTTAACCAAAATTGTTCCAGGAGAATTTAAAGGAGTTGCATTTAAAAAGGGCCATATAATAACAGAAGCAGATATACCTAAAATGTTGGATATAGGTAAAAAAAATATTTATGTTTGGGAAATGCAAGAAGGAATACTTCATGAAAACGAAGCTGGAGAAAGGATGGCAAGAGTAGCAGCAGGTAAAGAAATTGCATTTAGCGAACCAGCAGAAGGCAAAGTAAGTTTATTAGCTAATTGTAAAGGTTTACTAAAGGTTAATATAAGTGCGCTAGAAAAAATTAATGTATTAGATGAAGCAATGATTGCCACCTTACATACAGACATTGTAGTAGAAAAAGGCACTGTTGTTGCAGGAACAAGAATAATACCTCTTTTTATTGATAAATCAAAAATTGAACAAATTGACGAGATTTGTAAAGAGGAAGGTCCTATTATTTGGATAGAGCCATTAAAAACCATGAAAGTTGGAATAATTACAACCGGTAGTGAAGTTTATACAGGTAGAATAAAAGATAAATTTGGACCTGTTATTAGAAATAAAATTGAGGAAGTTGGCAGTGAAGTTATAAAACAAATTCTCGTTTCTGATAATGTGACCATGATTGTAGATGCAGTAAACGAGTTGTTGGAAGTGGGAGTAGAAATGATTATTGTGACTGGGGGGATGTCAGTAGATCCTGATGATGTTACTCCAGCTGGAATAAGGGAAGCGGGAGCTGAGATTATATCTTATGGCGCACCAGTGCTTCCAGGAGCAATGTTTTTAATTGCATATAAAAATGATATACCTATTCTTGGACTTCCGGGATGTGTAATGTATAACAAAACAACAGTATTTGATCTTATACTTCCTAAAATCATGGCAGGAGAGAGGATAAAAAGGCAAGACATTACAAGGCTTGGGCATGGTAGCTTATGTCTTAATTGTAAAGTTTGTATTTTTCCAGCTTGTAGTTTTGGCAAGTGGTAATAATTAGGTTATGACCTTTAATTAAGGTTATGCCTTTTTAAATAAAAAATTAAGGGGGATTTCAAATGTTAAAAAAAGTACTAAAAATTAATGGTGTTAATAGGACTATTATTGTGAATCCAGAAACTTCACTTTCAGATGTTTTAAGAAAACAACTGTCTCTTACTGGTACTAAAGTGGGTTGTGGAAAAGGTGAATGTGGTGCATGTAATGTAATAATGAACGGCAAAGTTGTAAAATCATGTATAACTAAAATGAAAAGAGTGCCTGATGAAGCTGAAATTATAACTGTTGAAGGCGTTGGAACGCAAGATGATTTA
This sequence comes from Clostridium sp. C2-6-12, assembly GCF_009928485.1. Classification (GTDB taxonomy): domain Bacteria; phylum Bacillota; class Clostridia; order Clostridiales; family Clostridiaceae; genus Clostridium. The sequence continues at coordinate 89,216 of NZ_JAABNP010000022.1, read as the reverse complement.
CATGATATTCAATTTGCATGGATGATACATGGTGCTGCACAATGTGGATTTTGTACCCCTGGTTTTATAGTTAGTGCAAAGGCCCTTTTAGATGAAAATAGTGATCCTACAAGAGAAGAAGTAAGAGATTGGTTCCAAAAAAACAGAAATGTGTGTAGATGTACAGGATATCAGCCATTAGTAGATGCAGTAATGGAAGCAGCTAGACTTAAGAGGGGAGAAGTTACAAGAGAGCAACTATGGCCTAAGCTTTCAGTAGGGGCAAGTATGCTTGGAACAGGAGCAATAAGACCATCTGCATGTGCAAAGGTAACAGGTACTTGGGACTTTGGGGCTGATCTTGGATTAAAACTTCCAGAAGATACTCTTCATATAAAACTTGTTCAAGCTACAGTTTCTCATGCAAATATTATATCAATTGATACCTCAGAAGCTGAAAAAATGCCTGGAGTATATAGAGTTTTAACTTATAAGGATGTAAAAGGAACAAATAGAATTAATGGTTTAGCTTTCCCATCCAATAAAGGTGATGGATTAGAAAGACCAATATTAAATGATAAGAAAATATTCCAATTTGGTGACGCAATTGCAATGGTACTAGCAGATACACCTACACATGCAGAAGAGGCAACTAAAAAAGTTGTTGTAGAAATTGAAGAATTGCCTGCATATATGAGTGCGCCAGCAGCCATGGCAGAAGATGCAATAGAAATTCATCCTGGAACACCTAACATTTATTTTGAAACAGGAGTTGTTAAAGGGGAAGATACTGCTCCTTTAATGGAAAAGTTACCTAATGTTGTTGAAAATGATTATTACGTAGGTAGACAACCTCATCTTCCAATAGAACCAGATGTAGGATTTGCTTATTTTAATGAAGATGGAAAATTAGTAATTCATTCAAAGAGCGTAGCACTACATTTTCATGCACTTATGATTGCAGATGGTATTGGTATGCCAATGGATAAAATTTCAATAGTGCAAAATCCAACAGGAGGAACTTTTGGATATAAATTTAGCCCTACTATAGAAGCTTTACTTGGGGTTGCTGCTATGGAGACAGGCAAGCCAGTATATCTTGAATTCAGTATGTATCAACAAATTACTTATACTGGAAAGAGATCACCATTCTTTATGCATTTAAAGATGGGAGCTGATGAAAATGGTAAAATTCAAGCTTTAGAAACAGATTGGTCTGTTGATCATGGTCCATATTGTGAATTTGGTGATTTACTAACAACTAGAGGCTCACAATTTATGGGTGCTGGATATGGAATTAAAAATATTAGAGGACAAGGAAGAACAGTTTCTACAAATCATGCATGGGGCTCAGCATTTAGAGGCTATGGTTCACCACAAAGTTTATTTGCTTCAGAAGTATTGGTTGATGAACTTGCAGCTAAAATGGGAATTGATCCATTAGAATTCAGATATAATAATGTTTATAGAGAAGGAGATACAACTCCAACAGGATGTGAACCTGATGTAATTGTGCTTCCACAATTGCTTGATATGATTCGTCCTTACTATAAAGCAGCAAAACAAGCAGCTATAGAAAGAAATAAATCAAGTATTCACAAGAAATATGGAGCTGGAATATCACTTTTAATTTACGGATGTGGTCTTGATGGTCCTGATACTTCAGAAGCTTGGGTTGAACTTACTAAAGATGGAGCAATAGTTGGAAACTCATGGGAAGATCATGGTCAAGGGGCAGATATGGGAACTTTAGCAATAGCATATGAAACCTTAAGAAAAGCAGGAATTAATGCAAGTGACATAAAATTAGTATTGAATGACATGAATTTTACTCCAAATAGTGGGCCAGCAGGTGGAAGTCGTTCAAATGTTCTTACAGGAAATGCAACTAGAGTTGCCTGTGAAAATTTACTTGAGGGTATGAAAAAAGAAGATGGAACTTATAGGACATATGATGAAATGGTTGCAGAAAATAAGCCTCTAAAATATGAAGGAAAATGGACTGCACCATGTACAGCTCCAAGTGTTGAAACAGGACAAGGTAATCCATTCCCAACTTATATGTATGGAGTTTTACTTGCAGAAGTTGAAGTGGATGTGGATACTGGTAAAGCTCATGTTGATAAATTGACATGTGCTTCAGATGTGGGTGTTATTGTAAACAAACTTGTGGTTGATGGTCAAATACTTGGTGGACTTGCTCAAGGTATTGGTCTTGCATTAACCGAAGACTTTGAGGATCTTAAAAAGCATACTACTATGACAGCTTGTGGTATACCACAAATAAAAGATATCACTGATAATATAAATTTACTTTACCTAGAAACTCCAAGACCACTTGGACCATATGGAGCATCAGGTACTGGTGAAATGCCATTATCAGCTCCTCATGCAGCTATAATTAATGCAATATATGATGCTTGTGGAGTTAGAATAAGACACCTTCCAGCACTTCCAGAAAAAATTCTTGCTGGATTGAAAAAAATAAATAAATATTTATAAGCCCTAATTAAATATATGCATTGAAAATAGCTTCATTAACCAGAGCATAATAAAGTTATTTACTATAATATAGTTTTAAATTAATAATCAAAGCCAATAGAATAATAAGAATTTAGGATGAAAGCCTACAAAAAAGTTTAAGAAAAAATCTACACCAATAAAAAGAGTGGCTATGCCACGATACGGAACTATTCACCAATAAAAAGAGTGGCTATGCCACAATACGAAACTTTTCTAAATTTAAGAACTTACTCACTTTTCTTACAGAATTAAAAAAACATAATTCTAGAAAAGCTGTAGGCTTTTCATCCTTCATTGTTAGCTGTTAATTGACAATTTTTAATTGACTAGGTGGTGATAGAATGGATCTTGAAAGACTTTTATCAATTCAGGAAAAATGTATAAATGATAACCCTCCTGCATGTAATACTAAGTGTCCTATACATGTTGATGTTAAAGGATTAATTGGAGAAATTAAAAAAGAAAATTTTGAAGAAGCATATAAAATATTGAAAAAAAGAATGCCCTTTACTAATGTAATTGGATTAGTTTGCGATCGTCCTTGTGAAGCTTCTTGTGTCACTAATATAGATGGTAAAGCAATTTCAATTCATGAACTTGAAAAGGCAGCAGTAATTTATGGGAGTAAGGCAAAAATAAAGACACTTCCTATACCAAAGGTTAATAAGAAAATTGCAATTATTGGTGGGGGTGTAAGTGGAATTACTTGTGCTTCGGATCTTAATCAAAAAGGTTATGAGGTTCATATTTTTGAAAAGGAAGCCCAAATAGGAGGAGCACTTTTAAAAGTATCAGAAGAAATACTAGAAACAAAATTAATTCAAGAGGAAATTACTAAACTTGAGGATTTAGGAATTGAATTAAAATTAAATTATGAAGTAAATGATGGAAATATTCAAAATATCATAAAGGAATACGATGCAGTTTATATTGGTACAGGTATATGGAAGGACAATTTTAAGGTAGATGAAGTTACACTTCAAACAGAAAAAGAAAAAGTTTTTGTAGGTGGAAAGATTGTAAGTGGCAGTGAGTCTATAATACAATCAGTATCTACAGGCAGAATAGCAGCAGTATCTATTGATAGATTTGTTCAAAAAAAATCTTTAACTGCACTTAGAGGCAAAGAGGGAGCTTATAAAAGTATTCTTAAAGTTGAGATAGAAAATGAGATTATTTTACCAAGAATTGAACCAGAGAATATTACTTTTACAAAAGAAGAAGCTGTACAAGAAGCATCAAGATGTGTTCAATGTGAATGTCATAAATGTGTTAAAGTTTGTCTTCATCTTCAAAAAGAAAAGTTAGATCCAAAAGGCTATATAAGGACAATTAATCAAAATGAACGTATTATTCTTGGAGATCATTATGCAAATAAAACAATCAATTCATGTTTAGAATGTGGATTATGTGGTGAGATTTGTCCAGAAGGAATAAATATGGCAGACATTATTAAAGAAACTAGAAGAAGCATGGTTTCTAAAGAAAAAATGCCAGTTTCAGCACATGATTTTGCTTTGAAGGATATGGAATTTACTAATAGTGAATATTTTGAATTAATAAAACATGAACCAGGTAAAAATAGTAGTAAATATGTTTTTTATCCAGGTTGTCAGTTAAGTGCTGGTTATTCAGAAGAAGTTAGTAAAACCTATAATTATTTAATGGAAAAGCTTGAGGGTGGTGTGGGGCTATATTTAGGATGTTGTGGAGCACCAGCTGATTGGGCAGGAAGAGAAGAGCAATTTAATAATAGTATAAAAAAAATTCGTTCAAATCTACAAATGTTAGGAAATCCTATTGTTATAATAGCATGTTCTACATGTTTTAATTATTTTAAAGAAAATTTAGGTGATATAAAAATAAAATCTCTTTGGGAGATATATGATGAAAAGGGTCTTCCAAGTGATGCAAAGCTTGGGAATGGTAAGATTTTAGCAGTGCATGATGCTTGTACTACAAGAAAAGAAAAGAGTATTCATGAAAGTATAAGAAATATTGCTATAAAGCTTGAATATAAAATTGAAGAACCTGAATTTGGAAGAGAAACTACAAAATGTTGTGGTTATGGAGGTCTTGTTTATTTTTCTAATAAGGAATTTAGCAAGGAAGTAACTGAAGATAGAATACGTGATTCTGAAAATGATTATCTTGCTTATTGTGCAATGTGTAGAGATTTATTTGTATTAAGAGGCAAAAAAACTTATCATATTTTGGACTTAATATATGGAAAAAATGAAGAGGATATTTCAGAAATGAAAACTCCTACTTTATCAGAAAGAAGATTTAATAGGTTTAACCTCAAGAAAAAAATGCTTAAAGATCTGTGGGGGGAAGTAATGGAAATAAAAGATGAATTTGAAGAGTTAAAAATAATTATTAATGATGAACTTAAAAATAAAATTGAGGATGAACTTATTCTTGAATCAGATATTAAAAAAGTAATAGGTTATGCAGAGGAAGCTAAAAATAGCTTTTTCAATCCTGAAAATGGGCATATTCTTGCTTGGAGAAGGCTTATAAATGTAACCTTCTGGGTAGAGTATGAAAAGGCTCCGGATAATACCTTTAACATTATAAATGCCTACTGCCACAGAATGAATGTAACGGGGGTATGACTATGAAGCAAGATAATAGCATGAAAAAAAGTCAATGGAGATGTTCAAAGTGTGGTGGTCCACTTGAAGAGGGCCCCGTAAAAGCAGAATACCTTGGAGGTAGTTTTGAAATAGAATTATTAGAGTGTCCTGTTTGTAAAAATGTACTTATTACAGAAGAGCTTGCTGCTGGCCAAATGTTGGAAGTAGAAAAAAGCTTGGAGGACAAATGAGAAGTTGTTCAGTCTATGAAAATGAAGATATGAGAGGGGTAACAGGAGATACTCTAAGACCAGGAGGAATGTTTCTTACTGACAGGGCAATAAAGATATGTAATTTTAAAAATGGGGATAAAATTCTTGATGTAGGCTGTGGAATGGGAGTAACTGTAGAAAAGCTTAAAAGTGAATATAATTTAGAATCTTTTGGCGTTGATCCTTCTATAAAGCTACTTGAACTAGGCAAAGAGAAATATGGGAACCATAATATAACACTTGGAAGAGGAGAAGAACTGCCTCATAAAGATGGATTTTTTAAAGGTGTTATGGCAGAATGCACTATGTCCCTTATGGAGGATTTTAAGAAGACCATTGAGGAAAGTTATAGAGTTCTTGAAGATAAAGGTTATTTTATTATTTCAGATGTTTATGCAAGAAGACCAGAATATATTGAAGAAGTCCAAAAGCATAATATTAATAGCTGCATGAGGGGACTTTTTGATATAAAAGTTTTAAAAGAAGCAGTTGTAAGTTCAGGCTTTGAAATAATATGCTTTGAAGATTGGACAGATTTGCTTAAGCAGCTTATGGTGAAAATAATTTTTAAATATGGTTCCATGTCTGTCTTCTGGGAAATTGCAACCTGTAGCAGTTGTGGTGATTTTCAAAAAAAACTCACACTTTGTAAACCAGGATATTTTTTACTTATAGCTAAAAAAATAGTGAGGTGATTATATTGGGTGCAGATGGATTTAAAATGTTTAAGTTAGCGAACTCTGGATATTGCTGTAGTCAGATATTGATAATAATGTATCTTGAAAGTAATAGAATGGAAAATATATCATTAATTAAAGCTATGGCAGGACTTTGTGCAGGGGTTGGAAATACAGGAAAGACTTGTGGAGTAGTAACAGGCGGAGCTTGTCTATTTGGACTTTATGCAGGAAAAGGAATAGATACAGGAATTAGAGATGATAACTTAAAGAAGATGATTCAAGAATTTGTTCAATGGTTTGAAGATGAATTTGAAAGTACAGAATGTGCTGATATAATAACTGTAGATGTACTTAATGACATAAATAAAAGAGAAGCATATCCAATAAAATGTGGTAACATAATGCAAAAATCTTATAACAAAATTAATGAGATATTGAAAGAAAATGGATATGAAGTCAATTAACAATTAACTACCTAAAATGTTAATTGTACATTGTTAACTGCCATCGGGGAAGGGTAATGAGAATGGATAAGATAATAAAAGAAACTCAAAGTATTTGTCCTGTTTGCTTGAATACAGTCGATGCAGAGGTAATTAAAAAAGGTAAAGATTTGTATTTATCAAAAAAATGTGAAGAGCATGGAAATTTTGAAACTGTAATTTGGAGGGGGAAGCCAGCTTATGAAAGTTGGGTTAGAACTAAAACTCCAGCATATCCTAAGGTGCCATATACTGAAGTTTCAAAAGGCTGTCCATATGATTGTGGGCTTTGCAGTGAACATCGCCAGCATACTTGCACTGTACTTATTGAAGTAACCTCAAGATGTAATTTAAATTGTGAATTTTGTTTTGCAGATGCACATGGTAATGAACCTGATCCAGATATGAAAACTATAGAAATGTGGTACCAAAGAATTATTGAAGCTGGAGGGCCATATAATCTTCAGATATCTGGAGGAGAACCTACTATAAGAGAAGATCTTCATGAGATTATTTCTATGGCGTCAGATAAAGGTTTTAAATTTATTCAATTAAATACTAATGGTATTAATCTTACAGATTATAATTATTATGAAAAATTAAAAGAGGCAGGACTTAAATCTATTTTTCTACAATTTGATGATATAAATGGAGAAGCTATGACAAAGCTTAGGGGAAGAGAGATAATAGAGGATAAATTAAAGGTCATAGAAAATAGTACTAAGCTAGGAATTGGTGTAATTCTAGTATGTACAGTAGTTCCTAATATAAATGATGAGAAGCTTTGGGAAATAATAGAGTTTGGACTTAAAAATGCACCAACTGTAAGAGGAGTACATTTTCAACCAGTAAGTTATTTTGGAAGAATACCTAAGACTCCTGAAGATAAAGATAGAATTACACTTCCAGAAGTTATAAGCAAAATAGTTGAACAAAGTGATAATAAAATTAAGCTTTCAGATTTTGGACCACCAGGCTGTGAAAATGCATTATGCTCTTTTCATGCAAATTATGCATATGTAGATGATAAGCTTATTGCTGTAAGTAAAAAGAGTAGTTGCTGCAGCACTGAAGATGGGAGAGAAGGATCAAGGAACGCAGTAAAGTTTGTTGAGAGAAATTGGTCTGGAGTGAAAATGGATAAACATGTTCATAAAAAGAATTCCTTTGAAGAATTAGCGCAAAAAATAAAGAATGTTTTTTTCAGTATATCAGGGATGGCATTTCAAGATGCTTGGAATTTGGATATAGATAGATTAAAGGACTGCTGTATTCATGTAGTAAGTAAAGAAGGGAATTTAATTCCATTTTGTGCTTATAATATAACATCCATTGATCAAAAGAAGTTATATAGATAGGTGATTTTCAGGTATAATATAATCATATAAAATCGTTGTGTATCTGTAGAGGAGGAAGACATAGTGAAAGAGTTTTATAAAGAAAGACTAGAGCTTTTAAAAAGTGGTGAAAGTTTTGTACTAGCGTCTATTTTTGATAGTCAAGGTTCAGCACCAAGAACAACTGGTGCAAGGATGATAATTAAAAAAGATGGTTCTATCTTGGGAACTGTCGGAGGCGGTAAAGTTGAGCTATTAGTAATTGAAGATGGAATAAGCATATTTGATACTAAAGCAACAATACTTAAAGAATATAAATTACGGGAAGTTGAACACAACGGTATTGGAATGGCCTGTGGTGGAGATGTAAGCATTTTGATGGAATATGTAGATGTTGAAAACCATATAAACATTAAATTATATGAAGAAGTAGTTAAGTGCTTAGAAAAAGGAGAAAAGGCTTCTATAATTAGAAAGTTTTTTAAGGATGGAAATAGTATAAATTACTTATATAAGAATGGTAAAGTGATTTTCAGTTCAAATAATATTGAAAAAGAGGAAGTTGAAAAATATTCTGATGTTGTACGATATAGGGATCTTGTTCTTATTAAAGAGGAAAATGCAAATGTACTTGTTGAACCTATATGTAATTTAGGTAGACTATATATATTTGGTGCTGGTCATGTATCTCAGAAACTTGCAGATCTTGCAAAGAAGATTGATTTTATAGTTACAGTAGTGGATTATAGGACTGAGTTTGCAAATATAGAACGATTTCCAACAACTGATGAAATAATTGTTCCAAATTCTTTTGAAGGATGTTTTGAAGAATTACCAATAGATAAGGATAGTTATATTGTAATTGTAACAAGTGGACATATGTTTGATTTGACTTGCTTAAAACAAGCTTTAAGGACTGAGGCATATTATATAGGTATGATAGGCAGTAGAAGAAAACGAGAAATTGTTTATCAAAATCTTAGACAAGAAGGCTTCACAATCGAGGATTTTAATAAAGTTCATAACCCTATAGGTCTTGAAATTGGGGCTGAAACACCAGAAGAGATTTCAGTAAGTATTGCAGCAGAACTTATAAAGGTTCGACGAGAGAGGATGATATGAAAAACTATGCTGCAATAATCCTTTCTGCAGGTTATTCTTCAAGGATGGGAGAATTTAAACCACTTATGAATTTAAATGGAAAGACTCCTATTGAGAGATGTATAAGCCTTTTTCAGAATTGTGGAATCAAAGATATTGTTGTGGTTACAGGTCATTTAAATGATAAGGTTGAAGAAAAGATAAAAGATATTAATGCTAACGAAAAGTTAAAAAATAATCTACGAATTGTACAAAACAATAAGTATAGCGAAGGCATGTTTTCATCGATTCAAACTGGTTTGAAAATACTTTCACCAGATATAGATGCATTTTTTCTTTTACCTGTAGATATTCCTTCTGTGAAAGAAGGTACAGTAAAAAAAATTATGGAACGTTATGAAAATATAGATAATGGTATATTATTTCCAACTTTTAATAAAGAAACTGGTCATCCAACTATAATATCTTGTTCAGTATTAGATGAAATATTATCAAAGAATCCAGAAGGTGGATTAAGGGATATTTTAAATGATCATAAAGATAAATGGTTCTATGAAGAATTAGCTGATAGGGGTATCTTGTTGGATATGGATACTAAGGAAGATTTCAAAATCCTTTACGACCATGTAATAAAAGAACCTTATCCTGATCATGAAGAATGTATGGAAATATTAAGATTAAGTAATGTTAAGCAAGAGGCAATTGAGCATATGTTAAGCGTTAGTGAATTTTCTAAGAAAGTAGCTGTTTTGCTTAATGAAAAGGGGTACAATTTAAATATAAATGCTGCATATTCAGGTGGTTTGCTTCATGATGTAGGTAAAGGGAAAAAAGATCATGCTAAAGAAGGTGCGAAAATTGTATGCTGCTTTGGATATAAGTGTTTAAGCGAAATTGTAAGTGAGCATATGGAATTGATAAATTCCAATAAAATCGGTGAAAAGGAAGTAGTTTATATTTGCGATAAACTTTTGATGGGAACTGAATTGGTATCACTTAATAAAAGATTTGAACAAGCATGGAGCAGATATGAAAATTCATCTGATGTACTTAAAAATGTTAACAAAAGATATGAAGATGCAGTGGAAATAAAGAAAAAGATTGAAGATGTCCTTGGAAATAGCTTGGAGAATCTGAGGTGATAAAACATGAAGAGATATATTTATCTTTTAAGGCATGGAGAAACTGAATATGGCAGAGAAAAGAGATATTTGGGACATACAGATTGTAAGCTTTCTGAGACGGGGAAAGAACAGGCAAAACGTTTAGCTGGTATTTTTACAAGGGACAAAATAATAATAGATAATATATTCAGCAGTGATTTATCTAGGTGTAAAGACACAATAAATATAGTATTTCCAAACCAAAAAGTAACTTTTTTAGTAAGCCTAAGAGAAATAAATATGGGAGATTGGGATGGACTCACCTTTGATGAAGTTAAAAGTAAATATGCTGAAGATTATGTAAAAAGAGGAGAAAATATAGGTGGATTTATTCCCCAAAATGGTGAATCATTTAATCAATGTCAAAACAGGGCAGTAGATGTATTTAGGCATATTGTTAATTCAGCTGAAGGAAATATTGTTATTTGCTCTCATGCTGGTTTTATACGGACATTACTTTGCAACATACTAAATAAGGATTTGGCAGAAATGTTTAACATAAAACAAGATTATGGATGTATTAATATTATAACTGTTGATGAAAATAATATTTTTGTTGAAGGTATCAATTTAAATGCTATTAATAAAGATTAAAGTGAATGTAAAAAGGCAAAAGTCTGGTAACATATTGATTTAAATAGTAATTATGAATTGTCAAAGATAATAATGGTAAAAGTTAATCGCTGGCAATTGGTTCTTATGGGGTGTAAAAAATGACAAAAACCATGTATGAAAAATGGATGGAGGATAAGATAATAAAAGAAACTGGTGAAGAGATACTTTCCTCAGACGTTTTAAAATTGTATCAGTTAAATAAAATTAAAAAGATGATAAATATTGCTAAGAAGAGTAAGTTTTATAGTAAGGCATTAGAAAATATAAACAGCGAAGATATTAATAACTTTGAAGATTTCAAAAAAATACCTTTTACAACTTCAGAGGATTTAAGAAATAATTCTAAAAGTTTTTTGTGTACTTCACTTAATCAAATATCCAGGATTGTAACAATAAATACCTCAGGAACTACAGGTGAGTCAAAAAGAATTTTCTTTACTGAAAACGATCTAAAAGGAACCATAGAATTTTTTCGATATGGCATGTTGAATCTTGTTGAGCCAGGGCAGAAAGTACTTATACTAATGCCAGGAACAAGTCCTTCAAGTATTGGACTTCTTTTAAAGGAGGGCCTTGAGGAGGCTGGATGTGAAGGAATAGTATATGGTCCTGTATTTGATGTTTGGGATGCATTAGAAACCTTAAAATTAAAGAATATTGATTGTATTGTGGGATTACCAACCCAAGTATTTTATTTGGCAAAGCTTAAAAATACTGATGAAAGATATGCGCATTTAAAATTGAAAAGTGTTCTACTAAGTGCAGATTATGTTCCAAGGTCAATATGCAGTGCTGTAAGTAAAGCTTTTCAGTGCTACGTTTTTACACATTATGGCATGTCTGAAATGGGATATGGAGGAGGCGTTGAATGCAGTGCCCTTAATGGCTATCATATGAGGGATGTAGATTTATATGTTGAAATAATTGATCCATTGGCTGGTGAAGAGGTTCCAGAAGGTACTTATGGAGAAGTTGTTTTTACATCATTTAATAGAGAAGGAATGCCCCTTATAAGATATAGAACAGGAGACAGGGCAAGATTTTTACCAAATAACTGCTCTTGCAACCAGGTGTTTAAAAGATTGGATTATGTGACAGGAAGGTTGCATGAAAATTTTAGTTTTAGAGATGGAAGTTATATTTCAATAGGAATGCTTGATGAACTTATGTTTAAGATAGAGAATGTTCTTGATTACAAAGTAACAATTGAAGATGGACAAAGAATAATGCTTAATTTAAGTATAAAGCCAATAGATAAAAGCATTCCTTTGAATTTTATTGAGATAGAAAATTTGATTAAGGAGGATAAACAATTAAGTGAATTGATAGAAAATAACAATATTCTTTTAGAACTTGGAATAATTGTTGATGATATTGAAGTAAGTAATGGTATGAAAAAAAGAAAATTTGATTTTAAGAAACCATACAAATAATATTAAGCATGATATCTATTTTATGTCATGGAAAGATAAGTGAAGGGACGTGATAATGATGATAAAAACAGCAATATTAACTATAAGCGATAAAGGTTCAAGAGGAGAGCGAATTGACGGAACAGGTCCTGCAATAAGACATGAAATAGAAGATAAAGGTTTTGATATAAGTTATTACAAAGTTATTCCAGATGAACAGGAAGAAATAGAAAAAGAGTTGATTTACTTATGTGATGAATTAGGGGTTGATTTGGTTTTAACTAATGGAGGAACTGGTTTTTCTAAAAGAGATGTCACACCTGAAGCAACTAAAAATGTAATTGAGAAATATGTACCAGGTATTGGAGAAGCAATGAGAATGAAATCACTTGCCATTACACCTAAGGCAATGCTTTCAAGAGCAATTTCAGGAATTCGTAAAAATACCTTAATAATTAATCTTCCAGGAAGTCCTAAAGGAGCAGTAGAAAATCTTCAATTTGTATTACCAGCAATTCCCCACGGCATTTCAATACTAACAGGAGAAGCCAGTGAATGTGCAAGAAGCTAAATAATAATGAATAGTTAATATTTAAAAATGAATGATTAAGGAAGAAATTCTAAAAGAATTTCAACAGTAACTGTTAATTGCTAATTGAATAAAGGGGGTGTATTTTCATGATAGATAAACAAGGGAGAAATATTAATTATTTAAGGGTATCTGTAACTGACAGATGTAATTTAAGATGTGTTTATTGTATGCCAGAAGAAGGAATACAAAGCTTAGAACATGATGATATTCTGAGATTTGAGGATATTTTAAAAATTGTAAAGGCAGCAGCGTCACTTGGTATTAATAAGGTAAGATACACTGGTGGAGAGCCACTAGTAATGAAGGACATAGATAAATTAATATATGAAACTTCTAAGTTACCTGGAATAGAAGATATTGCAATAACTACAAATGGTATTTTACTGTCAGATATGGCAGGGGATTTAAAAAAGGCTGGACTTAAAAGAGTTAACATAAGTTTAGATACATTAGATAAAGACAAATTTAAGAATATTACAAGAATAGGCGATTTAGATAAGGTATTAAAAAGTATTGAAAAATGTTTAAATCTTGGAATAAAACCTGTAAAAATAAATACAGTTTTAATGAAAGGAATTAATGACACGGAGTTTATGGATTTTTTAAACTTAACCAAGGAAATGCCAGTAGAAATAAGATTTATTGAACTTATGCCAATAGGAGAAAGCATTAAATTATATCAGGAAAGGAAAGTGGATTTTTCAGAGATTTTGAAGCAGCATCCTGAATTAATTCCAATTAAAACCCCAAGAAATAGCACTGCACAATTGTACAAGCTTCAAGGTGCAAAAGGAAAGGTTGGTTTTATTAGTCCAATAAGCTGCAAATTTTGTGGAGACTGTAACAGAATAAGACTTACATCAATTGGAACAATTAAACCCTGCCTTCATTCAAAGGAAGAAATAAATATTAGAGAATATTTGAATAGTGAAGAACTGCTTATAAGTAAATTAAAATCAACAATTTTTAATAAACCAAATGAACATCATCTTGAAGAAGAAAATATTAGTAGAAGTCCTAAGATGATGTATCAGATAGGAGGCTAGAAAGTTATGGAGCTCACACACATAAATGAAGAAGGAAGAGCTAAAATGGTAGATGTATCTGAAAAGGTTGATACAGTGAGGGAAGCAGTAGCAATTGGATATGTATCTATGAAAAGGGAAACCCTTGAAAAAATAAAAGAAGGAACTATTTCTAAGGGGGATGTATTAGCAGTAGCACAAGTAGGTGGAATAATGGGAGCTAAAAATACGCCACAAATAATACCAATGTGCCATCCTATAATGATATCTGGCTGTAATATAAACTTTAAAATAGATTTTGATAATAATAGAGTTCAAATAATTGCAACTACTAAGACTGTAGGAAAGACTGGAATTGAAATGGAGGCACTTACAGCAGTGTCAACTGCGGCCTTAACTATTTATGATATGTGTAAGGCAATTGATAGGGAAATGATTATAAATAATATTATGCTCGTAAAAAAAAGCGGGGGAAAATCAGGTGTATTTGAAAGGAAGGGATTATAATGAGTAAAGTTATAGCAATAAATATGAGTGAGGAAAAAGGTGTTACCAAAAGTCCAATAGAAAAAGGTTTCTTCAAAATTAATCACGGTCTTGAAGGAGATGCTCATGCAGGGAATTGGCATAGACAAGTAAGCTTACTGGGAATAGAGAGTATAAAAAAAATGAAAGCAGTTGGAATTGAGTTAATAAGCACAGGGCAATTTGCTGAAAATATTACAACAGAAGGATTAACCTTATATGAACTTCCAGTAGGAACAAAGCTTAAAATTGGGGAGGTTCTTTTTGAAGTAACTCAAATTGGAAAGGAATGTCATAAGGGATGCAAGATTAAGGATTTGGTTGGAGAATGTGTAATGCCAAAGGAAGGAATATTTGCTAAGGTATTAGAAGAAGGTTATATTAAGGCTGGAGATGAGATTGTAGTAATGTAAACGTAATAGATATGTAAAAGTGATAGATATATATTAAATTAGTGTATTCTATCACTTTTTATGCTATATTGTGCATTTTGTTAATAGTTAAACATAATATGCACTCCCTAGATTACTTTATAGAAGTATCTATAAAATGAAATAAATAAATCATAGTGACTTTCTCTGAAAAAGATGATATATTGAAAATAATTGAGAAAATATTTATTTTTAAGGAGATGATATTATGTACGAAATGAAGGAAGAATATAAAATTGGTGTAGAAAATATTGATGAGCAGCATAAAAAGCTTTTTGAATTAGCAGATAAAGCATATATGCTTTTAAAAGATGAACTGGCTCTTGATAAATATGATAAAATAGTAGGAATATTAGAGGAATTAAAAGATTATACTATTTTTCATTTTAGATCAGAAGAGGAATATATGGAGAGTATAGGATATAAAAGATTATTTACACAAAAGATAGAGCATGATAATTTTATTAAGCAACTTGAAAGTATAGATTATAGCAGTATTGATGCAAAACAAGATGAAAGTTTAGTAAAGATATTAAATTTCTTAAATGATTGGTTAGTAGAGCATATATTAAAAACAGACAAGCTTATAGTAGAATAAAATTATATTATACATAAAAACAAGGGAGAAGAAGGCATCTTCTCTTTTTTTGTGATAAATAACAAATATTTAAAACATATTATGATATAATACGATTCTTATGTTTGTAAACGTTTTTAAAAAGTAGTATAATTAAATATAGCATGAAATAATTTCAAGTAAAGTAAAACCATGCTATAAGAAAAAACAACTTAATGGGGTGATTACATATGTTAAATAATTTGAGAGTAAGAACAAAGCTTTTATTATTGATTTTGTTAATATTTATTGCAATTTCTGGAATTGCAGTTGTAAATATTCAAAAACAAAGTGAAGCAAATAAGGTTTCTTTAGATGTATTGGAAAAAACCATTCGTCAGGATTATGATGAATATATTAAGAGTCAAGTTAATAATGTAATTTCATTACTTGATGGAATTAATAAGAAGTATAAGGATGGAGAATATACATTAGAAGAAGCAAAAAAACTTTCAGCAGATTTAGTTCGCGGTTTAAGGTATAAAGATGGGGGCTATTTTTGGGCAGATACAACAGAGGGGCAAAATGTTGTTTTATTAGGGAATAAAACAGAAGGAACAAATCGTTTAAATGCAAAAGATGTTAATGGCTATGAAATGATAAAAGATATTATAAAAAATGGAATGAAGGAAGATGGGGGCTATACAGAATATTGGTTCCCTAAGGAAGGAGCTACAGAAGCTTCACCAAAGAGGGCATATAGTAAATATTATGCACCTTTTGGATGGGTAATTGGAACTGGTAATTATACAGATAATATAGATAAAATTATCGCAGAACAAAGTGCTATTACAAATGAAAATTTTAATAAGAGCAAAATGTTAATGTTTGGTATTCTAGCCTTAGATTTAATTTTAGCAATTGCAGTTACATTTGTGATATCTCAAGAAATTGTTAAAGGATTGAATACTGCAATAGATCATATGAAAATAATAGAAACAGGAGATTTTTCTAAGAAATTACCTGACAAATACATTAATAGAAAAGATGATTTTGGAGATCTTGCTAAATCCATGGAAACCATGAAATCATCAATTAAAGTTTTAATTGAAAGAATACAAATGGAAGCGCAGACTTTATACTCAGTTGTTGATGATGTTGATAAGAATATTTTTGGATTAGATAATGATATTCAACGTATTTCAGAAACAACAGAAGTATTGGCAGCAAGTATGGAGGAAACAGCAGCTTCTTCAGAAGAATTAGCAGCAAGTTCTCAAGAAATTGAATTAGCAGTTAGAACTATTGCTAAAAAATCACAAGAAGGCTCTGAAGCAGCAGCAAAAATTAGTGATAGAGCTGATTTAACCATGGAAAAAGTTAGAGAGGCTAAAGAAAAGACAGGCAACATAATTTCGGGTGTAGGTAAGCAGCTGGAAAAAGCATTAGAGGATGCAAAGGTAGTTGAGAATATAGGAGTTTTATCTCAATCGATTATGGAGATTACAGGTCAAACTGATTTACTTGCATTAAATGCAGCTATTGAAGCAGCACGTGCAGGAGAAGCGGGAAAAGGATTTTCTGTAGTTGCAGATGAAGTGAGAAAGCTTGCAGAAGAATCTAAAGATACAATTCTTCAAATACAATCAGTGACTACTGAAGTTATGGCAGCAGTTCAAAAGCTTTCAGATAGTTCTAGAAATTTGTTGGATTTTGTATCTAGAGAAGTAACAGCAGATTATGAAGTTTTCATGGAGGTTGGAAATAAATATAGTGAGGATTCAGAATATGTTGATGGATTAATGACTGACTTTAGCGCAACCACTGAGGAACTATTATCGTCAATACAAAGTATAGCACATATAACTTCCGAACTTGCAAATGCTTCTACTGAAGGCGCAAAAGATACAGTAGACAATGCTGAAAGAGCTATAAGTATAAAGAAACAATCTAACGAAGTTGCAGAATTGATTAAAAAGTCAACTGAAAGTACTATGAATTTAGAAAGAGAAGTTAAGAAATTTATTATATAAAATATAAGGAAAAGAGAGTATCATAAAATGATTAAAATTTACTCATTTTGTGACACTCTTTTTCTATTAAAAGTATTTCTATCTTTAATGCACTGAATCAAAGATTTTGACATAATTAAAATAAATTGTTAATATATGACTGTGGCTGGTTACATTAGTAATCAGCTAAATAGCTCTAGAATAAAGGAAGTAGCTAAGGATTTCCTACAAGATTCAATTAAATCAATATTATATTTTATTGGTACTAGCTTTATTAAGTGTAGCTTTTTTAAATTTTTCTGTAAGCGGGAATATTATTAAAAGGAAATCAAGCTCAGGGAACTCTTGTATTGTTAAATTCCAAATGGCAATGAGTTCATATTCAAATAATTAATATACTAATAAAATCATTAATAAGAATAAAATTTATTAAGGGATGAGGGGTATTATGGAAAATACAGTATTTAAATATTCAGAGAAGACTATAAGAGAAAAGAAGAAAATATTACTTACCATGGGAATGATGATTCCATTTATTGTTATTTTAACAGTGCTTGTGATGTCAATGGGTAGAGGGACTATAAATATATTTAAGTTAGCTCGTTTTATTATTCCTTGTATTATTTTTATAACTTTAGAAATTGTATTAGTTAGCTATCTTATGTTTAAAAAACTACGAAGCACTTCACTTGTAGTTTCTACAGAGGGCATTGAAAGAATTGGGGGAAAATCAAAAGAACTTATAAAGTATAGTGATATTAAGAAATTCCAAATTAAGAATGATAAATATGGTAAATTATTATTTATAAAATTAAGTACAGATAAGAGGAAAGTTACAATTTATGGATTTGATAACATGGAAATTATCTTAAAGAGCTTGAAGGAAAATGTTGATGAAAATTTTAATATATCTGAAAAGCAGTATAAAGTAGATTGGAACAATCCGCTTGCTGTGGTAATTATAATGATAGTAACTATTTGTCTTTTACTCCCACTAATGAGATTTAATGAAGGTGCTTATAGAGTTTTTAATATGATATTTCCTCTTGCACTAAGTACATATTTCTTATTTTATAAGCCTATTTCAAAAGCAGCAGGCACTCGCTTTAGGATATTTGAAATAGTAATTTCAGGCATTATGATATTA
Organism: Clostridium sp. C2-6-12; assembly: GCF_009928485.1. Lineage (GTDB taxonomy): Bacteria > Bacillota > Clostridia > Clostridiales > Clostridiaceae > Clostridium. The sequence goes on along the minus strand of NZ_JAABNP010000022.1, from coordinate 70,785 downwards.
GCTACAATACTTATTTTTATTGATAATATACTATAATAGAATAGTGTAATCTTTTGTTAATTGAATAAAATATATAACAAAAAAAGAATATAAGAAATCAGGAGAAAATATAATAGAGTTTAGAAAGAAGCAGTAGAACAAATTAATAAATATGAAATATCATAAAAACTTATAGAATATCCAGAATTAAAAAATGGATGCTAGTATTTGTGAAGGATAGAGGCGTTGTTAATTTAGAGGTAGAATAAATGTGTAGCTATGCATAAAGTGGAATTGTGAATTTCTCTTTATGGATGGCTTTTTTGTATTCTGTGATATATTTAGATTACTAACATAATTATGAAATAATTAATTTGTACTGAAATAAAAAATAATATGAGAGAAAATATTTTTATTTACGTTATATAAGGTGTAAGAGCTTTTACAGAATATTAGATTGGAGAAATTTTATGAGGTGTACTGAAAAAAATTATATTAGTAGGCTGAAAAAAAGAAAGGAAGATGCTTTGGAATTTATAGTGGACAACTATTTAGGAATAGTAAAAGCTGCTATATACAAGGTGCTTTCCCCATTAGAAAGAGATGGAATTATAGAGGAATGTATAAATGATGTATTTCTTTCAGTATGGAATAATTCAGATAAATTTAATGGAGAAGAATTAGATTTTAAGAAATGGATATATAAAATAGCTAAATATAAAGCTATTGATTATTACAGAAGAGAAATTAAGAATTTAGATGTAAGTTTAGAAGATAAAGAAATAAGCACAAATAAATTAGTTGAAGAAGAAATTATTAATGCAGAAGATAGACAGGAATTAATAGAACTAATGAATACCCTTGAACCTTTAGATAGAGAGATATTTACTATGAAATTTTTCTTAGGAATTAGTACTTACGATATAGCTGAAAAGTTTGGATTAAGCAGAGCAGCTATTGATAATAGAATTTACAGAGGAAAGAAGAAACTTAGTAAAGAAATAGCTAGAGTGAAATTGGAGGTAGTGTAATATGAAGGATATTTATGAATTATTAAGTGATGTAGATATAGATGAAGATGAAATAGATACAATGGAAGTATCGGATATTGAAAAAGCAAAGGTGAAAAAGCATTTAAAAATATCCATCAAGAAAAATAATGGATGGAAGAAAAAGGGCTTAATTGCAGCAGTTTTAGGCTGTGTAGTAATTGGAAGTGTGGGACTAGTTGGAATAACAAATCCAGCTTATGCAGCTGAAATACCAATAGTCGGAGATATATTTAGATTTTTAGATAATGGTAGAACTGGTGTATATGATAAATACAAAGAAAATGCAAATGAAATTAATGTTACGAGAGAAAGTAATGGAGTTGCAATTACTATAAAAGATGCAATATATGATGGAAAAACATTATCTTATACTTATGAAATAAAAAGTGATAAAGATTTAGGAGAAAGTCCGATGATATGTGGAGGACTTAAGATAAAAGGATATAAAGGGGGAATGACTGGTGGGGCTGAAGTGAGAAAAATTGATGAGAATACTTACATTGGAAAAGATGATTATTCAATAGATGAAGATAAAGATGAAGTGATTTGCCAATTGAATATTAGGGAGATAATACCTACAGGTCAAAATGACTCAAATATAGAAATAAAAGGCCAATGGGATTTTGATTTTGATTTAAAGGCCATACCAGGGAATAAACAATTAATAAATAAAGGAACTGAAAAAGATGGTGTTAAAGCTAATATTGACAGCATTACAAAAACCTCTATGTCGTTCATTATTAATTATTCGCAAGTAGTTCCTGATGAGTTAAGAAAAAAATGGTTTGATATGAGTTTAGAAATAGAAGTTAAGGATGATTTAGGTAATAATTATAAAGGACAAGGCAATGGCGGTCATGGAAATGATAATGATAATACTATGTATTGGAGCAAAACTTTTGGGAAATTGGATGAAAAGGCAACTAAACTTATAATAAGTCCTAAAATGCATTTATCTAATACTGGAGGTGGAGTTTCTATTGACGAAAATGGTAAAGAGACTGAGATTAAACATACAATAGATGCAGATCATCCTGCAAGAGGAGAAATTAAATTTGATGATATAGTTATTAATTTAGAAAAATAATATCTTATAGATTGTTTAAATAATAATTCTAAATAATCGCCTTAAAAATATATTGCATAATATCTATTAACGTTATATAATTAAGAAAAATAAATATATATCTTCAGGGCAGGGTGTAAATCCCTACCGGCGGTATAGCCCGCGAGCTTAAGTTAAGCAGATTCGGTGTAACTCCGAAGCCGACAGTATAGTCTGGATGAAAGAAGGTAACCTATTAGGAATTTAGAAATTCTTTAATCTTATTTATGAATTATTAGCCCTGATGTTTTTACATCAGGGCTTTTTATCATGTTATTATGAAAGGTATAATTTTAATAAGAATGAGAATATAATAAAATCCTGATAAGCTACACCAAGAAGATAACTTTTGGGAGGCAAAAAAATGAATGAAAAAACAAGTAAACTAGTAAAAATCTCTTTATTATCAGCTATTGCACTTATACTTAGGTATATAGAATTTCCTATAATACCTCCATTTCCATGGCTTCAATTTGATTTAAGTGATTTACCAGCCATGTTAGGAGCATTTGGTTTTGGACCAATAGTTGGAATAATAATAGAATTATTTAAAAATGTACTAATAATAGCAATAAAGGGAACGGGTTCAGGTTTTGTAGGAGAGCTTGCAAACTTTTTAATGGGTAGTGCATTAGTATTCCCAGCAGGACTTATATATCATAGAATGAAAAGTAAAAAGAATGCTATACTTGGAATGATTTTAGGTGCAGTTTGTATTCAAATAGTAGCAATTATATCAAATGTATATATATTACTACCTGCATTTGGAATGCATATGGATAGTACTCAACTTATGCAATATATAATTATAGGCTTAGTACCTATTAACGGTATAAAGGCTTTTGTTACTTCAGTGTTGACTTATATATTATATAAGAGAATCTCAGTTTCAATATTTAAAGCTGAAGCAAACTTTGGAAGTCCAGAAAGCAATACAAAAGCAATATAATATATTAATATAAGACGATTACAAAATGAACGATTTATTTTGTAATCGTCTTTTGTTTCGCTAAAAAACAAATATAAAATCAAAGAAATGAAACAAAACGAAATCAAACATTCAATATAAAGTTAAAAAATAACAACCGAAATTAAAAAAATATTCATAAATCATATTGACACCTATTTTTAAACGTGATAATATTTAAACATGAAAACGAAAACAAAAGAACATAATAGAACAAAAACAAACACAAAGTGAAAGGAGTTAAAATAAAAAAGTATTTTATAAAGTAACATAATTTGGTGTGGAATTATTACAAGGTCAATGTAAACGTTGACTAATGAAGGTTTTATATGTATTTATAGAAAAAATATTATAATGTAATTAAAAAATGAAAAGGATGTGTGTAATTTTATGAAGATTAAAAAATTACTATCTGCTTCGCTACTTGCAGTTTCATTATTCACAATGTCTTTCTCTTTTGTCTCTTGTAAATCTGTAGATAACAGTAAGCTTATTGGTGTATCAATGCCAACTAAATCATCACAACGTTGGATTCAAGATGGAGATAATATGAAAAAGTTACTTGAAAAACAAGGTTATACAGTGGATTTGCAATATGGTGAAGATATGATAGATAACCAAGTGGCTCAAATAGAAAATATGCTTTCTAAGGGAGCTAAAGTAATAGTAATTGCATGTATTGATGGAGATTCTCTAACAGATGTATTGAAAAAAGCAGGGGATGCTGGAGTTAAGGTAATTGCTTATGATAGATTAATTAAGAATTCAGAAAATGTAAGCTATTATGCTACTTTTGATAATTTTAAAGTTGGAGTTCAACAAGCAACATCAATTGTAGAAGGCTTAGATTTAGAGAATAAAGATGGTCCTTTTAATATTGAAATATTTGGAGGTTCTCCAGATGACAGTAACTCTTATTACTTCTACGACGGAGCAATGTCTGTATTAAAACCTTACTTAGATAAAGGTAAGTTAATAGTAAACAGTGGACAAGTTACCATGGATAAGGTAGCAACTCTACGTTGGGATGGTGCAACAGCACAAGCAAGAATGGACAATATCTTAACAGCAAATTATGCTGACAAAAATTTAGATGCAATATTATCACCATATGACGGTATTTCAATAGGTGTTATTTCATCAATAAAAGGTGTTGGATATGGAAGTGGAGATAAGAAGATGCCAGTAGTTTCAGGGCAAGATGCAGAACTTCCTTCAATTAAGTCAATAATAGCAGGAGAGCAATATTCTACAATATTTAAAGATACAAGAACACTTGCTGAAAAATGTGTAAAGATGGTAGATGCAATATATAAAGGATCTGAACCAGAAATAAATGATACACAAACATATAACAATGGAAAGAAAATTGTACCATCTTACTTATGTACACCATTAGTAGTAAACAAGGAAAACTACAAGGCAGTATTAATTGATTCAGAGTATTATACAGAAAAAGATTTAAAATAATTCCTACGTAATAAGATACGCAAAGAAAGGAGAACATACAAATGTCTGATTTTATACTAGAAATGAAAGATATAGTTAAGACTTTTGGAAAGGTTAAAGCTCTAAATGGTATTAACTTAAAAGTAAGAAAAGGAGATATTCATGCTATTTGCGGAGAAAATGGGGCAGGAAAATCTACTCTTATGAATGTACTAAGTGGGGTTTATCCAAGTAATACATTCTCAGGTACAATCGAATATGATGGAAATGTATGTAACTTTAGTAATGTAAAAGATAGTGAAAAATTAGGAATAGTTATTATACATCAGGAATTAGCTTTAATACCATACCTATCAATAGCAGAAAATATTTTCTTAGGAAATGAGCAAGCAACTAAGGGAGTAATAAATTGGGATAATACAACATTAAAAGCTCAAGAATTACTTAAGAAGGTTTCTCTTAATGAAAATCCAAACACATTGATTTCTAATATAGGTGTTGGTAAACAACAACTTGTAGAAATTGCAAAAGCTCTTTCAAAAGATGTTAAATTACTTATACTAGATGAGCCAACAGCAGCTTTAAATGAAGAAGATAGTGACAGATTATTAGAATTACTATTAGATTTAAAGAAAAATCATGGAGTAACTTCTATCTTAATATCTCACAAACTAAATGAAATTTCAAAGGTTGCGGATCAAATAACAGTTATCAGAGATGGTAAGAGTATAGAAACAATGACAAAAGGTGTTGACGAAATCACAGAAGACAGAATTATAAAGGGCATGGTTGGTCGTGATATGGCAGATAGATTCCCACCAAGAGAGCCTAAAATAGGAGATACCCTATTTGAAGTATCAAATTGGACAGTACATGATCCTTACAATGATAGCAAAAAAGTCATTGACAATGTAAACTTTAACATTAAAAAAGGTGAAATAATTGGATTTGCAGGACTTATGGGTGCAGGACGTACAGAAATAGCAATGAGTTTATTTGGAAAATCCTATGGTAAAAAAATATCTGGTTCTGTAAAGATGAATGGTAAAGAGCTTGATTTAAGCAATGTTAGTAAGGCGATTGATAATGGATTAGCGTATGTTACTGAAGATAGAAAAAATTATGGGCTTATATTAATGGATGAAATATTAAAAAATACTACATTGGCTAACCTAAAAGGTGTAAGCAAGAATGGTATTATTGATAAAAATGCTGAAAATAAAGTTGCAGAAGATTTTAGAAAAAAATTCAAGATTAAATCTTCAAGTGTATTGCAACCAGTAGGTAATTTAAGTGGAGGAAATCAACAAAAAGTAGTATTAAGTAAATGTATTTTTACAGATCCACAAGTGTTAATTTTAGATGAACCAACTAGAGGTATTGATGTAGGTGCAAAATATGAAATTTATACAATAATAAATGAATTAGCAGCATCAGGACGTGGAGTATTGGTAATTTCATCTGAAATGCCAGAATTATTAGGCCTTTGTGATAGAATATATGTGGTTAATGAAGGCAGAATGGTTGGTGAGCTTTCAAAAAAAGAAGCTACTCAAGAAAGTATCATGAAATGCATAATGAATAATAAAGAGGTGTGTAAATAATGGATAATATTAAAAATCTTCTTAAACAAAATATAAGACAATATACTATGGCTTTAGCACTTGTTGTTATTATGGTATTCTTTCAAATATTGACTGATGGTGTACTTTTTAAACCAATGAACGTAACAAACTTAATTCTTCAAAACAGTTATGTATTAATATTAGCTGTAGGTATGTTAATAGTTATCTTAACAGGAAATGTTGACTTGTCAGTTGGGTCAGTGGCAGCATTTATTGGAGCTATAGCGGCAATATTTATGGTTAGAATGAATATGCCAGTAGCACTAGCAGTTATACTATGTTTGATTATTGGAGCTTTAGTAGGAGCTTGGCAAGGATTTTGGATTGCATATGTAAGAATACCAGCATTTATAGTTACTCTTGCGGGAATGCTTATCTTTAGAGGATTAACAATGGTTATTCTAAAAGGGCAAACAATTGCACCATTCCCAGATTCCTTTGCAGTAGCTGCAAATGGATTCTTACCAGAATCATTAAAGATTGGAAATTTAAATTTAATAGCAGTACTAGCTGGATTATTACTATCAGTTCTATATGTAATTATGACAATAAAACAAGTTAACAATAGAAAAAAATATAACATAGAAGGTGAACCAGTGGGCTTCACAATGTTCATAACTGGAATTGTAGTTGTAGCAATAAATCTTTTCACAATGAGCTTAGCAAATTACAAAGGTATTCCAATAGTATTAGTTCTAATTGGAGCACTAATATTAATATATACATTCATAACAGAAAAAACAATTGCAGGACGTCATGTATATGCACTTGGAGGAAATGAAAAGGCGGCAAAACTTTCAGGTATTAAGACAAAGAGAGTTATGTTCTGGGTTTACACAAATATGGGAGTACTTTCTGCAATAGCAGGTCTTATAGTATCAGCTCGTTTAGGAGCAGCAACTCCAAAGGCTGGAACAAACTATGAACTTGATGCAATAGCAGCTTGTTTTATAGGTGGAGCATCAGCTTCAGGTGGAATTGGAACAATAATGGGTGCTATTATAGGAGCACTTGTAATGGGTGTACTAAACAATGGTATGTCAATCATGGGTATAGGAATTGACTGGCAACAAGCTATTAAAGGTTTAGTTCTACTAGCAGCAATAGCATTTGATGTTTATACAAAATCAAAATCTTCAGCACAATAGTTTAAGCCTCTTATAAATATAATATACACCTATAAAAAGAGCAGCTATGCTGCAATACGGAACTTAATATTTATATCTAATTCAAATATTTATAAATTTATTTAAATTAGAACATATGTGTAATAGTATAAGGACTATGTTAAAGCAAAAATATGAAGTAAAGTAATTTCATATTTTTGAAAACATAGTCCTTATACAATTAACAGTTAACAATTAACAATGAAGGATGAAATAGCGAAGCTATTTCTTAAAATTAAATAATTAAGAGAAATGCTGTGCATTTCTTACCTAAATTGTTCATTGTTAATTGTAAATTGATAAAATTAGCCGTGAATGGCTTTTGCAATTATTTTTTCTTTAGTTGCTTCATTTCTATTAAATTCAGAAACAATTTCTCCATGAGCTAATACTAAGATACGATCACACATACCTAATATTTCATCAATATCTGAAGAGATGAGAATTACAGAAGCTCCTTTTCTGACTAAATCAGTTATTGAATTATATACATCTATCTTTGAGGCTATGTCTATTCCTCGTGTAGGTTCATTTAAAATATAAATTTTTGCACGACTCATCATCCATTTGGTTAAAACAACTTTCTGTTGATTTCCACTACTATAGTAGGAAATTTTATCACTTTGATTTCCAGGGTTAATATTTAATTTTTTTATGTAAGAGTCAGCAACTTCATGTATAATATCTTCGTGAAGATATTTATGATTTTCAAATCTTTTCAATGAAGCTGAAGTTATATTTTTCTCCAAATTTAAACATTCAAATAATGAATTAAGTGAAGGATAATCTGGAAGTAGAGCAATTCCAGATTCAATTGCATCACTTGGAGAATTTAACTTTTTAACTATTCCATTAACTGATATTGTTCCTTTATATGAGGGAACATTACCAAATAAACATTGCCCTAAGACTGAGCGGCCAGAATCAATTAATCCTGTAATTCCTAAAATTTCTGATTTTCTTAAGTTGAAGGAGATGCCATTTAGCAAATCCCCAATCTGCAAATTTTTCACAGATAAAACGTTTTCTCTAAGCTTAATATTTAGCTTAGGGTATGGATTCTTATGTATGGGAATTGATAATAAATTAATTATATCTTCATCTGTAATACTAGATATATCTCTAGAATAAGCAAGTTTACCTTGAGAGATAATACTTAATTTATCAGAAATCATTTTGATTTCATCAATAATATGAGTAATATATATTATTGATATTCCCTTTGACTTCATTTTAGAAATAATTAAAAATAAAATTTTCTTTTCTACAGAAGTAAAAGCAGAAGATACTTCATCTAATATAATTACTTTTGCTGAAGATACATATACTTTAAGGAGTTCTACTAATTGCTGTTGAGGATAATTTAAAGATGAAATAGGTGCATCTACGTTAAGGTTAATATTAAATTCTTTAAATAATTCATAGCATTTAAGTCGAAGTCTTTCAAAATTAATTGGGCTAAATATTCCTTTTCCACTGCCTATAGCATCTGAAAAGATATTTTCATATATTGTTAAATTAGGAAAAAGAGCAGTATCATGAGAAATACAATAGATGCCTGCTTTCCTTGCATCATAGACTGATTTAAATATAACAGGTTTTTCATCTAAAAACATTTCACCATGATCAAGAGAAAATAAGCCACTGATTATCTTTACTATGGAAGATTTACCAGAGCCATTTTCTCCAATTATTGAATGGACTTCTCCAGAATAAAAATCTAAATTAATATCTTGTAATGAAAAGTCTTCAGTAAGATATTTACTGATATTTCGTAATGATAACTTAGGAATATTCATAAGTACCTCCGCATCAAAAATAATTTATTATATGTGATCTTCAAAAGCGTTAACAGAAGTAAATAATTGAATATTATTATTGAATATTTCAGTTTTAAAATTATCATTTATATTAGAATTTGTGATAATTTTTTCAGTTATTTCTGTTAATTTACCAACTTTATAAAAAGAATTTTTCTTGAAGGCTTCTGAGGAACATAAAACAATTCTCTCATTAGAATTTTTAATAGAGGCTTGAATGAGAGAAGCCATATTCATACTAGATACAGTTACATCTAGATTATTTGAAATTCCATTAACCTCTATAAATAATTTATTTACGAAAAAAAGATTTAAATTATCAATAGTAAGCGTACCAAATACTGACTTAGTAGAAGAATCAATTACTCCGCCTAGCAATATTACCTTAATTGTTTGATGATTAGTAAGTTCAGCAGCAATTAAAATATCATTAGTTACAACAGTTAGGTTTTTCTTATTAGTTAGTTTCTTTGCAATAGAAAGATTAATTTCACCATTAGAGAGCATTATTACATCGTCATCATTAATCATTTCAATTGCAATATCAGCAATATCACTATAATCAACACTTTCGTCATCAGTATTATCAGCTAAAAGATTTTCATTATAAATACTTTCTCCAGTATTTAACACAGCTCCACCATGAGTACGGGTTATGAAACCTTCTTTTTCTAATTTTTCTAAATCACGTCTTATAGTTACTTCTGATACGTTTAACATTTTACTTAAAATGTTTACTTCAAGCTGTTTATTTTCAATTAAATAGTTTTTTATAATCTTAATTCGTTCAATTGCAAACACCTAGTTACTTAACAGCTAATCAAAATAATAAATCAAGATTAGCAGTATCTCCTTTCAAGTTTAATAATTATTTATCAAGGTTAGAATAATAGCTATATTTAATATTGATTATATCATAATTTCATTAACATAGTAAAAGTAATATAAACCATGTGAAAAATAGGAGAATACTGAAAATATATATTTTGATTAGTTACAAAATAAAGAGGGTAAAATTACATGATAGAGTGTATTATTATATGGATCATGGTAATTATAATAATATATGTTTTAATTAATACAATAAATAAAGCATTTATTTTGATATATATATTACAAATATCTATTGATAAAATATTAACAAAATTTCTATCTAATTAATAATTACTATTGAATAATAATAGTTAATTTGTTATTATATTAGTATAGATTTGTAGGAAAGAAGGAGCATTGAAATGAGTTTTAAGATAAATGATACTGTAACTTGGGTAGGAAAAATAGATTGGGATTTGAAAAAATTTCATGGCGATGAATATTCCACTCATAGAGGTTCATCATATAATTCTTATTTAATCAGAGATGAAAAAACAGTTCTTATAGATACTGTTTGGGAGCCATTTACAAAAGAATTTATAACTAATCTAAAAAAAGAAATAGATATACAAAAAATTGATTATATAGTTATTAATCATTCAGAAGTTGATCATAGTGGTGCTTTAGTTGATCTTATGAGGGAAATACCTAATACTCCAATTTATTGTACTAAAAGTGGTGCTAGAATATTAAAAGGTCACTATCATCAAGAGTGGAATTTTGTAGAAGTTAAAACAGGTGATACTTTAGAGTTAGGTAAGCATACACTTACTTTCATAGAAGCTCCTATGCTTCATTGGCCAGATACTATGTTCACTTATTTATCAGGAGAAAATATGTTATTCAGTAATGATGGATTTGGTCAACATTATGCTTCAGAATTTATGTATAATGACAAAGTTGATCAAACAGAATTATATCAAGAAGCACTAAAATATTATGCAAATATTTTAACTCCATTTAGCAAGCAGGTTATATCTAAAATTCAAGAAATATTAAAACTTAATTTACCAATTGACATGATTTGTCCAAGTCATGGTATAATATGGAGAGAAGATCCGATTCAAATAGTAAACAAATATTTAGAATGGGCTAATGAATATAAGGAAAATCAAATTACAATAGTATATGATAGCATGTGGAATGCTACAAGAAGAATGGCTGAAAGCATTGCTGAAGGAATAAAAAGTATAAACAAAGATGTAACAATTAAGCTTATTAATTCAGCAAAGAGTGATAAAAATGATATTGTTGTAGAATCATTTAAATCAAAGATAGTTCTTATGGGATCATCTACCATAAATAATGGTGTTTTATCTTCAACAGCAGCAATATTAGAAATGCTTAAAGGTTTTAGATTTAGAGGTAAAAAGGCAGCTGCTTTTGGTAGTTATGGATGGAGCGGTGAAGCTGTTAAAATAATGACAGAAGAATTAGAAAAAGGTGGTTTTGAAATCGTAAGTTCAGGAATAAAAGAATTATGGAATCCAGATGAAGAAGCATTAAATAGATGTAGAGAATTTGGAAAATCAATTGCAGAAGCGATTTAGATCAGTTAAGATTTACACCTATAAAAGAAGTGGCTATGTCACAATGAGGAACTAAAATCACTTCAGAGTTAAGAGTTAAGAGTTAAGAGTTAGGGATGAAAAGCCTTTGGCTTTTCTGAAATAAAATTGGTTTCTAAAAACCAATAACAAATTTATTAATAATTTAAGGAGGGTTTGAATTATGGAAAAATACATTTGTACAATCTGTGGTTATGTTTATGATGAGGAATTAGGAGATCCAGACAATGGAGTAGCACCTGGAACAAAATTTGAGGATATTCCAGAAGATTGGGTTTGTCCATTATGTGGTGTTCCCAAATCAGATTTTGAAAAAGAATAGTAAATGGTGTAAGCTATAAAGAAAGCAAAGAAGACTATCGAAATAATGTTTTTATTTTGATAGTCTTTTATATATTACTTTGAATTTTTTAATTCACTCTTCTTTTAACCACATTATAATAGCATCTTCTTTGTTATCTTCATAGTAACCTTTTCTAATGCCCTCTTCCTTAAAATTATGTTTTGTATAAAGGGCCTGCGCGGCTTTATTTCCACTTCGTACCTCTAGAGTGAAAGCCTTGCATCCTTGATCCTTGCAATACGCAAGAAATTTTGTTAGAAGCTCTGATGCTATTCCTTGCTTTCTATAATTAGGGTGCACTGCTATATTAGTTATATGCGCTTCATCTAAAATAATCCATGTTCCTATAAAAGCAACAATATTATTATCAATTTTAGCAACTAAATATTTTGCAATTGGATTAGTTAATTCTTGAATATAAGAATCTTTGCTCCAACTTATAGCAAAGCTTAATGAACTAATATCTAAAACTTCATCAATGTCTTCTTCCTTCATTAAATCAATAACTAAATCCATATTATTTCATCCTTTGCTCATATTCTCTTTCTGCTTGAGGCTTTTTCAAGTAAAAAGGAGCAGAATTAGGGTCATCAAAGTTGCCATTTCTTAATAATATGCTGCCTAGTTCACCTAAAGATGAGGCTCTAACTAAATTAAGATGATTAGGTGGGAAATAACAATTTGGGCAATTTTTAATTAAATAATCCTTATATTTATCTACACCATCACCAATGAATATAACTTTTTCATTTTTACTCTTAATTAATTCTATTAATTCATCAATATCTAATGCAGAATAATCAAAAAGCCTTTCTAATTCCACTGATGGATTGTTTTTAGAATCAATATCAGCAGAGCTGGCAGTATTAACTGAGTAAGTAGCATTGCTTTTATATAATGAAGTATAAACACTATTTCTTAGAGCATCCATTATAGGACATATAATACCATCAAAATTAGCAGCACTAAAAGCCAAGGCATCCAAACTAGATACACTTACATATGGCTTATTGCTTCCAAAGCTTAGGCCCTTTACTGTTGCCATACCTATTCTTAGTCCAGTAAATGAACCAGGTCCTTTCGAAACTACGTACCCATCAATATCATCCACTTTAAGATTATTATTCTTTAATAAATCTTCAATGATAGTCATTAAAATGACGGAATGTTCCTTTTTATCATTTAAGGTAATTTCACCAAGTAATTTTTCATCCTTTATTAAAGCAACAGTAGCTACTTTTGAAGATGAATCAACAGCTAATGTAATCATATTTCCAACTCCTTTATATAATCATATCTATCTCCGTAAGGAGTTAAAGTGATTTTTCTATAATCTTCACCTTTGGATAGATCCTTTTCTATTTTTATATGAAGCAAATCTTGTGGTAGAATTTCTTCTATGTAATTTGCCCATTCAATAATAGATACTGCATCAGAAAAAATGTAGTCATCAAATCCAATAGCATAAATTTCATCAGGATCACTAACTCTATATACATCAAAGTGATTAAGCTTTAATTTTGTTCCTTGGTATTCATTAACAATTGTAAAGGTAGGACTTGTAATGTTGTCAGTTATACCTAAACCTTTAGCAATTCCTTTAGTTATATGAGTTTTGCCAGTACCTAAATCTCCAGTTAAACAAACTATATCGCCAGCCTTTAATAAATTGCCTAATTTCATTCCTAATTGAGTAGTTTCCTCTACACTATAAACTTTAAATTCCATTAAATATGGCCCTCCTATAAAATCAGTTAAGAGTTAAAACTGTTAAAAAAATTCTCATTATTATATTTTATATCAAAATACAATAAAAGCAAATTAATATCTATTTAATATTTCTAAATTTATAGTATAATATAATTTAGTATTTAACAAAGATAATAAATATGTATATTTATTTTTAATTAGTTGGTATAATAAAGCTAATTATATATTAAACTTAAATTAACAGAATAATAAGCGAAGTTAAGATATAATGTATAGTAAATTTCGGAGGTGGCTTATTTTGAAAAAGATTACCTTTGCAATGGTTATAATTACTATTGCATTGTCTTTTGGTATGAGTTTATTTTCAAGTCCATTATTAGCCAATACAGAAAATAATAGAGTTGAAAATAGAGATAAGTTTTTGAACATAATGACAGTTAATAAACCGCAGTACGATATGGTAAAAAAAATAGTAAAAGATAAAAATAATGTAGACTATATGTTTACAAATGAAAAAGATATTAATGAGTTTAAATATAGCACAGATGTTTTAAATAATATATCAAATATGGATTTGTTTATGTATTCAGGTACTTCCTTTGAGCCTTGGAGTAACTCTTTTATTGATGAACTAAAGAAAGGGAATCTTGGAATAATAAATTTGGCCAGAGGTGTGAGACTTTTAAATTATTCACATAGTGGAGAGAATAAAGAAAATCCATATTATTTTGAAGGAATAGAAGAATATAAAATATCTTTATATAATGTAAAAGCGGCTATTGAAGATAGAGACCCTCAAAACAGAGATTTTTATGAAGAAAATTATAATGAGGCCATAAAAGAATTCGAAGAAAAAGTAAACAAGTATAAAGAAAAGTTAAGTTTATTAGGTGAATATAAGTTCATAACTTTGAATAATGACTTTGATTATTTAGCTAAAGGCTTGAATTTAAATACAATTCAACTTGATAATAGAGAAATGGCTGAATTCATTAAGGTTAATAATTTAGATCCTAAAAAGACTATTGTAATAGTAGATGGAGAATTAGGTACAAAGCTGGATTTATCAACATATAATACAGTGAAGCTGTGGAAGTATTATGGTGATTACTCTTTTGATCAATTAATTTTATATAATATTGATGAATTATCAAAATGGGCGAAAAAACCAGAAGTTACACCAGAAGCTCAAGCTACATCTTCAGGAAACAATGCAAAGACTAAGTAAATAAAGAGTAAGCACATTAAAAATACTATATAGTATTTTTGATGTGCATTTTTATAATTGGTAAAATAAAAATACAAAAAAATTGTTGCTTTATTTAAAGTTATATTATATAATCAATATTGTGTCTTAGGGGTATGGCTCAACGGTAGAGTAGTGGTCTCCAAAACCATTGGTTGTGGGTTCAAATCCTACTGCCCCTGCCATAATTGTCGTAGTACGTTGTACTACGGCTTTTTTTACTATCTTTTTGTGAATTCTATCTTTTGTAGAAATATTGTTGTATATTAATAATATCACTTATAAAAATAAAAATGAGGTGGAATAATGAAGGTATTACTTATTAATGGCAGTCCTAAAGCAAAAGGCTGCACTTACACTGCATTAACAGAAATTGCTAAGGAATTAGAAAAAGAAAATATTGAAGCTGAAATTTTTCATGTTGGAAGTAAACCTATTAGAGGCTGTATGGCTTGTGGAGGATGTTCTAAAACTGATGGTTTATGCGTTTTTAACGATGATACTGTAAATGAAGCTTTGGAAAAAGCTAAAGAAGCAGATGGATTTATTTTTGGGTCACCAGTTCATTATGCTAGTGCTTCTGGAGCAATAACATCATTTTTAGATAGATTTTTTTATGCAGGAAATGGCTTTCAATATAAGCCAGGTGCAGCAATTGTAAGCTGTCGTCGTGGAGGTTCTACAGCAGCTTTTGAACAATTAAATAAATATTTTACAATCTCCAATATGCCTATTGTATCTTCTCAATATTGGAATATGGTTCATGGAAATACTCCTGAGGAAGTTAAGCAAGATTTAGAAGGAATGCAAACCATGAGAACATTAGGTAAGAATATGGCGTGGCTTTTGAAATCAATAAAGGCTGGTAAAGAGGCAGGAATTTCATTACCAGAAAAGGAAGTGAGAGCTGTTACTAATTTCATACGATAATCTTTTGGGAATTACAATAATTATATATAATTAAAAGTACTTAAAGTCATTTTACATGAGTTATAGCTCACGCAAAATGACTTTTTTATTTTCATATTAATTTGATTATTGGGTTATATTACATAAAAATTTGCCTTATACTGTTATTAGACTAACTAAGATGTTGGATAAGCTATAGAGGATAATATTTAAAATCACAGAGATGATTATAAAGGATTAAAATTGTTGTGCTATGATCACATTTAATTTATAAGAGTTGGAGGATATATGAAGGTTTTTAAAAATAGAATTTTTGTAATAATTGTCGTAATTATTCTTTTTATATTAGCAGTTATATTTAATGTATTTAATCAAACACAAAAGAGCCATTTATCAGCAAAAGAAGGAACTTTGGATCTTGTTAATTGGGACTTTAAGAAAGATGGGGTTGTAAGTCTTGATGGAGAGTGGGAATTTTATTGGAATCAATTATTAACCTATGAAGACTTTCATAAGGAAATTCCAATAAAACCAGATGGTTATTTTAGGGTTCCCAGTGTATGGACTAATTATGAGTTAAATGGGAAGAAACTGCCTTCGTATGGTTATTCAACTTATAGATTAAGAATTAAAACAAATGACATGAATTCTTTAAAAGGATTAAAAATGTTAACAAATTCTACTTCATATAAACTAATGGTAAATAATCAATTAGTAGCAGAGAGCGGAAGAGTTGGAAAGACAAAAGAAACCTCAATACCAGAATTTAATCCTCAAACAGTCAGCTTTCAAAATTCTTCAAAGGATTTTGAAATTATAGTTCAAATATCAAACTTTACATATTCAAGAGGCGGAATGTGGCATTCCATATATATGGGTAATGATAGTGACATAAGAGAATTAAAAGAATTTGATTCTGGCAAAGCTATGTTTATGCTTGGTGTAACTATGATTATGTCACTTTATCATATAGCTTTGTTTTTACTTCAAAAGAGAGATAAATCAGCCCTTTACTTTGGAATAGTTATATTAATCGTTGCAATAAGAATTACAATTACAGGTGAATATTTAATTTTGAATTTTGTGCCATCAGCTACTATAAATTGGATGGTCACTCTAGAATACATGACTATGTATTGGGGATTGATTATGACAATAGCTTTTGTTCATGAACTTTGTCCCGAAGAGGTCTCCAATAAGATAAAGAGAATTGCAATGTATGTGGGTATTATTATAAGTATATTTACTATTATTATGCCAATTAGTGTTTTTACAAAGTATCTAATTTTTTATGAAATTTTAATTATAGGTATGTATGGATATATTTTAATTTCAATAATAATAGCATTTATAAGAAAACGAGAGGGAGCTATCCTTCTTTTAATAGAAGCAATATTAATTTTAGCAACCTTTATAAATGATGTTCTCTATCATTGGAATATGCTTAATGATAAATATGGTCCAAGCATGGAAATAGCTGTATTTATGGTTATATTTATTCAAGCATATATTTTAGCAGAGAGATTTTCATTAGCTTTTGAGAGGGTAGAAAAATTATCTGATAAGCTTATTTCTTTAGATAAGTTAAAGGATGAATTTCTTGCAAATACTTCACATGAGTTAAGAACTCCTTTAAATGGAATAATAAATATTACTGAATCAATGGTAAAAGGTATTGGAGGAGAATTAAACCATGAGCAAAATGAAAATTTAGAAGTGATTCTTGCATCCTCAAGAAGGTTATACAATTTAATTAATGATATTATAGATATTTCAAATTTAGAGCATAATGAATTAAAGATATATCCAAAGCCTATTAATATAGGAATGATTGCAGAAAAAGTAATATTTGCCTTGAAATATTTAAAGGGTGGGAAAAATATAGTCTTTGAAAATTGCATATCTAAAGATGCACCACTTGTATTTTGCGATGAAGAAAGAATGGGACAAATTTTTTATAATCTCTTAGAAAATGCTTTAAAGTTTACTGAAGAAGGATATATAAGGGTAAGTGCAGATTTTTCAGAGAACATTATAACTATATATATTGAAGATACAGGAATAGGAATTGAAGAGAAAGATTTAGAAGGAATATTTAATTCTTTTAGACAAGCAAATGGGGAGAAAGGTTATGGAGGAATAGGAATTGGTTTATCTATAGCTAAACAATTGATAGAACTTCAGGGAGGAAAGATTGGTGTAAAATCAGAATATGGAAAGGGATCTTCTTTCTTTTTTACATTACCTTTGGCAGAGGAGCAAGATCAAAATGCTATTGAATCAAAGGAAGTTTCCTATACAATCTCAAAAAGTGAGGAAGAAACTATAGAAAATAGAAAAATCCTTGATAAATACAATATACTTGTAGTTGAATATGACCTTATTAGTTTAAAAGCTTTAATTAATAATTTATGTTTACTTGATTATACAGTACAAGGAATTGGAACTGGGGAAGAGGCCTTGAAGTTTTTTGAGGATGGAGTAAAGTTTGATGTTGTTATTTTAAATGTTATGATGCCTGATATTTCAGGATATGATGTGCTGAAAAAAATAAGAGAAAAATATCTTCCAGTAGAGCTACCAGTATTACTTCTAACAACCAGCAGACATATCAATGATATTTCTACAGGATTTAAATTAGGAGCTAATGATTATTTAATAAAGCCTTTTGAAGCTGAAGAATTAAATGCCAGAGTTAACAGTCTTATAAATATGAAAAAGGCAGTAAATAGTCTTGTGGCTACTGAATTATCCTTTTTACAGGCTCAAATAAAGCCTCATTTTATATATAATGCTTTAAGTGTTATTTCTTCATTAACTGTAACTAATCCAGCTAAAGCTAAAGAACTTGTACTTGATTTATCTGATTATTTAAGAGGAAGTTTTGATTTTGAAACTAATGAGGGGCTTACTTCTCTCAAAAAGGAACTAAGTCTTGTAAGAGCATATCTTTCTATTGAACAAGCTCGTTTTAAGGAACGACTTTGTGTTGAATTTGAAATTGATGATATAAGCTGTACAGTACCATTGCTTTGTGTGCAGCCTTTAGTTGAAAATGCAGTAAGACATGGAATTATGCCTATGCTTGATGGGGGGAAAATACTTATTACAGTAAAGGATGAAGGGGAATATATAAAAATATCTGTAATTGATAACGGAATTGGAATTGATGAAGGAAGATTGAAGGATATTCTTTCTGGAAATATAGAAAACGGAAGTGTAGGAATAAAAAATATACATAGAAGACTTATAAAATTATATGGAAGAGGACTCACTATAACGCGAGGTATAGAAAATGGAACAAAAGTAGAATTTTATATACCGTATAGAAAAATAGATGCAGAAAGTCATTTCGAAAAAGAATAAGTAGATATAATAGATGTATTAAAATAAAAAAATAAAGGGGAAAAATAAAATGAATATTTTAATTGTAGATGATGAGGTAGATATATTAAATGAAATAAATTTTTATGTAAAGAAATATAAAGTTTTTGATTGTATAGTAACAGTAACCTGCACTAATCCTTTAAAAGCATTGGAAGAAGCAGATAAATTAAACTTTGATGTTGCATTACTAGATATAGAAATGCCTGTAATGAATGGTCTTGAGCTGGCAGAGAAGCTGTTTGATATTTCACCAGATATTAAGATTGCTTTTATTACAGCTTATAATTCTTATGCAACAGAAGCTTTTGATGTAAATGCAATTGATTATGTACTAAAACCGATTAGGGAAGAAAGACTAGTAAGAGCCTTGGACAGGCTTATTGGTAAAAGTTCAATTAATTTACAAGAAAAAGAGGAGAGACCTAAACTAGCTATATATACCCTAGGCAAGTTTGTTGTTAAGATAGGAGAAGATATAGTTAAGTGGAATAGAAAAAAATCTGCAGAATTATTTGCATATTTACTTGAAAATAGAGAAATGCCAATACATAAAGAAAAATTATGTGATTTGCTTTGGCCAGATTTAGAACCTAGAAAAGCATTAGTTAATCTTCAAAGTACAATATATTCAATTAGAAAGGTTCTTAGGGAATATGATAGTAGGGAAATAAGCATTAAGTATATTGGAGACAATTATTTACTTTGCATAAAAGATGTTTATATAGATACTGTTGAATTTGAAAACTTGTTACAACAAGCAATAGAGAAAGATGATGAAATATTAGTTAATAAAGCTTTAGATATTTATAAAGAGGATTATTTAGAAGAGGAAGGGTGGCTTTGGACAGAGCCTAGAAAGCAGGAATTAAGAAAGAAGTATACAATTGCATTGGGAGAGTTAAATTCTAATTTATAATAAATTTATTTGAGAATTGAGGAACACTAAACATTTTTGTTTTTTAAATGTTTAGTGTTTTTTTATATAAAAGTTTTAGAGGCTTTCATATTTTGTCAGAGTTTTGTCAGAATCATGCTTTAAAATATAATAGTAGATTTACCTTAGTAAAATATGGAATAATATTAATTTTAATGTATTACTTCAAAGTTTTACATAGGTTTTAAGATTGGAGAGAGAGTTATGAAAATTAAAAGTTCACTTAATCTAACCTTAAATGAAGAAGATTCTTTTAGAAACGAAACGATAAAAATAAATATACGAAGAGGAAGAATATACAGCAAATACATAATATTTGCTGAAATAATGCTTTGTTTAACAGATACAATTTTGAATTATAATAAACACGTCAATGACTTTAAATTTAATACCTATTTTTTTATGTATTTTTTAATGATTGGGATAAACTTTCTATATTTATTTTGTTTAAAAAATACTAAGGTGTGTTTAAGAAATTTGAAGATGATGGAGTTTATTACTACTAGTTATATTATTTTCATGATGGTGTGGGGAGCTATAATATCCTTAATGGACCAAAAAACTTATGGACAAATTATGGTGTATATGCTGAATTTAATAGCCTGTTCAGTGATATATTATATAGATAGTAGAAGATTAATAAGTGCATATTTTATTTCTACATGGGTATTATTTTTTGGATTGCCATATTTTCAATCCTCAAGTGATATAATTTTAGGTCATTATATAAATAGTATTATTTTTATAATTTGTGCATATGTTGTTTCTAGAACCTTATATAAAAACTTATATATTAATTTTAGAGGTAAAAACTTAGTGATTGAAGCCAACGAAAAATTAAAAAGAGAAATAAGTGAAAATAAAACTATGTACAAAAAGCTTCAAGAAGCTAATAAAAAGTTAAAAAAATTATCATTAAAGGATGAGTTGACAAATCTCAATAACAGAAGGGCCTTAAGAGAATTTATTGAGAATTTATTTAAATATGAGAAAAAAGAAACTCCAGTTTCAATTATAATGATAGATATAGATAATTTTAAGTCATATAATGATAAATATGGGCATGTAAATGGTGATGAGGTTCTTAGAAAAGTATCATGTAAACTAAATGAAACACTGAGAGGTTCAAGAGACTTTGTTGGCAGATATGGAGGAGAAGAATTTGTGTATATTGCATTGCAGACAGATGAAAGGGAAATTTATGAAATTGCTAAAGAAATAAAAGAGAAAATCTACAATTTAAAAATTATCCATGAATATTCAGAAGTCTGCGAATATGTCACAGCAAGCTTAGGCGTAGCTACAATTGTGCCAGATAATATAGAAGCAGTATATGAATGTATTAGAAATGCA
Source organism: Clostridium sp. C2-6-12 (assembly GCF_009928485.1). Classification (GTDB taxonomy): domain Bacteria; phylum Bacillota; class Clostridia; order Clostridiales; family Clostridiaceae; genus Clostridium. The sequence goes on along the minus strand of NZ_JAABNP010000022.1, from coordinate 49,299 downwards.
GATATTTCATTGTATCAAGCAAAAATTCAAGGGAAAAATAAAATTATGCACTACTAAAAAGAGTGGCTATGCCACAATGCGGAACTTCTCACTTCTGAAAAGAGTGGCTATGCCACAATTGGGAACTTCTCACTTATAAAAAGAGCAGCTATGCCACAATGCGAAACTTTCTTGTAATCGCGTTAAGAGATTTCATCCGAAAACATAACTCTGAATTGATTGAAAAGTTCAAATTTATATTAATATTTTAGTATGGAAAAGTAATGTTACTTTACTGATGGAATAACATTATTCTTGTAATAGGAGGAAAAGATGAGTATAGGATATGCATGTTTAACTATTGGAATACAAAATACTAATTTAAAAAGTTCTATAGCTAAAAATATAGATGAAGAAAAATTATTAGATTTGATTTCTTTTAATTTAAATTCTCTTGAAAATATTATTGATTACAATATTAAAAATGACATAAAACTTTTTAGAATTAGTTCAGATTTAATTCCTTTTGGTTCAAGTCCAATTAATACTATTTCATGGGAAAAGATATTTTTTTCTGAATTCAATAAAATTGGAGAGAAGATAAGAAAAAGCAATATGAGAGTTTCAATGCATCCAGGTCAATACACAGTACTTAATTCACCTAATGTAGAAGTAGTGGATAGGGCAATTGAGGATTTGAATTATCATACTAAAGTATTAGATACCCTTGGAGTAGGAAGTGAGCATAAAATTGTTCTTCATATTGGTGGAGTTTACAATGATAAAGAGCAAGCAATAGAAAGATTCATAAATAATTATTCTTTATTAGGTAACAATGTGAAAGAGAGACTTGTTATTGAAAATGATGATAAATCTTATAATATAAATGAAGTTTTAGAAATAGGAAAAAAACTTAATATACCAGTTATTTTTGATAATCTTCATAATGAAATTAATTCATATGATAAAGAAAAAAGTGATAAATATTGGATTAATAAATGCAAAGAAACGTGGAAAGAAAAAGATGGATATCAAAAAATTCATTATTCTCAGCAAAATCCTTTAAAAAAAATAGGTTCACATTCAAATACAATAAGAATTAATGAATTCATAAGGTTTTATGAAAGTTTAGATAGAGAAGATATTGATATAATGCTTGAAGTTAAAGATAAAAATCTTTCAGCTGTAAAATGCATAAATGTTGTTAGTCAAGGTAATAAAATTAAAAGACTTGAAGAAGAGTGGGCAAAATATAAATACACTATATTAGAAAATTCTCCTCAAAATTATTTAGAAATAAGAAAACTATTAAAGGATAAATCTGATTACCCATTTCTTAAATTTTATAACTTAATAGAAGAAGCTATGGAAATGGAGATTAATTTAGGAAATTGTTTAAATGCCTTAATGCATGTATGGGGATATTTTAAGAACAAGGCAGATGAAAAAGAAAAAAAGAGTTTTTTAAAGAGTCTTGAAGATTTTAAGGAAGAGAAAATATCTATTGGAACGATTAAAAAGAAATTGTGGAAAATGGCTGTTAAATATAATGAAGTTTATCTTTTAAATTCATATTATTTTTTTATTTAAAAGAAAAATATATGAATTATTATGTGTAAAGAGGTATAATATTGTCATAAAACTAATATGATTTGGCATCGAGAAGGAGGATTTTTACATGAAAACACTGGAACTAAAAAAGAATTTTTATTGGACAGGAGTATTAGATCCTGATTTAAAAGTATTTGACATTGTAATGGAAACTGAATTTGGAACTTCTTATAATTCATATTTGCTTAAGACAAGTCAAAAAACAGTATTATTTGAAACAGCAAAGGCTAAATTCTTAGACGAATATTTGGAAGCTTTAAGCAACCTTGTAGATATTAATGAAATTGATTATATTGTGGTAAATCATACAGAACCAGATCATGCAGGTAGTATAGAAAAACTTATTGAAATAAATCCTAATATTAAAATTGTAGGAACAGGGGTTGCTATAGGTTTCTTAAAAAATATTGTAAATCGTGATTTTTATAGCATAGCTGTAAAAGAAAATGACACTTTAGATTTAGGAGATAAAACTTTACGTTTTATGGTACTTCCTAATTTACATTGGCCAGATACAATGTATACATATATTGAAGAAGATAAGACGCTACTTACTTGTGATTCCTTTGGTTCACATTATAGTTTTGATGAAATATTATTAAGTAAGGTTACAGATAATGAAGGATACCTAAGAGCTAAGAAATATTATTTTGATAATATTATTGGACCTTTTAAGAAGCCATTTATGATAAAAGCTTTAGCTAGAATTAAAGATTTAGATATTGATATGATTTGCACAGGGCATGGACCAGTAATTGACTGTAGAATAGAAGAACTTAAAGCTTTAAATGCTAAATGGTGTGAAATAGTTAATCCAAATCCAAGAAAGACAGTAATTATTCCTTATGTAAGTGCTTATGGATACACAAAGCAATTAGCTGGTGAAATAGCAAAGGGAATTAAAGCTAGTGGTGACGTGGATGTAAGAGATTACGATTTATTAGAAACTGATAAGAGCAAAGTATTAGAAGAGTTGTTTTTTGCAGATGGTATTCTTTTAGGTACCCCAACAATAGTTGGTGAAGCCCTAGAACCTATTTGGGAGTTAACTATATCAATGTTTGCAAGAACTCATGGTACTAAACATGCTAGTGCCTTTGGAAGCTATGGATGGAGCGGAGAAGGTGTTCCACATATTATAGAAAGATTAAAACAGCTTAACATGAAGGTAATCGATGGTTTCCGTGTTAAATTTAAACCAAGTGATAGTGATTTAAGTGATGCTTATGATTATGGATATAATTTTGGTTGTATTGTACAAAACAAAGAAAATCCAAAGAAATCAGCTAAGAGAACTTTGGTGAAATGTTTAGTTTGTGGAGAAATATTTGATTCCAGCCTTGAGATTTGTCCTGTTTGTGGTGTAGGAAAAGAAAATTTCATTACAGTTGAAATTGATGAAAATGACTATAAGAATAATACAAATGAAATTTATTTAGTTCTTGGAAATGGTGCCGCGGGAATAAGTGCAGCGACGGCCATAAGGGAAAGAAATGAGACTTGTGCTATAGTTTTGGTTTCTAATGAAAGTGTATTAGGATATAATCGTCCTATGCTTACAAAATCAATGATAGCTAAGTTTAAACCAGAACAAATAGCTATTCATGATGAAGCGTGGTATAAAGAAAAGAATATAACAAATGTCCTTGAAAAAGAAGTAATCAAAATTGATACTAAAGGAAAAGAAGTTCATTTTGATGATGGAATTAAGCTTAAATATGACAAGTGTATATATGCTTTAGGCTCTGAATGCTTTATTCCTGAAATTCCAGGCGCAGATAAAGAGGAAGTAATTGCAATACGTAATATTTCAGATACTGATAAGGTTGTAGAACTATTACCTAAGGTAAAAAATGCAGTTGTAATTGGAGGCGGAGTTCTTGGACTTGAAGCTGCATGGGAATTAAGTAAAGCAAAATGTAAAGTTACTGTATTAGAAGCTTCTGACAAATTAATGTTTAATCAATTAGATTTAGAAGGTGGAAGATTCCTAGAAGAAATAGTTAGAGGAGAAGGAATTGATATAAGATTAAATGTTAAAATTGATGAAATAAAAGGTGAAGATAATGTTACTGGTGTAAAAATCAATGGCAAAGAAGTTATACCAGCTGATTTAGTGATTATATCTACAGGTATTAAGGCTAATACTAAAATAGCAAAAGAAGCAGGAATTAATATAGATAGGGCTGTAATTGTAAATGAAAAAATGCAAACTAATATTCCAGAGATATATGCTTGCGGAGATTGTGCTGAATATAATGGAATAAATTATGGTATTTGGCCACAAGCTTTAGAAATGGGTAGGGTTGCTGGAGCCAATGCAGCTGGAGATGAATTGACTTATGAAACAGTAGATGCTGCTATAACCTTTAATGGAATGAATACTTCATTATATTCAATTGGAGATAATGGAAAGAATCCTAACATTCAATATAAAACAGTAGAATTTAAAGATCCTGTTAAAAGATCATATACAAAATACTATTTTGCCAATAACCGTTTATGTGGTGCAATATTAATTGGTGATACAAGTAATGTAGTAAAAGTTACACAAGATGTAAAAGAAAATAGATTATTTAAACAAATGTTTTAAAAACACATAAGTACTTAAGAGTTAGTAAAGTTTTAATGTACTAAAAAATACAATAAGAGAAATTAGTTTTAAACTAAGAGAAGGATTATGAATAATGATATATATTTTTAATCCTTCTCTTTTTAAATTTAAAATTAAATAATTACTTTATTAGGGAAAAGTAGATTTATATTTATACAATGTAATGAGAAAAATGAATAAATATAATTGTATCTTAAGAATATAAATAAAATATTATTTATATTAAAATTCAATTTTTATGGTTATTATGAGGGGGAAAATATTTATGAAAAAGGGAAAATCATTACAAGCTAGAGCTATTTTTATTATTTCACTTATTGTTATAACTCTTATTAGTACAGTTACATATTTAGAATATGTAAATTCAAAGAAATTAATAATGTCTTCAATGGAAAACTCAGGGAAACAAACTATATCAATACAAGCTCAAAAATTATCATCATGGGTTAAATCTAGATTATCTCAAGTTGAAGTAATAGCAAATACTCAATTGGTTTCTGGAATGAATTATGAGGAAATAATACCTTATTTTCAAAGAGAGCAAAAGAATTATGATGGGGTATATAATACCATTGGAATATCAGATACTACAGGAAAATTATTAATGCAAAATAATGTAACTATAGATATAAGCTCAGAAGATACTTTCCCAAGGGTTATGAAAGGTGAAAAAATTATTTCAAATCCATTTCAAGATAAACAAAACCCTAAGGATTTAATAATATCTATGGAATGTCCAGTAAAGAACCCTAAAGATAATAAAGTTATAGGGCTTGTAAGTGGAGCTTGTTTAGTAACTACAGTATTTAAAGAAAATACAGATTTTCATATTGGAAAGACGGACAAGGTTTATTTAATTGGTAAAGATGGGACTGTTTTATTCCGTCAAGATGATAGTTCTAACAAAGAAGAAAATTTCTTGAAAAGTTCAAATAAGGAATTTGCGGATTTAGTAAAGGTGGCCATCTCAAAAGATAACTTTACAGGTGAATTTAAGGATAATAATGAAACAGAAAAACTTTTTGTTTCACATGTTGAAGGAACTGATTGGTATATGCTTTTAGAGGTGCCTACTAAAGAATACACTTCTAGTTTAGAGTCGTTGCTTTACTTTATAGTTATAGTTTCTGTTGTTGCTATGATAATTCTAATAATATTACTTACTATATTACTCCGAAACTTCTTCAATAAACTATTAAAGATATCTTTAATAGCAGAAGAGGTAGCAGCAGGAAATCTATTAAGCTCCCTTCCAGAATCATCAGATGAATTAGGAAGAATTAATACAACCTTTAACAAGATGATAGATAATTTGAGAAGTATAATAATAAAAATTAAAGATGTTTCAGAAGTTGTTATTGAATCTTCGGATAGTTATAAAAAAGTCAGTTTAGAGGTTGTTGAATGCGGAAAAGACATTAAGCAGTCAATCGAAAATTTATCTTTAGGAGCAAAGCATACGGCAAATGAAGTCCAAAATATAACAAGATCAATAAATGACATGGAAAGTAAATCTAAAGAATTGGTGGATATAAGTGCCAATATTGATAAAAGGATATCTGAAACTAATGATAAGACCTTAAATGGTTCTAAAGGTTTAGAGGAAACAGCAAAATTATTATATAAAATGAAAGAAAGCGTAAATATTTCAGCAGAAGTTATCAATGATTTATCAGAAAAATCTAAGAATATTGCTAATATAACAACTACTATATCTTCTATATCAGAACAAACTAACCTTTTAGCTTTAAATGCAAGTATTGAAGCAGCAAGAGCAGGAGAAAATGGAAAAGGCTTCTCAGTAGTTGCAGAGGAGGTTAGAAAATTGGCTGAACAATCTTCAGAATCTACACAAGGAATTTCAAGTGAAATACAACAAATTCAGGAGCAAGTTGCAAATGCAGTTGCAGTAATGAAAGATAGTTTAGATTATATGGGATTAAGTACAAGCTCAATTGATAATATATCATCTACATTTGCAGGAATTGAAAAAGAAATTGAAAATATTAAGCTTATGAGCTTCAGCATATCTGAAATAGCAAAATCATTATTAGTAGAAAATAAAAATATTAATGAAGCAGTTTCTAATACTTCAGCTATAAGTGAAGAGTCTGTTGCAAGTACTTTATGTTTTGAAGAAATGATTGATAAGCAAGGAACTATTTTCTTAAACTTAAAAAAAGCATCTGAAGATCTAGATGAACTTTCTATATCTTTATCTAAGGAACTTTCTAAATTTAAAATAAAATAAGGTATGATTTTTATACGTTGGTTTAACATGAAAACCAGCGTATTTTTATTTATATATGCTATAATTATATTAACTAAATAAAGAAGTTAAACCAATAAGTGTAAGGATAAAAAATCATTATATAAATTTTAATTAATAAAATTCATAAATTAAAATTTTCAATCAGTTCAGAGTTTGAGGTACTTTAAAGCTTGGATAAGTTAAGAGTTTAGAGTTAAGAATTAAGTATTAAATAGCGAAGCTATTTCTAAAAAACATCCACCTATAAAAATGGTGGATGTGCCACAATTCAGAACTTAATTGAAAAGCCTGTGACTTTTATTTCGTAATTGTTAACTGTTAATTGTGAATTGATTTTTAGAGAGGAAGATGTGGGATGACAAAATCTAATTTTTCACAAAATAAGAAATTTATTATGAACAAATTAGCAAGTACAGTTAATTTTGATGACTTTGCAGAAACCTTTGGTAAAAATTTGATTCCTATGGATGAATATGAAGGCTTTAAAATTCGTCCGGGATTTTATCTTGAAAATGGAGCAGTAGTTATTCCAGGTGGCGTTAGTTTTACAGTTCATTCACAACATGCGACTTCAGTTAAATTGGTATTGTTTAAAAGAGAAGAATGTGATCCATATGCAATAATTCCATTTCCTGATAATTATAGAATTGGTGATGTATACTCTATGATTGTATTTGGATTAGATATTGAAAAGTTTGAATATGCTTATAGTGTTGATGGTCCATATATTCCAGAAAAGGGATTGATTTTTGATAGTACTAAATACTTATTAGATCCATATACTAAGGCAGTAGCAGGGCAAAGTATGTGGGGAGCTAAGCCCAAAACAGGATATCAATATAGATCTCGAGTAGTTGCAAATGATTTTGATTGGGGAAATAGCAAACAGTTATTAATTCCTATGGAACAACTTATTATATATGAACTACATGTTCGTGGATTTTCAAAACACACATCCTCAAAGGTTAAATATCCAGGAACTTTTTCTGGATTAGCTGAAAAAATACCACATTTAAAGGAATTAGGAATCAATGCAGTAGAGTTAATGCCCATTTTTGAATTTGACGAAATGAAAGATGAAAGAATAGTTGATGGGAAAAGACTATTGGATTATTGGGGATATAATTCAGTAAGTTTTTTTGCACCAAATACAAGCTATGCTGCTAAGAGTGAATACAATAGAGAAGGTGATGAATTAAAGACCATGATTAAGCAGCTTCATGAAAATGGTATTGAAGTTATTCTTGATGTTGTTTTTAATCATACAGCAGAAGGTAATGAAAAAGGTCCATACATATCTTTTAAAGGCTTTGATAATAATGTTTATTATATGTTAACGCCAGATGGAAAGTACTATAACTTTAGTGGATGTGGAAATACAATAAATTGCAACCATCCAGTTGTCCAAAGAATGATAATGGATTGTTTGCGTTATTGGGTTACTGAGTATAGAGTAGATGGTTTTAGATTTGATCTTGCTTCCATTCTTGGACGTAATGAGGATGGATCGCCTATGAATAAGCCTCCTTTATTGCAAAATCTAGCATTTGATCCTATTTTGGCAAAGGTAAAATTAATTGCAGAAGCATGGGATGCGGGAGGAATGTATCAGGTAGGTAATTTTCCATCATGGAAAAGATGGTCAGAATGGAATGGAAAATATCGTGATGATGTTCGAAAGTTTTTAAAAGGTGATGGTGGTCTTGCACAGGTAATGGCTGAAAGAATGTCTGGTTCTCATGATCTTTATGATCCAGATAGTAGAGGAAATGCATCAGTGAATTTTATTACCTGTCATGATGGTTTTACTTTGTATGATTTGTATTCATATAATCATAAGCATAATGAAGCTAATGGCTGGAATAATACAGATGGAGAAAGTAGCAATAATAGCTGGAATTGTGGCATTGAAGGTGATACAGAGGATGATAATATTTTAAAACTTCGTATGAAAATGATAAAAAATGCTTGTGCAGTTTTATTTACAAGTCAAGGTACACCTATGTTTTTAGCAGGAGATGAATTTTGTAATACTCAATTTGGAAATAATAATCCTTATTGTCAGGACAATGAAATTTCATGGCTTGATTGGACTTTATTAGATAAAAATAAAGAAATATTTGATTTCTTTAAGAATATGATAAAGTTTAGAAAAAGCCATCCTGTAGTTAGAGATAGTATAGAACCATCAAAGTGTGGATTGCCTAGTGTCAGTAAACATGGGAATGAGCCTTGGTATTTAGACCCATCAGCAGAAACAAGGGTTCTTGGAGTTATGTTTTCAGGATGGGACAAGAAAGAAAACAAGGACGATATAGTATATATAGCAATTAATGCATATTGGGAAAAGCAATATATAAAAGTGCCTGATCTCCCTAAGGGATTAGAATGGAGAATTGCAGTAAATACAGCTATGCCTACTGGAAAAGATTTTACTGAAAAAACTGATGACATGCTTAAAGTTAATCAAAAGATCGAATTAGAGCCAAGATCTGTGTTAGTTTTAGTAGGCGTACAATGAATGTAGGATTTGCAATAATTCATTTATAAGTGATAGTTAATTTTTTGATGATATTAAAGTAAAATTATTATGTTATAAGTAGATAGGTCAACTAACAGTACTTAATAAAATGTTAGTTGGCTTTTTTCTTGCAATATATATCTTAAGATTTCATATATTTTTCTGACCGTTTTGTTGTAAAAAAGTTATTTTATAGTCGATAACCTAATATTTGTCAGAGTTTTGTCAGAATGGTGTTGTAAAATAAATTTATTAGTGAAAATTCTAAGTCGAATAAAAATTTAAAATAAATTTTGTTTTGCATTAAATTAAAAGGAAAGGGGGAAAATCGCTATAGTAAAGTATTAATTATAACTGATCTATATGTGTGAGTGTTTAATAATGATGTATGAACAATTTATTTTGCAGATTTTTCAACTATGGTTTATTGAGGATTAATAAATGGTCTTCTAGTTAATAACGATTAACAAGAAGTAAAAGGGTAGAATAATTATTTAGGGTAAAATAATTATTTAATGTAAGAATTAACATTGGGAGGGGTTATTTCGAAAAAAATAAAATTTTTAAATACGTTGGTTTAATAATAAGACCAACGTATTTTTTTACTCTAATTGTTCATTGTGCATTGTTAATTGAGAAAGGCATAGCTTTAAAGTATAAGTAACATCAAATCAATAAAGGACAATCCAATAAACATATGTGATATAATTAAATTAGTTAAACAAGCAAAATTAATGTTGATAAAACGTTCAATTGGAGCAAAGGTCCATTTTGATAATATTAGGTATAAAATCAGTTCTATAATGAGGTTAAAGGGGGATTTTTTATGAAAGATCCTATTGTTATAGTAAAAGACGTTACTAAGGAATACATTATGGGAGAAGTAACGGTTAAAGCTTCTGATAAAATGAGTTTTGAAATTTATAGAGGTGAATTTGTAGTAGTACTAGGACCAAGTGGTTCGGGAAAAAGTACTGTGTTAAATATGATTGGCGGGATGGATAGACCTACCTCTGGAGAAGTGTTAGTAGATGGAGAAAATATAACAAACTATTCAGATAATGAGCTTACAATGTATAGAAGAAAAAACATAGGCTTTGTATTTCAGTTTTATAACTTAATGTCTAATCTTACTGCTCTTGAAAATGTTGAGCTAGTAAAATCTCTTAGCGACAATCCTCTAAATGCTGAGGATATTATGAAAGAAGTTGGTTTAAGTGAGAGAAAATCAAATTTTCCAGCTCAGCTTTCTGGAGGAGAACAGCAGAGAGTAGCAATAGCAAGGGCTTTAGTAAAAAATCCATTATTGCTTTTATGTGATGAACCAACTGGTGCTTTAGATTATAAAACAGGAAAGCTTATTTTAAAGGTACTTTATGATATAAATAAAAATACAAATAAAACTATAGTAGTTATTACACATAATGCTGCAATTGCAGCTATGGCTGACAGGGTAATCAGAGTAAGAAGTGGTGCAGTAGAATCTATAACTGTTAATGAAAATCCTGAATCACCTGAAAGGATTGAGTGGTAATGAAGATTTTATTTAGGAATTTATTTAGAGATATAAAAAAATCTAAAGGTCAATTTATTTCAATATTGATAATTGTAGTATTAGGGGTTACATTTTATACATCAATAAATTCAGCGTTTAGAAATCTTTCAAGTTCTAGTGCGAATTACTATGAAGAATATAGATTAGCAGATATTTGGGTAGACCTTTATAATGCGCCAATAGGAGTAAGAGAAAAGGTGCTTAATATACCTGAGGTTAAGTCAGCAACAGGAAGAATTGTTAAAGATGCCAGTGTCAGCATTTCTGAAGAAAGTGCAACCTTGAGATTTATAACACTTCCAGATGTAAAAACAGATATAGTAAATGACATTGTAATGAAATCAGGAAGATATTTTTCAGAAGAAGATAGTAATCAATGCATTTTAGATGAAGATTTCTTAAAAGCAAATAATTTAAATTTAGGTGATTACATTTATCCAATTGTAAATGGAAATAAGATAAAACTTAAAATTATTGGGTCAGCCAAAAGTCCAGAGTTCGTATATACATTAAAAGACTCTAGTGAGATTATGGCTGATAATAAAAAGTTTGGAATTATATATATTAAACAGTCTTTTGGTGAAGGGATTTTTGCTTCTAATGGTTTAATAAACAATTTATCAATAAGAATTTCTAATGGTAGTGATATAGAAAAGATCAAGGATGATATAAAAAGGACTTTAAAAAATTATGGAGTAAAAAGTGTTATTGATAGAGAAGAACAAACTAGCAGCAAGATGATAAGTACAAAAATAAAGCAATTAAAATCTATGGGTGGATCATTTCCAATAATATTTTTTATGGTTGCATCAGTTATTATTTATATTATGATGGGAAGAATGGTTGAAAATCAAAGAACACAAATAGGAGTGTTAAAGGCAATTGGGTTTACTAATTTTCAGGTATTGATTTATTATATGAGTTATTCAGCACTTGTTGCAATTGTAGGAAGTATTATAGGTGCTGTTACAGGAACTTATATGGGTGTTGGAATGACTAAAATCTATAATCAATATTTTAATTTGCCTCTTGGAGAAGTTAAAGTTTATGGTGAATTTGTATTACCAGCTTTTGCTTTAACCATGTTATTTTGTTTATTTGCAGGCTACAATTCCTGCAAATCTATATTTAAAATAATGCCTAGTGAAGCAATGAGGCAAAAGGCACCTGAAAGCGGTAAAAAAATAGTATTAGAAAGAGTAAATTTAATATGGAAAAATGTTAGTTATTTAGGAAAGATAATAATAAGAAATTTGTTTAGGTATAAAAAGAGAGCATTATTGACCTCATTAGGAGTTATATTTGCTTCAGCGATATTATTGGTGGCTTTAAGTATGAAGGATTCTATAGATTTTATGATAGAAAAGCAGTATAGCAATATTCAAAATTATGATATAAAAATAAGATTTACTAATTTAATTAATACAAATGAATTAAATGATATAAGAAATATTGGTCACATAAAAGATATAGAGCCAGTACTGGAAACAGGTGTTGAAATATCAAATGGCTGGAGAACTAAACAAGTTGGTTTTACTGCCCTTGTGAAAGATCCTCAAATGTATAGAGTTGAAGATAAGGAAGGAAATATAGTAAGTGTTCCTAACAATGGACTACTTATATCTGAAAAGTTAGCTGAGATTTTGGGAATAAAATTAAATGATAGTGTTAATGTGAAATTTTATTTTCCGGGAAAAGAAAAGAAAGAAATAGTGGTTAAAGGAATAGTTGTTCAATACTTAGGATTGAGTACGTATACATCTTTGGATAATCTGGATAGTTTGATTGGAGAAGGTACAATAGCCAATACAGCTGTATTAAATTTAGACGACATTAAATATGAAAATGAAGTTAAAGATAAATTAAGAGATATTCCAGGGGTGGCTTCTTTGGAATCAAAAACAGATTCGCTCAATGCTCTTTTAAAGGCAATGGGAGCAATGGGAGCCTCAATAGGTGTTTATATCACTCTTGCAGGTATTCTACTTATTGCTGTTTTATATAATATTGCAACAATAAATATATTTGAAAGACAAAGAGAATTAGCAACTTTAAAGGTACTTGGATTCAATAACAATGAGGTTAAAAAATTAATTTTTACTGAAAATTATATAATCACTGTATTTGGAATGATTATAGGATTGCCAATAGGTAAATGGCTTGGAGCATATCTTATGAAATCAAGCAGTACAGATGCATATACAATCCCATATGTTATAGAATTCAAAACTTATTTTATTGCAATAATTCTAACACTTCTATTTACTGTAATTACTAATTTAACATTGATAAGAAAGATTAAGGCTCTTGATATGATAGAGGTATTGAAGAACAAAGAATAGATAATCCAATTAACAATTAACAATTAACAGTTCACAATTAACAATTAGAAGTTAATGGTTTCTTTTGGATGATACTCAAAAGTTTATTTCTAATCAACAGAATGATGTTTTCCTGAATTTCATCCTTAAATTGTACATTGATAATTGTAAATTGTTAATTGAATGAGGTGGTATGTGGTATGAAAATAAAGATTAAAAATAAAAAAGTAATTTTGACAACTATTGCAGTAGTAATATGTATAGCAGGTGGACTAATATATATGAATATGCAAAGTGGACAAGATGTAGAAACTGTTGCTGTAGAAAAGGGAGAAATTAAGCAATATATTGAAGATACAGCAGTGGTTGAAGCAAATAAGAAGGAGACTGTTTATTTTGAAGGCTCAGGAAGAATAAACAACATAAAAGTTAAGGTGGGGGATTCTGTAAATAAAGGTGATGTACTTTTGACCATGGATACAGGTGATCTTGAGTTAAAACTTAAAGATGCTGATTCAAAAATTAAAGCTGCAAAAGCTCAATTAGCAAGTACAGATGCTTCTAACTATGCCAATAAGATAGAAATTTCTCAATCAGCAGTTGATACTGCTAAGGTTACTTATGATACTGCAAAGAGGAATTTTGATAATGCAAAGACTCTTTTTGAAGCAGGTGCAATGAGTGAGCAGGAGCTAAAAAATGCTGAAGATGCTTTTAAAAGCTCTGAGGCAGGTCTGAAATCTGCAAATTCTCAATTAAAAGATGCTAAAGCTGGTGCTCCAGATTATATGAAGAGGGAATATATTGAAGCAGTTGAGCAAGCAGTAATTTTCAAAGATTCTATAGTTAGAGAAATTGATAAGCAACAGGTGAAAGCTGGAATTGATGGGATTGTAATTGAAAAGCTCGTAGAGGAAAATTCAATAGGGGCACCTGGGACAGCAGCTTTTTTATTAGGAGATGTTAAAAGTCTTGAATTGGAATCTAATATATTAGCCGATGATATCTACAATGTTCATGTTGGAAATGAAGTTGAAGTCAGTGGAAAGGCAATTGGAGGTTCAAAATTAAAAGGAAAAGTTATAAAAATAGCACCAGAAGCAAAAAATATAACGTCTTCTTTAGGCGTTAATCAAAAGAGGGTAGCGGTAACTATTGAAATTGCCGATGACATAGGAACATTAAAACCAGGTTATGATCTAGAGACTAAAATTATAACCAAAATGCAAAGTGATACATTAATAATACCAGATACGGCTGTATTTGATTATAAGGGCAATTCTTGTGTATTTGCCGTTGATAATGGAAAAACGGTTTTAAGGCCGATAAAAAAAGGAATTGAAAGTGATAAAACAATAGAAGTTTTAGAAGGATTGCAGGAAGGTGAAAAGATAGTATTAAAACCAGATAATAATATGAAGGAAGGAATCAGGATTAAATAAGGTTGTCTTAACAAAAAAATCAGGAGAAATACATTTATTGTAAAAGAATAAATCAATAAATGTATTTTCTGATTTTGTTTTTAAGGCAGCCATTTTTAGTATTTTAATAGAGTGAAGATGCCATTAAGTTTACAAAACATTAAAAAGGATTAAAATGGTTTTTGTAGAATAATGTATTTATAAGAAATTATTTGATTTACGTTATTATTTAAAATTAAATATTTAATATGGTAAAAGCCTTTAGAAAATGTCCAGCATATAATAAAAGCCATAAAAATAGATAGTTTATATAAAAATATCAGTATGAATGGAGATGCATTGGAATGAAAGAGCAGTTATTAGAATATTTATTTAAGAAATCACCAGTAGCTTTATCATACCATAAGGCTATTTTTAATAAAGATGGCATTCCTTACGATTGCGAATTTTTAGATGTTAATAATATATATGAAAGTATGATAGGGTTAAAGGATTATGAAGTTATCGGGAAAAGATACAGTGAAATTTTTAAAATAGAAAATAACATTGGAGATGAGTGGGAGAAGGCATTTAAAGAAGCAATTATTAATGATAAAACTGTAGTTATTGATTTATATAACAAGGCTGTAGCTAAATGGATTAGGATAACTATTTTTATATTAGATAATGAACATTTTGCTTGTATATTTAATGATGTTAGTAAAGAATATATGAAAGAAAAAGAAATAGAAGGAATCTTTAAAGTTAATATAGATATGCTATGTGTTATAGATGAAAATTTGAATTTTCTTAAAGTAAATAGAGAATTTGAAAAGGTATTGGGATATACTGCAGAAGAATTCGAAGGAAAGAGCTTTCTCTCTTTAGTTGATAAAGAAGACTTGCCTAAAACTGTCAATATAATAAGAAATTTAAATGAATTAGAACCTATATCAGGATTTGTAAATAGAATAAGCTCAAAAATAGGTGGATACAGGTATTTAGAATGGTATATCCAAATGAATTATCAATATATTTATGCTTCTGCAAGAGATGTTACAGAAAAAATTCAGCAGGAGGCAAACCTTAAAAAGGCTTTGACTAAGGATGAAGAAGTAGGTTTATTAAGTATAGATTTTTTCAATAAAAGAATTGCAGAAGAAATTGAAAGAGCGGATAGATATAATGATCCTCTTTCAATGATTATGTTAACCTTAGATAATTTTAAAACCTCTAAATTGGGTTCTTCAGTTAAGGAAGAAGTGGTAAGAGAAACTGCTAAAATAGCAAACAGTGTAATACGTAAATATGATATTTTAGTTAAAATAGATGATGAGAAATTTGTATTGTTAATGCCAAAGACAAACAAAAGTGGAGCAATTATTGTTGCTGAAAAAGTTCGTAAGGCTTTAAATGAAAATATACATCCTATTATAGGGCAATTTATGGCTAGTTTCGGAGTTTCAGAAAGAATAAAAGCTGAATCTCTAAAACAATGGCAGGAAAGATTAAATAAATTATTAATTAGTGCACAAGAACAAGGTGAAAATTCTATACTTGCAACAAAATTTGAAGATGAAAATGAAATTAAAGCAAAAAGAATACAATGGAATAATGAATGGAATAGTGGGAATGAAGATGTTGATAAAGAACATAAGGAGCTTTTAGAGTTGTTAAATGATTTGATTAATGCTGCAATTATGGAAATGGATTTTGAAAAAAGTTTAGAAAAGCTTGATATATTAATAGATAGAACAATAAAACATTTTGATAGAGAAGAAGAAATATTAAAAAGCATAGGCTATAAAGATTATGATAAGCATAGCAAAATTCACAAAAATTTAATAGGCAAAGTATTTCAATTGAAACAATGCTATGAAAATAGAGAACTTAATCCATCAGCTTTTTTTTCATTCTTAGCAGATGATGTTGTTATTGGCCATTTGATAAATGAAGATATGCAATTTTTCAATTTACTTAATATATCCTAACTTTTAATAAAAAGAGGGGTGAGATAGATGAAGATGAGTAACCTTAAAATGGACTTTTGCGATTTAGAAAATGGATATAATAAAAATTTAATTCCCACAGATGAGGAGAATGGATTTAAAATTCGTCCAGGCTTATACCTTGAAAATGGATCAGTTATTGTTCCTGGTGGAGTCAGTTTTACAATTAGTTCACAGAATGCTAAGTCTGTCAAATTGGTTTTGTTTAAAAGAAATGAATATGAGCCATTTGCAATAATTAAATTCCCTGAACATTATAAAATAGGTAACGTTTATTCAATGATTGTATTTGGATTGAATATTGAGGAATTTGAATATGCATATAGTATTGATGGACCATATATTCCAGAAAAAGGCTTGATTTTTGATGAAACTAAATATCTTTTAGATCCCTATGCAAAAGCAGTTGCAGGACAAAGTAAGTGGGGATATAAAGCGGAGTATGCAAATCAATATAGAGCAAGAGTTGTTATAAATGACTTTGATTGGGGAAATAGTAAGCAGCTCAGAATTCCAATGAAGGATTTAATTATTTATGAATTACATGTTCGTGGTTTTACTAATCATTTATCTTCCAATGTAAATTATCCGGGGACTTTTGAAGGGTTATCAGATAAAATACCATATTTAAAAGAACTTGGAATTAATGCAGTTGAACTTATGCCTATATTTGAATTTGATGAATTAAAGGATATGCGTATTGTTAATGGGAAAAGATTACTAGACTATTGGGGATATAATGCAGTAAGTTTTTTTGCACCTAATACAAGTTACACTGCTGGAATTGAGTATAATAGAGAAGGTGATGAATTAAAATCATTAATTAAAAAATTCCATGAAAATGGGATAGAAGTTATTCTTGATGTTGTCTTTAATCATACGGCTGAAGGCGATGAGGAAGGACCTTATATATCCTTTAAGGGAGTAGATAACAATATTTACTATATGCTTACTCCTGATGGAAAGTATTATAATTTTAGTGGATGTGGTAATACAATAAATTGTAATCATCCTAATGTACAAAATATGATTTTAGATTGCCTCAGGTATTGGGTAACTGAATATAGAATAGATGGATTTAGATTTGATCTTGCATCTATTCTTGGACGTAATGAAGATGGTTCACCAATGAGTCAGCCACCACTTTTAAAAAATCTAGCATTTGATCATATTCTTTCAAATGTTAAACTAATTGCAGAAGCTTGGGATGCAGGCGGATTATATCAAGTAGGGAGTTTTCCATCCTGGAGCAGATGGTCAGAATGGAATGGAAAGTACAGAGATGATGTACGAAGATTTTTAAAAGGAGATCCAGGATTAGTACATGCAATGGCTGATAGAATGTCAGGATCTCATGATTTATATGATCCAATTCATAGGGGACATAATGCTTCGGTTAATTTTATAACCTGTCATGATGGGTTTACTTTATATGATTTATATTCTTATAATAATAAGCATAATGAAGCAAATGGATGGAATAACGCAGACGGAGATAATAATAATAACAGCTGGAACTGTGGTATTGAAGGAGAAACTGCTGACGAAGAGGTTTTAATGCTTCGCAAAAAGATGATGAAAAATGCATGTGCAGTTCTTCTTGCAAGCAGAGGAACACCTATGCTTTTTGCAGGTGATGAGTTTTGCAACACTCAATTTGGTAACAATAATCCATATTGCCAAGATAATGAAATATCATGGGTTGATTGGAGCTTGTTAGAAAACAATTCAGATATGTTTGAATTTTTTAAGAATATGATAAAATTCAGAAAAAATCACCCTATACTTAAAGATAGCCTAGCACCAGCAAAATGTGGATTGCCTGATATGAGTAAACACGGAAATGAGCCATGGTATATTGATTCTTCAAGGGAAGCTTGGGTTCTTGGAGTAATGTTTTCAGGATTTAATGAGGAAATTGATGAAGATGATATTGTTTATATTGGAATTAATACTTATTGGGAAAAACAATATGTAAGGTTGCCAGATCTTCCAGCTAATTTAGAGTGGCGTATGGCAGTTAATACAGGAGTGTCTGGTGATAGGAATTTTAATGAATCAGTAGAAGAAATGCCAGCGATTTTAAGTAGAATTGAAATGGAACCAAGATCAGTTTTAATTGCACTAGGAGTAAGAAAATCTAATTTGTAAATAAGTATTTGAGATAAAATATAATTACTAATAATAAAAGTTAATATATGAAATTATAAATATTCTCTCAATTGTGTTTTGAGGGAGTATTTTTTTGTATAAATATTAATTGCGCATTAAATAGAGATTTGTGTTTACTTTAAATAAAATGTTTATGCTATAATTTACAGAGGATTTATATTAAATATTTTTGGGGGACAAGAGCAATGACTATTTTTTTACATATATTAGGAAATAATATTATACCTATTTTTACTATAATCGCATTAGGATACATAATAAGCAAGAAATTCAATTTAAATATAGCTACTTTTAGTAAATTGAATTTTTATTTATTTGTGCCTGGCTTTATATTTTATAATCTTTATACTACTGACTTATCAATTGATATGCTTAAAATCTTATTTTTTTGTGTATTATATTTAATTGTTAATGATATAATTGCAAGAATTATTTCTAAAATTCGTAATTATGATGTAGGTATGACAAGTGCATTTAAAAATTCTATAATGTTTAATAATACAGGTAATATAGGAGTGTCTCTTGTTACACTTATTTTTGGAAATGCACCTTATATAATAGATGGAAATACTCCATATTTAAATATAGCTCTTACATCTCAAATTATGATTTTAGTATTTATGAATATAACAATGAATACAATTGGATTTTATAATGCAGGAAGGGCAAATATGAATATTAAAGCTTCATTGCGCCAAATTTTTACTATGCCATCTATATATGTAATACCACTTGCACTAATACTTAAATATTTAAGTATTGACATAAAACCAACGCCTTTATGGCCTACTTTAGAATACATAAAAAATGGACTTGTACCTATAGCTTTGATATCACTTGGAGTTCAGCTTTCAAAAACTAAGTTTAATTTTAAAGATATTAATGTAAATACAGCAGTTTTCACAAGGTTAATTTTAGGTCCTGCCATTGCATTATTATTAATACATATACTAGGCTTCAATGGAATTATTGCACAGGTACTTTTAATTTCTTATTCTGTGCCAACAGCAGTAAATACAGCCTTAATTGCAGTTGAATGTGGTAATAATCAAGATTTTGCGTCCCAAGAAGTAATGGTATCAACAATTTTAAGTGGAGTTACACTTACAACAGTTATATATATAGCAAGGATTATATTCCCAGTATAAAAACATAAATGGGGATCAGTGAAGAGTTATTGGGTGAGGATGAAATGAATCAATGGCTAACTGTTAACTGATTTATTTGTCAGGGCTAAATCATTAGTATTGATTAAAAGGTTTTAGAAATATAATTCATGAGAAAAAATAATTATACTTAAATTTGGAATATTCATTACATTAAATAAGAGTATATAATGATAAAAAAGGAGGGGATTTTATGGCAATTATATTTAGAAATTATACAAAACAAGCAGGTATTACAGAAGATTATCACAAGGTTAGAGATTTTTTTATAAGGCTTGGGTATGCAGAGTTTACATATACAAGATGGGATTGGATGACAACTCATGGGTATTTGGATAAGTCTACTTTAGGCAAAATTGGAATATGGGAAGATGAGGAGCAGATTGTAGGAGTAGCAACTGTTGATTGTGAATTTGGCATAGGATTTTGTTTAACTTTACCAGAATATGCTTTCTTGAGAAAGGAAATGCTTATTTATTCAAATGAAAATTTTTCAAAAGATGGAGATTTTGGAGTTGTTATTTTGGATACTGATTTAAAATTTCAAGATGTTGCAGCAGATTTGGGATTTTATGCTACTGAAGAAAAAGATAATGATTCGATTTTTTATTTGGATAAGACACCTACAGAATATAATCTTCCAGAAGGATTTCATATTACTACAATGAAAGAAACTTTTGATTTATATCAATATTTACGCGTGATGTGGAAAGGTTTTAATCATGAATTAAATGGAGAGGGAGAATTCAAATTTTCCAAGGAAAAAGAATTAATGAGTACAGAAGAAATGATTCGTCCTAATGTTGATTTGAATTTAAAGGTGGCAGCTGTTGATACAGATGGAAATTTTGCTGCCTATTGTGGCATGTGGTACGATCCAGAAGCTGGTTATGCAGTAATTGAACCTGTAGCAACTGATCCTCAATATAGAAAGATGGGCTTAGGAAAGGCAGTAGTTTTAGAAGGAATTAAACGAGTTCAAAAATTAGGTGCTAAGACAGTTATAGTAGGCTCTTCTCAACAATTTTATTATAGTATTGGATTACGTCCATATATAACTTCAACAGTATGGAGAAAAAAATAATTTTCAAAATAAATCGGGGTATATTTAATGGACACAATTAAATTTGCAGTATTTACTGATTTATATTATGAGCATATTCAAGGTTAAATAATGAGTTGACAAATTGTAAATAAATAAAAAATGAGTGGATAATTCTAAATCTAGAAGGCTAATCCACTCTTTGTTTTTTATTTTATGTAAAATTAAAAAAAGGAGGATTAACCGAAGATATATCTTTTTTAAAATCCTATGTTGAGGATGTAGTTAAGAAAAATATTCATGCGTAACCCTGATTTATTTATCTTAGTTCTTGTAATTATTTTTGTAGTGAGGTAAAATTAATGAAGGTGTTGAACACGTGTGCAAAAAGAAATAATTAGAAGACGAGGAGCGTAATTATGAGAATTGGAGTTAGATGTCATGATGTAATTCATAACAATCTTGAAGAATTAGCAGAAAATATTCAAGAAAAAAATTTAAAAAGCGTTCATTTAGCGCTTGCAAAGATAAAAACAGGCTTTGATTTTAAGAAAAGCTACATTACTCCAGGGATGGCAAAGCATGTTAGGGATACCTTTGGAAAATGCGGAATAAGTATAGGTATATTAGGATGTTATATAAATTTAGCTCATCCAGATGATGCTGAACTTAAGGTGTTTTTAGATAGATTTAAAGAACATATAAGATTTGCAAGAGATTTTGGATGCAGTCTTATTGGAACGGAAACTGGTGCTTTAAACAAAGAGTATGTATATGGTCCAGAAAATAATACAGAAGAAGCATTTCTAAGAACCCTAAATTCAGTTAAGGAACTTGTTAAAGAAGCAGAAAAATTTGGTGTGATTGTTGCAATAGAAGGTGTTGCTAAGCATGTAATAAATACACCAGAAAGAATGAGGAGGATATTAGACAGTATAGATTCTAACAATTTACAAGTGATTTTTGATCCAACTAATTATATGTCAGCAGAAAATTATAAAGATCAAGATGAGATACTTAAAAAATCTTTTGAGTTATTTGGAGATAGAATAGTTGCAGTTCATGCTAAAGATTTTATATGTGAAGATAATAGCATTAAATCAGCTCCAATTGGAAAAGGAGTATTAAATTATGAATTATTATTAGCTTTAGTAAAAGAAAAAAATCCATATATAGATATATTTCTTGAGGAGACAAAACCAGAAAATATAGATGATAGTATTAGTTATGTAACAAAAGTTTATAATGCTGTGAAATAAGCATATTAATCAATATTTAGATTTAAATTAATAATTATACACAACCTAGAAGTGTTTAAAAATGCATTTCTAGGCTTTTTTTATGAGTTTATTGATAATATTAAAAATGTATTTGAGCAAAATAATTGTGCAAATGAACAAAAAAAAACGTCAAGTAATCAATATCAGATGAAAAAGAAATATATTATGATGTATATTGAAGTAAATAGTAAACGTTAACGTTATTTAGTCATTAAAACGAGTGATAAAATTTAAAAATATTTAAATTAGGAGGAAACAAAATGGCAATTATTCATTGGAGTGGAGCAGTTATTGGATTAGCAATAGCTATAATATTAATTTTGAAAAAAGTAAATCCTGTATATGCACTTTTCGGGGGAGCTATTATAGGAGGCGTAATTGGAGGAGCTAGCTTAGCCCAAACAACACAAGCAGTTATTGATGGTACTAGCAGCGTAATGGGTGCTGTAGTTAGAGTACTAGCAGCAGGAGTATTAGCTGGAATTTTAATTGAATCTGGTGCGGCAGAAAAAATTGCGGAAACAATAGTAGAAAAACTTGGTGAGAAAAAGGCACTACTTGCAATAGCTTTAGCAACTATGGTTATTACAGCAGTAGGTGTATTTGTTACAGTTGCAGTTATAATAGTTGCACCAATAGCATTATCAGTAGCAAAAAAAGCAGGACTTACTAAATCAGCCATACTATTAGCTATGATAGGCGGAGGTAAGGCAGGAAACATAATGTCACCAAATCCAAATACCATAGCAGTAGCAAAAGGGTTTGATGTAGATTTAGCACAAGTAATGATTAAAGGATTTATACCTGCAATAGTAGGATTAATAGTTACATATATTGTTGCTACATTGTTAAACAAAAGAGGAGAAGCAATTAAAGAAATAACTAAAAAAGAATCAGAAGCAGCTATAACAGCTAGTAAAGAAACAACAAGTTTTGGTAAAGCAATGGTAGCTCCAATGGTAGCTATAGTATTATTAGCAGTTAGTCCAATTGGAAGTATGCTTAATATACCAGCACTTGCAGCAATTAAAATTGATTCAATGATTATATTACCACTTGCAGGTATTACAGGCTTAATTGCAATGGGTAAATTTAATAAAATTATTCCTTATACTACATCAGGTTTAAGCAAAATGACAGGTACAGCAATCATATTAATTGGTGCAGGAGCAATAGCAGGAATTATTTCTAAATCTAACTTAAGTGATGCTGTGGTATACTGTATTCAAACAACAGGTATTTCAGGAGTATTTTTAGCACCAATCTCAGGTATATTAATGGCAGGAGCTACAGCTTCAACATCAACAGGAGCACTTGTAGCAGCTGGTAGCTTTGGAAAAGCAATATTAACTATGGGAGTGGCTCCGTTAAATGCAGCTGTTATGGTTCATACAGGAGCTATAGTAATTGACCATTTACCACACGGTACCTTCTTCCATACTACAGCAGATTGTGTAAAAATGGATATTAAAGAGCGTATGAAGTTAATGCCTCTTGAATCTTTAGTTGGTGGAGCTATGTGTATTGTTGCAACAATAATATATGGATTTTTAGGATAATTAGAACTTAAAGTTTTTATTTAATAATTCCACAAATATTAATATGGGAGTTAGGAGAGTTGAAGATGAAAAAAGATTTAGTTATTGCATTAGCACCAGATTCTTTTAAGGAAAGTATGACAGCAAAAGAAGCTTGTGAAGCAATGGAAAGAGGAATAAAAAAGGCCAATCCTAATATCAACTGTATTCATGTACCTATGGCTGATGGAGGAGAAGGAACTATGCAGTCCTTAGTAGATGCTACTAATGGAAAAATATATACTTTAAAAGTAGTTGGACCTCTAGGAAATGAAGTAGAAGCTGAGTATGGTATTTTAGGAGATGGAGAAATAGGAATATTAGAAATGGCAAGTGCCAGTGGTATACAATTAGTTCCATCAGAAAAAAGAAATCCATTGATTACTACAACTTATGGAACAGGACAGCTTATAAAGGCTTGTTTGGATCATGGAGTAAAGAAATTACTTATAGGAATTGGTGGAAGTGCAACAAATGATGGCGGTGCAGGGGTTATACAAGCACTTGGCGGCAAATTATTAGATAAACAGGGCAATGAATTAGGCTTTGGCGGAGGAGAATTAGGAAAATTAAATAGTATTAATTTAGAAAATTTTGATCCTCGATTAAAGGCTCTTAATATTGAAGTGGCTTGTGATGTGAACAATCCTCTTTGTGGAGAAAAGGGAGCATCTAATGTATTTGGCCCGCAAAAAGGAGCAACTAAAGAAATGATAACTGTTTTAGATGATAACTTAAAGCACTATGCAGATGTTATTAAAAAACACCTTGGAAAAGATGTAATAAATGAACCTGGAGCTGGAGCAGCAGGCGGTCTTGGAGCTGGGCTTATGGCATTTTTAGATGGTACTTTGAAGAAAGGCATTGAAATGGTAATAGAATATGCTGGACTTGAAGATAAGGTGAAAAATGCTGACATGGTTTGGACAGGAGAAGGAAGTATAGATTTTCAAACTCAATATGGTAAAACTCCATTAGGTGTTGCAACAGTGGCAAAGAAATACAATAAGCCTGTAATTGCACTAGCTGGAAGAGTTGGTGAAGGAATAGAAGTCCTACACGAAAAAGGTATAGATTCAATATTTGGTATAACTAAGGGTGCAACTTCTTTAGAAGAAGACTTAGATAAAGGTCAAGAAAATATTGAAAAGACAGCAGAGAATATAATAAGGTTTATTAATTCATTAGGTTTAGTAAAATAATAAGCTTTAAACTGAAAATTATTAATTGTACATTTAAATTAATAGAATTATTAATCATGTGAGATGCTCATGCAAAATGTGTAGGAGCCACATGTGAAGTTATAGAACCATGCATATACTAGTTATGGGATATTTCCGTATTAGTTATGCATGGTCTTACTTGTTTCTGGCATTTTCTGTTATACATTACAATGCATTTTGTTAATATAACAATTATAATCAATGAAGTGTAGTATAATTGTTATATAGGGTTTAATAACGTATATTAGATTTTACAAGCTTAACATGTTTAAAAGGATGTGGATAATATGGTGTTATCAAAGGCAATAGCACAAAAAATAGTCTATGATATGATGGATGTAATTCCTTATAACATAAATGTTATGGATGAAAAAGGGATAATTATAGGCAGTGGTGATATAAAGAGAATTGGACACTACCATAAGGGAGCCAGAAAAGCCATAAACACTCAACAAATAAATGAAGTTTATGAAGAAAATGAAAAAATGAAACCAGGGGTAAATGAACCTATTATAGTGAATGGTGAAGTAATAGGAGTAATAGGAATTACAGGACATCCAGATGAAGTGAGAAGATTTAGTAAGCTTGTGCGTGTAACAGCAGTTTTATTAATTGAACAATCCAAAATTGATGAAGAAATTCAAAATGAAAAATTAAATACACAAAAGTTTTATAATGAATTAGCTCATAGAAAAACTGAATATGATAATAAATTTCATGAAAGAGCTAAAAATTATGGAATTGATCTTACGAAAAAAAGTCAGGTTATTCTTGTAGAGGGAAATATAAATTCATATGATTTTAAAGCGTTATGTAAGAAATATATACATTATAGTGAAATTAATAATAAAATAGCATTTTTTATGACATCAAACCATGGGTATAAAGCATTGTTGGAGAATTTAAACCAAAGTAATGATGTAAATAAAATAGGCATTGGAGGTAAAGAAGAAATAGCTGCTGTTTCTTTAGAGAATGCAGAATTTGCAATGGAATTTGGGAGAAAAATAAAGCCTTCAAACTTGATTTATGAATATGATCAATTAAAATTTTTTATTCATTTATCCCATAGCAATAAAGAAATGCTTGTTTCTTTAATATCTAATCTTGATAAAGCAGGAAATAAATTAGAGCTTATTCAAACCATAGAAGCATATATAGAAGAAAACGGAGATATTAATAATGTTGCTAATAAATTAAATATTCATAGAAATACTTTGAATTATAGATTAGAAAGAATTAATAATCTTACAGGTAAGAATCCTAAAAATTTATTAGAATTATTTGAGCTTTTATGTGGTTTGATTTGGAGATAATTTATAAGAAGCGTTATGTAAGTCACTATTTCCAATCAGGGATAGTGGCTTTTATTAATTTAATGAATACATTTTAATTGATTTATTTAAAGAATATGAAAATAAATGTAACACAAGGTAAAAGATGTGATATAATAATAAATGCTGGAAAAAATTTAACGGGGGAAATAATAATGAAAAATAAAAAGTTTACTGTATTGCTACTGGTAACGATACTATTACTAAGTTGTGTTGTTACTGGTTGTGGAAAGAAGATTACACCAAAGGAATGCGCTCAAGTATGGTGGGAGATTGCATGTAATGATATGTCTAATGTATCTAAAATTAATATAACAGAAGAACAATCAAAAACTATATTAGATAATAGCAATAAAAAAAATTTGAGCTCTCTTAAGACTGCTTTTACATCTCAAGGGTTAACTGTTACAGATGAACAAGTAAAAGAATATTTTGATGCAATAGGTGAAGCAGCTAAAAAAGCTACTGTTACTATAGAAGAAGTATCAAATGATGGTAAAACGTCTCAGGTTAAATATAAAACAACTTATATTGATGCAAATAAAATAGGAACTAAGGCTGCAAATGATGCTGCTGAATCTGTAAAAGCATTAGGTCTTACTAATAAAAAAGATGTTATGAATAAATATTCAGAATTATTTGTTAAGAACTTAACAAATGAATTTAAGAATGCAACTTTTAGTGAAGACACTAATGAAAAAACTTTTACATTTACAAAGAAAGATAAAATTTGGGTTCCAGAAAATCAAGAAACATTGAGTACAGAATTGGGTTCATTAATTTCAGGAAAAGCAAAATAAAGAAACTAAATAAAATGCATCCGTGGAAATTTCCATGGATGCATTTTTTATTACTTAAAAATGATGGTTATATTTTGTTTAAGAATTTGAGTGTTTGGTATATACTAATATTTAGAAAGAATATTGAACATTTATAAGAAGGGTAATTAAACATGGATAATAAACAGAAGATTTTTTATGCATTAAAAAAATATTATGGTTTTGATTCTTTAAGAAGAGGTCAATTTGAAATTATAAATAGTATTTTAAATAGAAAAGATACCTTTTGTTTAATGCCAACAGGAGCTGGAAAGTCTATTTGTTATCAAATACCTGCTATAATATTTCAAGGCATAACTATAGTCATATCTCCTTTAATTTCTCTTATGAAGGATCAAGTCGATAATTTAATAGGTAATGGAATTAAAGCCGCATATATTAATAGTACACAATCTATAGAGGATATAAAAAGGATATTACTAGAATCTTCTATGGGAGAATATAAAATACTGTATATTTCACCGGAAAGACTTGAGTCAAGAATGTTTATAGATATGATTAAAGATTTACATATATCTCAAATTGCAATAGATGAGGCTCATTGCGTTTCACAATGGG
The DNA here is from genome assembly GCF_009928485.1 of Clostridium sp. C2-6-12. Classification (GTDB taxonomy): domain Bacteria; phylum Bacillota; class Clostridia; order Clostridiales; family Clostridiaceae; genus Clostridium. The sequence continues at coordinate 21,826 of NZ_JAABNP010000022.1, read as the reverse complement.
GACATGATTTTAGGAGAAGTTATTTAGAAATTTCTAATTTTATTAATGTTCTTAAAAACAGACCTGTAATATCTGCATTTACAGCTACTGCAACAAACGAGGTTAGAGAAGATTCAGTGAAAATGCTTGGACTGAATAATCCTTATATATACAAAGGTGATATTAATAGAGAAAATTTAAATCTTAATGTGTTAAAAGAAATAGACAAACTTGAAACGCTTAAAGATATAATAAGAGAAAATTATGAACAGTCAGGGATAATTTATTGTGCTTCAAGAAAAGAAGTGGATGAGCTGTATTATTATTTAAAGGATTTAGGCTACAATGTTGGAAAATATCATGGTGGTCTTAAGGATGAGGAAAAAGAAAAATTTCAAGAAGATTTTTTATATGAAAATATAGATGTAATTGTTGCAACCAGTGCATTTGGAATGGGAATAGATAAATCTAATATAAGATTTATAGTCCATTTTACACTTCCTCAAAATATAGAAGCTTATTATCAGGAAATAGGCAGAGGGGGAAGGGATGGAGAAAAATGCAATTGTTACTTATTTTATTCGGAAAGTGATATAAGAAGAGTTGAATATATAATAAATAATAGTGCTTCTATGAATAGACGAGAAGTACAACTGAGAAAATTCCAAGGAATTATAGATTATTCCAATTTACAAGAGTGTTTTAGAAAATATATATTAAACTATTTTGGTAATGAACGTAAATTGAATTATTGCAATAACTGCAGTAATTGTTTAAAAGATGATGAATTAAAAGATTTTACAAGAGAAAGTCAAATGATTTTATCAACAGTTTTTAGAACAAAGCAGCAGTATGGAATTTCAGTTCTTGTGGATATATTAAAAGGTTTTAAAGGACCTAAGATAATACAAAATCACTTAGATAAAATAACTACCTATGGAATAATGAAGGAATATGAAGGAGCTTTTATAAAAGATTTGATTAAGAATCTACTTAATGAAGGTTATGTTGATTTAAAAGAAGGAACATATTCAATGCTAAAACTTAATAATAGGTCAATGAAGGTTCTAAAAAGTGAAGAAACAGTTGTATTTAAGATTTTAGATAAGGCAGAGCCAATTTTAAATCAGGAATTATTTGAAGCTTTAAAGAAATGGAGAAAAGAAAAAGCTTATAAAGAAAGAATAAAACCTTATATAATATTTTCTGATACAAGCTTAATAGCAATATCTAATAGTAAACCTAAGACTTTGGATCAGTTACTAGAAATCAGGGGAGTTGGAACAAAAAAAATTGAAGCTTATGGAAATGAACTTTTAAATATAATAAATAGTATTAATTAAAATTAAGCGATATAAATAAGAAGTAATATCCAAATCTTAAAATTTTGAAATGCAATTTACTACAGTTCAATCAGTTTTAATAGTTGTAAAGAAATAACTAAACAATAAAAGGTAATTTAATTGGAATTTATGTAATATCAAAAAGATATATAAGATATTTATGTAGAATTCCTTTTATTTTATAAAATTAAATATTTAATGAAGCACAAAAAAAATCCATGTTTTCTATTTAAGTGAGTTAAGAAGTATGGTAATATGTGAAAAGAGTCAAAAAAAGGTGGGAGGTGAGGCAGTGAGGGAAGAATATAGTAATGACATGTATCATGATATCATAAAAAGTATGGTAGCTGCATTAGAAGCAAAAGATCTTTATACCTCAGGTCATTCTATAAGAGTTGCAGAAATGGCTTATAGCTTAGGTGAAACTTTGGGAATGACAAAGGAGGAATTAAGAATTATGCATATTGCAGGTGATTTGCATGATATCGGTAAGATTGGAATTCCAGACAGTGTTTTAAATAAACCAGGTAAGCTTGAAATAGAAGAATGGGAATTGATGAAAAAGCATTGTGATATTGGATATAATATATTAAGTAAAGCTAATACTCTTAATGACATTTCAAAAATAGTTTTGCATCATCATGAAAGATGGGATGGAAAGGGATATCCTGGAGGACTAAAAGAAGAAGAAATACCATTTGCATCGAGAATATTGGCAGTTTGTGATTCTATAGATGCAATGAAAAGTGACAGACCATATAGGGAATCTATAAGTGATGAAATATGTAAAAATGAAATAAATAAAAACAAAGGAATAATGTATGATTCTCAAATAGCGGAATGTATACTTGAAAATTGGCAAGAAATTGTTGGCAAACTTTATATTTAAAAATGTAACTATATTATAAGTGAGAATCAAAATTTAATTTTTTGTTATTCGAACTTACTCAACGATCTGGAGGGAGTCGAGTTTCCTTAGATATGTCTATATATAGTTACATTTTTTTATTTTAAGGAGTTTATAATAATCTGCCACTACGTAAAAAATTATATATTTCTTGGCTGTCCAGATACACATCTCCAATCATTCCATGAGATTTATGAAGTTTGTTGTAATCATGAAAGTCAGAACCAGCTGTATAAATTAAATTATTACTTTTAGCTAAATCAACGAAATATTTAGTATCTTTATCGGTATTACAATAGTATTTAGCTTCAAGTCCATCCAAGTTCATTTGAATAACTTCTTTAAAATTAGTTGGATTTAAAAGTATAGGATGAGCCAAAATTACCACAGCACCGAAAAATTTTAGAAGTTCAATTCCTGTTCGCATATCAAGTCTTTTATTTTTTCTTCCATAGAAGTTTATGCTGTTTCCCAGTAGACATTTTATATCAGATATTTTATGAGCTCGTACATTTCTTAATATTTCAATTAAAAGATCATTTTTATAATTATTATCTCGAAAATATCCTAAAATATGAACTCTTGAATTATTATATCTAGTAGATAATTCAACTCCAGGAATTACTTTGATTCCAAATTTCTTTCCAACCTGTATAGTTTCATCTAATCCTTCCGTAGTATTGTGATCTGTTAGAGAAATAATATCCATTTTATTTTCTTTAGAGATTATAACAATTTCTTCTGGCGTGCATTTTCCATCAGAATATATAGAGTGAATATGAAAATCACCTTTTTTATACATTATAGCTCCAATCTAAATCATAACTACTTTTATTATATGTTCGTATATTTTAAGTGTTAAACATTGAATTTTAGGTTGATTAATTAAAGTAGCATTAAATAACAAATAGAAAAATTAAAAGAAATCATTTACAAAACAAAATCATCAGTATATAATAAATTCATACCTATGAATTATATTAATGGGTATATGTAATAAGCAAAGAGATTAAATAGCTTTATGAATTTTAAATTTGAAATGAGGGATTTGGAAATGGAAGAACTAGAAATGGCGGTTATGAATATTATTATCAATGCTGGAGATTGCAAAAATCATGCCTATATGGCTCTTAGTAATGTAAATGAAGGAAAATATAAAGAAGCCGAGGAAGAAATGAGATTGGCAAATGAAGCAATAGGAAAAGCTCATGAAGGACAAACTCTATTTTTACATAAGGAAGCTAACGGTGAAAAAATTGAGATGTCAGTGCTGTTTGTACATGCACAAGATCATCTGATGACAGCCATATCGGAAAAAAGTTTGATTGAGCAAATAATTGATTTAAGAAAAGTTGTAAATACGTTAATTAATAATTAAATAAAAAATCTGTAATTAACGATAAATCGAAAAAAGTTGATGTTATAAAAAAGCTAAATAGTAAAAAATTATTTAATGCTTAGAGGAGGAATAAATTATGATAACAATTAGATTATTTTGTGCAGCAGGTATGTCAACAAGCCTTTTGGTAAATAAAATGAAGGAGGCTGCTAAAGGTAAAGGAGTAGAAGTTGATATTGAAGCATTTCCAGAAGGTCAAATGGATAAGCATTTAGACAATGTAAATGTTGCACTACTCGGACCTCAAGTTGGTTATACTTTAGGAAAAGCAAAAAAGATATGCGATGCTAAAGGAATCCCAGTAGATGTAATACCAATGGTGGATTATGGAATGATGAATGGAGAAAAGGTATTAGATTTTGCATTAAAACTAGCAGGAAAATAATTATTAGAAATCTAGAGTTAATAGAAAAAAATAAAATCATAAGAAGGAGGAACTTTAAAGATGAAATTTCCTAAGGATTTTTTGTTTGGAGCTGCATCTGCATCCTATCAGGTAGAAGGTGCATGGAATGAAGATGGAAAAGGTGTTTCCAATTGGGATGTATTTTCTAAAATAGAAGGAAAAACGTTTAATAATACAAATGGAGATGTAGCAGTAGACCATTATCATAGATACAAAGAAGATATTAAGCTCATGGCTGAAATTGGATTGGAATCATATAGATTTTCAATTTCTTGGACTAGAATAATTCCAGATGGTGATGGAGAAGTAAATCAAAAAGGAATTGATTTTTACAATAATATAATAAATGAATGTTTAGAATATGGAATAGTACCATTTGTAACCTTGTATCATTGGGATTTGCCTCAAAACTTAGAGGAAAATGGTGGCTGGACAAATAAGAGAACTATTGATGCTTTTGCAAGATATGCAGATGTGTGCTTTAACGCTTTTGGTGACAGAGTAAAACACTGGATTACCTTTAATGAGACTATTGTATTTGCAGCTTTGGGATATTTAGCTGGAGCACATCCGCCAGGTATTAGAAATAACCCTAAAATGTATTTTCAAGTGACTCATAATGTTTTTACAGCACATGCTAAGGCCGTAAAGAGTTATAAAGAAAAAAGACAATTTGGAGAAATAGGAATAACACATGTATTTTCACCTGCTTTTAGCGTAGATGATAAAGAAGATAATATAAAGGCCACATATCATGCTAATCAGCACGATATTAATTGGTATTATGACCCAATATTAAAGGGGAGTTATCCAAAATATGTAGTCAAACAATTAGAAGAGAATGGATGGATTCCAGATTGGACAGAAGAAGAACTAAATCTAATAAAAGAAACAGCAGAGAAAAATGATTTTATAGGACTTAATTATTATCAGCCCAAAAGAGTAGCAAAAAATGATATGGAGAATGATGATAAGGAAAGAACTAGGGAAGAATCTACTGGAGCTCCTGGAAATGCTTCATTCGATGGAGTATACAAAACAGTGATGATGGAAGATAAGGTTTATACAAAATGGGGATGGGAAGTAGCTCCAGATGCATTTTTAGATGGATTAAGAATGTTAAAAGAACTTTATGGTGATGTGAAAATGTATATTACCGAAAACGGTTTAGGCGATGAAGATCCAATCATTGAAGATGAGATAGTAGATGTTCCAAGAATTAAGTATATTGAAGAACACTTAAAAGCAGTAAAAAGAGCAATAGAAGAAAATATAAACTTAAAAGGGTATTACGCTTGGTCTGTAATTGACTTATTAAGTTGGTTAAACGGATACAAGAAGCAATATGGATTTATATATGTAGATCACAAGAATAATTTGAACAGAAAAATAAAATTGTCAGGATATTGGTATAAGAAAATAATTGAGGAAAGAGGAGAAAGCCTTTAGCTAAGACTTTATAGTTAATAAATCCTAATATAAATTCCTTAAGCGCGCATTGTAATTTATATGAAGATTTAAAACTTTAAGTAATAAATTAATTGAAAAATTTATCTCATAATTTCTATTTATAATTCAAAATTCATATGTTAATTATTTAAGGAGGAATTATTAATGTCAGCATTTCAAGACAATTTAAATGAAAAAGTAATACCTATAGTTATGAAGTTTGTTAACTTAAAGGGTGTTATTGCTTTAAAAGATGGTATTTTATACACATTACCTTTAACGCTAATAGGATCAGTATTTTTATTACTTGCACAATTACCATATCAACCATTAAATGATTGGTTAGCATTAACATTAGGTGCTGGATGGACTGACCCATTATGGAAAGCTTTTGGAGCTACCTTTAACATAATTGCACTTATGGGAACAATGGGTATAGCATATATCTATGCGAAAAATGAAGGACATGAACCATTTTCAGCAGGAGTAATAGCATTTGTTACATTTGTATTAACAACTAGCTCTTCAGTAGTAACTAAAGGTGGAGAAACTGTGGGTGACGTTATTCCAACTGCATGGTGTGGTGGAAAAGGAATGGTTACAGCAATTATAATAGGACTAATTGTTGGTGCAGTTTATTCTTGGTTTATGGAAAAGAAGATTACAATAAAAATGCCAGCAGGTGTACCTCAAGGAGTTGCCAACTCATTTGCAGCACTAATACCAGCAGCTGTTATAATACTAGGTGCAACAGTTGTATTTTCAATATTCCATTGGGCATTACAAACAACATTAATTGAATTTATTTATAAGGTAATACAAACACCATTACAAGGAATGACAGATTCATTAGGCGGCGTATTATTCATGGGATTTGCAATTCCATTCTTATGGTGGTTTGGGGTCCATGGTTCTACAATAGTAGGTGGAATAATGGGAAGTTTATTAACTTCAAATACATTAGATAATGCAGCTATAGTTACAAGTGGAAAAGAATTAACTGTAGCAAATGGGGCACATATAGTAACTCAACAATTTTTAGATCAATTTATGACAGTAACAGGTGCTGGAATGACAATAGGTCTTGTTGTAGCTATGTTGGTATTCTCCAAATCAGCACAAAGTAAACAATTAGGTAGATTAGCAGTTTTACCAGCAGTATTTAACATAAATGAACCAATCACATTTGGTACTCCAATAGTAATGAATCCATTTATGGCAGTACCATTTATTATTACTCCAATGTTGTCTGGTTTAATTCTTTATTTTGCAATTGCAACAGGTATAGTTCCACCATTTGGAGGCGTAATGGTTCCATGGACAACTCCTCCAATAATTTCAGGACTTTTAGTAGGTGGATTTAGAACTGCACTATTACAAGCATTAGTGCTAGTAATGTCATTCTTCATTTATCTTCCATTCTTTAAGAAAATTGATAACATGAATTATAAGAATGAACAAGCAGCTCAAAGTGCAGGAGAAACTTCGCAAGTTTAATAAGAAAAATAAATAAAATCTTCAAAAGATATAATTTGTTACCCCTAATATTTCTAAACTTAAGTGTCAAAGAAATATTGGGGGTATTTTTAATACATTTAATTTATAGGAGAAATAATCAGTATAATGTTAATAATAGAATATTAATTGAATCTAAAAAAGATTAGTACTAATACTAATAAATTAAAAGAATATACTTTGATAAAAAAATAAAAATTTGTTATATTAATATTAAAATAATAATAAACACCATACATTAATTCTAAATCAACAAAGGTCAATTTATGAAATTAACTTAGTCTATGGTAATTAACTTTTAATAGAATTAATTTATAATTGAAAATAAGAATTTTAAAATATATATTAAATTATTATGTAACGGAAGGTAAATATAGATATGCAGACAAAATATGAAACGGTTGTTAATCTTTTAGAAAAAGAAATGTTAGAAGGTAAGTATGATGATACTAAAAAACTTCCAACAGAAGAGGAATTAATGAGAAGGCTTGAAGTTAGTAAAAATACCATAAGAAAAGCAATAGATGTATTGGTGAGCAAAGGATATATTTATAGAGTGCAGGGTAGTGGTGTATTTTTAAGAGAATTTTCCAAATTAGGCTGTGTAGATATGAAGGAAATGAATGGATTAACTAAGACATATCCTAGTGATAAATTAGAAAGTAAAGTATTAAAATTTTCATTAATAGAAGCTGATGAGGAATTAGCAAGTAAAATGAAATGTGAAGTTAATACTAAAGTATATTATGTTAAAAGAATTAGATATTTAAATGGGGAACCTATGGACATAGAAGAATCCTACTACAACAAAGATGTAGTTCCATATTTAAGTGAAGAAATATGTAGCAAATCCATATATAGTTATATAATAGACGATTTGAAATTAAAAGTTGGATTTGCAGATAGAGTAATAAGCTGTGATAAATTAAGCGAAGAAGATGCAAAGCTATTAAATTTAGAAAAAGATGATCCAGCTTTGATATTAAATAATACTGTTTTTTTAACAAGTGGTGTAGTATTTGATGTATCTCTAGAAAAATATAATTATAAGAAAATGAAAATAATAAGTTTAACTAGCAGTAATTAATTGAATATAATCTTTTTTTCAATATATTATAATCTAAGAAATATTTCACATTAAACTAGAATTTTTAGGCAATTAACAGTTAATAATTTACAATTTCTGATTTGTGAATTTTATTAATTAGAACGTATATATGTTGGAAAAGTGATTGACAAATAAGTTGTGAAATGGTAAATTATTAAACAATATACATTGAAAAATAATTATTTAAATAATAAGTTTGAAATAAAAAAGTAAATTATAATATTAAATCGTTGATGAGGATATAAAACTATAAGCGCACTTAAAGAGAGTCAATGGTGCTGAGAATTTGGCAGAAAGCGATATAGTAAAAGTAGCCTTTGAGAGTGTGGGGGAACAGAAGTTTAAAATTGTTTCTATTAACTTAAGTAAATTAATAGTTATAGAAATTTTGCAAATCAATTAAACTTTCAAGTAATTCACAACGTCAGGATTACGTTATAAATCCGGAATGTGTTTGCATTCTTTTAATGAGTGGGTGTCTTTCATCAATTAAGGTGGTACCGCAGGAATCATAATCCTGTCCTTTGTTTTATACAGAGGACAGGATTTTTTTCAATAGTTAACAATTAATAGTTAAGGGGTAAAGCCTTTGGATTTCTATAATTTACATAGAAAAATTGAAATTTACGATTAATCATAAATTTATTAATAAATTATAAAGGAGAGAAAGAATATGAAATTTAATTATGCAGAAAGAATGGCCAATTTAAAAGCATCAGAAATCAGGGAGATATTAAAGGTTACTCAAAGACCTGAAATAATTTCTTTTGCAGGAGGACTTCCAGCGCCAGAGTTATTTCCAGTTGAAGAAATAAAGGAGATTAACAGAATTGTTCTTGAAGAAGATGGAAGGGGTGCTCTTCAATATGCCACAACAGAAGGTAATGATTATTTAAGAAAATGGTGTGCTGATAGAATGAATAAAAGACTAGGTACAAGTTTTGAATATGATAATGTATTAATTACACATGGCTCACAGCAAGCTCTTGATTTATCAGGAAAGGTATTTTTAAATAAAGGTGATGTTGTTTTATGTGAAAGTCCAACATATTTAGCTGCAATCAGTGCATTTAAGGCTTATGAATGTGACTTTATTGAAGTTCCTACAGATGATAATGGTATGATTTCAAATGAACTAGAAAATATATTACAAAACACAAAAAATGTTAAAGTAATTTATGCTATTCCAGAATTCCAAAATCCAACGGGAAGAACCTGGAGTATTGAAAGAAGAAAAGCATTAGCAGAATTAGCTAGTAAATATAATGTAATTGTTATAGAAGACAATCCTTATGGTGAGCTTAGATTTGAAGGAGAAACTTTACCATCAATAAAATCTTTTGATAAGAGTGGACATGTATTGTGCTTAGGAACTTTCTCTAAAATATTTTGTCCGGGTTATAGAATTGGATGGATAGTAGGAGATAAAGAACTAATTCAAAAGTATGTATTAGTTAAGCAGTGCACAGATCTTCAATGTAATACGATTGCTCAAAGAGATATAGCAAAATATCTTCAAATCTATGATATAGATAAACATATAGAAAAAATCCGTGAGGTTTATAGGGAAAGGCGTAATTTAGCAATAGAAACAATGGAAAAGGAATTTCCAGAGGAAGTTAGATTTACAAGACCTGAAGGTGGATTATTTATGTGGGTTGAGTTACCAAAAGACATAAATGCAAGAGATGTACTTGAAAAATGTCTTGAAAGGAAGGTTGCTTTTGTTCCAGGTGGTTCATTTTTTCCTAATGGAGGACATGAAAATACATTTAGAATTAATTTTTCTAACATGCCAAATGATAGAATTGTTGAAGGTATAAGATATATCGGAGAAGTTTTAAGAGAATTTACCAACCAATAAAAGGAGTGGCTATGCACTTCTGACAAGAGTGGCTATGCCACAATTCGGAACTTTTCACCTATAATAAAGAAGTGAAAAATTTTTATAATTGATTAAACTTTGCTATAATAAAAGATAGTGAAAAAATAAATCAAAAACTAAGGAGATGGTTGGAGTGATAAAACTTATAGCATCGGATATGGATGGTACTCTATTAAATGAGAAACATAGTATAGATAAAGAAACTGTAGAAGCTATAAAAAAAGCTGAAGAAGCAGGTATTGTATTTGCAATTTCTACAGGAAGAGAATATGATACGGTGGAACCACTTTTAAAGGAAAATAATATAAGATGTCAATGTGTCCTTATGAATGGTGCAGAATACAGAGATGAGGATGGAAATATACTAGAAGAAATTAATATAGATCAAAAAATTGCAACTAAAATTATACAAATCCTTCAAAGAGAAAAAGTATCGGCAAGAATATTTACAAACAAAGGAATTTATACTACTGATACAAAGGAAGAAGCTTTAAAGGAAATGGTATATAGGACTAAGTCTTTTAATCCAGAATTTACAGAAGAGGAAGCTATTGAAGTGGCTAAGGGAATGCCATACTTTGTTAGCCTTAAATATATTTTGAATTTAGATGAATTCTTAAACAGTGATATGGAAATAAGAAAATTTGTAGCCTTCCATAATGATATAGAGCTTATAAATAAGATGAAAAAAATCATTGGCGAAATAGAAGGAATTGCTGTTTCTTCTTCGTTTAGGGACAATATAGAAATTACACATATAACAGCTCAAAAGGGAATTATACTTGCTAAAGTAGCTGAAAAAATGGGCTTTAAGAGAGAGGAAGTAATGGTTCTTGGAGATAGTTTCAATGATTATTCTATGTTTACAGAATTTACAGAAACTGTTGCAATGGGAAATGCTATTCCAGAAATAAAAGAGGTAGCAAAATACATAACAGATACTAATGGGAATCTAGGAGTTGCAAAGGCTATTTATAGAGTTTTAGATGAGCAAAAATAGGGGTTAGTTTAAGTTAGCTGCTAAAGATAAGAAAAATAATAAAGTAAGAGGTTAATAATTAGAGGTTTTCTCTAAACATTAACCTTTTTGTTGTTCGTTTTAAGATATTTGTCCTACAGATTGACGTTCAACAATTTCAACATCAAAAGTAATTTTGTTATTGGCTACAGAGCCATTTTCTATATACTCAATAAGAAGATTTACAGCAGCCGTTGCTTTAGCTTCTATATCTTGAGAAATTGTAGTCAGCTTAGGTGTAACATAAATTGAAGGCAATAGATTATCAAATCCAATGACAGATAAATCATTAGGGACAATCTTTCCATTAAGCTTTGTGCCTTCTATAATACCAATTGCCATAATATCTGCTGTTGTGAAAACAGCAGTAACATCATATTCTTTATTGCATATAGCTCTTCCTAAAGCAATACCTTCCTCATAGTTAGGTTCCACATTTAAGATAAGTTTTTCGTCAAAAGGAATATCAAATTCAGCTAATGCTGTTTTATATCCTTCAAGTCTTTGAAGAATTTGAAAAATAGGATCGCTATCTTTATGATATGGACCAGCAAAAAGGATTTTTCTATGTCCATTATTAAGGAGATGTCTGGTAGCTATATATCCACCTTTATAGTCATTTATTCCAACGCTTAATATATTATCAATTTTTGAATAACTATCTAGGAATACCATAGGTAGTTTATTCTCTTTTAAGATGGAATAAATAAGATTATCATAATCAGGCATTAGAAAAATAGCCCCATCCATATTCCAATTCTTAAGTAATGCAGAAATATCTGAAACATCTTTAACAGAGCGTATCATTAGATAATATCCACTTTCACGAATGGTATTTTGTATAACTCCAAATAACTCACTAATATATGGATCCTTAAAAATATTATTAAATGAACTTTTGATAGGAACTATTACGCCTATTATTTTTGAGGATTTAGCTGTTAAACTTCTTGCAGTGAGATTTGGAACATAATTATATTTTTGAATTATTTCATTTATCTTTTCTATATTTTTTTGAGAAACTTTTGAATGATTACCGTTTATGACATTCGACACTGTCATAGTGCTAACACCAGCTTCTGCTGCTATATCTTTTAAAGTGACCATCTTTACCTCCTGGTTTATCGATATACTGGTTGTGTGATTATAAATATATATTAATATATATTAAATGTGATTGCAATTATTATATAGGTATCAACTCGTGAAATAAAGTGAATCTTTATTTGAATTCTGGTTTAATAGGTAAAAGGAAAAAGCATTGCTAAGGTTGTACAGATAGAGACTAGTAAATAAAAGAAGAGAAACAGATATTTCAAAGATAGTATTATTTCTACGTTTAAATGTACTTAAATAAAACTTGAAGGCAGAAGATTATAAAAAGTTGATATGTTAGTATAAAAATATTTATGAAAACGATTGACATAAAAAAGAAATGATGCTACTCTATGTATATAGTTTAGCGCTAAACTAAAACTGAGTATAATTGTAACATAAAATAATTTTATATATTCATATTTGATTAATAAGATATTTGAGGTGAAGAAGTATGAGAAAAAAAGTGTTATCAGCATTATTAGCAGGCACTATGGTAATTGGATCATTAACAGGATGTGGAAGTGCTTCTAGTGAAAATAGTTCAAAATCTACAGCAGCATCAGGCAGTGGAGAACCAATTCGATTTGTAAATACAAAAATTGAAATTGATAAACCATTAAAAGAATTTGCAAAAAAATATGAAGAAAAAACGGGTCAAAAAGTAGAAATTGAATCTCTTGGCGGAGGGATAGATGTAAATGGACAATTAAAAAATTATTTGGCAGCAGGAAATATGCCAGATATTTATGCATTTGGTTCAGATTCTTACATTTCCTTTAAAGATTATTTAACAGATTTAAGTGATCAGCCATGGGTTAAGGATACAGAATTTGCTTTTAAAGGTGATGATAATAAAGTATATGGATTTCCATTTGCAGTTGAAGGAATTGGTCTAGTTTATAATGCAGATATTTTAAAGAAAGCAGGTATAGATCCAAAGACTTTAACCAATATAAATGCTTATAAAGATGCATTTAAAAAAATTGACAGCATGAAAGATCAGCTTGGTATTCAAGCGGTTGCATCAGTGGCAGCAGAATCAGGCCAAATGTATTGGTCAACTGGAAATCATATTATGGGGGCTTACTTATCACAAGGTTTAGATAGAAAAGATAAAAAATACATTGATATGTTAAACAAAGGACAACTAGATGATGGGCGATTTGGAGAATTTGCTGATTATGTAAAACTATTATTTGATTATGCAGATAAAAATGTTTTAATTTCTGGTACTTATGATGATCAATTAGCATTATGGGCAAAGGGTAAAACAGCTTTTATAACTCAAGGAAACTGGATTGATCCTTCATTAGCAACATATGATGTTAAATTTGATTGCGGTATTGCACCAGCTGCATTCTCTACAAAAGATACACCAGGTATTTTAGCAGATGCTCCAGCTTACTGGGGAATTTATAAGGATAGTAAAAAAGTTGATGCTTGTAAAGAATTTCTTAAGGCCTTTTCTACAGAAGAAGGACAAACATGTTTAATTAAAAATTGTGGTATGGTTTCACCATATAAATCAAGTACAGTTCAACCAGATTTACCTTTAGCAAAAAGTGAAAGCAATTATATAAAAAATAATCAAACCTATGCATGGGACTGGACTCATATGAAAGATGGTATTGCTATGAATGCTACAGGAGCTGTATTTGAATTATACGCAAAAGGTCAATTAGATAAAGATGGTTTTGCAAAGGCAATGAAAAAAGCAGTTTCTGATTATGTTTCAAAATAGTTTTTGTTTCAGTTTTTAATTATATAGGCTGCTTTAAAAGTGCAGCCTATATTTATACAGAAAAAGTTGATTATAAGCAAGGAGTTTGGGGAGGGGAAAAGCATGAATGTAGATACGAATAATTATGATAATACCTATAACAGTTATTCAAGTTCAGGAGGAAAAAACATGAATGCCAATATAAAAAAGTTTGTTTCTAGCGCGTTAATATTAGCAGGCTTAGTAGCTATGATTTTCGCATTATATCTTGATATTATAGGCAGTAAAAATACAATGCGTGGAAATATACTAATAATAGGTGCTTTATTAACAATTTTTGGTGCATATAGCTTTCCGACAAGAAAGCACAGAACGATAATTAATGTCTTATTTCTATTTCCATTGTTATTTGCATTTTTAATTACAGTATTAATTCCGTTTATATGTGGCGTTTTTTACTCCTTTACTAATTGGAATGGAATTAAATTTACAGAGTTTGTTGGTTTAGGAAACTACATAAGTATGTTTAAATCTGAAGATTATTTATATTCCTTTGTTGTTACCTTTATTTTTACAGTTATTAATATGATTTTAGTAAATTCAGTGGCATTTGGATTAGCACTGTTTTGTACGTCTAAAGTAAAAGGAAAGAATTTTTATCGTGCAGCTTTCTTTATACCAAATTTAATTGGTGGAATTGTCTTGGGTTATGTATGGCAGTTCATCTTTAATAAAGTTTTTACTGTTATTGTAAGTGGAAGTTCATCTATGCTTACAAATCCAAATTTGGCCCTAATGGCAATTTTATTAGTCAGCACTTGGCAATATGCAGGATATATAATGATGATCTATGTGACAGGATTGCAAAATGTTCCTCAAGACATTATTGAAGCATCAAGTGTAGATGGTGCAAACAGTTTGATTACTTTATTTAAAATTAAGATTCCTATGATAGCTAATACATTTACGGTTTGCATATTTTTAACCTTAGTTAATTCTTTTAAACAATTTGATTTAAATTTAGCAATAACTAATGGGGCGCCTAGTAGAATGTTAAATGGTGATATAGTTCAATCAACAGAATTCTTAGCTTTGAATATTTATAATACAGCAATTGGTAAAAATCAATATGCTTTAGGTCAAACAAAAGCAGTTGTATTCTTTATCATATTAGCAATAGTTTCATTAACACAAGTGTATATAAGTAAAAAGAAGGAGGTAGAAGTATAATGAAGTTAGCAAAAAAATATAATTTACCTGGAGAAATTATTGGTATTGTCCTTTCACTAATAATTCTTTCACCTTTCATTTTAGTAATATTGAATTCAGCTAAGACTAGTGCTGATATTGTAATAAGTCCTCTTTCTATCCCAAATAAATGGGGACAAATGCTTACAAATTTTAATAATGTTATTCATAATAACAGCTTTAATTATTGGAAATCATTTTTTAGTTCTTTATTAATCACAGCAGTTTCTTTAGCTGTTGTGTCTGTATTTTCTTCAATGACAGCATGGGTACTATGCAGAAATAAAACTAAATGGTCTGGTTTTATTTTTATGCTCCTTGTAGCTGCTATGGTTATTCCTTTCCAAGTAGTAATGCTTCCATTGCTTTCAACTTTTAGGAATATATCTGATTTTTTTGGAATTCAAATGCTTCAAAGCTATCAAGGTGTTATATTTGCATATTTAGGATTTGGAGGAAGCATGTCAGTATTTATCCTTCATGGATTTATAAAAGGTATTCCACGTGAATTAGAAGAAGCAGCATGGATTGATGGATGTAGTCCAGAAGGTACCTTTTTCAGAATAATTTTTCCTCTCTTAAAACCAGTACAAATGACAGTTTTGATTTTAAATGGTATATGGTTTTGGAACGACTACTTATTACCATCCTTAATGCTTGGATTAAATGGCAAGATTAAAACACTTCCGGTAGCAGTAAGTGCTTTTGTTGGTTCATATGTAAAGCAATGGGATTTGATTCTTTCAGCAGCATTTTTAGCAATGATACCAATTATTATTCTATTCTTATTTGCTCAAAAGCAAATTATTAAAGGTATAGTAGACGGTGCAATTAAATAATATTTAAATTATAAATTATCAAATAAGGAGATTAAGTTATGAAAAAAGATTGGTGGAAAGAAAGTGTAGTTTATCAAATATATCCAAGGAGCTTTAAAGATTATAATGGAGATGGAATTGGAGATTTAAAAGGAATTATAGAGAAGTTGGATTATTTACAGGATTTAGGTATTGATGTAATTTGGCTATCTCCAGTATATAAATCACCAAATGATGACAATGGTTATGATATAAGTGATTATGAAGATATAATGGATGAGTTTGGAACAATGGAGGATATGGAGGAGCTTATTAAAGAAGGCAACAAGAGAAACATAAAAATTCTTATGGATTTAGTTGTCAACCATACTTCTGATGAACATAAGTGGTTTATTGAAGCTAGAAAATCTAAGGACAATCCATATAGGGATTATTATATATGGAGAGACTCTGTCGATGGAAAAGAACCTAATGATTTAAAATCATGCTTTAGCGGCAGTGCATGGCAATATGATGAAGAAGCAGGCCAATATTATTTACATTTATTTAGTAAAAAGCAGCCAGACTTAAATTGGGAAAATGAAGAAGTTCGCAATAAAGTATATGATATGATGAATTTCTGGATTGATAAAGGTATTGGTGGATTCAGGATGGATGTTATTGACCTTATAGGAAAAGTTCCTGATAAAAAGATAAAAGAAAATGGTCCAAAGCTTCATGATTATATTAAAGAAATGAATAAGAAAACTTTTGGAGATAAAAGTTTATTAACTGTCGGAGAAACTTGGGGGTGTACTCCTGATATAGCTAAAAAGTATTCAAATCCAGATGGAAGTGAACTTAGCATGGTATTCCAATTTGAGCATATTTTATTAGACCAGCAGCCTGGAAAGGATAAATGGGATTTAAAACCTTTGGAATTATCAGATTTAAAGAGGACCCTATCAAAATGGCAAATAGAATTGGATGGGACAGGCTGGAACAGCCTATTTTGGAATAATCATGATGTGCCAAGAATAGTTTCAAGATGGGGGAATGATAAAGAATATAGAGTTGAAAGTGCAAAAATGTTAGCAACCCTATTACATGGAATGAAGGGGACGCCATACATATATCAAGGAGAAGAACTTGGTATGACTAATATAAAATTTGATGATTTAAGTGATTATAAAGATATAGAATCCTTAAATATGTATAAAGAAAGAATAGAACAAGGCTATAAGCATGATGACATAATGGAATCTATATATACAAAAGGAAGAGATAATGCTCGTACTCCAATTCAATGGGATGATAGTGAAAATGCAGGATTCACTACTGGAGAACCATGGATAAAAGTGAATCCAAATTATAAAGAGATAAATGCTAAAGTACAAATAAATGATGAAAAATCCATATTCAATTATTATAAGAATTTAATTAAAATCAGAAAAGCAAATCCAATAGTTGTTTATGGAAAATATGAACTTATTCTAGAAAATCATAATGAAATATTTGCTTATACTAGAAGTTTAGATAAGGAAAAACTATTAGTAATATGTAATTTTACAAGCAGTAATTCAAAGTTTGTTCTTGAAGATAAAATAGAGTTTAAAACTAAGGAACTTTTGATTTCTAACTATGAGATAAATGAAGATGAATCAATAAATAATATTGAACTTAAGCCATATGAAGCAAGAATGTATAAATTAATATGAATAAACAAGTAAAAAAGAAAATAATTACTACCAGTAATAAAAAGAACTTCAAGAATAAATTTATAAACCTATCACTAAAAAATGTATCCATAATTAGAAGTTTTACTAGTATATGTATTATTTCACTTTTGGCTATTTTTATTATTGGAATATTATCCTTTTTAACAATTAAAGATACTCATAAGAATGTAGGTCTTATGTACACACGGTGCCTGGAAAGACAAATGCTTTTAAGCTCAGTTAATGTTCATTTAAATGTTTTGAGAAATAATATTCCTAATCAATTGGAATATCCTAAAGAAGCCTATAGAAGTGTTATTAATAAAGAAGTTGATGGAATTTCAGTAGATTTAGCTAAATATAAGTCTTTAGCTTTAACAATTGAAAAAGATCAAATAGAAGAACTTTTTTCTGATTTGAAAGATAGCTGTAATGCAATAGTTAAAATTCAAAATGGTTTGTCTCTTGATAATAAGACAAAAGATATGTATAAAGATAATTTTGAAACAAATCAGTACAAATTCTCAAATGGAATTTTTTTAAGTGTTACTCAAAATAAAGCTGATGCAGAAAAGTTGTTTAATGAGATAAACAAATCTTATAGTAATAGCATTATTTCATTTATACTAGTTTTTGTTATTTCAATCATAGTAATATTTATTATTGCAGCAGTGGTTATAAAATTATTAAGAAAATCAATTTATTCATTTAATAAGATTTTGAAGAGTTTGGCAGTTGGTGATTTCACCGTTAATATTGAGACAAATGAAAAGTCAGAAATAGGAGCAATGAAGATTGAACTGTCAGCAACTATAAATTCAATAGCTGTTATTTTAAAAGCTATTAAAGATGGTGGAGAATTAACTTTAAAGAAAGCTCAGGTGCTAGCAGGGGTATCAAAAGAAATGGATTGTACAATGCAGGAAATCTCTGGTGCTGTGCATGAAATTGCAGAAGGGGCTTCTGCTCAATCAAGTGAATTAATTTTAATCAGAGAAATATTTTCTAAATTAGATAATGAAATAGAAAGAATTTTTTTATCAATTAGGGAAGTAGATGAAAATACTAAAGCTGTGAATAATATGGCACAAAGCAGTAATATGGAACTAGCAGAACTTATTGAAACAGTAAATCTTATTAGTAGTTCTTTTGATAATGCCAGCTTAAAAATTAAAGAATTAGAATTTAAAGTTTCTGAGATTAACAAAATAACGGATGTAATAAATGGAATTGCAGAGGAAACTAATTTATTGTCTTTAAATGCTTCAATAGAAGCTGCTAGGTCAGGAGAAGCAGGAAGAGGTTTTGCCGTTGTTGCTGAAGAAATAAGAAAATTGGCAGAGGGGTCAAGAAAATCAGCAAATGAGATAAGTGCATTAATTAAGGATATTTCAATTGAGACAAATAATGTAGTGAATTCAACAGATGGAGTAAATAAGGATTTAAAAGGCCAAATAAACATAATAGGGAATTCAGTTGATAATTTTAAAAAGATTATTAATTCAATTAATTTTATATTACCTAAAATTGAACAAATAAGCTTTACAGTTGAAGAAATTAATAAAAGTAAAGACAAAATTGTTAAATCAATAAAATCTACAGCTGGTATTGCTGAAAAAAATTCAGCTTCTTCAGAGGAAATTTCTGCTTCAACACAGGAAGTTACCATATCAGCTGAAAATTTAGCTAATACTGCTCAAGTGCTTGCAGATAATTCAAGTATTTTGATTAAACAGGTTAATAACTTTAAACTAAAAGACTAAGTTTGAGATTATTAAAATAATTAAGTTGAAAAATAAATTAGCATTTAACAATCAAATAAAAATTATGAGGAGGCTAGTATTATGGAAAAATGGTGGCATGATAAGGTTGCATACCAGATATATCCAAAGAGTTTTTGTGATTCTAATGGAGATGGAATTGGAGATCTAAAAGGTATTATTGGTAAACTTGATTATCTGAAAGGATTGGGAGTAGATATAATATGGCTTTCACCTATTTATTGTTCTCCAATGGTAGATCAAGGATATGATATTTCTGATTATTATAATATTGATCCAAGGTTTGGAACTATGGAGGATATGGATGAGTTATTAAAACAAGCTAAAGAAAGAAATATGTATATATTAATGGATTTAGTAGTGAATCATTGTTCAGATAAACATGAATGGTTTCAAAAGGCCTTAGAAGATCCAGATGGAGAATATGGAGAGTATTTTTATATTCGTGAAGGTAAAGGAGATAAGCCACCTTGCAACTGGCGTTCTTATTTTGGAGGAAGTGCATGGGAAAGAATACCTAATACAAATAAATATTATCTTCATTTATTTGCTAAGGAGCAGCCAGATTTGAATTGGGAAAATCCAAGAGTAAAAGATGAAATTTATAAAATGATTAACTGGTGGCTTGAAAAAGGATTAGCTGGATTTAGAATAGATGCAATTATTAATATTAAAAAAGATTTGAGATTTGAAGATTTTCCAGCAGATATGGAAGATGGACTTTGTAGTGCAAAAAAAATGTTAGAGACAGCAAAAGGCGTTGGAGAGATGCTAAAAGAATTAAAAGAAAAAACCTTTGAAAAGTATGATGCTTTTACAGTTGGGGAAGTATTTGATAATAAAGAAGAAGATCTTGAGAAATTCATAGGTAAAGATGGGTATTTTTCTTCTATGTTTGATTTTGAAATGGAGTTATTGGGTCAAAATAAAACTGGATGGTATGGAAATAAACCTTTTACACCAAATCAATTGAGAAATGTTATTTTTAATAGTCAGGTAAAAACAATGAATATAGGTTTTAAAGCAAATATTATTGAAAATCATGATGAACCAAGAGGTGTAAGCAGGTATATTCCAAAGGAAGAGTTAAATGATAAAAGTAAAAAAATGCTTGGAGCCATATCTCTTATGCTTAGAGGAATCCCTTTCATTTACCAAGGGCAAGAACTGGGAATGACAAATTGTCAGTTTAACTCTATAGATGAATTTGATGATATTGCAACAATAGATCAATACAACGTTGCAATTAAAAAAGGTTTTAGTAAAGAAGAAGCATTAAGAATTGCAAATATTTATAGCAGGGATAATGCAAGAACACCATTCCAATGGAGTAAGGATCAAAATGGAGGTTTTACAACAGGAAAGCCTTGGCTTAAAGTTAATGATAATCATAAAGAAATTAATGCAGAAAGTCAAATTAAAGATGAAGCTTCAGT
The DNA here is from genome assembly GCF_009928485.1 of Clostridium sp. C2-6-12. Taxonomy (GTDB): domain Bacteria; phylum Bacillota; class Clostridia; order Clostridiales; family Clostridiaceae; genus Clostridium. The sequence goes on along the minus strand of NZ_JAABNP010000022.1, from coordinate 1,019 downwards.
GTTTAATTTTTACAGGAAGCTAATAAATCTAAGGAAATCAGAAGAATATAAACAAGCATTGGTATATGGAGAATTTGAGCCAATATTAGAAGAGTACCATAATTTATTTGCTTTTTGCAGAAATGGTGAATCTAAAAAACTAATGGTGCTAGCAAACTTTCAAAAGGAAGATCAATTAATTGAATTGCCAAAACTACATACAAAAATATTAATTAATAATTGTAATGAAATAAAACAGGAAGAAAATAAAATAACTTTACAAGGATATCAGGTAATTATTCTTGAAGTTATATAAGAAAATATTTTAATTTTAAACCCAATTAACAATTTATATAAAATAAAAACAATTTGTTCTAAAAAACTAGTAAAAGAGCTATTGCGCAAGGTAATAGCTCTTTTAAAAAATTCTACTATTAACTTAAAAGAATGGAATTATGAATCTGTTAAGCTGTTATGAAAAAATAGCTTGATTATTCATAGAATTACTCGTTCTTTGAAAATTATATAAGTTTGGATATTTTATTGCATGGCAAACAAGCCTGCAAGGAAAATATTTTTTGCAGGTTAATTAAAGGTATTAAATTTAATTTATGCAGCTGTGAACCAAGAATTTTTATTTAAGCTATCGCTAGTGAAGCCAGCGACTTCGGCAGGAGTATAATTGTTTAATGAACCATGTGGTCTGATAAAATTATAGTGAAAGATAAATAAATATATTAAATTATTAGCTTTCTCAAATGAATTAAAACCTTTTTTAGCTTTATACCAAGCTTTAAATGTTTTATTAAATGATTCTATTAGATTGTTAGTGGTATCACTAGACATAGGTTCTACAGGTACGTGTTTGGTATTTGGCAATACCGTCGCGACAGCTTCATTATATGAAGGAAGTCTATCAGTTATAAAATAAGTTGGTTCGCCACAAGTTTTTGCTTTATTAATTAATGTATAAGCTGAGTCAGAGCTTCTAGATTTAGTTAGATGAAATGCTAAAACAAATCTAGTTTCTGAGTCAATAG
>NZ_JAABNP010000100.1 GCF_009928485.1 Clostridium sp. C2-6-12 | reverse complement strand
GATGCATTAGTCTATCTAATATTGCTGTTGCAGCAAGTTTGCTAGTAAATATTTTGTCCCAATTACCTAATGGTATATTGGTAGTTATTATTAGGGAGCCTTTTTCATATCGTTGGCGGATGATTTGAAAAAATAGGCTTTCTTTTTCTTTATCCATTTGAAAATGACCTAGTTCGTCTATAATAAGCAAATCTACTTTTCTTATTGCTTTAAACTTATTTTCTAAAGTTCCATCAAGATAACTCTTGTATAACTTATCCATAAGTTCCTGAGCGGGAGTAAATAATACTTTGAGACTAGTATTACAAGCTAGTACACCTAATGCAGTGCCAATATGGCTTTTGCCTACACCTGGCGGGCCGATTAGAATTACATTTTCTTTATTTTTAATAAATGAAA
>NZ_JAABNP010000021.1 GCF_009928485.1 Clostridium sp. C2-6-12 | reverse complement strand
TAGGTGGGTCAACTTTGCTCGTAAAAGGTGGGTCAGTTTTAATTGTAAATCAACACCCAGCTGTTGCTACATCTGAAATACTTATACCTTTTCCCCCAACATTCCATGCTCCCTCAAGCTGGTTAGCAGCAACGGCTCCACCCCACAAAAAATCTTTTGGTAAACTTTTCATTTACGTTCTCTCCTTTATTGTATTTTCATATAGTCAAAGCCACCCGTATAACAAGTGGCTTCTTTAATATTAATCTTGTAGCTTATATAATTAAATTTTCAATTGTATAAATCTATTTAGCTTGATATAATTCTATAATTTCTCTCGCCATGATTTCTAACAATTCTGCACTCATCATTTGATCTTCTGAGTGAATTAATAATAAATTTAATTCTGTTTTTTCTCCATCTGCTTCTTTTTCAATCAACGACTTATGAAAAATATGTCCCTCATGAAACATCTTTTTTCCTTCTTGCATCAATTCATTAGCCTTATCAAAATTTTTCGCTTTTGCAGCTTGAATTGCTTCAACATAGCAGGAACGTGCTGTTCCTACTGATGAAATAATACCAAAGCAAACTCTTTCCATTTCCTCCACTTTTCAATTCTCCTCTCTATTTTGAATTAAGCTTTGTTAATGCAAACTCTAACACTTTTTTGCCGTTCATTGTACCGTAATCTAATAGATCTATTACGTCTACTGGTTTATCTGGTCCTACCTCTGCTTTTACATCATTTATTGCAAAACGAATCTGTGGTCCCAACAATACTATATCTGCCTTATCTTTATTGTCTGATAACTCAGATTGTGAGATTGCCCATATTTCAGCTTCAATTCCTTTTTCTGCTGCAGCTGCTCTCATTTTTTTTACTAACATACTTGTTGACATACCTGCTGAACAGCATAATAAAATATTTACCATTTCCATCTCTCCTAATATTTTTAATTTTATATTAATGTAATTATCTCTAAAAGCCCCCATACATTTTCGACTATGTATATTTAATAAACTCTTTATTAATCTTATTCCTTACATAGTGGAAATTTAATTGTAATATTGAAATAATCCAAAGCATTGAACTTTTCATGCATTTAAAATTATTTTTATTATCTTAATTGTTTTGCGCTTCTTCTTTTAATGCTTGATTATCTGCATACTTAAAAAACGGATAAAATACCACTGCAGTTGCTATAATTGCACAGCATACACCTACTAATGCCATTATACCACTAGTGAGTAATGCACCAATCGGATGAGGCATTGTAAATGGGAACTGCGCTACAGGGTTAAATGAATTATAAGCACCAAGTTTAACAAATAATACACCGATTGACCCACTTACTACTACTGATAACATCATAGGAGGTATAAAAATAGGATTAAATATTATCGGAGCACCAAATATTAATGGTTCATTAATATTAAAAATACTTGGTATAATCGCAAGTTTGCCTAACGATTTGAAACGTTCAGATTTTGAAAATAATAACATGTCAATTGCTAATCCTAATGTACAACCTGTTCCGCCTAACATTAAATACTGAGCTAAAACTCCAAAAGCTAAATAAGGAAGTGGCTGACCTGCTTGATAAGCTCCAATATTCGCCATAACTGCAGTCATAACAACTGGCATATATACACTTCCTAAAGTGTTAGGATGTATACCAAAACACCAAAATAAGTTGAATATAACATATACCGCTATAGAAGCAAATGGTGTTGCTCCAAAGTACATAATAGGTTTACCAATAACATTAGTAATAAACTCAAATATGTTACCAAAGGATGTACTTCCAAATCCAACTCTTACTAAAAATACAATTCCAAATATAATCATTGCAATAAAAGTGGGTTCTAAAGATTTCGTTACCATTTCTGGTATACTATCTGGAAGTTTAATAATAATACCTTTTTTATTTAGATAACAATATAATAAAGATACTGAAATAGCTACTATCATTGCAACAAAAATCCCATTACTCCCCAAGTAATTCTTTGTTAATGCATCAAGAAACTTATCATCAGCAACCTTAATTTTCTGAGGCATAAGAATAAAAAATGAAGCTAATGATAATATTCCAACTGTAATTTCGTCAGCTTTCTCCAGCTTTGCATATTGATATGCAACAGAAAATGCAATAAATATAGCATAAAGCTCTGTAGTTCCTCCAATTACTGCACTTAAATGAGGTGTTATACCAACTGATGCAAGCCAATTAGTCCACGCTGGAATTGGTAAATTCCCAACAATAGCAATTAGACATGTACCTAAAGTAAGTGGCATTATAGACATCATTCCTCTTGTAATTGCAGTTATGCCTTTATTAGAACTTATTTTCCCCACAAAAGGGGTAATTTTTTGTTCAACAACTTGACTAAAATTTGACATAATTAACTCCTCCATTTTATAATTATTTATGAGTATTCATACTCGAATATAATTTTCATCCTCGCTTTGATATCTTAATTATAGAAATTATATTTGCTATTTCATTATCATCAAATATAACTTTAAATTCCGTTTCTAACAAAGCAAAGCTATTTTTTATAAGATCATACAACTCTTGATTTTCTCTTATTATTTCATTTCTATGAATATTAGGAGATACATTTAAATTTTCCTTCATATGTTGTATGCAACACGCCACATGAACCATTAACGCAAGTTCTTGATCTTTAGTCAAATAGTATTTATCAATACTACTAATTTCGTTAATTGCTTTAGGAAGTAAAATTTTTAATCTTGGTACATCTACTAGATTTAACTCATCTTCTAAATGATCGAAAATCACTTCAAAATCATCATTTTGAACTACCTTATACTCATTAGCTACTGTAAGCTTCAATAAATTCTTTAGTCCTTCACCTTTATTCTGAAAAACATCTGTAATAGGTATATACTTTATCCCTATTAGCTGAGGATCGTAGCTTCCTATTACACAAAGAATGTTATGATTTTCTTTAAGTTTATTTGTTTCTTCTAATAAAATTTGGCTATTTGAAATCGCTAGTGGAATAATCTCAATATCTTGTAATTGTATATTTTTTTCTATATATTTTTTTATTTGTATTGCAGCACCTTCACCACTCATACATAAAGTTAAAATAACATTCTTGCTGTCCACCTTGTAATAAGAATCATTTGGCATATCCATTATATTCCCATAACGTTCTAATAAATTGCCATGTACTTTATCTATATCCATATCTAACATAATTTTTCTGATGCAATCTAAAGCAATTAGGCTTATTGGAACTTCTAAAGTTTTAATCTTTATCCCTGTTTCTTGTGAAATCATATCGAACATAGTTTTAAAAGATCCCATATCATAAATAGCACATATTCCTTTTCCTTTATGAATTTTCAAAACTAACTCCCTTAACTCTTTATACCCAAGTTCAGTACTTTTATTTAAAGGCATATCATAATAGTATGCAGGATAACTGCTCATAAAATTAACAACTTCAGCAATTGATTTTGCAGCTGCCTCTCCATGAAGTGCTATTAATACCACTGGATATTTTTCTTCTGACTCCACTACATAATCTTTAGTAATAAACATAGTAATAAAAATCACTTCATCAATGGATATTCTCATTTTAAATTCTTGTTCTAATAAACTTATAAATTTAACGCAGTAAGCATATTCATTACTATGTTGATTGATTACTTCCATAATTTGTTCATTATTTAATCTTTGCGTCTTATTTTGCTTATTTAAAGTAGAGTCAAGATGTAGACACAAACCATAAAACACAGAAACCGGATATACTTTATTAAATTCAATTGTTGCTTTTTCTAAAAAATCAGTAACTAATTTAATAATTCTACTATTTACTATCTGTGATAATTGTTCCTTATCAATTACTGTCTCACTAAGTTTTTTACTATATTTTTTAAATTCATTTTCAATATTTATACTAATAATTGTATTAATATCACGTTCTTCAATTCCTCTGTCTCTTAACTCATTTACCTTTTCATCAATCCAATCATACATGCTTTTCTTCTCAGATTTCTCTGCCTTCGTAATCATAACTGCTTCTTCTTTGGAAAATATGTAGTTACAATTTTCTACTATTATTTCCTTAATCTCTGTTCTGTTATTTTTTAAATTTAATAATCCAGTTCGAATATAATAAGGAAAATCAGACATCAAAACCGATATATTATCGTTTTCTAAATAGTATTCTCTAACATATGCATTTGCACATCCCAATTGAATATCTTTTTTTAATTGCTTTACATTTAATTCACAATCATAAAGTAATAAACACGTTAATAATTCCGGATTAATATTAATTGCTTTATTACTTCTTTCTGCTTCTATAGCAAAAAACTTTTGGATCATTTTAAATCTTTCTTCTAGAGTTCTCTCAGATAATGGTAACAATTGAATCTTTATAGAAAAATAATTACTATAATTATCCACTATACTACTATTTATTGAATCATCCATTGCACAAATAATAATTACATTGAAGTGTTTTTTTGTTCCATCAATCTCCAAATAATTATTTTCTAGAACCTTTCTTAAACTGTTTCGTGCATTTGATGGAAGTAGCTGAATATTATCAATATACAATACTCCACCTTCTGATTTTGCTAATAAACTTTTATTGCCCGTTCCAAATAATTCTTCATTCATATGTTCTAAATTATCATTATAATCAAAACAATTAACATTTATAAATGGTGAGTTTTCTTGAATAATCCTATTATCCTTTGCAAAGTTATACATCAATTCAGCAAAATAACTCTTTCCAGAACCACCTTGTCCTAAAATAAGTGAATGTAAACTTCTCTGTGGATAAAGAATTGCAGCTTTGGCCAATTGAACTGCATTCTTCAAACTACCATCACAACCAATTAACTGATTAAAGCAAGATTGCTCTCCTTTTATTTGATTCCAATCTTTTTTTATTCTATATAGAACTGGTCGACCATTAATTTTTTCTATATACCCTTCTTTAACCAATATATTTAGAACACTACTAATATTTGTTCTTTGTATACCTAATCTGGTTGCTAAGTATTGCGTAGAAACTCCTTTGGACTCTTCAACAGTTACTGAGTTAGAACATTTTTGAATAAACTCATAAACTAATTCTTTGTTTGACTTCATACAAACACCTCCATAAGAAATTTATACACTATATACTGTATTTACACAATACACTATCATTTTTTTCTTGTCAACGCTATAAGAAATCGTTTAAAAACAGTTTTTCAAAGATACATATACACTTTTTTCATGAGTATAACCTTTTTGGGTTTTATACACTTATACACTTATATTATTGTATAAGTTTTTCTATTTCTTTTTGTAAGTGTATAATACATTTATTAAATTCCTTACACTAAATCTTATAAAAATTATACAGAAAATTTTTTTTATTTTTCTCATTTTTTTATTCATTGACTTACTTTTATATTTATAAACAACAAAATACAATATGATATTTCAAATTAAAAATCCAACATTTTACCAACCGCATATTCTAAATAAGATATAATTAGGGTTTTCTCTAACTATCACAAGTAAGTTTTATATCCATTCTGAGAACTCAAAAAACTGCTACACTAGTTATTTTAGTGTAACAGTTTTTTCTAATACAAAATTATTGCTAATTCAGATTGAATTTCACCATATTTTTCATTTATATAAATATAATATTTCAGTTTTATCATCAACTATGATTGGCATACTCAAATGTAATCTCATAAAGATTAACTTCATGAGGTGAAAGACAACTTTCTACTTTTAATTCATCTATACTTTCCACATAAAAAACTTTCTGTTTGGGCACACAAATTTGTTTTAAATACTCAATTTCATCTTTTTTTATATTGTAAATAGAATTCATATTTAGCCATTCATCAAAAATACTTCCATGCTCTCTATTTAAAATATATTTCTTTATACGATATCTTCCTTTTTTTATCCCACTTAAAGTTATATTTATATTTAGTTTTTGTTCATTCTCAAAAATATTGTAATATTGGTCTAAGTTTATTGATGCTTCTTCACTTAAACAATAAAAATAATTAAAATGCTTATAATTATAAGTGATAATTTGGTAACTATAAGAAGATTCTTTAGTTATAACATATCCATCGCCTTTTTGTATCAAGCTATTTCCAAGCTTTGCTAACATTTCATAAGCATAAAATCCTGGTTTACTTATTCCATTTGCACTTATTATTCCCATATCTCCATATAATAGATTTTTTGAATCTTTTAATTCTCCAGAAATATCAGAGCAAAACCAATATCCAAAGCTATCTGTTTCATCTAAATTATCTATTATATTTTTAGTAATATAAGCTGATTTGAAGATTGTGTCATTAGCTGGATGACGATGAGATATACTAGAATTATATTCTGTAACATGAATTTCTGGAATTTCAATACCTGCTGCTTTAATCATCTTTCTAATTTTTGTAAGCTGAACTTTTGAATAATTTCTATCTTTTGAAGATAGTAATCGAGTTCTATATTCTCGTTCTTCACTTGCCCTATTATTTTTCTTTTCGTTTTCTTCGATTTTATTATCCTCTATTAGTTCATATGGATATAATGATATTGATAAAAAGTCTAGCTTTGTATTTGTTCTTTTTAATTGATTTAAAAACTCGCCAAACCATTTTTTATTTACCTCGGTATTAAAACCTGGACCTCCCACTTTAGCCTCTGGTACTATTTTTTTTATAGTATCATAATAACACTTAAATTCTTCTATGTATTTATGAAAACTTCCATTCCAAAAAACGTAATCATTTTCTCCTTCTTTCCAAAATTCAAAGTACCATTGTGATACCTCTGTTATTCCATATCTATTAGTACAGTGTACAATAAATTTTTCTAACAACTCTAACGATTTCTTGAAACTTTTTTCTTTTTTTGAAGGATTTCTAAAATACATAGCTTTATTAGATGTAATACTTAGAACTTTAGCTTTATTGCCAAGCTCAATAAACGGCTTTAAATTAATGCTATAAAAGAAATCAATCAATTTATCTATTTTTGTAAAGTTATAATTCCCTTCCTCCAAAGCCTCTTCTCCATAACTAATAATTTCATCACTAAAAGCACCTTGAAATCTAGCATATTTAAATTGTATTTTATTTTGTATATGTGTTAGCTGCTGCTGCAGATCTGATCTTAACCCATCTTGAGCATAACCAAGATTAATTAAATTTCTCCATGAATGTGCAACGTGCTTTATATTGTCTACATTAGCATTTACTATAACATTTTTCACCAAGTCATTTTGTGGGAATTTATTATATGTTTCCTCTTCATAAGTTACGTATTGAGTCAGCTTTTCTAGAGCTTGATTGTAATCAACTTTAGTTATTTCTAATTCTATTATTTCATCTTTATTATTTATTTCTTGTCTTTTTCTAATTTGAGTACGATATTCTGCTGGTGTAGTATTATATATTTCTTTAAATATTTTATTAAATGCAGCTAAATTGGGAAATCCATTATTCATTGCAACTATAGTAACTGAGTTATCTGTACGAATAAGCTCTTTTACTGCTTGAGATAATCTATACTCATTTAAATATTTTAATATAGTCATTTTCATATGACTTTTAAAAAACTTAGCTAAATATTCAGGAGTTAAATATTGAGCATCAGCTACATCTTGCAAGGAAATTTGTTTATAATAATTTTGTTTAATATAAGCTAATATATTATTTATACGTTCAGTATGCTTACTATTCTTAACTTCTAAAGTTTGCATCTTATACTCTTCTATAATCGTAAAATTCATATCTAATAAATAAATCAAGTCATATAATAAAGACATCACTTTAAAGTCATACCTATTTTTCTTAATAGAATATTCATATATTATTTTAGATAATATTTTTCTAATATCATTGTAATTTTCATTTTCATCAATAGAAGAATTGCATAAAAATAAACTTTGCTCACCTCTCATAACATTATTGAAAAAATCATTGTCAATTTGCATTGATAAAACAATATTTTCTTCTTCGCCATAAAGCTCATACACATCTCCATTATTAATTAATAACACATCCGACTCAGACAATTTATATTTTTGATTATTTATAATTACTTTCAACTCACCTTTAAGAACAAATAGAAACTCCATATTCTTTTGGACATTTGAAAAAATCCGTTTAACTTTATTTAAATTAATTATTATTGGTATGTTATTCTCGTTAATATTATTAGTTACATTACTCACATTGAACGCTCCTTTTAAAATCTGTTTACTACACATTCTTCATGATTTTCAAATAAAATTTCAGTCTAATAGATAAATTCACTAGAGGCAATAATTTCAAATAATGATGCTATGGCAGTTGGAGCTATTGCTTCACTTCAAAAATATGGGTATATAACAAAGGTGATAGTTCAAAGCATATTCCAGTTGTTGGAATAGATGGTTTAAAAGAAGCCAAAGATTTAATCGATAAAGTATGATGGCTGGGGAACTGCTAATCAGGATTTAGATATATTATCTGATTCCTTATACAATGTAAGTCTGAATCTAATTTATAATGAGGATTCACTCCAAAAGGTACCTTACAAATTGGTTAATGATAAAATTGTAGTTACTCTTCCTTATTATATATATACAAAACAATAAAAAATAACTGCTGCAATACTAGCTCTGTTAGTATTGCAGCAGCCTTAACCTCTTTATTAACTCTACTTTTAATTTATTAATAATTCATTTACATTAATTAAACAACTTTTATAATTTAAAGTTTTTAATCATATTATTTAATTTTTCCGCTAATGCTACTTGATCTCTTGAAGTTTTAGCTATCTTTTGAATTGCTTCAGTTGATTCATTAACACTTGCTAAGATTTCTTCTGAACTTGCCGCTGACTCTTCAGCTGTTGCTGATATAGTTTGTATTGCATTCTTGATCTCTGATACAGTTTGATTTACCATATTCATTGAGCTTACAATATTTGATGATAAATGAGTAAATCCTACAGCATCTCCACCATACTGCTTTCCAGTCTCTACAAACATCGCATAATCTGATTTCACCTTATCATCAATATAACTTAAGATATCATAAGCACTATTAGACATATTATCAAATGCTTCTTGAACTTTTTGTGTTACAGCATGAATCTTTTCAACAGTTTCTGACGATTGTTCTGCTAGTGCTCTAACTTCATCAGCAACTACAGCAAAACCTTTTCCCTGTTCTCCTGCTCTTGCAGCTTCAATTGCAGCATTAAGTGCAAGAAGATTTGTTTGACTTGCTATATTTCCTATTTCATCTGCCATTACCTTAACCTGACTAACTATCTTTCCTTCTTCAATTGCTTTTACTATACTTCCTTGTTTTTCAATATATAATTTTGCTGATACATCAGCGCTACTTTCTGCTTTTTTTCTAATTTGTTCAGCTTTTAATTCTATACTTTTAGAACTCTTATTTCCTCGAGTTGCCTTTTCAGCAACATCTGATATATTATTGGCAACATCTTCTGTTGTAGCATTTAATTCTTCTGTTGTAGCACTTAGTTGTTCTGCCCCTAACGATACTTGTTTAACAGATTCATTTACAACATCCATTTTAGCAGCTATTTCTTCTGTTGTAGTAGATATTTCATCACTAATCTCATTTATTTCAGCAGATCCCTCATATATTTGTCCTATTAATGCTCTTAAGTTTTCTATAGATTTATTTAATGCTTTTGCTAAAATTCCAAGATCACTATTATCATCTATTTGAGCCGTCTTAGATAAATCATTTTCACCTAGTGCTTTAGCAACAACCAGTACTTTATTTATTTTTTTTGAAATTAAGCTAGAAATTGTTAATCCTAATGCTATAGATACTATTAAACTCAAAACACTTATCATAGTACTTTTAACAATAGCACTATTATATACTTTTTGACTGCTATTATAATCGGCAGTAGCACTATCTGTAACATCCCCCAATATTTTATCCAAAAGTTCTATTTTTTTAGTTATAATATTCTGACCATATTCAGACATTAATCCACCAACATTTTGGTAATCACCCGTATCAACTACTTTCATTATTTTGTCCGAGGTAACCCTAGAGTCAGCCTCTAATTTTTCAAAAGCAGCGAATTCATTTTTATCTGCTTCATTTATCAACAAAGCTTTATAGTTTTTAATAAGTTCATCCTCATTTACTTTTGTTGTTTCAATAGTTTTCTTAAAAGAATCAAGTCCCATTCTAAAATTAGGATTTGTTAATAGCAACATATCCCTTTCACCAGCAATTGATGACGCTTTAAGTTTATTAATATAATCAATCTTTTTTAAATCATTATTATAAATACTTGTTAGATTTCCATTGATCGTTTTCATGCCATTTACTCCAATTAATCCTGATACCCCTACAAACAAGGCAACCAAAATAAATGACGAAATTAATTTTTGACTAATTTTTAAATTATTAAACCATTTCATTACCTTCCACTCCTTCTTAAATAAAATAACTAATAAGAATCCCAATTAGTTATTTTAAATATTTATCTATAGTAACACTACTTCTTTAGATTAAATTCTACAAAAAATCAGCATATCCTCCTTAATTCTATATAAAATAAAGAAGAAGGCTCATATTTATTAATTCAATATAAGCCCTCACCTTATTTTCTAAACATTCTAGAATAGTTTTTATTATTTACTTAAAGCTTTTGCTCCATTGCTTCCTTTCTTTGAAACAGCTATTATTATCCCAAGTAGTATAGATAAAAATGCAGATGCAAGCACTCTATATTCTGGTGGCAATAAGAATACTATTGTATGACAAGGTATCCAAACACATGTACAAGTCTTAAGCCATGAGAAACTTACAATAGTATACCAGTCAACTCTATCTACCAAATCTTTTACGGTAATTTCCTTTAGCTTTTTTTCATAACTTAAATCAACAATTAAATCACCAAACTTATGATATATATACATCATAGGTCCAAATGTTAGATTCATTATTGTACTTCCTAAAAAGGCCTGTGCAAATGCTACTCCTGAAAAAGGAAGTTTTCCTGTAGCTTGAGCTGCTGCTGTACCTCCCATAAATACAGTAAAAACTAATGTAACCATCATACCTATTATTCCCCAAACAACGCCCTTTAAGATGAAGCCTCTTGGAATATTCCATTGATTCTTTAAAATTCTGCCTCCAAGTAAATCTCCCATTGATGCCAATATTGCAAACTTAACGAATCCACCAATGTATGGATGAGCTTCTGTTACTTCTATAAACATTATTCGAGATACAGGTATTACTAATATTAATATCCAAACTATTAATATCAGCCCCCATAATAAATCCCCTTTTTTATTATTCATTTTATTATTCTCCCCTTATAAACGAATTTAACCATTAAATAATAGCCATACAACGTTTATCCTAATTAATCTTTTTCGTTAGTTAAAGCCTTATGAATATACTGATTCATTAAAATATTGCTCTAAAATTTTATATTTTCCCATTCATTTCTTCATATAAGCTTGGTAAAATAGCAGCTAAATTACTATACTCTTCAACATTGTGGAAAGCTAGTCCCATAGGAGCTTGTACCGGTATTTGTATTCCATCTGGAATTAACTTGCAAGGTTTTTGATCAATCATATGATATCCCATCCAAAATCTAGAACGTGATTCAATTCCACCTGGTACTTCTCTAAATAAATGTATCATTACAGCTGGTGCTTTAGGTCCACCTGCTCTTGATTGTGATAAACCATTGGCACATACTATACTAATTTTTTTATCTGCAAGTTCTTTTCCATCAATGCCTAAAGATTCTGGTTTTAAAAATGAAATTTGAATATCTTCTGGTCCATTTCCTGCATCTTCTATTACGTGATGTGTAAGACCTTGAAATTTTTCTAAAATAGATGTATCTGAGCTTAAAATCTTTTCTCTATCTTCATCACTTACAGATATTCCATAATGACCTTTTCTGAACCATAGCATGTAACGTAAATCCTCAAGTGCATGCCATGCAAACCACCAGTTTATCATATCTAATGTTACTCCTGGAAATTTATTATTAACAGCCACATAAGCAGTTCCATTTGGTAATATACAGTATCCTGTTTCAACTTCATCATATCCTGGCTCAAGTAAATGCTTTATATCTTCTGGCATTAAAGCTTTTTCTGGATCCATTGGACCTTGCTTCAAAATATCTAATAATTCTTTGTTAGGTTCTGCAATTGGTTGATTATAATATTTTACATATGATTTTTCTTCTTCTTGTTTTGTTAATTCTGTTCTTAACTCTCTTAACATATATATTCTCCTTTTCACATAACGCCTTAATTTTTATATATAAATATATTATTACGCAAAAACCATGCCATTTTGCATATACAATAATTCTTGCACTCATATTTTCTAAAAATTCACCTTTTTACACAACTTATTCCTTAATTTATAGTTTCTTATAAGTCAAAGTTAACTTTAAAATTATTGAAAACATTCATAATTTAATACAATATTGTATCACACATTCAGAGACTCCTAAAATCAGCATTTTAAACATTTTATGCGATACATTTTTGTATCGCATAAAATTCATAAATGTATCATCAATAATTAACGCTTACATGGAATAGGCTTTTGTGGACATCTAGGTTTAATTGCTCCAGCCTTAACAATTGCTTCTTCATCACAAGCTTCAACACATTTACCACATTGAGTACATTCATCTTGGTCAATTACATGTATAAACTTCTTCTTTCCAAGAATTGCATCATCATCACATTCATCTACACAATCTGTGCATCCTATACATTTATCTGCAAGAATATGATAAGTAACAAATTTACTACATGTACCAGCTTTACAAGCTTTTTTAGTAATATGCTCTTCTATCTCATTTTTGAAAATACTCATAGCACTTAGTACCGATGAAGCAAGTGTTCCATCAACTTCACAAAGTACTTGATTTTTCATTTCACTACAAAGGTCTAACAATAAAGCTATATCACTTGATTTTCCTTTTTTTTGTGAAATATCTGAAAGAATCATGTTAATTTGAGTAACTCCCTCAAATCCAAAAACGCATCTTCCGCAAGATTCTTTGATATAGCTTTCTGCTATATTTTTTAATTTATCTAAAATACAATCAGTTTCATCAAATATAATAATATAATCTGTTGTAAGCTCAAGTTCAGTATCAAGATCAGCTTCTCCTATGAACATTCCCATTGGATAACCTAAATACATTCCTTTAAATTCACCTTTAACACCTGCTGTTTCTAAAATTTCCTTTGGAGAAACCTTTTTATTAAAAGTGTAACTTCCGCTTTTCTTTGCATTTCCACCTACATATACCTTCTTTGAATCACTGTCTAAAAGCATTTCTGCAGTAAACACAGCTTTGTCTTCTTCCTTAGATGCAGGAATTGCCTTTTCTCCTTCTACAACTTTTAAAATTGCACTTGAGTTTCTATATACAAATCCAAAACTTCCATCAACTAATACAATTTTCAAGTTCATATCTGGATAATTTTTAGCTTCTACTTCTAATTTCCCTTGAAGCTCTTTTTCCTTTTGATCTAATACGATATAATTCTCTTCTGCTTTTTTTAAATTTATTGCTTCTAAAACTTGAGAGGTATTATTCTTTAAAATATCAATTGAAACTGGTGCTTCTTTGTATGCAGCTACTCCATTACATATTAAATAATTATTCATTTTCTTTCACCTCTCTAATATTCGTTCCACATTTTAGGAGCTTTTAAATTTAATCTTAAATCACATTGTAAACAACGACTTGCTTCACACATAGCTTTTTCCTTTGATAAAGTTTTTTCCACTATATCAAAATTACATTTTCTCTTATCTGCTTCAACAAGTTCTATTGAAGTTCTTTTTAATTTAGAGAAACCAGAACATCTTCCAATGTATGGATTTGGTGTTTCTTTATCTATAAGATTTTCTGATATATCACCATTTCCACCTAAATACTTATCAATTTCTTCAGCACTTTTACGTCCTGCTGCAATTGCTGAAATTACTGATTTAGTTCCTGTAACTACATCTCCAGCTGCAAAGATTCCTTTTACACTTGTTTCTGAAGCTTCATTAGTCTTAATATATGGACCATGAGTTAATTCAACTTCCATAACTTCTGTTCCAGCTGGTTTTTGACCAACAGCAAAAATAACATTATCAACTGGAATTATTTCATTAGAACCTTCTACTAATTCAATAACAGCTCTTCTATCACCATCAAAATAGAATTTATCAACTTTTTGTAATTCTACTCCTTCAACTTTTTCAGTTCCAGTAATTCTTAAGAATGAATGTGCATCATGTAAAATGATTCCTTCTTCTCTACCTTCCTCAATTTCTTCCTTAGTAGCAGTAATTTGAGAAAGATTTTCAAGACATGCAATGTGAACTTCTTTTGCACCTAATCTTAATGCTGTTCTAGCACAGTCATAAGCTACATTACCACCACCTAGAATCATGACTTTTTCTTTCACCTCAAGAGGATTTCCTTGACGTGCTTTCTTAAGGAAATCAGCATTCACATATACACCTTGTAAGTCATTTCCTTCTAATGGAAGCATTGTTCCTTTATGAGTACCAGTTGATACAAGCACTGAATCATAACCCTTTTCCAATAAGCTCTTTGGCGCATCAACTTTAGTGTTAAGAACAAGTTCTATTCCTTCTGCTAATATATCTCCAATTTCCCTATCAAGCACATCATCAGGTAAACGGTAAGCTGGAATTCCATAACGGCATTGTCCACCTGCTTTTTCATTTTCTTCAAAGATTGTAACTGAATGACCTTTCTTTGCTAAGAAGTATGCAGATGTTAACCCTGCTGGTCCTGCTCCTATTACTGCAACCTTCTTTCCAGTTGGTGCTTCTCTTCGGGCTTTGCTCTTCCAAGAACCATCATCACCTTCAGCTGCTGCCTTTTTTAATTTACAAACTGAAATTGGATTTTCAAACTCATTTCTCTTACAGTTATCTTCACATACGTGATTACAAATGTTTCCTAAAGTTTCTGGGAAAGGAACCTTTTCACGTATTACAGCAGTTGCTTTTACAAAGTCTCCTTCTTTAATGTAACGAATATATCTTGGAACATCTGTATGTGCTGGACATGCAGCTCTACAAGGTACTACTGAATCACTATAAGACATATCTTCTTTCTTCATACCAAGAGAATCCATAATAGATCCCGTTGGACATACTTCTATACAAGCACCACAGAATTTACAGCCTGCTTCTTCAAGAGATACTCCACCATCTACTCCAACACGAATACCATCTTTTGTTCTTTGATAATCTAATACTTTAACACCTCTTAATTCTCTACATGCTCTAATACATCTTCCACATCTAATACATCTTGTAAATAAATGATCGATTAATGGATTACTTGAATCATTAGGAACTGGTCTTGATTTCTTTCTCCACCTTTCTGCACTTACTCCCATGTATTGGTATAAAGACTGTAATTCACACTTCCCATACTTTGGACATCCTGTACATTCTGCTGGATGGGTTGCTAGAATTAATTCCATAGCCATTTTTCTTGTTTTATCTGCTTTTTCTGTATTTATCTTTATTGACATACCATCTTGTACTTTTGTCTTACAAGCAGGCACTGGATTTTCATCGCCATCTACTTCAACTGAACAAAGACGGCATCCTCCTACTGCTTCCAAATCAGGATGCTTACATAAATGTGGTATATAAATTCCTGCTTCAAGAGAAGTTTCTAATACTGATGCGCCTTCTTTTGCTTCTATTTCTTTTCCTTCTATTATTATCTTCATTTGATATTCCTCCTAATGAAATAAAACAACAAGCCTAGTAAAAATTACATCGACTTGCTCTTTATGTAATTTGGCAAGCAATTAAAATCGCCTGCCAAACATCCAAATTCCGCTAATTAAAAATCACTTAATTTAGCTGCTGCATTTTCTCCTGCAATACGTCCACTGTTTAAACAGAATCCCATTGTATTTCCTGATAAGATGAATGGATAACTATCACCAAAAATATTACATGCATCTGTACCAACTGCATATAAACCAGGAATCACTTTATAATCTCCAGTCATAACTTCTGTTTTATGATTAATAAGAACTCCACCTATTGAACCATAAGCTCCAACATTTTGGCGACAGATGTAGAAAGGTCCTTTTTCAATTGGTTGCATATATTGTCTGTCCTTTTCAAATAATTCATCAAATCCTTCAGCACACATATCGTTGTATTCTTCTACTTGTGCTACTAACCCAGCTACATCAACACCTGCTTTTTCTGCTAGTTCTTCAATAGTGTCTGCTTGAGCTATTGGTTCATATCCAGCTTCAAGATCTCTTTCCCATTGTTCATCAAAATGATCGAACAAATCATGTGGATGTACGTGAGATACTATATCTGGTCCTTTTTTCTTGTATTTCTTAAGAAGTTTACTATCAAATATTGCATACGCTACACTTCCAGGTTGAGCAGTAATTGCATTTCCAGTAAATGTTGTATTTGCAATTTGATCTTCTGGCATAAATCTTTGTCCAAGTTTATTTACCCAAAGACAAGGCTGACGGAATGCACCATCAAGTATGAAGTGATTCATATTATCTGGTAATTGATACATTAATTCCATTGAACATGGCGTATGTCCAGCTCCTGCTTCCCAAGCCATTTTGATACCATCACCCTTCATACCTGGGATAGCGAAGTTGAAAATAGTTTTTCCAAATTCATATCCTGTTTGTTCTTTAATCATTTGAGGATTATCTCCAAATCCACCAGTAGCTAATATAACTGATTTAGCTCTTGCTTCAATTTCTTCTCCATCCTTATTTTTAGCTATTACTCCAACAGCTTGGCCATCTTCCATGATAATCTTGCTAACAGGTGTTTCGAAAATTATTTCTACGCCTAATTCTAAAGCTTTTTCTGTCATTTTCTTTGTCATAGAAGTAGCTGCACGAGGACCTGGTGCTCCGCCACCTTCTGGCTTAACAACGTGCCATGTAAATTCTCCATCTGAATATGCTCTTGTATTTTCTGGTGCACCAAAAGCTCTTGATACACCTAAAAATTCAACACCCATATCTATAAGCCAATCAATAGTGTCTCCTGATTTAAAATAATAATCACGAACCATACGAGCATCTACACGGTAATGAGTGAAATACATATGTTTTCTAAAAGCTTCTCCTGGAGTAAGTTGTACCATTTGATTTCTTTGAACTGATGATCCTACTCCAAGTGGCCCCATTCCCATATTAGCAGCTCCACCTGTAGTATTTGATTTTTCAAAAACTGTTACTCTTGCACCATTTTCTGCTGCCGCAACTGCTGCAGCTAATCCTGAAAGTCCTCCAGCAACTACGATTACATCTGTTTCAATTTTATTCATTAAAAATCCCTCCATATATTTTTGATAAATATTTAACACCACTTAATTTAATAAAACTACATAATTATAGACAAAAATTAAAACTATAGTGTATAGTTAACCTTACTATATATCAATTATAACTTTGAAACGTATACATGGTCTAATAGAAAAAAAGAATAGTTAATCATAACTTTTAGTTATAATAAAACCTGTTAATAATTTAACTGTTCAATATAAATATCCTTAGTGTATAATAAAATTATGTTATTTGTAATAATATCAAGGCAATTCCTTGGTTAATTTGTCATAAATAGATAAAGGAGCGCATCTATGTATAGAATTTCTTTTCAACAAATTCGTTACTTTCTCATATTGGCTGAAGTCCTGAATTTCACTGAAGCCTCAAAATTACTTTATATATCACAACCTGCTCTAAGTAAACAAATTCGTATATTAGAACTGGAATTAGGCTTATCTCTTTTTACTCGCAATAATCAATCTGTATCACTAACACCTAGTGGTTACTCACTTTTCAAAGAGTGGAGCATTTTAGAAGAAAATTTCAATGAATCTATTTCCAATGCTAAATTATTAAGCAATACATATACAGGTTCATTGAATATTGGTAATATTGAAACTTTTCATAGTGATGAAGCTATACTTGAATTAGTAGAATTGTTTCATGAAAAATATCCAAATATAACTGTTAATTTAGAAACCTATGGTTTTAAAGACTTACGCGATAAATTCAATTCTAAAGCATTGGATATAGTATTTATACCTTATTTTGAATTAGCAGCTTATAAAGATGTTGAGTCTAGTCACTTTCAGGAAACACAAATGGCCATTGCAGTCCCTACTTCTAATCCATTATCTAAATTAGATAATGTTACATTAAAAGACTTAGCTGACCAACCTTTTATTGTAATTTCTCCTGAAGAATCAGCTAATGGAATTGAAAGAGTAAAGAACACTTGCAGAATACACGGTTTTTCTCCAAATATAATAAAACACACAAAAAATATGAATTCATTAATTCTTGCAGTTAAAAATGGTGAGGGTGTTACCATATGTAATAATAAAATAACTCTTGATAAAAAAATTCGTTTATATGAATATGATAACCCTCAAAAAGATTCAGATATTTTTGCAGCCTGGAGATCAAACAATACTAAAATAGAATTGAATTTTTTTAAAACAGAGCTTTTAAATCGAAACCCTAATTCTATCTAACATATTATTTAACTCTATTAATGATAACTTTTTGAATAAATCTTTACATAACAAATTTGTTCAAATTAATTTCCAAACATAAAATAGCTTCAAGGTTAACTTAAACCTTGAAGCTATTTTATGTAGTTATTTTTATTCTGCCTATATTCATATAGGGCTTTTCTAATGCAAATACACTATATGAATATGTTTTATTTCATTAGGTTCTAATTTACATTTATAAACTAAATTATTATTATTAACACTAACTACCTCTGCTCTAATTTGTGGTATTGAAAAACTATTTAAATATTTTATTTCTTCTGGACCTACATTTGAAGTATCCTTATATCCCATTCTCTTCCATTCATCTTGTATACTACCTATATTTTTATTAATGGTTCTAGTTTTAATTAAGTATTTACTGTTTGGTATATTACTAATCTTAAATGTAATATTTAGTTTTTCATCATCATCATAATACTCATACATGTTATCCAATGATAATTCTTTTGAACTTTTAGTATAATACTTATAGTTTAATTTCTTACAATTATGACAAACAATCTGAAAACTACGATTACCTGATGCACTTACAAAACAATTATCATCACTTGTTACATAATATTTATCTGTTTTATTAAAGAAATTATAAGCATAATAAGCAGGCTTTTTCATTCCCTTGCCACATATTATACCTGTTAAGCCTTCAACTATCCCATTACCACTTATTCTTGACAATAAATCTAATGGGGTAATCAAACTCAAGCCTTCAACTTTATTAAAACATTCAATTATATTTCTTACAATGTTGGCTCCTCTATAGCAGGAATCGTTTAAAATATTATTTTTACCTTGAAATTCTTCCCATTGAGTAAAATATATTTTTAAATTTAAATTCATATTAGACATAATTTCAGTTACTAAATTATATTGACTTAATATATAATTGGTATCCGTAACTTTACTAATAGATTCTTTATCATCGATTTTTCTAAACGTATACGGAGTAATTGAAAGTGTTAAATATTGTAGTTCAATATTATTTTTAAGCATCGCTTTAAAATACTCTTTTAAATTCAAACCATCCTGATCTAAAAATAAACCTGGTCCTGTTAGTTTTTTTCCTACATTATAATCTGCTAATATTTGTTCAATATTCTTATATATCTGTGCATATTCATAATAGTTAGTTCCGTTATACAATAATTCAAAAGTCATATTTTGAACTTGTGTACCATACCTATTTACTAAAAAGTTTAATAAACTTTTAAATAAATAAACAATTTCTTTATCATAATGATTGTTTAAATCTAACACCAACCATATTCCAATCCTTAATTCCATTAAAAAATCCAAAGCATTTTGTAATTCATAAAATTCAGTATCCTCAAAATTTATAATAACTCTAGCATTCTCAAATTTTAATTCTTCCTTAAGTAATTTTAGTTGATTACATATCTTTTCATTTAACAAATCTTTAGTTAACCCAAAATTAACTACTTTAGCCCAATAACGATTATATTCTAATAACTGATTAGGATCTATAT
This sequence comes from Clostridium sp. C2-6-12, assembly GCF_009928485.1. GTDB lineage: Bacteria > Bacillota > Clostridia > Clostridiales > Clostridiaceae > Clostridium. The sequence continues at coordinate 85,716 of NZ_JAABNP010000021.1, read as the reverse complement.
TTATTTCCTTATCAAAAACAACTTGTTTTTCATTATTAATATTAACCAAACTCTTCTTAATTTCATAATCAGCAATCTCCATTTTGCTATTAGCATCTCTATTTTCTAGTTTTTTACGATATTTAGTTGGATTAATATTATATTTTTCATAAAATACCTTAGTAAACGATGTAATATTAGGAAACCCATTATCCAATGCAACCTTAGTTATAGTGTTTTTGGGATTATTTAAATCATTTAATGCGTGATTCAAGCGAACATTATTTAAATATTTTAAAAATGTAGTACCAGTTTTTTCTTTAAAATATTTAGCAAAGTATTGTGGTGACAAATATAATGAATTGGCAACCTCCTCTAATTTAATGCTATATTTATAATTACTTTCTATATAATCAGTTATTTCGATCATTCTCTTATCATCATCACTAAATGATATGGCAGTATTAGCAAAATTATTTAGTAAATATATAACTAAATCACTACTATATCTTAGATAATACATATTCCTGTATTCACTATCATCAAAATGGCAATTAAGTATTTTCTTAATAATATTTTTTAAATCAGCATAATTTTCGTTATCTTCTATAATTGAGTTACATACAAAAATTTTATTTGTATCATTAATTAATTTTCTCAGTTCATAATAATCTATTGTTAATATAACATATATTGCTTGATTAACATCAGATATAACATAATTTTTCATAGAATTTATTACTATAACATCATCGTTATTTAAAATATATTCTAATCCATCTACTTTAATATTAATCTTACCCTCTAAACAATATACTATCTCAATATCTCTACTAGATTTAGTTATACTCTCATTCTTAAAAAACTTATAGTTCACTAATTTATTTTTCATATTTATTCCTCAACACAAAAATAATAACGTTAATAATTGATACAATGTAGCTAATAATAATTCTGCACTTTATTTTAAGATTATACTTATTTAAAAAATATAAGTCAATTAATTAAATCTAATCATTTACATAAACTGTTCCTATAACATTCTTATACCAATAATATGATTTTTTAGGAATACGATTATAAGTTCCTTCCCCGTGATCATTAGCATCTACGTAGATAAAACCATATCTTTTTTCTAAACTACCTGTAGATAATCCCACTAAATCTATAGCACTCCAAGGCATGTAACCAATTAGTTCAACACCATCTATAATAGCTTCTTTTATTATTTTAACATGCTCTCTAAGGTAATTAATTCTGTAGTCATCGTTAATTTGTCCATTTTCAACTACATCACGTGCTCCTAGTCCATTTTCAACTATCATAATTGGTATTTGATATCTATCATAAATATTATTTAAGAAATATCTAAGTCCAAGAGGATCTATTTGCCATCCCCATTCAGAGGCTTCTAAATATTTATTCTTTAATCCTGAAATTAAATTTCCTGCTGCTTTACCTGCTCCCGCAGCTTCTCCCTCATTATTCCCACTAACACAACTAGTCATATAGTAACTGCACGAGTAGAAATCAACGGTGCCTTCTTTTAAAATTTCATAATCCTCTTCTTTAATATCCAAAACAATATTATTGTCATCAAAGTATCTTTGTGAATAACTAGGATAATATCCTCTAATCATAATATCAGAACAGTACATATTCATAATTTGTTCTTGTTGCTTTGCGGCAAACACATCTTTGGGGTTACAAGTTAATGGATAATTACACATAGCTGCAATCATTAGACCAACTTTAGCTTCTGGAATAATTTCATGTGCTAATCTAACTGCTTTTGCACTTGCTACAAATTGATGATGTAAACATTGATATCTCAACTGTAAAGTATTTTCTGAAGAATTCATACGCATATAAACTCCTCCAGCTGTCATAATACCAAATGGCACTAGTAGGCAGTTAATCTCATTAAATGTAATCCAATACTTAACTTTTTCTTTATAACGCTTAAATATAGTATCACAATATTTTAAATAATGATCAATCATTTCACGATTTGACCATCCACCTTTTTTAGCTAAATTTAATGGTGGTTCATAATGGGAAATAGTAACAATTGGTTCTATTCCATATCTAGCTAATTCATCAAATAAATCATCATAAAATTTTAACCCTGCTTCATTTGGTTCAGCATCATCTCCATTTGGATAAATTCTAGTCCATCCAATTGACATACGATAACCTTTTAACCCCATATCAGCCATTAATTTTATATCATCTTTAAATCTATGATAGAAATCACTAGCTTTGTGTGAAGAATAATATTCACCATCTATTACTTCATCAGTTTCTTTACGCATGCCAGAGTTAAAGTCAGTTGCAAGAATATCAGCTACACTAATGCCTTTTCCATCTTCATTCCATGCTCCTTCAACTTGATTAGCAGCTGTAGATGCACCCCAAAGAAAATCATCTTTGAAAATATCCCTATTCGACATTCAATATAACCTCTCCTTCTTTTACTGTTAATTTATCTGTAGCTGAAATTTCATTAAAGTTATCAGAATTAGTAATTATTACTGGTGTTGTTAAATCGTAACCAGCTTCTTTAATTTTATCTATATCAAACTTAACTAAAATATCACCTTTTTTAACTATGCTTCCAACAGATACTTTAGCAGAAAAATATTTACCATTCAATTCAACTGTATTTAATCCTACATGGATTAATAATTCTAAACCATCATTTCTTTTAATTCCAATAGCATGATTTGTAGGAAATAGTGCTGCTATCTCTCCATCAAATGGTGCTATTATCTCTCCTTTTTCAGGAATAATTGCACAGCCTTTTCCCATTGCTTCGCCTGAAAAAGCTGGATCTTTAACATCTTTTAAAGGAATTACTTTACCTTTCAATGGAGCTGAAACTTCTTTTAATTCACCACTATCAAGATCCTTAAATCCAACTATATAAGTTAATGCAAAGGTTACTGCAAATGCTAAAATCACTGTTACTATTACCCATATAAATGAACTTCTCTCACCTATGAAAATTGGTAAAGATGCAATACTTGGTCCAACAAAACTATAAGCTGTCACTTTTACTAATCCTTCAAAACATCCAACTATAAATGAAGCAATTATTACACAAATAAGTGGTTTTTTAAGTCTTAAGTTAACTCCATATAATGCAGGTTCTGTAATTCCGAATAATGCTGAAGTAGCTCCTGAAATAGCTGTACCTTTTAAGCCTTTATTCTTTGTCTTAAATGCAACAGCTGCTGCAGCACCAGCTTGAGCAATATTCGCTGCTAATCCACCAACAATAAATACATTATCAAAGCCTTGAGTTGCAAACATTTGAACAATCAAAGGAATTGTAGCATTATGTGCGCCTGTTAATACCATCAACGGGAAAAGTGCTGCGTTAATTCCAACTGCAAACCAACCCCAACTTTGCATTAAAGTAGCAAATCCGTTAAAGAAGATTCCTATTACTTGTCCAATCGGACCAACTATAAATAGTACAATTGGAAAAGTGATCAATAATGTAAGCATTGGTTGTAAAAATGCTTTGAATATATCTGGACTTACCTTCTCTGCAAGCTTTTCTACATATTTCATAATTGCAATAGCTAACATAACAGTAATTGCTTGTGAACTATAGTCAAAGATCGTAAAATTAACTCCAAATAAACTACTAGTAGAACCCGCTGCTCCAATTTCTGCCCACTTAGGGTAAAATAATGAAGCTGCAATTACTAATGCTAAAGATATTTGAACCTCGAATTTTTTCGCAGCTGTATACGCCACAAATATAGGTAAGAAATAAAGTACAGTATCTGATAAAATATATAGAGTTTTATATGTAGTTGATGCTGAATTTAGCATCCCTGCTGTTGTTAAAATTGATAATAATACCTTAATCATTCCACATCCAGCTAAAGCAGGAATAATAGGAGCAAAACAACTAATTAATATATCTAAAATACTGTTACTATAATCTTTAATAGTTTTCTTTTTAGCTATAGAAGAATTACTTGTTAGTTCTTTTTCACCTGTTAATTTAATAACTTCTTTATAAACATCACCTACTGACTGTCCTATAATTACTTGATATTGACCACTTCCTGTATTTACTGATATTACTTCTTGCAATGCTTCAATTGCTGCTGTGTCAGCTTTTGACTCATCAACTAATTCAAATCTTAATCTTGTAACACAATGAGTTACTTTTTTAATATTTTCTTTTCCACCAACTTTTTCTAATATTGTACTTGCAACTTTAGAATAATTCATCTTCATATCCCCTTATCTTAAAATTATAAGATTAAAAGCGCTTTTTAACTTTAATATTATTATGCAGGAAATTAAATTTATTCTCTTCTATATTATTAACTATTAATTCATTAAAACTTAGCATAGTAGATTATGTGTAATTATTTACAATTAATAATTGACACTTAATTATTAATCACAAAGAATTTGGAGTTACTTCTAATATTATCTTAACCACTAATAATATACTTAATAAATCCTTCTTCTGGATCAATATCTATTCCATCCCCAAGGAATTTGGATGTTAATATTGTTAAATTCATCAAAATTTTTTATATATGTAAAAAATTCAATCAAATCATTAATATAATGTTATTTTTATTGTACCTAACTACAAAAACTGCCATACTAATTATTTTAGCGTGACAGTTTTTTCTGGTATAAAACTATTGTTTAGTTTGGGTATGCAAGATCGTTTAGTGCTTTTTCATTCAAAATTTTGTATCCAGATATAGTTTTTTCTAGCATTCCTTTCTTTATAAAGTCTGCCATAACATACAAAAGATGGCGGTAAGTCACAGCAAGATATTCAGCAGCCTCGACATGCTTTTCAGAATAGATACCTTCATGAGCTGTGAGTTTGATAAATCGAGCAAGGCGGTTCTCTAGAGGATATGCCATATTGTATGTGTATTTAAGCGAGCTATCAACAGCTTTTTTACTAAGATATATGCAAAGTTCCCTCAAAAATATTGAATCACTTAATAACATTTCACTGATTTGCTTTATTGGCATGGCAATACAGGTTACTGTAGTTAATGCCTGCACTCCAATAGCATCCCTTTGAGCCTTAAGAAGCTCCATTTCACCTATAAAACATTCTGCATGCAAAAAATTTACTAAGGACAGCCTGCCATCATTTAACGTGATATAAACCTTTGCTTGACCTTCTACCATAAAATAAAAAAAATCAGGAATCTGACCTTCACATAATATAAATTCATGCGGTTCAAAACGATGTAATTGGGCAAATGGGATAATTTCTGTAGAAAAGTAATTGAAAAAACCTGAACCTTCGGCAGTATTCTTGATTTGCTCCAAAGATGTAATTCGCTCCATGGTTACCTCCAACTATATGAGATTTCTCATATTATTGTATAATATGTTTTGCTATAATACAATTAACCAATACGAATGGCTGAGTGAAATATTGGATAGATAATTTCAAGCTTTTTAGTATATATATTTACCACTTTGAATAACAATACTATACTAAATCGCCCTAAAATTTTAACAATGTATTGGGAATATTAATGAAGGGATTGAAATAAACTATGATCGATAAAAAAATATTAATAGAAAAATCATTTGAAGCTCAAAAGTTCTGTTATACTCCATACTCTAATTTTAATGTAGGCGCAGCCCTACTTTGTGCTGATGGAACAATATATCAAGGATGTAATATAGAAAATGCCGCATTTACCCCAACAAACTGCGCAGAAAGAACTGCTTTCTTTAAAGCGATTTCTGAAGGACATAAAGATTTTATAGCTATAGCAGTCGTAGGAAATAAAGCTGGAGTAAAACCTGGAGATGGAGACTTCTGTGCACCTTGTGCAGTATGCAGGCAAGTTATGGCAGAATTCTGTGATTTACAAACTTTTAAAGTAATTATTGCCAAAAGCACAGAAGAGTACTTAGAGCATACATTAGAGGAACTCCTTCCATTAGCATTTACTCCGAAAAACCTAAAATAAAATTACTTATATTAAAATATTCCTGTATAATGATTATAAAAATATATATCCTTTAAAATATCGTATTATTGAGAATTGAACTGCTCCCTATCAAGTAGACAGGAAGCAGTTCAAATTAAATTTAACGATATTTTTTTAATGCTTTTACACTTCTAATACTAATTTTACTCCACCGTAAATCCCTGCATCATTTCCAAGCTTTGCAAGTTCAAATTTTGTACCCTCACATGCATGGAAAGCTTTTTCAATAAAGTGCTTTCTTATAACATTTATAAGAATCATTCCTGCCTTTGATACTCCTCCACCAATTACAAAAACTTCTGGATCACATACACAAGAAACATTAGCAAGTGCACCACCCAATTTTTCACCTAAATCTTCAACTAATATGTTAGCTAGCTCATCGCCTTCTTTTGCTGCATCAAATATTAATTTTGCGGTAATTTCACTGGAATTTCTTAATGAAGAAGGTCTTTCTTTACTGCTTAAAAGTTTTTGCGCTTCTTTTACAATTCCTGTAGCAGATGCATATTGCTCTAAACAGCCTGTCTTTCCACATCCACAAATTTCAGTTTCATTTTTAACAACTTTAATATGACCAATTTCTCCACCTGCACCATTTGTTCCTGAAATTACATTTCCATCTATAATAATTCCACCGCCAACACCTGTTCCAAGCGTCACCATTACTACATTTTTATAGCCTTTTCCTCCACCTTGCCACATTTCCCCAAGGGCTGCAACATTAGCGTCATTTCCTGCTTTCACTGGAATATCAATCATTTCACTTAAAGTTTCCTCTACATTAAAAATTCCCCATCCAAGGTTAACACATTTTAAAACAGTTCCATCACTACTAACTGGCCCTGGAACTCCAAGACCTACACCAGCAATATCATTTCTATGAATTCCTTTTTCCTTCATCTTAGCTTTTATTTCCTTGGAAATATCCTCTAAAATATATTTTCCATTCTTCTCTTTTCTAGTTACAACTTCCCACTTATCTAATAAGGTTCCATCTACTTTGAATATTCCCATTTTTATTGTAGTTCCACCTATATCTATTCCAAATCCGTAATTTCTCATTTATTTTTTCTCCTTTTTTCTTCTTCATATTTTAGTAAACATTTGTTATTTTAAATTAATTATATATTAGGTTCTATTTGATTAAACTCATAAGTTATAAATTGTCTAGTTGTTAAAAGATAAGAGGTAAACCTACACGATAAATTGGTAACTATCACCAAAACTACAATTCTATATAAGAAGAACTGAGGAATATAACATTCCCCAGCTCTCGTGAGTTTATCCGATAGCTAGCATCCGTAATACTCCCTCTTCTTTAAGTTGGAGATGACGGCTGCACGCTCCTGGATAAGTTCAACTAAGATTCAGATGGGGATCACCCCCACCTGAATTAAGTTTCACTTTATATAAAAAATTAGATAAAAGTTATTATGAGATGGCTTCTTATTATAGTTCTACTGGCTTACCAGTTTCAGCTGATTTATAGATTGCTTCTAATATTTGTGTTACTACAAATGCTTGTTCAGGTTTAACTAATGGTTCTGTATCATTTAAGATAGCATCTATCCATTGAATAGCTTCTGCATCACGTTGTTCTAAGTTACCTGCTCCTTCAAATCCAAATACTCCGCCTGCATCTGAAGGTTGAGTTTGAACTAATTTACCATGAGCAGCTTTATTAAATATAGTATATCCTTGGTCAGCAAAAGCTAATCCAAACATTTCAGCCCCAGCATCTGTTCCACATAATGTTACTTGAGCTTCTTTTGGATTAATCATGTTTAATGCCCAAGCAGCTTCTAAGTATATAGTTGCACCATTTTCCATCTTAATGAATCCAAAAGCTGAATCTTCTACTTCATAAGTTTTTGGATCCCATGGTCCAAACATGTTACCTTCTGGTCCATGTTCTAATGTTCCTAATTTTTGATAAACTGATCCAAATACAGTTTTTGGTTTGTAGTTATCCATAAACCATAATGTTAAGTCTAAAGCATGAGTTCCGATATCGATTAATGGACCTCCACCTTGCTTAGATTTATCCGGGAATACTCCCCATGTAGGAACTCCTCTACGTCTTATAGCATGAGCTTTTGCCATGTATATATCACCTAATTCACCATTTGCACAAGCTTCTTTTGTTTCAAGTGAATCAGAACGGAAACGATTTTGATATCCTATAGTTAATTTCTTTCCTGTTCTCTTAGCAGCATCTAACATTAATTGTGCTTCAGCACTGTTAATTGCCATTGGCTTTTCACACATTACATGTTTTCCAGCTTCTAAAGAAGCAACTGTAATTTCTGAGTGTGATACATTGGGAGTTAATACGTGAATAACATCAATGCTTTCATCTTTGATTAACTCTTTATAATCAGTATAAACTTTAGCATCAGGTGTTCCATATTTTTTTGAAGCTTCTATAGCTCTTTCTTCAATAATGTCACAAAATGCAACTAATTCAACCTTATTTGTTAACTTTGCTAATGCAGGAAAATGCTTTCCATTTGCAATTCCACCACAACCGATAAAACCAATTTTTAATTTTTTCATTGTTATCTACCTCTCTTTTTTAATTTATAGTAATCATAGTGTTTAGTTTATTGATTTATTTTGATTTAATTATTATCTATAAAATAATTAATCTTTTTTTATATAATTTCTGTCCCTTAAGACATCTTTATTGTACCTTTTTAACCTTTGTAAACGCATTCTTTTAATTGTTCATTTTTATCTATAATCTTGTTAAAATAATATTTTTTTTGATTTAATAAAAAAAATATTAATAAATTGATTAAAAATATTAATCTACTCACATGTATTTATAAATCAAAAAACTATTTTACTTTTAGATTTTCTAAAAATAAAATAGTTTTTTTACATTCTATATAATCTTTTTTAATTTGCACAAAACGTATTTATTTAAATTCTAATAGAACTGTAAATTAAATATTTTCACCATTACTTCTTATGCATTCTTTGTACCAATAGAAAGAGTCCTTTTTATATCGTTCTAAGGTTCCATTACCATCATTATCTTTGTCTACATAGATAAAGCCATATCTCTTTTTCATTTCACCTGTTCCAGCACTGACAAGATCTATACACCCCCATGGAGTGTATCCCATCAGTTCTACTCCATCTTCTAATACAGCCTTTTTAATTTCTTCTACATGTCTTCTGAAATAATCAATTCGATAAATATCATGAATTCTACCATCTTCTTCAACCTTATCTACTGCTCCCAATCCATTTTCCACAATAAATAGTGGAACTTGATACCTGTCATATAGCCAATTTAAGGTAATACGAAGCCCTACTGGATCTATCTGCCATCCCCATTCACTAGCTGGCAAAAGCGGATTTTTGTATCCACTGATTTCATTTCCCTCACTCTTATTCTGATCTGTTGGACTAGCGATTGCCACCGAGCTGGAATAATAGCTAAAACCTATAAAATCAACTGTGCCTTCTTTAAGTATGATTTCATCTTCTGACAAAGTTTCAATTACTAACTGATTTTTTTCTAAAAATTTGTAATAAGAATTAGGATACTTTCCTCTTACATGAACATCTAAGAACATATATGCCTGTTGAAGCTTCTTTACATGTGCAAGCACATCTTGTGGATCGCAAGTTGCAGCATATGATGTTGGATGAAGAAACATTGCACCTATAACAAATTCTGGATTAATCTCCCTACCAAGTTTTACTGCCTTTGCACTAGCTACCAGCATATAATGAGCTGCTTGATATTCCGTTTGTAGCTTATTTTCTCCTTGGGCAAATTTTATTCCACCAGGTTTCCAAGGCTTTCTAACAATCATATTTATTTCATTAAAGGTCATCCAATACTTAACTTTATCCTTGTATCGAGTAAATATAGTTTTGCAATAATTAAGATAGAAATCAATTAATCTTCTATTTCTCCATCCACCGTATTTTATAACTAAATTATAAGGCATTTCAAAATGAGATATTGTTATTACTGGCTGAATTCCATATTTAAGACAAGTGTTAAACATATCATCGTAGAATTTAAGACCTTCCTCATTTGGTTCACTTTCATCTCCATTTGGAAAGATTCTTGTCCAGGCAATGCTAGTTCTAAAACATTTAAAGCCCATTTCATGGAACAAAGCTATATCTTCTTTGTATCTAGAATAAAAATCACTTGCTTCATGATTCGGATAGTATACCCCATTTACAATTCCATCAGTGATTTCTCTTTCTACTCCATGGGCACCTGCAGTCATTACATCGCTAACACTTATGCCCTTTCCGCCCTTATTCCATCCGCCTTCAACTTGATTAGCTGCAACAGCACCTCCCCATAAAAAATTCTCTGGTAATTTACTCATGAGTACCTCCTTTTAGGCTTCAATAGTTATTATTGCCTGCTCATTATTTATTACTTTATTAATTTCTAGTGGTTCTACACTCTTAAATGCAGCTGTATTAGTAATAATAACTGGAACTATAGTATCATATCCTGCTGCTTTAATTTCTTCTTTATCAAACTCAATAAGTAGATCTCCTTTTTTTACTATTTGATCTTGCTCTACATGTGCTGTAAAATGTTTGCCCTCTAATTTCACGGTATCTAGTCCTATGTGAATTAACATTTCAATCCCCTCATTCGACTGTAAACCTATAGCATGACGAGTTGGGAATAATGATATTACAGTTCCATCAAATGGAGCATAAACTTTTCCATCTTTTGATTCAATTGCAGCGCCATTACCTAACACTTTTTCTGAAAACATAGGATCGTTTACTTCTGATAAATCTTTTACAATTCCATTCATAGGTGAATTAATAGTAATCGTTCCTGTTAAATCGTTTACTTTGCTAGTTGAATTTTTTTCTTCAGCTTCTGTACCGCTGCTTTTTTGTATATTTTCTGGTATATCTTCTTCACCTATACCAATAATTAGAACTCCAATAAATGCTAAAGCCATACTTATTCCAACACCAATTAAAATATGAACATAACTACTTGCAATATATGTTGGTAGTGCTAATAATCCTGGTAAAATCAAAGCAGTTGCTCCACCGCCCCAGAAGTTTATGTAAGCAGCTCCAATACCGCCTGCAACCATAGCACATATAAATGGCTTTTTATACTTCAAGTTAAATCCGAATATAGCTGGTTCTGTAATTCCAAATAATGCTGTCACTCCACTAGTTAATGCACCTGACTTGTTAGCTTTGTTTTTCAATAAGAAGAATACTGAAAGACATGCTCCAGCTTGAGCTAAGTTTCCAGTTAAATTTGCTGGTGATATTACAGAATAACCATACTCTGCTATAAGCTGACTGTTTATTGGCGTAATTGCATAATGCATACCAAATATAATTAATACTGGTCTAAATGTACCAAATAAAAATGAACCAATTACACCATTAGCAGTATATAAATATGTTACAACTTTTGCTACAGTAGTACCAATATATGTTCCAAAAGGTCCAATAGCAATTAATTCAAGTGGAACCATAATAAACAATACAAGCATAGGAACAAATAATACCTTAAACATATCTGGAATTAATTTATCAATATATCTATATACATAACTCATTACCCATACAGATATAATAATTGGAATAATTGTTGTCTTATAGTTCACAAGAAGAACAGGTAATCCAAAAAAACTTAAGCTTGTAATCCCTGTCTTTGCAGCAGTATCTGCTCCATTCATAATTGTAGGATACATATATACCCCTGCTAAGGCAACAGCTAAAAATTCACTTGTTTTGAATTTCTTTGCTGCACTTACTGCAAGGAAGAAAGGAAAGAAATAAAATATCAAATCACTAATTAAATTAAATACTTGATAAGCTCCACTAGTTGTAGCAATAAGTTTAGTAGTTGTCATAATCGCAAGCAATGACTTTATCATACCACAACCTATTAATACAGGAATAACTGGTCCAAATACACCTGAGATGGTTTCTACAACCCTCGCCACAGGATTTTTTTTAATTTGTACGCCCTTAACTTCTATGTTGCCTTGATCTAAGTCAACCATTTCACTTACAGCATCAAATACTCCTTTTACTTTTGCACCTATGATAATCTGCAACTGACCACTTTTAAATTGTGATTTTAAAACTCCTTCTAGCCTATCAAGTGCTTTTAAATTAACAGATTCTTCATTCTTAACATTAAACCTTAATCTTGTAGCACAGTGAGTTACATAAGTTATATTGCTTTTTCCGACTATGTCCAATATTTGCTTTGCTAAATCTTCATTCTTCATTATTCATCCCCCTTTTTACTTACGTTAATTATTTTCCACCAGCAAAATTGTATAACATTCTCTCACGTAAAACTGATGTATCTTTTCCAAATACCTCTGCAATCTTATATGCAAATGGATATGGTGTAGCGGGTCCTTGACTTGTAACAATATTTTTATCTGCTACAACCACTTCATTTATAAAAATTCCTCCAATAAGTTTTTCTGCATATCCAGTATATCCAGTTACCTTTTTGCCTTCGATTACCTTTGCATCAGATAATACTACAGTACCAGAGCACATTGCACCTATATATTTATTGTTATCATTGAAATATTGCACCATTTTTATAACTTCTGGATTTTCTTTTAAATTTTGTCCACCTGGGCGTCCTCCTGGTAAAACAACCATATCATATTCTTTTACTTCTTCACCAAAAGCTTTGTCTCCTTCAACATATATTCCATGCATTCCTTTTACCAGCTTATCTCCAAAATAGAATGTATGGCAAGTAAGTCCTGCTCTTCTTAATATATCTACTATAGTTAATGTTTCACCCTCTTCATAACCTTCTGCCATTAAAACTGCTATTTTACTCATAATCTTCGTCCTATTCTGCATTAAATGCATTAAAATAAACCATACGATTTTTAACTGCTAAACTATCTCCGCCAAGTACATCCACTAATTTATAAGCAAAAGCGTAAGCAGTTGCTGGCCCACGACTAGTAATTAAATTACCATCCACCACAACACTATCTTCTTTAAATGTACCTGTTGTTTCTATCTTTTCATCATAACCTGCATATGCTGTGAAATTTTTACCTTCTAATACACCTGCTTTTCCTAAAGCAATTGGTGCTGCACACATAGCACATACAAACTTAACTGCATTATTCATTTCTTTCAAAAGCTTAATCACTTTATCATCATCTCTTAAATTTGTGGCTCCTGGTAATCCTCCTGGAAGTACAATCATATCGTATTCCTTTACATCATCGCTAATAATTGCATCTGCTTTAACAACAATATCATGACAACCGGAAACTTTTTCTTCTGCTATACTGATCATGTGGCACTCAATATTGGCCCTTCTTATAATATCAACAATAGTTAATGCCTCTCCTTCTTCAAACCCTTCTGCTAACATAACTGCAACTTTACTCATATTCACATCCTCCTATTTATTTTAATCTGGTTAAATGCTTTTCACTTAGTATAGTCATAGTTTAGCATACACATACGCAACCGGAAAGCACATAAATATTTCATATATGTAATGTTTAGTTGCATAAAAAACTATGATTTTTTTCATCCTAATTTAGCTATTACTCATAAAAAATATATGAGAAAGACTAATAATAAAAATAAATAAGCTTACTGATTCATTATTTCTTGTCCTATGATAAAATCACACTTTACTTAAAATATTTCCTGTGCTAAACTGACATCACCATTATATTTAGAGGTGATTTTATGATAAGTAATTATAGATATTTCCTAGTTCTATCAGAGGAATTGAATATATCAAATGCAGCCAAACGTCTCTTTATCTCTCATCAATGCTTAAGTAAATATATTAAAGGATTAGAAGAACAATATGGTGTTTCGTTTTTTGAAAGAAAACCTAAAATAGCATTAACACCTGCTGGTAAAGTCATGTTAGATACTCTCCGTGAAATAGAGCTTGCAGAACAAAATTTAGAAAATCAGCTTATAGATATAAAAGAATCAAAATCAGGTATCATTAATTTTGGCATCACTGAAGGTCGTTATTCCATATTAGTTCCAAAATTATTAAAAGAATTTCATGATCTTTATCCAAAAGTGGAATTAAATATTTACCGTGGCACTTCACCAAAAATGCAGGAAATGATTTTAGATAATTCCCTTGATTTATTCTTATCTGGTATAAGTAATATAACAACGCATAATTTAAAATATGACATACTCCTTAATGAGCAAATGTACATTGTAATATCTGATAACTTATTAAAAAAATACTTTTCAAATAACTATCCAAAATGTAAAGAAACTTTTGACAAAGGTGTTGATTTACGCTTATTTCAAGAAGTTCCATTTGTTCTTAATAAGAGAAACTTCAATTCCCGTATTCTCTTGGATAAACATTTATCTGAGCTTGGGATTTCTTTAAATTGCATTAGCGAATTGACTCAACCGGATATACATTATCTCTTATGTGCCGAAGATTATGCAGCAAGTTTTTGTTTAACCATGTATTTATCAGGAATAAACCAATTAAATCATTTTAATAATACTAACTCTTATCTCAACGTTTTTCCTATTGCAAACTTTACAGCTGAAAATCCACTTGCTCTTATATATCATAAGAATAAAAAATTTCCTTCCTATACTAATGAATTGAAAAAAATAGTCAAAAAATTTTGCAGTCCTTATTCTCCCACTACTAAGTAGAAAAGCATTGAAGCGAATAAATATAACTCATTCGCTTCAATGCTTTTATAATTTGAATAACATATTCATATTATTATTTTTCTCAAGATGCTTCAAAAATTGAAATCTTTCTTCCTTTGTTTTTTCACAAGGAGTTCCTTCAACTAAATTATTAAATTTTAATTTCAGCATATCCCATCCAAATGGTGTTTCTATATCTCCTAACGGAACTGGAATCCATCTTTCATAAACGTTTCCATCATTAGTTTCTAAGATGACTTTTGCTGCACAAAAATGTGTTGAATTGTTTGCCAAATATTCTTCAACTTCTTCATCCTTAATAACTGTAATCTTTTTAACCAATTCTTTAATTTCAGTATCACTAAAGCTCTTAAATACTAATTCTTCTGAATCCATACGGCCATATTTCAATGCAACTGCTGAAGTAAACTGTGTGCTCGCCTGGGCACCAATTACTGTAGTAGGATTAGGATTTGATAATCGGTAAACAAATGAAGATGTCTTTACATCTATTGATTTAATCATAGATGGCTTTAAATTATAACTTTCTCTTAAATCCAGCATAGCATCTAGCACTGCATGAAGCCCCCTCTGACAAGCATGTCGTTTAAAATATATTTTAGTAATCTTAAAATCTTTACCAATATCGCTAAGCACATGGCTCATATCACAGTAACCGCTTGTACCCTTAAATGCTTGAAAAAATCCATACTTTCCTTCTAGTGCTGCATTAGGCCCTGTAAATCCGCAAGAAGCAAGCCTTACTGCCCTCATACCAGTTAATGCTGCCCAACCACTGCACATTATCTTTCCAGATGTTCCATCATTTTGATATTCAATTAAACCTCCCGTAAATAGTGATGCAATTCCCATAGCATCTTTTGTTTTTTCAGCGTTTGCTCCAATAATTTTAGATATTAATGCTGCAGCTGCAACAGCACCACAGACCCCAGTAGCATCGAAGCCTCTTTCACGATACATAAAAGGATTAATAGCTTCTCCCAAACGAGCATATATATCATATGCCGCTACAATAGCCGTAATCATATCTTTACCATCTTTCTTGTATAATTGAGCCATGGTAAGTAGCAATGGTACCAATACTGAACCCGGGTGCCCCATTGCATGCCTGTAACCATCATCTAAATCTGCACATCTTGCCATCATTGCATGTACAAAAACAGCATTATCAGAACCAGTTAAAACTTCTTCCTCTCCTATTAAAGATACAAGTTCTTCATTTTTCACTTGAATATCAGCTAATTTAGCATATTCCATTATTTGCTCACTTGCTTCACAATATCGACCAAAAACCATATTTCCATATGAATCCAATATTACTTGTTTTCCTACCTCAATTGCTCTCTCTGATAAATCTTCATACCTAAGATTTACAACATAATCTGCTAATCCATAAATTAAATAATCCATAAGCTTTTATCCTTCTCATTCCATTATTTTTTCCTTAAATCTACTTTCTCTATAAAGTTTTGTAAAAACAACTTGCGGCCTAATATAGGTGAAAGTATTGATTATGGATATATTAACAGATTAGCCTGCAATTTCGAAGCACATGTTATTTACAATTATGTAACTTTTACTTGCATAATATTTTGAAATTATAATTCCTTACTTTTTACAAGTATATCTCCAGTTTTTAATTCAGCATTACTTTTACAGTAAAATCATTTGTGAACCATTTGCATTATCTATAACTTTCCAATTTTCTTTCCTCATATATTCAATCTTTTTTAAGAATTATTAAAGCTAAAACCAACACAATTGGTACAAACCATATAGCCTTTTCAGCAAATTTTAGTGTTAGTATTCCACCGCCAAAAGCTCCAAATATAAAGGAAAAAATTATTATAAAATAGCGTATTGATTTAATTGCTGAATTTTTATCTTTTTCTGTAAAAGCAATAAAAGCTGCTTGAGAAGCTGAGCGCAAATTGCCTGTTGACATAGTCGTAGCATATGGAGAATCAACCAGGGTACGAAATGAAGATACTTGTATAGATGCAACAAACGAAATTATAACTGTCACAACAATATTAGAAATATTCTTTGGTATAAATCCAACAATAATAACCATTAAAATTTCAATAATCAACACCATTTGTTTCCAGTCTGTTGAAAATAATTTTGATGAATATTTTTTTATTGATTCCACTGTAATTACTCCAGTTATGCAAGCCAATATAGGTGGAATATGTTTTATTGCCTCTTTAAATTGACCTTTAGCAGCACATGCTCCAAGTAATACAATATTTCCTGTTTGTGCATTAGCGAAAACTCCACCTCGCCCAACAAATGTATAAGCATCTAGAAATCCACCAATGATTGCAAGAAGTATACCCAATCTAACAGATTCATGAATCTTATGATTAGAATGTAGACTACTTTTTTTACTTACTATGTTAATAATTTTGCATTCCAACTATTGCAACCTCCTATAAATTACAATTTTTTGATTAAACTTCTTGTCATCTTAAACTCATATATTGCTTTTTATTTCTCCACTTCATTTATATAAATATCACCATGAATTACCTTTTCCTCCTTAAACATAATTATCTTTAATTTGTCCCAATAGATTTTTCTATTATATAAATTCTTTATATTTGGTTAATACATTTGTTATTACTTTGAATAATTGATGTATTAATCAATTTCATAAACAAATTTACTAAAGGTCCAAATACCAATGTATAAATTATAGTCCCTTCGCGGACAGTTGTATTTGGTATATTAAAAATAACAATTATTACCAAAGATAGAATAACAAAAAATATGTCTACATACCGTCTTATAGTACCAAATTGTTTATGTAATTTTAATGCAATTACATTGCAAAGGCCTTCAAATGGCATGAAAGTTAAATTTGCTATCATCATTAAACTAACACCATAAGCCATAAATATAATTCCAACAAATAAAATAAAGCATTTAAATCCGTAATTGCCTACTTCTAAATTAGCTATAAATCCTACATCATACAAAAATAAATTCACAATATAACCAAACAAAGTAGTAACTAACAATTGTACTATTTGAACTGGTTTAAAATCATGTCTCAATAAAATAATTTGTCCAATAAAGCAAATATAATTAATTCCAGCTAATACAGTGCCAGTTTTAATATTAGTAACAATTCCAATATTACTGCTAATTCCAGATATGGTGCTTTGGCCCAAATCTGATTTTATAAGCAGTGTCATACCAAATGCAGATATTACAATTCCTAAACTCAACATAATAATTCTATAAACATATTGTTCATTTAATTTTATATACTTATATATTTTTTTCATTATCAAATACATCCTTTAACATTTAATTTAATTTTTATTCAATACCATAATAAACATGGCTTTATAAGGCTACTTTTCATTAGTTTTGACTTTATCTCTAATTACTACTATCATTATAACAAAGGATTATTAATATAAAAAATAACTATATACTATTACATATATACATATTTCTGTATATATATTGAGGTGATATATCATATGGACTTTAAACAACTTAATTATTTTTTGGAAATACTAAAGGAAGAAAATATAACCAAAGCTGCTGAAAGACTTCATATAGCCCAACCACACTTAAGTCAACAACTAAAACTTTTAGAAGATGAATTAAATACTAAATTAATTCAAAGAACTACTCGCAAATTTCAAATAACAGAAGCTGGCAAGCTATTACAAAAACGTAGTGAACAAATGATAAATTTATTGGAAACTACTCTAAAAGAATTAAAGGATATAAATGAAGGAATAACAGGAACTTTATCAATTGGATCAATATCTGCTAAAAGTGATACTCTTTTACTAAAAAAAGTTAATGAATTTCATAAAACTTATCCTAATGTTGATTTTATAATAAAAGAAAGTAATACTATTGAAATTCTAGAACAATTAAAAGTTGGATTAATCGAAATTGGCATAGTGAGAACTCCGTTCAACTCTGATGATTTTGAGTCCATCCACTTACCCTCTGAACCTATGATTGCAGTATATTGTAACAATTTTCATTTTAACAATTCTAACAAACATTCCATTAATCTTTCAGAACTTGAAGGTAAGCCTTTATTAATAAGTACAAAATTTAAAAAAATGATTTTTGATGCATGTGAAAAATATAATTTTAAACCTAGAATGCTTTGTGAAATTAATGATGCAAGATCTCTCTTATTATGGGCTAGTACTGGAATGGGCATCACAATAGTTCCTAAAGATTGGATTGATATCTCCCAAAGTATCAATTTAAAATATAGTGAGATAAATGAGCCTTCTTTAATAACAAGATCTGAAGTTATATGGGCTAAAAATCATTATTTATCTTCTGTAGCCAAGCATTTTTTAGAAACATTTTTATCTTCATGAATTAGCTAAAAGTAGAAGCAAAATCTTACTTTTCACTTATAAATATTATAAATTCAAATACCTATATAACAGTATTGCTATATAGGTATTTGAATAAATTTTATTACATATTTAATTTTATTTCTCCATACATTCCTGTTGGATCAATTGAATCATGCCATAAAATAAACGGTGGCTCTGGCATTGTAAAACGATCTCTATCTAAAGTAGTAGCAACTTCTGCACGAATTGTATTTTTGCCTTTCTTTAAATACTTGCCTATATTATAAATATAAGGTGGACAAATCTTCATACCTACATATTTATCATTAATCCATAACTCCATTGCTTCATATACATATTCAAAACTTAAATAAGCGTCATCTTTTACTTCATCAATTTCTATTGTCTTTTCATATCTTATTAAACCTGCAAATAAAGGATCTTCATGAGAAATTGGAGCTAACTTATCCATTTTAGTCATTTTACCGAAATTAGGATATTCTTTATTCTTAATCATTGAATAGTTCCAGTCACTTGATAAATCAATGCTATTCTTACAATTACTAATTTTATCTGACATTGGTAAGTAATCTTCAATAATTTCATCATATCCATCTGTATTTTCAAGTATTATACAAGATTTACAAGGTTTTAATTCTATAAAAATACTGCTCTTTCCATTTTCAGTATAGACAGTTAATTTTTCAAATTCATTTTCCAATCCATTATATATAACAGCATTTTTTCCAATAGTCAACTCAATTTCTCCTCTAAAAGTTTCATGAGCTGATTCGTTTTGGAACATATATATGTTTCCATCTTTAAAATAGTGATAATATGTTAAATCAGAAAATTTATTTTTCAACTTAACTTCATTAAATCCTTTTTCTTGTAATACATCTGCAAGTTCTTCTAATTTTATTACTTTACAACTTTCACAGATTTTCATTAATTCTGCTTGATCTGTTTCACTAGTTTCATTTGTAATTCCTTGTGGCATAGCATCTACAAATATTATTTCTAGTCCTTTTGCAACTTTTATAAAGTTTGCTAATTCCTTTGTTATATATTGGCTATAAGGAACTACTAAACACTTAAATTCAACATTATTAATATTTAATATTCCATTTTCTATTTTCCCATTATAATCTTCAAGATTATTAAGCATATCCATAGAAACAAAATCAAATTCAATTTGATTTTCAGTTAATTCTCTTGCTGGTTTTTGCATCTTCATAAAGTCCCCAGCCCATTCGCTTTCACCATGATATAAAATAGCTGCCTGCGCTATATGCTTTCCTCCATTTAATATATGACACATACGATTGGCATACTTCATCAAATTACCGAAATGTCTAAACTGTGGGTTATTTCCTCTTGCATAAAAATGTGGAGGGCAGTCATGATCTGGATATTCAGCCATTGAAAATGCATGTGGTACAAGATAATTTATACCTCTAACAAGTAGATGATCTGTGATATATCTCATATCCCTAACACCAAGCTTCCAACCATATGCACCAAAAAGCTCACACATAGTTCTTCCTTTTTTCTTTGGATCAAGGTGACCACTAGAAGCTCCTAATTTTCCTAAAGCATAATGATAGAACTCTCCATCCCCTTTTGTTATAGAAATTCTTTCAAGACCTGCTCCACCAGGAATTATTTGACCTCCAATAACATCAATTCCTGCCATATGCTGACCGCCTATTGCTCTAAAGAAATCTCCAGCCCCACTTCCAAGTTTACTATGTTGATTACTATCTTCAACAACATGCCCTATATATTCAACACCATGATTTTCACACCATTTACCTAATTGACCGCTAAAATTCTTTTCATATAAACGTGTAATAATATCCATATAAGTATATCTAGCATTAACGCAATCATTCATTTCAATTGTGCCTATCCATAAATATGGTAAGTATAAATTCCACTTACTACCTAATGAATCTTTAAGCATTTCTTTAACTTCTTCACTCCATGGAAGAGGCATATCTCTTCTACCAATTGATTCATCAAAGTCAAATCCAATTACATTACCAAAGGCTGGCTCATCTGAAAAGAATCCTGCAAAAGTCTTTCCAAAGTCTTCTTTATAATGTTCAAAATGTGGCTCATATACAGCTTCTAGCTGAGTACTTACAGATTCTTTATCAACCATATTTATATATCTATTATCGCCACCATCAGTTTTAGTTTCATAAACAACATATATCCTCCAAGCACCTGCTGGTAATTTACATGTTAAGAAATTACCCACTACTTTATCAGTTAAATCAACTAATTCTTCATGAATATCTCCATCTCTAATCAATCTTGCAGCTACAACACTAACTAACTTATTCTTTTTTTGTTCTTCTACATCTTTTTGTTTTCCAAAATCCAAAAATGAAGTTCTAGGCTTAAGCATTGGTGTAAAATGAACACTTACTTCATCTTGCGCACCGATTACATCCACTACATTATAATTAATATAAGTTTTTCTTCTTTCAGGATATTTTTTTTCAATCAATCCATTAGCATATCCTGTTGGAAAATGTGCATCATCTAATACCCAAACTTTCATATTTCTTTTCTTTGCTTCATCCATAACAATATCTAAGTCATGCCACCATTTATGTCCTGCAAAATCTGGATGTGGTCTAGCTTCAACACATACTGCCTTAATACCACTTTCATATATTTTCTCCATTTCTTCACGAATCACATGTTCTTCTTCTCCACGCATCCATAAAAAAGGTAGAATATAATTATCGCTTTTTCCGCTTTTTAATTCTTCAATTGTCTTTTTCATAATCGACCTCCATAATATATAGTTAAATGTGAAATTCTTATAAAAACTTACTTTATGTTTATAGTTACAAAACAATATCTATATAAACAAACTTACTATTTTATTTTTCAATTTAATTGTAATACTTCAAAACACCGTTTTCATTAATTAATCAGACATTAATCATAACTTTTACGACTATTAAATAAAAATAGCGTATCCCAAAATTGTTTATATACATTTTAAGATACGCTTTACTAATATATATTTTTCGCTATATTAATTAGTCATTTAAATTTACTATTTTATACTTTATTTATAAATAATCTTATTTTGCCTTTTTCATTTCAAACCAATCAAATTCTGCATCATTATCACTTTCTTTACCATTTGCTGTAGCAAACATACCAATTAATGTGCCCGCCATACAGCCAACTTTTTCTGGATTAATTCTTCCACAATCCACGTTTTCTGCAAGGCATTTCAGGTTTTCTAAGTCAGTTCCGTATACAAAATCATAATTTTCATGATTTGCATTAAACCCTAGAATAAGTTCAATATCATCACATGGTACACATGCAATTATTTCTTCCTTGTGCTCATATGTAAAGTCTGGGATATATGGTGGTCTATCATAATCTGTTGTAGAAATTATTAATTTTAAAAGCTGCTGCCCATTTTCACAAGTACGTTCTAAACGTAGCTGATGATGCATAGCCTGCATTATAACCAAGCCTGCCGCCTCTCCTTCTTGTGGAATAAAACTCATCTTTGTAAATACTGAAAAATCAATATAAATTTGTCTCTTTCCTACAAAACTAATAATTCGGTCTTTACATATTTCAGGATTAAATGAAAGAGGTTTGATTACTGGTGTCATATTTTCTTTTAGGCATTTTAAAGATAGTTTTGAGTTAGATATCTTGTAAAATTGCTCATATGGAGTTCCAAGTAATACCCATGTCATTCCAAGTTCACTTTCCTCATCAAAATCTTCCAAGTCTTTTTCACTTTTTTCAAATTCTGTCCATGGCAGAGAAGCTGCTGGATATTCCCATTCTAATTTTCCTGTTCCTGGACTGAATATAGGCCATTCTCTCTCCCACACTACCGGGCAAATAAAAGTTTCTCTTCCTAAATTCTTATATTCATCATCAATCAGTCTAGAAGCAAGCATTACAGCATACCATTCTCCATTTTGTGTTTCAACAAAATCTGCATGTCCTACGTTTATAATTGGAGATTTAAATCCAAAATGTCTATGAGTCATTACAGGATTTGCTGGGCATCCTTCATACCATCCAAATAACTCCTTACTTCTTGCTACCATTACTGCGTGATAATGCTCAGTTCCCCCCTCAGCGATCATTAGATAATAGTAATCTCCAATATGATAAATATGTGGAGCTTCTGGTGCAGAGCCTCCTCTTAGTGCACTATTAAAAATCGTTACTGGCTCTCCTGCTAATTTAAAGTTTTCCATATCATATGGAGCAAGCCAGATTCCTCTTTCCTTTACACCAGCACCATTATCCCATACATCTCCTGTACCCATAACGCAAGCTTTTCCATCATTATCAAAGAAAAAGGAAGCATCAATCCCTAGAACATCTGTTAACCAATGTGGTTCTGACCATGGACCCTTTGGATCTTTTGCTGTAATAATAAAATTACCCTTATCACAAAAGTTTGCATTTATTATATAAAATGTGCCGTTATTATAACGAATTGTAGGCGCCATAACACCACCAACCATTGAATTAAATTCCACATGAAAGCCATTATCTTTAGTCAAAGCATTTCCTATCTGCTCCCAGTTCGCTAAATCCTTACTATGAAAAATTGGTATTCCAGGATACATTTCGAAACTGGAACATATTAAATAAAAATCATCTCCTACTCTACAAATTGATGGATCTGGATAAAATCCTGGTATAATAGGATTTTTTATTTTTCTTTCTGTCATATACTTTCAATCCTTTCTCTTTTCTAATTGTACAAAATCAGAAAATTTTAGAGGAATACTAGTATACCCACCAATAATTCCTCCAAAATTTAATGTATGAGCTTAATTATTAATTTGAAGCTTTTTGTCTTTCAATTAATATGTTTGTATTTTCTGTAGCTTTGGCTTTTGATAATGTATAAAAGAATAATGGTATTAATGCAACTAAATATATTACACCTGGTACCAAATTTACTAACATATTTAACCCTTTAATTGTCTCTGGAGTTTGCTGTGCATTAGCTACATAACCTATCAATCCTAAAACAGCTACACTTAAAGATCCTACTATAGCATTTACAATTTTAGTTGTTAAACTTGTGAATGAATAAATAGCACCGTCTGATCTAAGTCCACTCTTTACTTGATAATCATCAATGCAGTCACCTACCATACTAAACATCATTGATGAAAATCCTATTGATAAGCATCCAACAAATGTAAGACCAATTATTACTGTAATATTTGAAGCTGGTGTAAAGAATAATGCAATAAATGAAATTCCTGATAATACATTTCCAAGACCTAAAACTGTTTTCTTTTCAAAGAACTTTGCAATGAATGGAAGTACAAATGCCCCACAAACTCCTGCTATAGACAAGGTTGTAAACATAACTGCAATTAAATCAGGACGTCCTAAAACATATATTGCGTAATACATTACAACTCCTATTCTTCCAAATACAGCAAATAAAGATATAGCTAAACATGATAATACAAGTAATAGCTGTTTGTTCTTAACAACTGCCAATAATGATTCTTTAACACTTGGTCTTTCTTCTTTCATAGGTTCAATAACTTCTTTACAGTTTTTAAAAGTTAAGAAAAGCATTGGCATTGAAATTACTGATAATACTATTGCAGCATAAAAATATCCATTTTGATTATTTCCTTTGCCTAAAATTGTTATTAAAGGCATTACTGTAGCCCCAGTAACAATACCAGCTACTTGTCCAAATACTCCTCTAAAAGCATTTAAATTAGTTCTTTCATTAGTATCTCTTGTCATAACTGTAGCCAAAGCACCATATGGAACGTTAACAACTGAGTGAAATGTACCAAGTAATAAATAAGTAACACATGCATATACTGCTTTTCCTGTTCCACTAAATTGTGGAGTATAGAAAGTTAATATATTAAATAATCCAAGTGATATTGATCCAAATAAAATATATGGCCTAAAACGTCCAAATCTACTTTTAGTACGTTCCATAATTAATCCTAACATTGGATCTACAAAACAATCCCATACTCTTGCTACTAATAGTAGTATAGCAATTACAGCACCAGCCAAACCAAAAACATCTGTATAAAAAAATAAAAGATATGATGAAACTAAACTCCAAACTACACTGCAAGCAAATTCACCTAATCCATAACTTAACTTAGTCATAAAACTAAGTTTTCCTTGACTTGTTTCCGCCTCTTGATTAACGATTACATTTTGCATTATTAATTCCTCCTACTTATTCTTTTCTTGACTAAATAATCTTTTGTTTTTAATACGGGTCCATTTGTAAAGGTTTTACCTTATGATTTCATTTTAATGTTTACTGCTTTTTCTTTCATTAACTAATCAGACTTTAACTGCAACTTTTGTGACATTTTCATTTTTGAACTCTACAACATTAAAATCACATGAGATTAAAAAGAATTTATATTATCCAACATCAATAAAGGTGGATTCCACATACTTGAATACGTGAAATCCACCTTACTTAAATTCTATTTTGACTCTTTTTCCTATATTCTACAGGAGTTGTTCCTGTTAGCTTTTTGAATATTTTCGAATAATAGTTCATATTATTGTATCCAACTTCATCTGCAATGCTGCTAATTTGAGTATTAGTTGTTGTAAGAAGTTGCATTGATTTTTCTATTCTCTGCTCTGTAAGATATTCAGTTAAAGATAATCCTGTAGCCTTCTTAAAAATTCTTGATAAATAATCTGGATTTAAAAAAACATGATTGGCAATATCCTCTCTTGAAATATCTTTATTATAATTCTCTTTAATATATGTTTTTACCTTTTCAATTACTGTTTGTGATTTAGTAACTTCTTCAACATAACTGACAGATTTATTAAAAACATAAGTTACCCATTTTATCATTCCATCTATTGACTTTGTTGCCTTAACATATAAGACTTCAGATTCTTCATCATCAAAAAGCTGATGTGCCTGTATCCCTTTTTGCTCTAAAAAAGAATACAGCATTTGTAAAATATCCTGATGAAGATTATTCAGCATTCTTCTGTTAATCCTTTCAGCTTTTACAAGTTCATCAATATACTTTTTTACTTCTTTCACTGCATTTTCACTTTCACCATTATAAAGCATCAAAGACCATTCACTAATATTAGGTAATAAGATTTCTTTTTCTTTATCTTCATTTAATTTACTGTTATTTAAGTCAATTACCTTGCTTATAAATGATACATTATTTTTGTCTAAACTTTGAAGTTCAGTGAATTCTTCTGCTAAATCCTGACCACTTACATATCTTCCTATATAACTTGTCATGCTGCACCCTAAATATTTGTTACACTCAATAATATAATTAATACAGCTTTTCTTGATATTTTCTAAATTAGTTTCTTTATTATCTATTTCTGGTACAATTATTATTATTTCCTCTTCCCATACTGTCATATTACTTGAAGGTATTTCGTTTAATATTATCTCTTTAGCAATATTCTCCAGAGCAAACGATAAAGAGTTTTCATTCCATTCCTCCAATCTACTAATTACACGCTTCTTAGTAAGCAAGATTAAAAGATATTTAATTTCTTTATTATAACTAACATTTTTCTTCTTTGCGTATGCTTCAATTTCTTCACAATCACCTGTTATTTTTCCTGTTATAAGTTCATACCAAAAAAATCCTTCAATTTGCTTTTGGCTATTGTTCCAATATTCACTATGCTTTTTTAATTTGCTACTTGCTTGAATCTTAGATATCAATTGTGAAATCTTATTTTCTAATTCTTTAAAAGGTATTGGCTTTACTAAATAATCAAAGCTTCCAAGTTCAATTGCTCGTTTAGCATACTCAAATTCTGCATGGCAGGTTAATAAAATATTTTCTGTTTGGGGGGAATTTACTTTTACCCATTCAATTAGTTCTAATCCACTTCCATGAGGCATCTCAATATCACAAATGATAATCTGTATATCATTATTTTCTACGATTTCTTTAGCCTGAGATATGTTATATGCAGTATAAACTTTTGTTATTCCAAGCTTTTCCCATTCAATTGAAGCATTTATAGCTTTTACTGTTTGTATTGAATCATCTACAATAATTATGTTCATGCTTATTTCACCTCTTTTTCTACTGGTATATAAATATCAATACAAGCCCCCATATTGTCATTATTACTTGCTATTATTTGGCACCTTTCTCCATATATAAGATTCAGCCTTTGCTTCACATTCCATATACCAATTTTTTCTCCTGTATTATTATTAATAGAGTTATTTATTTGATTTAAAGCCGCCTCAGAAAATCCAGCCCCATTATCTTGAATTTTTATATGTGCATATTCTTCATCCTGATTTTTGATTAAAGATATCTTAATCATTACAGTAATTACACCAAATGGCTTCATTCCATGCTTAATTATATTTTCAACAAAAGTTTGCAACACTAATGGAGGTATTTTTAGCATCATTAAATGTTCTTCTGCATCTATATTACAAACTAAAGTTTCTCCCGAATGAATCTTTTCTATCTGTAAATAATTTTTCACATGCTTTAACTCACTTTCAAGAGATACTAATAGAAAACTGCTTCTAAATAAATACCTCAAATAATCAGACAAATATAACACCATATCTTGAATTAATTGAAACTCTTTCATTTGAGCCATACTATATATATTATTAAGAGCATTTATATAAAAATGCGGTCTTATCTGCATTTGAAGGTATTCAAGTTCAGATTTCTGTTTTTGTATCTGTTCCTCATATACCTCAATTTTTAACTGCTTTATTTGAGAAACCATATTATTAAATGCCTTATTTACAACAAGAAATTCATTTGAAAACTTGTGATTTTCTATACGGTAATCTAAATTTCCATTTTCAATCATGTTAATCGCATATTCTAACTTTTTAACTGGTTTAAATATCCACCTGTATAAAATATACAAAGTAACTGGTATTGAAACAAGTGAGATTATTGCTATAAAAAATATTATTGTTTGAATTAAATCAAGACCTTGAAGCATATTCTTTTCATTTGTTACTGCAATTAAACTAAATTTACCTACTTCCGATGGTTTACCTATAACCATATGGCTGTTTTCTTCCCCCGAAAAATAATAATGACTCAAATCACCTGTCAAATTAATATGATTATTCTTAATGAATTCTTGGTTTATCATTGGCTTACCATCTGAAGTTACAAATAAAATACTTCCTTCCCTTTGTAAATTTATTTTTATCAAAGGACTCATTAAAGTTTCTACTTTTATCCAAGTACCTAAATACATATTATCTACAGATATGATTCTATAAATGTAATTAGACGATCCAATAGATATAGGCATCCATCCCATGGAATTATAATCCACATTATCCTTAGCTGCTTTAGAAATAAAATCCGATATATTTAAAGTTTCATTATAACTTATTCTACTGCTGTGAGAATTAAAATGATCTCCGCTAGACTTAGAATAAACAAAAAAGACATCTGCCATTTTATATAAAGATCTTGCATTTGTAAGTTCATTTTGAAATTTTATCTTTGATAATACTCTTAAATTTTCATCAGCACTATTTAAGTTTAATACATCTGCATTAAAGGTGATGACGTTTAAAATATAACTATCAATATTATTCAAATCAGAATCAATTTGATTCATATATAAATTAACTGTATTGCTATTATATTCTGCTACCTTATTGTGTAAAGTTTTTATTGCATAATAATTATCAAATATCAGAAAAAAAACCATTGGAATTGTTAAGATTAAAGTTCCTAATATGAGTTTAAAAATTAAAGAATTATATATTACTCTATTTACTTTTACAGCCATACTACTTCACCTGCTATTAAATTTTATTTACTATTTTTTGCCCATTCATCAAGCTGTTTTTGTTTTTCCGAAACTATTTTATCAATCCCAGCTGCTTTAAGCTTTCCTATAAACTCAGGTAATACTTTCTCTGGATCTACTGCTCCATTTTCTAAAGCAGGTTTATACTCTGAAACGATTCTAGACACTTCCATATACTCAGCCACAACTGGTTTTGCATCAAATACAAATCCCATAGCTTTAGATTTTACAGAATTCCTATTAAAGTTATCAATCTGTTTCCAAATATCCGGAGGATTTCCATTCCATATATTAGATATAAATTCATTTCCAAACATATACTCTTGATTTAAATTGTATCCATTTTGTTCAAAAGGCTTATCTGATATCATATCTATAATTTCCTCTGAATCTGCAACTTTTTTGTAGTGCATTCCTTCAATCCCATAACCAAGTAAATTAATTATATCTTTATCTGTATACATTAGATTTAGGAATTCCATAGCTTTTTCTGTATTTTTAGAATAACTAGGAATTGCCCACATAAAATTTGTTATAGTTGCTGTACTCTTAATAGCTGGATATATTGTAACAATTTCAACAGGCGATGTTAGAGCTTTTGTTTCCAAATATTTAGATAACGGATTTAGATATGCAGTAGATCCATACAGCTTATTTTCTTTCATAAGCAATATGTCATTTTCTTTATTAGTTACTATTCCAGGATAGATATATCCTAAAGTGTACCATTTTCTTATTTTCTTTAAAATCTCTGCATATTCTGGAGTTTCATAGTAATCTATTACTTTTAATTGATCTGAATTCATAAGAACGCCATATCCGTCAACTAATTTATCCCCAAAGGCCGCTACTCCAAAAGAATCAACTATTGATGTTCCACCCATTACTCCCAAATATTGATTTGGCTCATTTTTATGAATAATCTTCATAAACTCTTCGAAATCTTCAATATTTTTTATTTTTCCAATATCAATTTTATATTTATCTAATAATTCTTTTTTTATTTTTACTCCATGTCCTGAAGTCATATCTTTAACTGTAGGTACTCCATAGATCTTTCCATGAATCTTACTTGAATTTAAATATTCTTCTCCCAAAGCTAAATTAATACCTTCTCCCTTACTTCTTATTAAGTCATCCAAAGGATAAAGCTTTCCCTTTGAAGCAAGGATTGGATAATCAAATATTCCTGATAAAGTTCCTGTTACAAACATATCTAAATTTTCATTGCTATTAAGTTTTAAGTTTATCTGTTGAGAATATTCTGAGGAAATTATAGGTTCAATTTTTACTGTTGCATTAATCTTTGCCTTTGTTATTTTATTTATTTCAGCATTAACTAAATCCAAGTCTTTAGGTATAGATGAAAATGTAATAAAACACATTTTTAATTCTGTCGTTGTTTCATTTTTTATACTAATATTTTCATTTTTTACATAGCTGCATGATAGAAATAAGGCAAATAGCAGTAATGTGATTAATAAAAATCTTTTTTTTCTCATAATTTCCTCCTCATAAGTATCTATTTTACTAGTTGTACTTTGTTTAAACCTTTTCAAAATAACGAATATTTTCTTAAATAAATATTATATATTTTTTACATTATTATTTCATTAATTATTCTGACTTATATCTATACTAAAACGACCTTTTTTAAAACTTTTTCCTTTAATTGTTTATAAACATTAAGCAATAAATGATTTATACTTAAATCAACACTTAATTGCCTTATATGATAACAAGTGCAATAGATTTTTTAAACTATTACACTTATAAAAAGCTATGCATCATGGGTAACTTTCAACCTACTAATGAAAATTCTCATCATTTCTATTAGTAGCTTTTATATACTTCCAATTAACTATACTCATAAGTAATCTCATAAAAATTAACTTCATGTGGTGAAAGTGAACTTTCTAACCTTAATTCACCTACACTTTCTACATAAAAAACAGTTTGCTTTGGTACACAAATTTGTTTTAAATAGTCAATTTCATCTTTTTTAATATTATAAATAGCATTCATATTAAGCCATTCATCAAAGATACTTCCATGTTCTCTATTTAAAATATACTTTTTCACACGATAACGGCCTTTTTTAGTTCCTTTTAAAGTTATAAAAAAATTTAAATTTTCTTGATTTTCATAAATATTGTAATATTGTTCTAAGGTAACAGGTGTTTCTTCACTTAAACAATAAAAATAATCAAAATGTTTATAATTATAGGTAATGATTTCAAAATTATATAAGGATTTCTTAGTTATTATATATCCGTCACCTTTTTGTACTAAATCATTGCCTAGTTTTCCTAACATTTCATATGCGTAAAAGCCTGGTTTATTTATTCCATTAGCACTTATGAGTCCCATATCTCCATAGAGCAAATTTTTTGAATCCTTTAATTCGCCTGATACATCTGAGCAGAACCAGTAGCCAAAGCTATCTGTTTCATCTAGATTGTCTAAAATATTTTTAGCAATATATGCAGCCTTAAAAGTAGTATCATTAGCTGGATGACGATGAGATATACTTGAATTATATTCTGTAACATGTATTTCTGGAATATTTACTCCTGCTTCCTTAACCATTTTACGTATTTTATCTAATTTTACTTTTGAATAATTTTTATCCTTAGAGGGCAAAAGATGAGTTAAGTAGTCGCCTTCATCATTTTTATATGATTTCTTTCCTGTATTATTTTTTTCACTTGATTTTTCAACCTTACTATCCTCTATTAGTTCATATGGATATATTGATATCGATAAGAAATCCAGCTTAATACTTGTTTTTTTTACTTGTTTTAAAAACTCGTTAAACTGTTTCATATTTACTTCCGGATTAAAACCTGGTCCCCCAATTTTAGCTTCCGGTACTATTTCTTTTATTATGTTGTAGTAATTTAGAAATGTATTTAAATATTTATCAAAGTGTCCGCTCCAAAAAACATAATCATTGTCTCCTTCTTTCCAAAGTTCAAAATACCACTGTGAAACTTCATTTATTCCATACCTATTTATACAATGGAACATAAATTTCTCCAATAAATCTAAGGCTTCTTTTAAGGTTTTCTGCTTTTCTGATGAATTTCTGAAATACATAACTTTATCAGAAACAAGATTAAGTACCTTAGCCTTATTACCTAATTCAATGAAGGGCTTTAAGTTAATACTATATAAAAAATCTATTAGCTTATCAATTTTAGCAAAATTGTAATTATCCTCATTTCCATTATCATCTCCATAGCTAAGCATTTCATCACTGAAAATCCCTTGAAATCTAGCATATTTAAATTTAATTTTATTTTGAATATCTGTTAAGTGTTGCTGCAAATCTGATCTTAATCCATCCTGAGCATAACCTAAATTTATTAAATTTCTCCAAGTATGTTGTATAGTCTTTGATGTATAAATGTCTGCTTCTACACTTATATAATTAATTGGTTTATTATCTACAATTTTTTTCTCTTCTTCCTCTGCCACATATTTTGTTAATTTTTCAATAGCTTGATTATAATCAACCTTTGTTACTTCTGTCTCCACTTTTTCAGACACATTAGTTTTTATTTGTTTTCTTCTAACTTGGTTTCTATATTCTGCTGGCGTAGTATCATATACTTCTTTGAAGATTTTATTAAAGGCTACTAAGTTAGGAAAACCATTATTCATTGCAATTTTAGTTACTGAATTATCTGTACGAATAAGCTCTTTTACAGCTTGAGCCAAACGAAATTCATTTAGATATTTTGAAAAAGTCATCCCCATATGAATCTTAAAAAATTTAGATAAATATTCAGGCGTTAAATATTGAGAATCAGCAACATCCTGCAGAGATATCTGCTGATAATAATTTTGTTTAATGTATGATACAATTTTGTTTATGCGATCAGTATATTTACTATTTTTAATATCTAAGTTCTGCATTTTATAGTCATCTGCAATTACAAAATACACATTTAACAAATATATTAAATCATATAATAATGACATTATTTTATAATCATATCCATATTCTCTATTCGAGTATTCATACATGACTTTTGCCAATATCTTTCTGATGTCATCATAATGCTCATTTTCATTAACAGAGGAATTACATAAAAATAAGCTTTGCTCCCTTTTCGCTACATCTTTAAAGAAATCATTATCAATTTCCATTAATAAAATGAGATTTTCTCCTTCACCATAAATTTCATAAACATCTCCATTATTAATTAATGTTACATCTGATTCTGATAATTTATATTTTTGATTGTTTATTACTACCTCCAATTCTCCTTTTAAAACGAATAAAAATTCTACATTTTTTTGAACATTAGTAGAAATCTTTTTTACTTTATTTAAAAAGATCATAACTGGTATATTATTTTTTTCATTAGTGTTTTGTCTTATGTTACCCATATTGCACGCTCCTTTAAAAACTATATTTTAATCCTCTTTTAACTTGCATGCCCTCCCAATTAGCTAATTTAATAATTCTAATTACATCCATTTTCAATAGATCTTATAATTATAGCTACAATTTCTGTTGCAATTTCTTCAAATGTAATAGGTTCATATTCAAAAGTTATCTGACTATAACTCATTCTTTGAAGCAATCCCATAACAGTCTGATATATATACATTCCAGTTTTAGAAGCATTTACATTTTCTCTTAAGGAACCATCCATAATTCCTTTTTCTAAGGCATGTTTGAGTAAACTTTTATTATAATCTTCCTTTGTAAAACTTTTATATTTTAATTTTAATTCTTCATTTAAATCATGAGAGCTATAGTAAAGATCAAATGAAACTATGAATTTCATTTCTTCTTTATGCTCTTTTGCAAAGTTTATCCATGCATAAAGTACTGATTTCAGACTCTCTCTACCATTGGATGTAAAATCACTTCTATCTTTTATAAACATTAACATCCTCTTTAATATATCCATTTGCACTTCAAATATTAATTCATCCACAGTATTAAAATATTTGTAAAAAGTAACCCTGCTTACTCCAGCCTTAGAGCAAATATCCGTTATTTTCACATCATGAAAACTATTTTTTAAAAATAATTCTTTCCCAGTTTCAATAATTTCTTCTCTATTTTTGTTGCTAATATTTAAATGCCAATTGTTATTCATTTTTTTCACCTATCCATCGCTTTATTACAGTTTTTATTTTTTGTTAAATACGATAACAAAATGAGCAGTTCTTGTTAACCTTTACAAAAGCTATATAAAAAAATTATAGCTTATCAATTCATAATAGCTCTTTACATCTTGTAAACAATTATACATGCAACTTTACACCATGTAAATGGCAATCAACTTACATTTTCTCAATGCTTTTTTAAATCATAAGAATTAACGCATATATAGTTAAATTTTTATTTAAATATTCCATGTTAAAAGAGCACTTTAAAACAATGTTATTTGTCTTAAAATGCCCATTATAATCAGTAATTTAATCATATAAATATTTATTAACATAATATTTCTCTTACCATAATCTCTATTCTTTTTGAGGTAATCCTTTATAATATCAATAATTACAAATTTATCAATCTAACATATTTGTTTTTTATTTTTTAAACAAATAATAAAAGCCTTTGTATAGTTAGGATAGTTACAATCCAACTCAATATTTCCTTTGTGGTATCGCATTATTTTAGCTGCTATCGCAAGACCAAGTCCGCTTCCTCCTTTTGACGTTCGTGCTTCATCACCGCAAACAAATGGTTTAAAAATATCATTTCTTATATTTTCTGGAATGCAAGTACCTGTATCTGCTATAACTATTTTATTATCTTTCTCCAATTTTACACAGACCTCTATACCTTCAGGATTATGTTTAATCACATTTGTCAGAAGATTATTAATTACCCTTTTCATTTGGATTTCATCAGCATTTATAACGATTTTTTCATCCGGTATCTCTATTTTCATTGACATATTTTTTTCTTCAAACTCCATAAACATAATGCTTACACATTCACGAAGCAGTTCGGCAATATCAACCTCACCTATGTTTAAATTATTTTCTGAATTCTCTAATTTCGAATATTCAAAAAGTAGGTCTATCAGCTGATTCATATTATCGGATTTTTTCGCTATTACCTTCAGATATTCCAATTCCTGCTCCCTTGAATTAACAATCCCCTTTACAATGGCCTCAGAAAATCCCTTTATTGTTGTAATAGGTGTTTTTAAATCATGGGCAACATTACTAAAAAGTAGTGACCTTTCTTTTTCATATTTTTGCTCCAATTCTTTAGATTTTTTCATTTCTACAATCATGTAATTAAAAGCATCCCTGATATCAACAAACTCATTTTCTGTTTCAAAGTCCAGCTTTGTATCAAACTTTCCACTTGATGCTTGTCTTAAACCTTCCGTAATTTTATCAACTGGATATGTTATCCTCCGGCTAACTAGCCTGCTGAACAATCTTGTGAAAATACAGACCACCACAGCAACTGAAATAATATACATAATCAGCCATCTTAATGGGTATGTATTATTTACATTTTGATAGCCAAAAATAATTGTAATTCCTATCCTATTATTGCCTGCATCACTTAAAATGTAGAGAATAAGTATATTAGATGCAATCATAAAAAATATAATAAAAAATAAAATAACAACAAATCTTTTCATAATATATTGCTTTAAATTACTATTCATTGATTTTCTCCATTCGATACCCCAGGCCCCTAATATTTTTGATACAATTTCCGCGGACGAATTTTCCTCTCAGTTTACTGATACACACCATAATGCTGTTGTCATCAACAACTGAATATTCCCCCCACCCCGCTTCAAATATTTGTTGTTTGGTATATACTCTTCCTGGTGCTTCCATAAAGAGCTTTAATATCCTGAATTCTGTCGAAGTTAATTCTATTCTTGACTCGTTCTCATAGGCAATACAATCACATAAATCAAGTTTTATATTTCCATTGTATAGACATATACTATCTTTTTTCTCATCTGTATTAAGATTATAAAACCTGCGTATATTAGCATTAATTCTTGCAATCACTTCTATGGGATCAAATGGTTTTACTATATAATCGTCCGCTCCTAAATCCAATCCAAGGATTTTGTCATTGATATTATTTTTTGCTGTAAGGAATATAACAGGCAGAATAATTTCTTTTCTTATTTCTTTAATAAGCTGAAATCCGTTCATTTCAGGCATCATAATATCAAGCAGAATACAGTCTACTTTACTAGTTCTCACTAAATCTAGTGCTTCTTTCCCGTTTGACGCTATAATAACATTATTACCCTCATTTTCAATATACAATCTTAATAATTCAATAATATCCTTGTCATCATCAGTAATTAATATAGTATAAGCCAAATATATCACATCCTTTATTTTATCAATTCCCTTAAATCATTAATGAATTTATCAGCTGATTCACCAAGACATACCATATGCCCTGACTCATACTCATTAAATGTTACTCTTTCCTTATCTATCGGTGCATTATTAATAATATTTTTTACTATTCCTGCTGGAGTTGCTAAATCATAGTAGCCTGAAGCTACAAACAGTTTCATATTCTGATTTCTCCTCATAGCAGCAGCCAGATCGTATGCGTATCCCTTGCTCGGTATCAGTCCTTTTTTACTGTTATCCCATTTAAAGTTAAGATCACCCCATACAATGTTATTATATGGTTTATCTATATCTACATTCAATACATTTTTCTGATAATCGTGAAATGTAGCTATAAATGCAGGCGAATACTGACCCATAGATGGATCATCCGCCACTGGTTCATAACCTTTTCCGACATTTGGAAGCGTACATCTTCCATCATAAATTCCAACGTCTTTGTTTTCTTCCTTCAGTAATTCATTAGAAAAGCTACTACTGCGAATTTCCAGTGTTTTTTCAAAGTATTTTTCAGGTAGCCCCGTATATTTTATAAGTTTTTCTATTGTCTCCTGCTTTTCCTTATCTGTAAGCGTTCCGTTTCCTTCCTTTATAAGTGCTTTGTAGTATTCATTTTCAGCAAAATTCATAACTTCTTCATTAAATTCTTCGATTGATTGATTACTGTTTCCACTCTTTTTGTGGTACCATGCAGTATTTGCCATAGAAGGAAGCGCCATAGCTTTCATCATAACCTTGTCAGTGAAATCGTCATCCAATGTCGACCCTGCCATAATAACACCATCAATATTTATCCCTGTAAATCTTCCTGAGCTTGTTGTAGGCCCTCCCATTAAAGCATTGGGTAAAAGTGCCGCTCTTTTGCACCCGTAACTTTCTCCCAAAATATATTTTGACGAATTCCATCGGTTATTTTTCGCTACCCATTGCTCTATAAATTGTGCCATTGAGTCAGCATCAGCGTAAGCTCCATAAAAATCCTCGTTTTTTCCAACTCCAACAGCCTTGCTATACCCAGTTCCCACAGGATCAATAAAAACTATATCCGCTGTATCAAGAATACTATTTGTATTCTCTGTATACTTATAAGGTGGCTTTATATCCGGATTTACAGCTGAGTTTAATTCCGTCTTATAAGGACCTATTCCCATCTGTAGCCATAAAGAAGATGAACCAGGACCTCCGTTAAAAGCAAAAATAATAGGCCTATTATCTCCCTTATCTTTAATATATGAATAGCTGAAAATTGATGCTGTTGGCTCTCCTTTTAGATTATAAATATACGTCTCACCAGCTGTAGCTGTATAGTTTACTTTTTGTCCATTGATAGTTGCCATATGTTTTGTTATATATCTTTGTGGTTCCGATAAACCATAGCTGGCATAACTGTTGTCTAATGACACAATGCTGGATTTATGATAAAGTTTATTTATCCCAAAGCCTCCGCCTACAATTAGTAATCCTATTAAGCATACCGTTGTTATTTTTATTACTTTATTTTTTATCACTTTAATACATCTCCTGTCATATTTTAATCACAGGATAAATATATAATATAATTATTTCTTTTGATTATAAACAACCTTAATATTTCCTTAAAAACAAGCAATTAGAAACTTTTGCATAAGCAGTCTCTCTCTTCTTAGTAACTACTGTTGTTATTTATGCTAAGCGATCAGGCGTTTTTTGGTAAACAAAAATATTAATTTTCTCACTATTGCTTTTTCAAATTTATACAACCATAACTCTAAAGCTTTATTCAATCAGACTACCTTCCTCTAAAACTTCCTATAATTTTCCACATGCAAAAAAGCAGCAACAAATTGTAGATTTTAGTGATTTTGATTGTAGCATTCCCTCGTGACAATAAAAAAACACGACCACCTGTAAGCAGCTATTTAAGCCACATATAAATGGTCGTGGATTTTATGGTGAAGGCTAAGCGTGACCTTTTAAATC
Source organism: Clostridium sp. C2-6-12 (assembly GCF_009928485.1). Classification (GTDB taxonomy): domain Bacteria; phylum Bacillota; class Clostridia; order Clostridiales; family Clostridiaceae; genus Clostridium. The sequence continues at coordinate 47,480 of NZ_JAABNP010000021.1, read as the reverse complement.
CACTATATATATTTTTAAAATTAACCAATTTATAATTTAAGAGTAACTTAGTGCGTGCCAATACTGGGCACACCATAAAAAGTAGCAATTTCTTTTTAAGAAACTGCTACCCATATTAAAAATACATTATTCGTTTATATATTTTTCGAAGTTCTTATAAACTTCCATTCTCTTATCTAAAAGCTCTTTGTTTGCCATTATCTTTGGTGCACAGATTGCCCCAAACCCTTGGATTTCTACAGTGTGTTCACGAAGACCTGCAAATGTACCTCTAGCTCTTGCTTGCTGAGCCTCAGAGAAGGTTACTTTTAACTTTTCTCCTTCAATTGCAATCTTACCTTCAATTCCGCATATTGGACATTCTACTGTAGTTGTTCCATTAACTGTTAAAAGGTTTTGATGGCATACTGGACATGTTCCTTCTGGACCAAACCATGCAATATCCTTATCATCTTTTCCATAAGCTTCTGCAGTTTGTTTACCTATTTCATGAACTTCAGACATCATTTTATCATCTAGGATTGGATTAGCTCTTGTTCCCATTCCTGATGCATCGTAATTACCAATAACTTTCATCATTGGAGGAAAGCCAAAAAGATGCATAGTTGATGTACCCATGGATACCCAGTTTGGTGTAATTGCTCCACCAACCGAAATGTAAGATACATAACGTTTTTTCAATCTTTCTTGTGGATATGCATCTGGATCTCCAGGAGCCTCCCCATTTCTTCTCTTATCTAGTACCCAGTTAATTGCAGATACATCATGACGACAAGAGAATCTGTCAACAAAATTCTTAAATTGACCAACTGGCTGTAATACATATACTGGTGCACCTACAATCAAGCAGTCAGCTTCACGGATTGCTTCTTCTACCATCTGTAAATCATCTTTAACTATACAGTCATTATCTTTACCTTTTCCAAGGTTTGTTGAGCAAGCGCCACATCCCGTACAACGATCAATTGTAAGATTATTTGTGTTGATAAATTTTATTTCTGCATCTGGTGCACCTTCTTTTGCGCCAAAAAGTGCTTCTTTTACTAAAATATCTGTATTGCAATTTTTTCTTCCAAATGATAATCCTAAAACTTTCATAATTAAAAACTCCTTTTTCTAAGTTCATAAATAAATATTTTTTATAATTTCCAAAATACATAATAATATCTTTCTATATTAATTATAAATTTTCTTGTATAGGTATTCTGTCAGTTATTTAACCAGTTTTAGTCTATATTCTGACCCTTTTATTTTTTTCTTTTAATTTAAAATAAATATATCAAAAATAGTTACTATTAATTTTGACATTAAACTAATTTCAATCAATTATATTAATAATACAAAAAAGAAATCTTAATGTTTTTATTAAGATTTCTTTTCATTTTTTATAATTTAAATTTTTTAATCATATTATTTAGCTTCTCAGATAACATAGCTTGATTTTGGGATGCTTTAGTTATTTCTTGTATAGCTCTAGTAGATTCACTTATACTTTCTAATATCTCTTCTGAATTAGCCGCTGATTCCTCCGCTGTTGCTGAAACATTCTCAATTGCTTTTTTTACTTCCAACATAATTTTGTTCACTACATCCATTGAATCCATAATATCTGATGATAAAGTGCTAAATTCCATAGCATCATCGCCATATTCCTTACCTGTATTTTCGAATAATTCATAATCATGCTTCACATCATTATCAATAAAACCTAATATTTCATTGGATCCATTTGAAATATTTTCAAATGCCTTTTCAATCTTATTTGTTACCTCTTGAATCTTTTGAACTGTTGTAGATGACTGTTCAGCTAATTTTCTAACCTCATCAGCAACAATTGCAAATCCTTTGCCTTGTTCTCCTGCTCTTGCTGCTTCAATAGCAGCATTAAGTGCAAGAAGATTTGTTTGACTTGCTATATTTTCTATTTCGTCTGCCATTATTTTAACTTGATTAACAATCTTTCCTTCCTCAATTGCGCTTAGTATAATTGCTTGCTTCTCTAAATATATGATGTTTGAGGTTTTAGAATTGTTTTCAGCAGTTTTTCTAAATTCTTTTGCTTTTAATTCAATATTCTTTGCCTTTTTATTACCTTCTATTGCTTTCCTAGTAACCTCCTCTGTATTTACTGAAATACTTTCTGTTGTAGCGTTTATTTCTTCTGTTGTTGCACTTAATTGTTCTGCACCTAAAGATACTTGTTTTGAAGATTCATTTACACTCTCCATTTTTTTTGATATTTCTTCTGTTGTTGCAAATACTTCTTCACTAGTAGCACTAATATCAGAAGCACTATTTGAAATTTCATGTATTAACTCTTTTATATTCATTATAGATTCATTTAATGCTTTTGCCAAAATTCCAATTTCACTCTTATTATTAACATGGGCTAATTTAGATAAATCATTATTTCCAATTGCTTCTGCAACAATTACAACTTTCTTTATTTGTCTTGAAATCGAAATTGAAATTATTAATCCTAATACTATAGCAATAAGTAAACCTAACACAATTATAAATAAAATTTCACTGTATGCAGTTTTATATGTAGCTTGACTATTACCATAATCAGATTTCGCATTATCAGATATTATTTTTAATTCATTATCCAAAAATTCTATCTTCTTATCTTGTATCTTACTGTACTTGTCCATCAGCTCACCAGCATAGCTATAATTTCCATCTTTGATTTCTTTCACTGCTTTATCAATAGTTTCATTTGAATTTTGTGTCACTTCATCAAATTTAACTAATTCATTTTTATCAGAATCAGCAGTTATAATTTTTTTATATTCTGAAATTATTGAACTATAATCATTTTGTGTATTTTTAATTACTTTTTCAAAATCATTTATTCCCATTCTAAAATTAGGGTTAATGAGCAAGAGAACATTTTTTTCTTCTAATAATGCATTTTGTTTGATTTGATTAATATAATCAATTTTCAACAAATCATTGTTATAAATATTATTAAGATTCCCATTTATACTTTTCATATGATATATTCCTATCATTCCAACAATTCCTATGAAAAATGCAACAAAAATAAATGCCATAAGCAACTTATAAATAATTTTCAAATTATTAAACCATTTATACATAAATCAATATCACTCCTTTTTACTTTTAGCACAACAAAACATGTCAAAAATAGCTATAGATAATTTTGACATGTTTTGTTATTCTAATAAAATTAAACTTTAATCTATTTACCTAAAATCAACTTTACTCCTCCATAAATGCCTGCATCATTTCCTAATTTAGCAAGTTCAAATTTTGTTTCTTCACATGCATGAAAAGCTTTTTCAATAAAGTGTTTTCTTATAACATTAATAAGAATCATTCCTGCCTTCGATACTCCCCCACCGATTACAAAAACTTCTGGATCACATACACAAGAAACATTAGCAAGTGCTCCACCTAATTTTCCCCCTAAATCTTCAACTAATATAGTAGCTAGCTCATCGCCTTCTTTTGCAGCGTCAAATATTAATTTTGCTGTAATTTCACTAGAATCTCTTAGTATCGAAAGTCTTTCCTCGCTATTTAATAGCTTTTGTGCTTCTTTTACAATTCCAGTAGCTGATGCATATTGTTCAAGACAGCCTGTTTTTCCACAGCCACAAGTTTCAGTTTCATTTCTAACAACTTTTATATGACCAATTTCTCCACCTGCTCCATTAGTTCCTGAAATAACATTTCCATCAATTATAATTCCTCCACCAACACCTGTTCCAAGGGTTACCATCACTACATTTTTATATCCTTTTCCGCCACCTTGCCACATTTCACCAAGTGCTGCAACATTGGCATCATTTCCTGCCTTTACTGGCAAATCAATCATTTCACTTAGGGTTTCTTCTACATTAAATATTCCCCAGCCTAAGTTAACACATTTTAAAACTGTTCCATCACCGCTAACTGGCCCTGGAACTCCAATTCCAACACCTACTACATCATGTCTATGTATTTCTTTTTGTTTCATCTTATATTTTATTTCTTTTGCAATGTCATCTAAAATATATTTACCATTTTCCTCTTTTCTCGTATCTACTTCCCACTTTTCTAAAAGTGTTCCATCTACCTTAAACAGTCCCATTTTTACTGTTGTTCCACCTATATCTATTCCAAATCCGTAACTTCTCATTTGCTCTTTCTCCTCATCTATATTTTTATTTTTGATAAAAATTATGTTTATAATAATATAAGATTAATAAATTAACGTGTTGTGTTAGCACAGCACGTTAATTTATTTATTTTGTTACATTACTAAATTTATATTTCCATACATACCTGTTGGATCTATTGAATCATGCCATAATATATATGGTGGCTCTGGTCTTGTGAATCGATCCCTATCTAACGTTGTTGCAACTTCAACACGGATTTTGTTTTCGCCTTTCTTTAAGTACTTAGCTACATCATAGATATAAGGTGCGCATATTTTCATTCCTACATACTCATCGTTAATCCATAATTCCATAGCTTCATATACATATTGAAAACTCAAATAAGCTTCATCTTTCACTTCATTTATTTCTATAGTCTTTTCATATCTTATTAATCCTGCAAATAAAGGATCTTCATTTGATATCGGAACAAGATTTTCCATTTTAATAATTTCACGGAAATTTGGATATTCTTTATTCTTTATCATAGAATAATTCCAATCACTAGATAAATTCATACTGTTCTTGCACTTAACAAGTTTTTCTGACATAGGTAAGTAGTCCACAGTAATTTCATCATATCCGCTTATATTTTCAAATACCACACAAGATTCGCAAGGGTTTAATTCTATGAAAATACTACTCTTTCCAGCTGACTTATTGACAGTTAATTTTTCAAATCTATTTTCTAAACAATTATATATGACTGCATTTTCTAAAGTATTAATCTCAATTTCTCCTCTAAAAGTTTCATGAGCTGATTCATTTTGGAACATGTATATATTGCCTTCTTTAAAATAATGATAATATGTTAAATCAGAAAATCTATTCTTTAGCTTAACTTCGCTAAAGCCTTTTTCTTGTAGTACACTAGCAAGTGATTCTATTTTTATTACTTTGCAGCTTTCACAAACTTTCAGTAATTCTGCTGTTTCTGCTTCACAAGTCTCATTAGTAATTCCTTGTGGCATATCATCTACAAATATAACTTCAAGTTCATTAGCATTTTTTATAAAGTTTGCTAGTTCCTTTGTAATATACTGACTATAAGGAATTACTAAGCATTTAAACTCTACATCATTAATATTTAATATACCATTTTCTAATTTTCCATTATAAGCTTCAAGATCATTTAACATATCCATAGGAACAAAATCAAATTCAATTTGGTTTTCAGTTAATTCCCTTGCTGGCTTTTGCATCTTCATAAAATCTCCAGCCCATTCACTTTCCCCGTGATATAAAATAGCTACTGGAGCCACATGTCTTCCACCATTTAATATGTGACACATACGATTAGCATAATTCATTAGATAACCAAAATGCCTAAACTGAGGGTTATTTCCTCTTGCATAAAAATGTGGTGGACAATCATTATCTGGATATTCAGCCATAGAAAATGCATGTGGTACAAGATAATTTATTCCCCTAACTAGTAAGTGATCTAAAATATATCTCATATCTCTTACGCCAAGCTTCCATCCATATGCACCAAAAAGCTCACACATAGTTCTTCCATTTTTCTTTGGATCAAGATGACCACTAGACGCTCCTAATTTTCCTAAAGCATAATGATAAAATTCACCATCACCTTTTGTTAGTGATACTCTTTCAAGTCCTGCTCCACCTGGAATTATTTGTCCTCCAATAACATCAATTCCAGCCATATGCTGACCATCTATTGCTCTAAAAAAATGACCTGCTCCACTTCCAAGCTTACTATGCTGATTACTATCTTCGACAACATGCCCTATATATTCTACTCCATGTTCTTCGCACCATTTACCTAATTGACCACAAAAATTCTTTTTATATAACTTTGTAATAATATCCATGTAAATGTATCTAGTATTAACACATTGATTCATTTCCATTGTTCCTATCCATAAATATGGTAAGTATAGGTTCCATTGACTACCGAAAGCATCTTTAAGCATTTCTTTAACTTCTTCACTCCATGGAAGTGGCATATCTCTTCTTCCAATTGATTCATCAAAATCAAAACCACCTACATTACCAAATGCAGGCTCATCTGAAAAGAATCCTGCAAAAGTTTTTCCAAACTCTTCTTTGTAATGTTCGTAATGTGGTTCATATACAGCTTCTAATTGTGTACTTACAGATTCTTTATCAACCATATTTATATATCTATTGTCACCGCCATCAGTTTTAGTTTCATAAACAATATATATTCTCCAAGCGCCTGCTGGTAATTTACATGTTAAAAAATTACCTACTACCTTGTCTGTTAAATCAACTAATTCTTCATGAATATCTCCATCTCTAACTAATCTAGCTGCTACAACGCTAACTAACTTATTCTTTTTTTGTTCTTCAACATCTTTTTGTTTTCCAAAATCCAAAAATGAAGTTCTAGGCTTAAGCATTGGTGTAAAATGAACACTTACTTCATCTTGTGCTCCTATTACATCAACTACGTTATAATTAATATAAGTTTTTCTTCTTTCAGGATATTTTTTCTCAATCAATCCATTGGCATACCCTGTTGGGAAATGAGCATCATCTAAAACCCAAACTTTCATATCTCTTTTTTTTGCTTCTTCCATAATGATATCTAAATCATGCCACCATTTAGGTCCTGCAAAATCTGGATGAGGTCTAGCTTCAACACATACTGCTTTTATTCCACTTTCATATATTTTTTCTATTTCCTCACGAATAACATTTTCTTCTTCTCCACGCATCCATAAAAAAGGGAGAATATAATTACCACCTTTATCGCTTTTTAATTCTTCAATTATCTTTTTCATCTTTGACCTCCATTTTGCATTCTGTATTTATTCTCATATTATTAAAAATTTTATTATTTTACTTCTTTCATTTCAAACCAATCAAATTCTGCAATATTATCGCTTTCTTTGCCGTTAGCAGTAGCAAACATACCAATTAATGTCCCAGCCATACAGCCAACTTTTTCTGGATTGATTCTTCCACAGTCTACGTTTTCTGCAAGACACTTCATGTGTTCTAAATCAGTTCCATATACAAAGTCATACTTTTCATGATTTGCATTAAACCCTAAAATAATTTCATTATTATCACATGGCACACATGCAATTATTTCTTCCTTGTGATCATATGAAAAGCCTGGGAAATATGGAGGTGTATCATAATTCGTTGTAGAAATTATCAATTTCAAAAGTTGTTCCCCATTTTCACAAGTACGTTCTACACGTAGCTGATGATGCATAGCCTGCATTATAGCTAAACCAGCACACTCTCCTTCTTGAGGCTTAAAACTCATCTTAGCAAATACCGAGAAATCTATATAAATTTGTCTTTTCCCTACAAAGCCCATAGTCCTGTCTTTACATGGCTCTGCACCTATTACAAGAGGCTTAATTACTGGTGTTAAATTTTCCTTTACACATTTTAAAGATAGTTTTGAATTAGCTACCTTATAAAACTCTTCATATGGAGTCCCTAGTAATACCCATGACATTCCAAGGTCATTCTCACCATCAAAATTTTCTAAATCTTTTTCATTTTTATCAAATTCTGTCCATGATAGGGACGCTGCTGGATATTCCCATTCTACTTTTCCTGTTCCCGGACTGAATATAGGCCATTCTCTCTCCCACATAACTGGGCAAATAAAAGTTTCTCTTCCTAAATTCTTATATTCACCATCTATCAATCTAGAAGCAAGCATTACAGCATACCATTCTCCATTTTGTGTTTCCACAAAATCTGCATGTCCTACATTAATAATTGGAGATTTAAATCCAAAATGTCTATGAGTCATTACAGGATTTGCAGGGCATCCTTCATACCATCCAAACAATTCTTTACTTCTTGCTACCATTACTGCATGATAATGTTCAGTTCCACCCTCTGCAAGCATTAGATAATAATACTCTCCAATATGATATAGATGTGGAGCTTCTGGTGAAGAACCACCTCTTAGTGCACTATTATAAATAGTTTTTGGTTCCCCTGCTAATTTAAAGTTTTCCATATCATATGGTGCAAGCCAGATTCCTCTTTCCATATAACCAGTACCATTATCCCATACATTTCCTGTACCCATAATATAAGCTTTTCCATCATTATCAAAGAAAATGGAAGCATCAATTCCTGGAACATCTGTTAACCAATGTGGTTCTGACCATGGCCCCTTTGGATCTTTCGCTGTAATAATAAAATTACCCCTATCAGAAAAGTTTGCATTTATTATATAAAATGTACCGTTATTATAACGAATTGTTGGTGCCATTACACCACAAAACATTGAATTAGCTTCCACATGAAAGCCATTCTCTTTTGTTAAAGCATGCCCTATCTGCTCCCAATTTGCTAAATCCTTGCTATGAAAAACTGGAATTCCAGGATACATTTCAAAACTGGAACATATTAAATAAAAATCATCTCCTACTCTACAAATTGATGGATCTGGATAAAATCCTGGTATAATAGGATTTTTTATTTTTCTTTCTGTCATATACTTTCAATCCTTTCGCTTTTTTATTATACAAAATGCAATTAAATTTATTATCTTTAAGTTAATTTTCTTTTCTTTCATAAATACTTTAAAAGAAATAACTAGCAATTATACTGCTAGCTATTTCTTTTATAATCAAATATTAGTTACCACTTTTGTTATGTCTTTCAATAAGTATTCTACTATTCTCATCAGCTTTTGCCTTTGTTATTTTATAGAAAAACATTGGAATAACTGCAATTAAAAACATAATCCCTGGCACTAAATTTACTATAGCATTTATTCCAGTAATTGCTTCTGGTGTTTGTTGAGCATTAGCAACATATCCAACTAAACCTAATGATGCGACACTTATTGTTCCTACTAATGCATTTGAAATCTTTGTTATAAGACTTGTAAAGGAATATATTGCACCATCACTACGAAGACCTGTCTTTACTTGATTATCATCTATACAATCTGCTGTCATACTAAATATCATAATTCCATTAAATCCTAGTGGTACACACGCAATAAATGATAAAGCTATAATCATTGTTACATTTGTTGCAGGCACGAAATATAAACTACCAAATCCTAATCCAGTTATAGTTAATCCAATTTGTAAAAGTGTCTTTTTCTCAATATATTTTGTTGCAATAGGTGGTATAAATGAACCAATTGCCATACAAACAGATAATAATGTAAATAAAACAGCTATTAAGTCTGGACGTCCTAATGCATATATACAATAATAAACTAAAGTTCCTAATCTTTGAAACAATCCTGTAAATAATATAAAAAGTGATGCAAATACAATTAATAAAGGTTTGTTTGAAACTACTGCATGTAAAGATTCTTTTACAGAAGGTCTTTCTTCTTTTTCTGGAGTTATAACTTCCTTACAATTTTTAAAAGTTAAAAATAACATTGGCATTGATACTACTGATAATACTATTGCTGCATAGAAATAACCTCTTTGATTATTTCCACCACCTAAAACTTGAATTATTGGCATTACTGCTGCACCTGTTAAAATTCCAGCCATTGTACCAAAAAATCCTCTAAATGAATTCAAACTAGTTCTTTCATCTGTGCTTCTTGACATTACTGTAGCTAAAGCTCCATATGGTACATTTACCATTGAGTGAAAAGTACCTAATAGTAAATAAGTTACACCTGCATAAACTATTTTCCACCCACCTGTAAATGATGGAGTGTAAAAAGTTAAAACATTAAATATTCCTAGGAATATTGCTCCATATAAAATATATGGTCTAAAACGTCCATGTTTTGTGTTCGTACGTTCCATAATTAATCCTAAGACTGGATCTACAACAACATCCCATACTCTTGCTACAAGTAATAATATTGCAACTGCTGCACCTGGTAATCCAAATACATCTGTATAAAAGAATAATAGATATGATGACACTAAACTCCATACTACACTGGCTGCAAATTCTCCTAAACCATAACTAACTTTCGTAAAGAAACTAAGTTTTTCTTGACCTGTCCCCATTTGTTGAGCAACGTTTACATTTTGCATATTAATTTCCTCCTATTTACTGACTTTTAGGTTTTCCATAGTAATTTCTTATCAAACTCTAATATTAGTGCGCTTTATAAAATACAACTATAATATTTTTATATCGTTTACATAGTTTGTATAAAAAAAGACGATTATGATATAATCTAAATAGCTAATTTTTATTAGTTTATATTTTTAGTTTATAAGCAAGGTCCTAAGCTTGCTTATAAAGTGAAACTTGATTCAGTTTACCTGAATCTTAGTTGAACTTATCTAGGGTCGTGTCGCTGTTCACTGCTACTTAAATAAGTAGCAGTGTTACAGCGGCTAGACATCAGATAAACTTTTTTATTTTATTCAAAATCAATTATGGCTTTATTGGTTCTACTTGATTCCCATGCTGCTTCCATTACTGATAATACACGGCGTACTTCTGAAATCTTGATTTTTGATTCTTCTGTTCCATCTAATGCGCCTTGTACATTCGTATAAAAATCTACCCAATCAGTTTCAACTTGTGGAAGCGGCTCTTCTACAATTCCTCCTGGAGGTACAGGAGCAAATTGTCTTGTAGGTCCTGCTACTGTTTCAGTTATTTGAGGTGGAAGTTTCTTTAGCATATCTCCAGTACGGTAAATTGCTCCATCACAGCCAAAGGTTTTTACAATTATTGTTCCTTTATCTCCAGCAACTAGCCAGCGTGGTTGATATTCTAATATATATGTTGATAATTCTAAGTGGAATGTAATTCCATTTTCCATCTTTAATATAATCTTAAAGTAATCATCAACTTCTTCATGAAGTACATTTTTTATATCTGCATAAATTGATTTAATCTTTACACCTGGCATCATAAATAAAGCTTGGTCAATCAAATGAACTCCCCAGTCATATATCATTCCACCACCATATTTCTTATAAAGATGCCATTCATGCATATATCCATTACCTGAATGAAGTTTACTTTCAATTGTAAATATATTACCTAAAAGTCCTTCATCATATGCTTTCTTTACAATTAACATATCTCTGTCCCATCTTCTATTTTGATGAGCTGTAAAGAATACACCTGCTTTTTTACATGCTGCTTCCATTTCATCTAATTCTGCAACATTCATAGCTGCTGGTTTTTCAGTAATTACATTTTTTCCAGCTTCAGCTGCTTTTAAACACATTTCCTTGTGTAAATGGTTAGGTACAGTCAATATTACTGTGTTAACTTCACTATCTGCAAGTAGTTCATCTGCTGATTTATAAAGTTTAAATCCCATTTCTTCTGCTTCATTCCAACGTTCTTCTTTAATATCACATACTGCTACAATTTCAACTCCTGCACGTGGTGCATTTTGAGCATGCCATTTTCCCATGCCTCCAAAGCCTATAACACCTAATTTAATTTTCATTCTTTTCACCTACTTTTATATCTTGTGCCCCTACTTGGACATATTATTTTTTACTTATGCTATATTACAAATTGTCTAAGATATTTTGCACTTAAAATTACAGCTTTCTTTGAATCTTCAACTGAACCTTCAAAAGCTTTATCTTCAACTTCAATACATGTATCACCTGTATAGCCTATGTCTGTTAAAGCCGAAACATATTTTCCCCAATCAACATCACCAAGTCCTGGTAACTTAGGAGACATATATTGAAGTGGTGTTGCCATAATTCCAACATCCTCAAGTTTGTCTTTATATATTTTTATATCCTTGTAATGTACATGGAATATCTTGTCTTTAAATTCGTATATTGGTTTAATATAATCAATATGTTGCCATACAAAGTGAGATGGATCATAATTTAATCCAAAGTTTGGACTATCTAATATTTCAAAAACTTTTCTCCAATTTGCAGGTGATGTCATAAGATTTTGTCCACCTGGCCATTCATCATTTGTAAATAACATTGGACAATTTTCAATTCCTATCTTTACACCTTTTTCTTCTGCGTGTTTTACAATTGGAGGCCAAACTTCTTTAACTATTTCCAAGTTTTCTTCAACTGTTTTTGATGGTATACGTCCTACAAAAGTAGTAATCATATTAACATCTAATTTGCTAGAAGCATCAATTAATTTATTTAAATGCTCAACATATACTTTTCTTTTTTCTAAATCTTCCTCAAGGGTATTTGGATAATATGCTAAAGATGATATTTTAACTTTCTTTTTCTCTAAGTAATTCTTAATATATGAAACTTTAGCATCATCTAGTATATCTACATCAATATGACACACACCTGCATATCTTCTTTCTGCTTTACCCTTAGGCCAACAGCACATTTCTATACATTCAAGTCCATTTTCAGCAGCGAAATCTACTACTTCTTCAAAACTTAATTCACCTAGTATTGCACTTACAAATCCTAATTTCATGAGAATTCTCCTTTCTAAAGTCATATTTACCTAATGATTTTTCATCATTAGGTAAATATTGAGTTTATAGCAACAGTTACTAAATTACATTCCCAAGAATTTTTTCTCCATTGCAATTTGACGTCTTGTAAATTCTGTTCCGCCACAATATAATTCATCTTCATATTCACAAATAAGATATCCATCGAAATCTGTATCCTTTAGCATTCCTAAAATTTCTTCATAAGGTATGCTTGGCTCTACACAATCTTCACTTAAATAATGGAACTTACCATGCATTTCAAAGCAATATGGAAGAATTTCTTTTAATCCATTTAATAATTCTGGTAATTTTTCCTTTGCATTGAATTGAACAAATCCGTACATTCCTTGTAATGTACCATTGATTGCTGGATGAGCTCCAGCTTCCATTAATTTTTTACGAGCCTCTTCTATATCTACACCTTGATATCTAAATTCAGCTGCCATTTGTAAATGTTCTTCTTTAACACCTATAGCAAGTGCTTTATCCCAATGTGGCTTATTAGGAGCAATTGCGAAGCATCCAAAGTCAGGTACAAAGCCTAAATGCTTAGATCCTGTACGTTTTATAACTTCTAAATATTTCATCATCTTTGGAGATGTTGGTGTTTCTGGATTGTGAATTTCAATACCTGCTTTTACATCATATAATTCTGCATATGGTGCAAGTCTTTCAAAGGCTTCTGGTGATAACATGTATTGTACACGCATAACCTTACAACCTAATTTATTAGCTGCTTTTAAATCAATAATTGCATCTGCTAACATTTCATCATCAGTAAGATTTCTATCATGACGCATACCTTTATCATTATTTGCACCATATCCAACTGGTCCAATACCATACTTAGCCTTTAATGAATTTACTAATCCTAAAAATTCATCACTTACATTTGGATAAGAAGGAATCATTTGAGATCCTACAATTTCATATCCTGTTGCACCAGCTAAAGCTGCTTGTTTTACACATTCTTCAAAATCATATTGTAATTTTGCATACTCTGTTCCATAACAAAACAAAGTTGCACCTAATTTAATATTACTCATCTTTTATTCCTCCTAATCATTTATGGTTACAGTCACAGTATCTCCACTATCAAGCGGCATATATTGATGATCTGGTCCCATTTGCATGTAAGGAACTCTAAGCATAAGCTTTAATTCTAATCCATGTTTTCCTACAGCTAATCCATCTTTTTTGATTACTCTAATCTTAGCTAATTGAACTTGACTCCAGAATTCAGTTACTGCATATTTTAATTTGTAAATAGGCATTTCTTTCCCATTTAATTCAAAAGTAACTGCTTCTTCTGGCATCTTTTCACCATCACAATATACTTCTAATAAATCGATATCTGATAAATAATGTCCTCTATAATAAGCTAATTGAACATCAAATTCAAAACCATGTTTCTTTCCATTTATATACATGCTTTTAAAAGAATCTTCTTTAATAATTTCATTATTAAGTTTCATACGCATTGCAAATGCCATTTTTCTTACCTCCTTGGGTCTTAAAATATACTAGAATTTAACTTCTTTTTTCTCTTCTGCTGATTTGTAAATAGCATCTAATATTTTTGTAACAGCTAATGCTTCTTCTGGCTTAACTAATGGTTCTGTATCATTTGCAATGGCTTCTAACCATTGTTTACAGTCCATGCTGCCTTCAGCACCACCTCCGCCACCGAAGTAAGCAACTCCGCCAACTGGAGATAATTTTTCTTCCATTAATTGATTATTTCTTCCACGGTTATAAATTAATTCATTTTTAGAATGGCTCATTCCTGAATGGATTTCAGCACCTGCTAGTGTTCCGCAAAGCGTAGTTGATGCTTCTCTTGATTCAAGTACATTTAACGCCCAGCTTGCTTCTAAGTTTATAGTTGCACCATTCTTCATTTTAACGAAGCCCATTGCTGAATCTTCTACTTCATAAGTTTCTGGATTCCAAGGCCCAAATAAGTTTCCTTCTGTAGCTTGTTGTAATCCACCTAGTTTATAGAACACAGAACCAGATACACTTTCAACATCGTAATTGTTCATACACCATAAAGTAATATCTAAAGCGTGTGTACCGATATCTATAAGTGGCCCTCCACCTTGTTGTGCTTTATCCATGAATACGCCCCAAGTTGGAACTCCTCTTCTACGTACTGCATGAGCTTTTCCATAGTATACTTCTCCCAACTCACCATTATTGCAAGCTTCATGTAAGTTCATAACTTCTGGTCTAAATCTATTTTGATATCCTACTGTAAATTTCATTCCTGATGCTTTCCAAGCTTCAACCATTTTTTCAGCTTCTTCATTTTTATGAGACATTGGCTTTTCACAATATACATGCTTTTTAGCTGCAAATGCATCTATTGCAATAACACTATGAGATACATTTGGTGTACAAATATGTACAACTTCAACATCTTTATCCTTTAATAACTCTTTATAATCTGTGTAAACTCTTGCATTTTCTACACCAAATTCTTTAGCCGCCTTAGTAGCTCTTTCTTCTACCACATCACAAAAAGCAACTATTTCATTTAAATTTGAATTTTCCTTTAATGCTGGAAAATGCTTTTGATTTGCAATTCCTCCGCAACCGATAATTCCTACTTTAATTTTACTCATTTTATTTTCCTCCTGTTTATATATAAATTTTATTTGTTCTGCTTTATGAGTTAATTATACTTTTTGAAACGTATTCATACATTCAATTAATTTCACCTAATTCAATTATTTATTGACCTATTTTATTTCTTAATTTAAAAATAAAAAAATAAGGTCAAAAATAATACTAATCATTTTTGACCTTATTTAATAGCAATAATCTTTTTATTTATATAATTTAATAATCAAAAAATCCTTGTACAGTTCAGCCATCAAAGGATTTCTATTTTTCAGATACATTCGTAAAAGAATGTAAATATTAGTTATTAGTATTTTGGGATTGTCTCTCAATAAGAATTTTAGTATTTTCATTGGCTTTAGCTTTAGTAATTGTATAAAACAACATAGGTACTGCTGCAAATAAATACCATATACCTGGAACTAAATTTACTAGTATGTTAATTCCTCTAATGACTTCTGGAGTCTGTTGTGCATTTGCTACATAACCTATAAATCCTAAAAGCATAACACTTAATGATCCTACTATTGCATTAACAACTTTAGAAATAAAACTTGAAAAAGCATAAACAGAAGCATCAGTTCTAACTCCAACTTTAACCTGATAGTCATCTATAGTATCAGCCATCATACCATATTGTATAGCGCCTGCTCCGATCGGCAGGCATCCAGTAAATGTAAGTATTATTATTCCTGTAACACTTGTTGGTGGAATAAAATAAATACCAATCAATGATAATCCTGATAACATACTTCCACCCATAAGAATTATTCTCTTCTCAACAGGCTTAGCAATAGTAGGAAGTATGATTCCCCCAATAGCGCCAGCAATAGATAAAGTAGTAAATAAAACTGGTATTAAGTCTGGGCGACCTAAAACGTTAATAGCCCAATAAACAATTAAACCTAATCTCGAAAATATAGCAAATAGTGTAAAGGTTAAAGTTAACAATATTAATGCTAAAGGTTTATTATTAATTATAGCTTTAAATGAATCCTTAATTTTAGGACTCTCTTCCTTTGTAGGTTCAATAACTTCCTTACAGTTTTTAAATGTTAAGAAAAGCATAGGTATTGCAATTAAAGTTAATACTATTGATGCATAAAAATATCCATTTTGATTATTACCATTTCCTAAAATTGTTATTAATGGCATTACTGTTGCAAGGGCACCATATGGAACATTAACTATTGAGTGAAAACTACCAAGTAGCAAATATGTAACACATGCATATATTGCTTTTCCAGTAGCACTAAATTGTGGAGTATAAAAAGTTAAAATATTAAATAATCCAAGTGATAATGATCCAAATAGAATATATGGTCTAAAACGTCCAAACCTGCTTCTAGTACGTTCAATAATTAGTCCAAGTATTGGATCTACAAAACAATCCCATACTCTTGCTACTAATAATAATACAGCAATTACTCCGCCTGCCAACCCAAATACATCTGTATAAAAATACAATAAATATGATGATACTAAACTCCAAACTACACTACAAGCAAATTCTCCTAATCCATAGCTAAACTTCGTTAAAAAACTAAGTTTACCATAACTTGATTTATAATAACTTGATTGACTATTTAAAACGATTTCTTTTTCCATTTTAATTCCCCCTGTTTTTTGTCTTTACAATAATAAATAAACTCAATTTAATTAGAAACAATACTCACCTCCTTTTCAATTTAGTTTATCTACTTTTCTTTAATTGAACTTTATCATATAGTTTTATAAAACATATAAAATTATGTTAATTTTATGATATTGCTTCTATAAATGACTTAGCAATTTCATTTACACAATCTTGTGCTTGAGGATATACCCCTAACTTATCCAAAAATGCATGATCTATTCCATTGTATTTAATTACTTTTGTTTCAACTCCGCTTTTCATTAACTTTCTTGCATATGCTTCTCCCTCTAAAGTTAGACAATCATATTCTGCCACTACTATGAGAGTCTTTGGCATATTTTTCAAGTTCTCAGCAAGAAGTGGTGAAACATATGGATTATCAGCTTCTTTTTCATCTTCTAAATACATATTTGTAAGTGGTGGAAAATTCTTTATCATCATTATTGCATCTTTTAATAATTCATTGTCATATTTAATATTATATAAATTTATATCAAACTTATAATCTTCAACATCTTTTTCAGATAAATATACACCTGGATAAAGTAATCCTTGGAACTTTATCATTTTTGTTCCTAAATCTCTATCCATTAATGCACATACAGTTGAAAGATTTCCTCCTGCACTATCACCAGAAACGCCAATCTTTTCATTGTCAACATTTAACTCATCTGAATTTTCATAAAGCCACTTGACAGTATCAAAACAGTCATGAAAACCATGTGGAAATTTATGTTCAGGACAAAGTCTATAGTCAACTGACACTACTACTCCATCAATTCTTTCAGCTAAATATTTGCATGGATTTTCTACAGTCTTTGTGCTTCCTCCATAAAATGCTCCACCATGAATAAATACAATTGCAGGCATTTTATCTGATTTATTTGAAGAATAAATCTTTACTGGAACATCCCCATTTCTTCCTTTGATAATTTTATCAGCTATCCTAATGCCCTTTGATATATCAACATTAGGATAACCCATACCTTGTCTTAATACTTCTATAGGAATTTCTGCAACTAACTTTTTAAAGTCCACACCTTTTGCTTCACTTGACATTTTTTCCATTGCAACCTTAACTCTAGGATCAAGTCCACCTTCTATGTCAAGGTCAGGTATATGCTTTATCAACATTTCTAAACCATTTATATTTTTTAGTTCTGCTTTCTTTTCAAGAAGAGATACTAACTCTTCTTGTTCATTCTTATTATAATCACTCATTGTATTACCGCCTTCTATATTTTAAATTAAATTTTTAACTAATTATTCATTTTAGGCACAATCAAAATATTCATCTCATTTTTAACTATTTTCTTCATGTGCCTAATTTATAAATTAATTGGGAGTTATGATGTTAAATTTGCCTTCAAGACCTTCCTTAGAGTTTGGTCCCACATATACTTTAAATAAACCTGGCTCAATAACATAATTCATCTTTTCATCATGGAATCCAAGATCATTTGTATCAAGCTTAAAACTTATAGTTTTACATTCATTAGGTTGTAATAATACTTTTTCAAAGCCTTTTAATTCTTTAACTGGTCTTACTCTACTTGCAACAACATCTGACACATAAAGTTGTACAACTTCTTCTCCAGCTACTCCTCCTGTATTAGTTACATCTACATTAATAACAACTGTATCTCCAATTATATTTTCTGTTGATACTATAGATAGATTTTCATATTTGAACGTTGTATAACTTAATCCAAATCCAAAAGGATATAAAGGCTCTGCTGGACCATCTATATATTTTGAAGTAAATTTAATTTTTCCTGCTGGTCTACCTGTCATAGGGTGATTGTAGTAAATTGGTACTTGCCCTACTGAATAAGGGAATGTAGCAACCAATTTTCCACTTGGATTATAATCACCAAATAATACATCAGCTATAGCATTACCACTTTGAGTACCTAACTGCCAAGCTTCTACTATAGCATCTGCATTTTCAGACGCCCAAGGTATAGATAATGGTCTTCCATTAATTAAAATAACTATTAATTGTTTTTTGAGTTTACGTAATTCCTTTAATAACTCTTCTTGTCTTCCTGGTAAATTAATATCTATACGACTAGAAGCTTCTCCACTCATATCTGAATTTTCACCAACTACTGCTATAATAACATCAGCTTCATTTGCTACTTTAACTGCTTCTTTAAAATCCAAACTTTCATCGCCAATAATCTTACAACCTTCAGCATACATAACTTCAGTCTCATTGCTAACAGCCATTTTTATGCCTGATAGAACAGTAACCACATCATGAGCATCACCAGTAATAGCCCAAGTTCCAAGCATTTCTGCTGGATTTTCAGCTAATGGTCCAACCACAGCTATCTTCTTCAAATTTTTCTTAAGTGGAAGTGTATTATTTTCATTCTTTAATAATACAATAGAACTACGTGAAACTTCTCTTGCTGCTTCTATATGTTCTTTACAAAGAAGAGTTTCTTTTTCCTTCTTTTCATCTGTTCTATATGGATTATCAAATAATCCTAATAAAAACTTCACTCTAAGTACTCGCCTTACTGCTTCATCTAATACTTCTTCTGTTATAGCTCCTTCTTTAACAACTTCAGGTAATTCATTTCTATAAGTACCTTGACTCATATCCATATCTAATCCAGCAATCAATGATTTTTTACTTGCATCTTTATTGTCTTCTGCATATCCATGAACAACAACTTCTGGTATTGAATTAGCATCACTTACAACAAGACCATTAAATCCATAATTTCCTCTTAAAACATCTGTTAATAGATATTTATTAGCAGTACAAGGAACTCCATTTAAATCATTAAAAGCACTCATTAAACTTCCTACACCAGCTTCAGCTGCTGCTTTAAATGGTGGAAGATAGACATCATGTAAAGTTTGAAGAGACATGTCTACTGTGTTATAATCTCTTCCACCTTCTGGTGCTCCATAACCTACAAAATGTTTAGCACATGCAAGTACACTTTCTGGATTATCTAAACTTTCTCCTTGAAATCCTTCTACTCTCGCTTTAGCTATAACACTTCCTAAATACGGATCTTCTCCTGCACCTTCTGCAACTCTTCCCCATCGTGGATCCCTTGAAACGTCAACCATAGGTGCAAATGTCCAATGAAGTCCAGCTGCAGAAGCTTCTTTTGCAGCTATTCTTGCAGATTCTTTTATTTTTTCAGTATCCCAGCTACAAGCTTCTGCTAGTGGAATTGGAAATATAGTTTTATATCCATGTATTACATCAAGTCCAAAAAGAATAGGAATTCCAAGTCTTGATTCTTCCATTGCAATTCTTTGTAATTTATTTGATTTTTCTGCCCCATGTACTCCACCCATACAACCGAGTATTCCTTGTCTAATTTCATCTTCACGATAATTTCTTTCAAGGGCTGCAAATTCCTCCTGACTCATCTCACCATTAACTAATTTTTCAATTGTCTCATCAAATGTTAGACCAAATGCTCCAAAAATTGAAGGAGATATTTGTACTAATTGACCAACTTTCTCTTCAATTGTCATTTTACTAATTAGTTGATCTATTCTTTTTTCATAATTGTCTTTCAAAAAATCTTTTTGCTTATTTTTATCAGCCATTTATTTTACACCTCATTATTTTCTATTTAATTCTTATACATTTATTTTAGTTATTTAAACGTATTCAGTCATGTAATTAATTTAACTTAATTACATTTATTATTGACTTATGTATGCTAAATAATTTTTTAAATTTAAATATATGATAAAAATTATACTACTCATTTTTAATATTGCTTTTATTTAAATACAACAAACCCATATTAATATATGAGAATACCTATTCTAATAGCATTCTCATATATTAATATGGGTATATAATCACTAATCTCTATAAATGTGTATAATACTAAATTCATTTGGTATTAAATCAATAGGTAACTTTAAAATCTTTTGTTCTACAGTGCACCTTTTCAGCTTTAATCTTGGTGCTGAAATTCTTTTCAAATAATCTAATTCATCCTTGCCCAATGAAATATCTCCATCTATATTTATCCATTCATCTAATATGCTTCCATTTTGGCTACTTATTGAGTATATTTTCACATTATATTGTCCATTTAATAAATTCTTAAGTTCAAAATTTAAATATAAATTATTATAATCATTAAATAGAGTCTCTTGCTCTTTGGGATTAATTTCATCTTCCGATTTTGAATAGTAATCCTTGTTGAAATGCTTATAATTATGACATGCCATAAAATACTCATTATCATTATTGGTAGTTAGTATATAATTTTCACCTTTATCAATAATTTTTCCACCTAGTCTATTCATGAATTCTATTGCATAGTAAGCTGGTTTCTTTATACCATTTTTAGAAATCAAACCTGCTCCACCATTTAATAAATTATTAGAGTCATAAAACTGTGAATACAAATCTGACCCAATAAAATATCCTAAAATATTTATATCATCAATATTATCAATTATATTCTTCATTATATAAGCACCTTTATAACAGCTATCATTCATATAATTCCGTTCAGATACAGTATTATTCCATTCAGTAATATAAATTTGCTTATTATTATATCCTTCTTTTTTTAGTTCTTCTTCAATTTCTTTCAGTTGATTTGCTATAAAATCTTCATCCATAGACCTTATAAAACACTTATTTCCATTCTCAATCACAATATCATATGGAAAAATACTCAATGATAAATAATCCGATTTATCCAAAATTTTTTTCCAATCCTTTATGTAGCTTATAAATTGTTTAACTCCATAATTTGCAGTAAATTCAGGGCCTCCAACCTTACAACTCGGTATATAAAATTTTAATTCTTTGTACGCTATATTAAAAATATCATAAAAATCTAAATCTAATTTTACATCTTCATCCCACCAAATTTCAAAACACCAAGTTTGAGCTTCTTCAATACCATATCTATTGACTATGTGTTTAGAAAAATTTTTTATAATATTTTTCCATTCATTAACTTTTATATTCACCATTGATTCATCTTCAATAATAACATGATTATATTCTGTTTTATTTAATCTTTTTGGTTTTTGTCTAAGTTGAATAAATGGCTTTATTTTATTCTCTACCAGAAAATCTAAAACCTTATCTATTTTATCAAAATTATATTTTCCTTCATCATTATTTATACCTAAGTACATATTGTTTGCAAATATATTCCAAAATCTAACATATTCATACTTTAATTCATTTTTTAATATTAGCATATGTTCCTGTATATCTGATTCCAGCAAATCACTTGCTGCTCCTATATTAATAATCTTATTCCAGCTTTTATCATATTCTCTTTCCTCTCTAATATCTATAACTATGTGCTTTTTGTTTTGAACTAAACCCCAATTGTCATAAATATTGTTTTCTAACAATAGGTTTTTAAGTCTATCCAATATCTCCTCTTCTTTTAACTCAATTTCTTCACATATATTTTGTTTATTAGTTTTCATCTTCTTTATGTAAACTGATGGAGGTATGTTATATTTAGCTTTAAATATTTTATTGAATACCACAGTGCTTGGAAATCCATTATCCAACGCTGAGTTTTTAATTGTTGCATCATTATTTAATAAATCTTCTATTGCATTCCTTAATCTAATATCATATAAATAGTCTATAAATTTCACACCAAAGTTATTTTTAAAATATTTGGATAAATACGGAATTGAAAGATTCAATTTTTTAGCTAAATCATTAAGTGTTATAGGCTTATTATAGTGCCTTCTTATATAATTTGCTATTTCGTTAATTCTATTTCCATCTCTATTTTCTTTCTCAGAAAACATACTCATATCTTTATTTATCATAAAATTATTCGTCAATAACTCTAATAGTTGATAAAATAAACTATACTCATAAAGTTCTTCTTTTTCCTTACCTTTTACATAATTATTAATAATTAATTTGATTACCTTTGTAACTTCTTCAAAAGAATTCTCTTTATCAATTACTGAATTACACCGAAATAATATCGAATCCATCTCAACAAAGCAACTTAATTTCTCAAATGAAACAATGAAATTTCCTATCAATATATTTTCTGAACATTTATAACTATGCTTATTGCTTGGGTTTATGACTAAAATATCATCAGCATTCAAATTATATATATCATCTTCAACATTAATCTCCATATTACCTTCTAATACATAAATCAATTCAATATCTTTATGAAAATGCGTTTCGTCTTTTTGTTTAGCTAGTATATTATACGAAATTATCTTTTCTTTATTATAATTTGTTTTAAGCAATTGCTCACCTTCTATGCTTTTAAATATAATTCTACGATTTAAATCTTTCCAGAAGACTTCTGTTATTTTTCTGCTTTAATAATAATTTAACGTTTATTGTTATTAACATGAATTTTTTACACTATTTTAAATTGGCTATTTAATTGAATTCATTATAGCACATCTTTAATTCTATCTACTATCTATAAATTCAATTAAATAATTTAAGATTATTATTTAAATTTAAAATGCCATAAAAAAAGAAATGTTATTTGAAACAAGCTTTCTTTCAGATAACATTTCTTTATATATTTACAATACTGAATTTTTATTCCACATAATTCAAACTCTATTTAATCAAATTATAAACGTGTACTTCGTTTTTTATAGATAATCAAGCGTAACTCAATATTCAAACATCTACCTATAACTATTAGGTAGATGTCTTCACTACTGTATTTTAATGAACTATGCTAATTATTCAACTGTTTTATAAATCATCATAAGTAATGCACTTTACTCCTGATTTCTCAAGCATTTCCTTAACTTTAGTATCACATAACATTTCAACCTCTTTCGTGCGAGGTCTAGTCATACTAGAATGAGTTAATATGTATTCATCTAGATATCCTGGATGACATACATATAAATAAGTTCCATCATCTTCTGCTGTTTCAACAGCCTCATAGATCGCCTTTACTGCATCGTAATCTGGATTAATACCATTAGTTTGGCATATATGAACATCTGTGCTTCCAATTCTAATTGGTGTTCCATCGAAGGATATTCCAGAATACTTTAACGAGTGCTTCTGAGCTACTATCTCAAGTCCTTTAAAGAAATTTTTGCTCATTACTGCATGTCCCTCAAAATAATGTGGTTGCTGTCCAGTAAGTTCAACAAAACGATTATACTGAGCCTCTATTTCTATAATTACCTCATTTAAATCTACAAAATCTTCTTTAGCCGTTCTAAACTCACTTGATGATTTAAACTCACCATTTTCATTTACAAGGCTTGGAATTCTTTCCGGATCTGTAATTGGCCTTCCAATACAAATATTAGTATGCTGTCCAAGACAAAAATTATGACCTTCCAAAAGCTTTAATCCATGTTTCACTGAATCCATATTTGGCATTACTCCAATAGAACCAACCAATCCCTCAATTGCGCTTTTAGCAATTCCATAATTTACACCTTCTGAATACCCAAGGTCATCCGCACGTATAAGAAATTTTTTCATAATATTGTCCTCCTTTATATTGCTTTTTCTGCTGCTATCTGCTCTTCATCATAATGTCTTGCATCTTCCATCTTGAAAAATGGATAATACATTAACATACTTATAATAATCTGAACAAATTGAAGAATAATCCCCTTAAATCCAAGCTGCAAAAATCCATCTACAAATACAGGCATTCCTGAAATTATAGGCATCCTTGGATAACCAAGTAAACCGAAGTACATTAATATATATGGAAGTAAAACATTAACAATAGGCACTACAATAAAAGGAATTATCATTACTGGATTCAACACTATTTGCGCCCCAAACATTATAGGTTCATTTATTGCAAAAAGACCTGGAAGAAATGAAAGCTTTCCTAACGTCTTAAAATGTCCACTTTTTGAAAATAAAAGCATAAGAATTACAAGACCTAAAGTACTTCCAATACCTCCTATACAAGCGATATTTGCATATCCCATTGTAAGCATATTTGGTAATGGTTTTCCTGCAGAATATGCAGCTACATTTTCCATTGCAGGCTGCATAAATAAAACAAACATCACCGGACCAACAACCATTCCTCCATGAATTCCAAAGAACCATAATAAACCAGCTAATGCAGTAAGTACAATATACGTAATTATGCTACCCTGAAGAGTTTTAATAGTTTCTCCTAATACTCCATAAATAAAACCATGAATACTTTCAAACTGTGTTGAATGAAATATAAAATAAATAGTTAAAGAAATGATCATTATAAATATAGTAGGAATAATTGCAGCAAATGATTTTTCCACCATTTCAGGAACTCCTGCTGGCATTTTAATTGTAATATTTCTTTTTATACATATTGAATATATGTATGCTGTCAAAATTGCTATAATAATTGCAGTAAATATTCCTCTACTTCCTAGGTATGTCATATCAATATAAGATAAAACGTTTCTATTATCTCCTTTGATAGTTGCAACTGGCGTTACTATCATGAAACTAACCAATGATATCACTCCAACTACAAGGCTACTTCCACTTACATCCAATATATTTGCCATATTATATGCAATTGAAAACACTACATATATAGCTAAAATATTATTAGTCATGTTTACAGCAACATTAAAAACATCATTGAGTCCTTTGCTCTTAGTAAATTCTTGATATCCCCCAATATCAAGCCCTGCTAAAAGTGAGAATATAGCTCCAGCTATTATTATAGGTAATAACGAAGTAAACCCTCCGCCAATTGCCTGCATAATTCTATTTCTAGCAAATGCATTTGCCATAGGTGTCAAATTTTTTTGTAATTTGCTCATTATTTTTTCCATCTATAGAACCTCCCAAAATTATTCGTTGTAAATAGATTTCAAACTGATGTTAACATTAACTAGATAATTTATTTAATAGATAAATAATACTTTTTCTTGAAATGCTTATAGTTATAATGTATTTTTAAATCGAGAAATATTATCTAAAATGCAACTTTTTTAGATAACATTTCTGTATACACTTATTAAATATTAAAATTTTATTCAAACAATATAGGTTCTATTTAATTAAATTATAAACTTGTACTTCATTTTTTATAAATAACGGTTTAAACTCTGGTTTATACTTAGGAAACATAGGACCTGATTGATGATTCTTCAAATCTTCCTCACTCTCCCATTTTATAACCATAATTACATTGTCTTTTAATTGTTCATCTTCATATATTTCAAAGCTTGTACAACCTTTTTCATTTTCCAACATATCTTTAGCAAATCTCTTTGTTACTTCAAGATATTCCTCTTTACAGCCTTCTTTTAAATAATTGTTAATAATATTTAGAATCATTTTCTATTACTCCTCTTTTACAAAATTTATTTCTACAATTTATCTCCATTTGATGCTATAACTTCTTTATACCAATTAAAACTGTCTTTTTTATATCTTTTGAAATTATCATCATAATCTACATAAACAAAGCCATATCTCTTTTTTCTATTACCAGATGCGCTATATAAATCAATACATCCCCAAGGTAAAAATCCAAAACAGTCAACATGATCTATTTCAATAGCATCTTTAACTGCATTAATATGCTGTCTTAAGTATTCAATACGGTATGGATCGTGTACTGTACCATCAGTTTCTAACACATCATCTTCAACACCCAATCCGTTTTCAACTAACAATAAAGGTAAATTATATCTATCATATATGTCATTTAGGAAAATTCTTAAACCTAAAGGATCAATAGTCCATCCAAAGCTTGATTTTTCTAAAAGCGGATTTTCATAAGCTTGATACATTATCTGAAGAGTCTTTGCATCTTCATTAGCTTTATTTTCATCACTGCGCATACATATAGAGAAATAATAACTGAAAGATATAAAATCAATCTTTGAATTAGAATCAGCTGCTAATTCAACGAAGGAATCTTCCTTATGAATTGTAACTCCTGCCTTTTCAAATTCAGCTGTTTCTCTATGATTATATTTTCCCTTTACTAACAAATCTAAATAATCATACATTTTCCCTTGATTATGCTTAGTTGCTTCAAATACATCTTTAGGATGTGAAGTCATTGGATAAGCTATTGAACTTGCAAGCATACATCCTATCTTTCCATCTTTAACTATTTCATGGCATAGTTTTGCTGCTTTAAAATGAGCAATATTAGTATTATGATAAACCTTCATTGAAAATTCTTCATAATTTTCATCACCAGCTTTTAACTTTGTTCTAGTATGCATGCATGGTAATAATTTAGATAAATTATTTTCATTTAATGTTAACCAATACTTAACTCTATCACCAAATAACTCAAAACATGTTTTACAATATCTTTCGAAAGCATTAACAGTTTCCATTCCGTACCAGCCATCAAACCTATCAATAAGACTTTGTGGCATATCCCAATGAAATAATGTAACAACTGGTTGTATACCATGATTCACCAATTCATTAAACACGTTATTATAGAAATTAACACCTTCTTTATTATACTTAGCATCATCACCATTTGGATAAATTCGTGTCCATGCAATCGACATTCTGAAACTATTAAATCCCATCTCTGCCATAAGTGCTATATCTTCTTTGTAGTGATGATAAAAATCCGATGTTGTTGAATAATCTGCATTACATGGAATTTTTATATCACCTATTTGTATCTCTCCACTTTTTGATATTACATCATATACAGATTCACCCTTACCGCCTTCATTTGCACCACCTTCATATTGAAATGCAGAGGTAGAACCACCCCATAAAAAGTTTTTCTTCATTATTGTATCACCATCACTTCATCCTTAATTTCAACTTCTTTTTTGTCAATAACTTGAACAATTTCATATTCACTTGAATTAGTTATTATTACTGGTGTCGTTACATCATAACCTTCCTTTTTAATAGCTTCTATATCAAAACTAACCAATTTATCACCTTTAGATACTTTTTGACCTTCGCTAATAAAACTTTCAAAATATTTTCCACCAAGTTTTACAGTATCCATTCCTATATGAATTAATATTTCAACCCCATCATCTGAAATAATACAAATTGCATGTTTAGTTGCAAAAATTGAAATAATAGCTCCATCAACTGGCGAATATACAATACCTTCTTTAGGAATAATTGCAAGCCCTTTTCCCATAGCTTCACTTGCAAATGTTTCATCTTTAACATCTTTTAATTCTATAACTGATCCGTTAACTGGTGAACTAATTGAAACTTGTTCACCTTTTTCTTTTTTATTTGTAGCTATTTCTTCACTCATAGCTTTTTCCCCTAAAATTTTTGCTGCTATAAACGCTCCTGCAAATGAAATAACCATAGTAATTACTGCAACTACAAGATTTCCAAAACCATTACCACCTAAAGTTCCTGGTAATCCTGTTAAACTAGCAGATACAATTGCAAAGAATTTTAATTTAAATATACCTGCAAATAAGCCTCCTAGTCCACCACCTATCATAGCTGCATAGAATGGTGTTTTTAATGGTAAATTAACTCCATACATTGCAGGTTCAGAAATACCTAATACTGCTGAAATAGCTCCAGCCCTTGCTTCAGCTTTTTTCTCTTGGTTTTTAACCATAGTTGCTACTGCAAATGCAGCACCAGCCATTGCAAGATTTTCAGCAAGCATACCTGGTACTAAAAGACCTTCACTTCCCGTTGTAGTAAGAGAAGCAACAATTACAGGGAATGCAAAGGAATGAGTTCCAGTTACAATCATAAGTGGCATAAATGCTCCTATTGCTGCAACCGCTAAAAATCCAGCCTTATCTCCAAAGAATACAACAAACTCTCCAACATATTTAGCAGCATAATCTCCAGCAGGTCCTATGATAATTAACATAATAGGTAGCATAACTAGCATTGACATCATTGGAGACATAAATGCCCTTACTACTGGATGAAAAACTTTATTAAAGAGTTTTTCTACATAAGCTAATAACCAAACACTTAATATAATCGGTAAAATACTAGATCCATAATGAACATTAGGAACAGCTATACCAAATATATTTAACTTCTCAACATTAAGATTAGCAAAATTATTTAATTGTGGATGTAATAATATAGCTCCTAACATCATTGAAAGAAATGGATTTGCTCCTAATTTTTTAGCAGCTGTATAACCAATAAATATTGGTAAGAAATAAAATCCAGCCTCTTTAATTATATTGAATGTATAATAAGTTACATTATATTCATCAACTAATTTTAATCCAGAAAGAAGAGCCAAAAGTGCTCCAACCATACCTGATGCAATTAATATAGGTACTATAGGAGTAAAAATTCCTGAAACAACTTCAAAAAATCTATCCGCTTTAGATTTTGGCCTTTCATCTTTTACTTTTGAATCTGCAAAATCACCTAACTTATTAACTTCTTCATAGACTTCATTAACATGAGGTCCAATACAAACTTGAAATTGACCATTTTGAATTATTACAGAGATAACTCCTTTTAACCCTTCAATTTTTTCTTTTTCCGCTTTCTTAATATCCCTTAATTGAAATCTTAATCTAGTCGCACAATGCATTAAAAAAGTCACATTTTCTTTTCCACCAACATATTTAAGAATATCCTTTGCCAAGGATTCATATTTCTTAGACATATTCATTCCTCCTGCTGTTTTTAATAATTTCTAACATTAATACAATAAACAAATTTACACACAATAATATTATTTGATCTATAATTAAAAGTTCTTATATTTAATTATTACCGGTAATTAAATATTCTATTTTCTAATACCTTATTTTCTCAAGAAAACGTTTAGGAATAAATACATTGTATTCTATGTATTTATTTTTGTCAATACATAGAATACAATGTATTTAATATTTTTTTCAACAACTCTTAACGAAATCTATTTAATTATAACTGTTTATGCTTATTTTTAATTTTACATAGCATTCTATTCATATAGAATTATTATATTAATTATCAAAACATGTTATAATATAAATAGATTTCAATTTATTTATATTAGGAGAACAAATATGAATCCAAAACAAGAAAATATTTTAATAGGAAATTTAATCCACACAGTAGATAAACATGCTATTATAAAACATAATGATATGCTAAAAGAATATGATGTGACTTTTACTCAAGCAGTTGTCATGGAGTACTTATATACTCATGAAGAAGGAAGCATTAACCAAAAAGCTTTAGAAATTGCCTTAGGTTTAACTAATCCTTCTGTGACCTCACTAATAAAAACAATGATGAATAAAAATCTTATCTATAGAATCAAAGACCCTCAAGATGGAAGATATTTCAAACTTTATCTTACCCCAAAAGGTCAAGAGTTATGTGTTCCATGCATAAAAACTATTGTAGACGTGGATAAGTCATATACAAAAAATTTCACAACTGAAGAGCGTGAAGAGCTTTTTAGATTACTTAATAAAATACTTGAAAACTTATAAAACAAGCCAGCTATAGGAATCATATACCTATAACTGGCTTGTTTTTCGCAATTTATTACAGAGGTCTATCCCCACTATATGATATATGTATAACATTAAACTCATGTGGTTCTAAGAAAACTTCTAGATTTAAATTTTTCTCATCAACATCACACCGTTTTATAGTTAACCTTGGTGTTGAAATTCTTTTTAAATAATCTATTTCATCTTTATCCAAATCCCCAATTTCATTCATTCTCATCCATTCATCTAAAACACTTCCATGTTCTCTATTTATGGAGTAGGTTTTTATACTATATTGACCATTTAATAAATCTTTAATTTGAAAATTCAATTTCAAATTATCAGAATCACTAAACATCTTTCCTTGTTCCTTAGGTAAAACTTCATCCTCTGGTTTTAGATAATAATAGTAATTAAAATGTTTATAATTGTGGCACGCTATATAATATCCATTGTGATTATTAGCAGTTATAATATAATTCTCACCTTTATCTATAATATATGCACCCATTTTATTCATGAATTCCATTGCATAACAGGCAGGTTTTTTAATTCCATTTTTAGAAATAACTCCAGCTCCACCATTTAAAAGTACATGAGAATCATAGAATTGAGAAAATAAATCTGAGCCAATCCAATACCCCAAAATATCAACTTCATTAATATTATCAATAATATTTTTCATTATATATGCACCTTTATAGCAGCTGTCATTTGTATAATTACGATTAGATATTGTATTGTTCCATTCAGTAATATAGAGTTCTTTTACATCCCATTTTATCTCTTTTAAGGTCTCTTTTATAAGCTTTATCTGATTCTCAATAAAATTTCTATCTGTAGATCTCTTAGAATATTTGTCTCCTTTTTCTTTAATAACTACATATGGAAAAAGATAAAATGATAAAAAATCTGGCTGGATATTTTTATTTTTCCACTTAATAATATCATTCATCAACTGTCTTAATCCATAATCTCCCCTAAATCCAGCTCCTCCCACCTTACAATTAGGAATATATTTTTTCAATTCACTGTATCCTGCATTAAAAATAGTAAGATATTCTATATTCGTATTTTCAGTTTCAGGTCTCCATATTTCAAAACACCAATTTTGAGTTTCTTCAATTCCATATCTTTTAACTATATGCATAGAAAAAGCTTTCATTACACCTTTCCATTGATCAATATTTGTAAATACAGATGGTTCTTCTTGAAAAACAGCTGCTTCTCTAACTGTTCTATCAAGTCTTTTTGGCTTTTGACCAAATTCAATAAATGGCTTTATTTTATGATCTACTAAAAAATCCAAAACTCTGTCTATTTTATCAAAATTATATTTTCCTTCTATATTTAATACATCAACATACATTTCATGTCCAAATATATTCCAAAACCTAGCATATTCAAATTTCAATTCATTTTTCATTATTAATATGTGTTCCTGCATGTCTGATTGAAGCAAATCACTTGCAGCTCCTACATTAATAACTTTATTCCAATTCTTTTTATATTCTTTCTTTGCTTTTGAATCAACAATAATATATTTATTATCCTTTATAAGTTCAACTTGATTTTCAAATTTACTTTCTTCAAAATGACTATCCAATCTGTCCAATATTTTTTTTTCATCCACCTCATACTCTTGAACATCATAATCTTTATTGTTCTTTATCTTTTTCAAATATGCTGAAGGAGTCATATTATAGGTAGCTTTAAATATTTTATTAAATACAGCTGTATTGGCAAATCCATTATCTAAAGCAGCTCTAGTAATAGTAGCTTCGGTATATATTAAGTCCTCCACAGCATAATGGAGTCTCACATTATTTAAATAATCTATAAAATTCATTCCTAGATGTTTTTTTAAATATCTAGAAAGATATGCATTAGACAAATGTAATTGTGAAGCCAAATCATTAAGACTTATTGGTTTATT
The DNA here is from genome assembly GCF_009928485.1 of Clostridium sp. C2-6-12. Lineage (GTDB taxonomy): Bacteria > Bacillota > Clostridia > Clostridiales > Clostridiaceae > Clostridium. Next base: position 15,348 of record NZ_JAABNP010000021.1, on the reverse strand, counting down.
GTAGTTTCCCCTTATGTAATTAGTAATTTCGTTGATTCTATCATCATATTTATTTTCTTTATCATGAAATCGTTCATCTGCATTATTAATCAAGAAATTATTGGTCAATAAATTTAATAACTGATAAAACAAGCTATATTCATAAAAGTCATCTTTACCTTTACGATTTAAATAATGATTCAAAATTGACTTTATTACTTTTCTTATTTCTTCAAATGAATCATCTTTATCTATAGTTGAATTGCACCAAAATAATATTAGATTATTCTCAAGAAAACTACTTAAGCTTTGAAATGAAATATAAAAGCTAGACACTAAAATATTCTCTGAACATTTATAGCTATGCTTTTTATTAGGATTTACAACTACAATATCATCATGCTTTAAATCAAACGTATCTCCTTCAATCTTAAGCTCCATTTCTCCTTCTAGAACATATATTAATTCAACATCTTGATGAAAATGTGTTTCTTCCTTCTGTTTATCCATAATACTATATGTAATTATTTTTTCTTTACTTTGGTTTGTTTTTATCACATAATCACCTCTATACTTCAATTATTTTAATTCATCACTCCAAATTTTGAATTTAGTATACGTTTTACATAAAATTAATATTTTAATTCAAAAATTATAAATTAAACATATGACATTATAATAGTATATTTAATTTCTTAAAAAATCTACTGATTAAATTATTTTTCATTACAGATTACTAAAATATTTTTCCAACCAAATACCTAACTGCATTTTTATGATACAAATAAAAAAAGTTTCATAAGTTTTAATATCAAAACTTATGAAGCCTTTTTTAATTGTAGTTGCATCATTGGTAATTTATTACAAGGGTCTGACCCCACGTATTCTTTCTCCCTTTTCCTTATAGCTCATATCATTCACAGATAATACTTTAAAGCTCCCATTTTCATATTCTACTAAAGAAACACTTGAATTCTCAATATTTTCAATATCTGCTCCTCCATCAAATTCTTTAAGCAGATTTCTTAACATACCACCGTGTACAACCACAAGTGCATTTCCACCACCTGCTTCTAAAATCTCCTCACCTATATTACTAACTCCCTTCATTATTCTGTTGATTAGTTTATCATACCCTTCTGCAGCACCTGTTTCATCTAAGGATGCACATGCATCAGCAAAAGCTCTGCCAAAGTCAGGAATTTTAAAAGCTTCCTCAAAAGATTTAACATTCAAATATCCAAAAATATCTTTAAACATTAACTTTTCAATTTCACCTTCGTATTTCCCAAAATACATTTCCCTAAGTTCAGGAACTTCATTTACTATAAGCTTATTATTTATTTTATTTGCATTTACTATTATTCTTGCAGTCTTTACTGCTCTTCCAAGATCACTGCTGTAAACTCCCTTAAATTCAATATCACTTAGTCCAAGTGCCACATTTTCAGCAACTCTTATTCCTTCCTCTGTAAGTACACCATCACACCAACCTTGAACTCTACCAGCTTTATTCATTATAGTTTGTCCATGTCTCATTAAATATAAAGTCGCTTTTCCTTTTTTCATTTGATCGCTATTTTCTTTTCCCATTGTAATCACCCTTTTTATTTTGTTTCTATATATAATAGTATATAACAGATACTTTCAGTTTAGTAAGTCTTTATTAATAACATATTTAAAAGATGTTAAGAAAACAAACATATATTTTCTTAACATCTTTAATTTACATATAAATATAATTATAATTTATCTTCATAAGTTTTAACACCTAATGCAGTTTTCCACTCTTTTATTTTTGAGTCATATACAGCATCTTTTTTTTGCTCTAATAAAAAGTTCTTAAGCTGCTCTTTTGCTTCATCAAAAGGAATTACTTCACCACTTTTTATTCCAGTTACCTTTATTAAATGATATCCAAATTGGCTCTTTACAGGTTCTGAAACTTGTCCTTCTTTTAAGTTCTTAAATCCATCTACAAATTCACGTACTAATTCTTCTGTATTATATTGTACAAACCCTAAACTTCCGCCATTATTCTTGCTTCCATTATCTATTGAATTTTCCTTAGCTAATGTTCCAAAATCAGCTCCTGCATCCAATTTAGCCTTTAACTCTTTAGCTTTTTGTTCATCTGTTACTAATATATGAGCTACATTTGCACCTGCACCTTTTGTAAATATATTTTCCTTATTCTTATCATAGTATGATTTAGCTTCCTCATCTGTAATAGTCACATTTTTTAATATATCTTCTTCTACTGCTTTTACAATAACTGAATTTTTTATCACTTCTTTAAATTCAGTTTCGTTAATTCCATTTTGCTTTAAAATATTTTCATATTGACCTAAACCAGAATATTTAGTTTTAAACTTATTTGCCTCTTCTTCAACTTTTTTACTTATATCAATATCTGTAGGCTTAAGATTTAATTCTACTGCTTTCTTTAAAAGTATTTTTTCAGCTATTAATTTATCTAATTCCTGTTTCTTTAAGTTCTTTATTGCCGCCTTAAGATTACTGTTATTTGCATAATCAGCTCCATATTGTTGTTTTAACTTAGCATCATAATTTTTCATAGCTTTATTTAAGTCATCTTCCATTATATTTTCATTTCCGACAGTTGCAAGGATTGCATTTTGAATCCATGCTCCATCAGAACCTAATTTATACCCATCTATTTCAGCATCATGAGCCATATATCCATTAGAATTAAAATAATACCATTTCCCATCTAGATTTTTCCATCCTGTTACCCATGATCCTTCCTCATTATACCACCAGCCATTGCTATCACTTTTCCATTCTGCGTTGGCAGCTATTGGATTAATTGCAAATACTGAGCCTATTATCATTAAGCTAGCTATTAATCTTGTTAATTTTAATTTTTTCATTTACTTCCACTTCCCCATCTATTATTACATTCTTCCTTATTTTAGCACACTTATTAATGATTTTGAATTTCTAATGTAATAAAATTGTCTAAGTTAACAACTTAGAATTAATATAATTATGCATATCTCACATAATTACAAATAAATAATAATTAATTTTACTATGAAGCTTGTCAATAAATACATTTATGCTATATTATGTATAATAAATGATTTATATTAATTCAACATAAAATTATTAATAATATTAGATACTATATTGAAAGGATACACATTATGAAACTTATTATTGAACTAGGAACAGTAAATGATATTGATGAATTGGAGCAGCTTTATAATGACTTAAATGATCATTTAGCAAAAGGAATAAATTATCCAGGATGGATTAAGGGAATCTATCCTATTCGCCAAAATGCAGTTGATGGTATTGCAAATTGTAATCTTTATGTTGCAAAAATAGATGGACAAATTGTTGGTTCAATTATATTAAATCATCATCCAGAACCTGCATATAATAATGTAAACTGGGAATTTGATTATGATTATTCAGAGGTTTATGTTATACATACCTTTGCAGTTCATCCAGCTTTCTTAAAATCTGGAGTTGGCAAAGCTTTAATTGACTTTTCTATTGAACATGGAATAAAATCTAACATTAAGTCAATTAGATTAGATGTATATGAAAATAATCTTCCTGCAATAAAATTATATGAAAAATGTGGTTTTAATTATGTTGATACAGTTGACTTAGGACTTAGCTGTCATGGTCTGGATTGGTTTAAGCTATATGAAAAATCACTCTAAAGCTAAAACAGTAAATATAAAGCTTTAAAATACGAGCTTATATTTACTGTTTATTAATTTACATCTCTAGTAGATATTTAAATATCTTATTATGTTCTATTTCCTTACTCAATGCTTGAATAACTCTAATAATTTTCTCACCTGTTATTTCTTCTTCAGAATTCAAAGCAATTCCAATAACATATGCTTTTATTATTCTATAACTATTAATTAATATCTTTAAACTATCTGCTAAATTTTCACCATTATTAAATGGAACTAAATCTTTAAAAATTTGATTTACTAAATAATTTTCAAAAATATACGAATACTCTTTTAATTCCTTAGCATAATCATGTATTTTTCCCAAAGAATCACAAACATCCACTAAACTTATAGCATCATTTGAATTTATCTCACTATTATTGTTCATTTTTATAATTCCAGCTTTGTAATCCTTAATACATTCCTTCAGTTTTACACTTCTTATATTATCTACAAGCTCATCTTCAACAAGACTTTTATAAAACCCATAACTTTCAATAAATTTATTACCTTTTAGCGCTTCGTAATCTACTGTTTCATTATTAAAATCCTCTAACAGCTCTTCTATTTCCTCAAATTCTTCTAATTCATGCAGCTCTTTGATTTGTTCATAAAAAGCCTTTAAGATATTAAGCCTTTCCTCTATAGAAAAATTTCTATTTTGCATAATATTTATAGAAATAATTCTTATATCCCAGAAATATTGAATAAGGCTTTCTGTTCCTTCAAAGGCTTCCGTATCTATAATCCGTCTTATTTCAATTTCCTTTTCCAATATATCTTCAGATCCCTCAACAAATTCCATCTTGTCTTTATTTAAAAATGCCATTGTACATACTTCAATACAAGAAGGTAAACCACTTTTTTCATATACCTCATCAACAATATTATATACTCTTGGATAGCTCTTGCAGGTTATACACAGATTTTCTTTCCCAAAACCCCCATGTATATCACAAAGCATATCTTCATTTAAAAATGGACATATACTTTCTTCTTTTAAAATCATAAACCCATTATTAAAACAATCATGTTCATTTCTATTTTCAATAAATTTGCCTTCTAATAAGTCTTTAAAATTTCCATTGCTATTAATATATTTCTTATAAGTATCTTCATCTATATTTATATCCCAACCAGTGCAGCAACTATCTGTACAACTTGAGCATATACATTTAAATTCAGTCATATATTTAGGCTGAAAAACATTTACTTCCATAACTAACTCCAATCTATCTTTTATACCTATTGTTCAATCCCAATTTCTTTAAGTAAAATATTTAATCTATTTTTATCCTTTTCAAATACCTTTAAGTTAGTATTATATAAATAATGTTGTAATACATCTGCATCCTTTAATACCTCATCATAAATACCATCTATTTTATCTTTATCACTATGATTATATATTGCAGTACAAATAATATTAATTTCTTCTTCACTAAAGCACTTTGTTTCATTTAATATTTTTCGTGCTTCTATTGAACCAAGCTTAGCATGTTCAAAGCTATTTCCTGTTTTATATGAAGCTATATCATGAAGCATTCCAGCTACGGCACACAATTCTGCACTTAATCCTCGTTTTAGTGCAAGCATACCTGAAAAGGACGATACACCATACAAATGGACGAATCCAGAATATCTTTCATCTATCTTGGAATTCTTTATTAGTATATCATTGATCATCTCACGAATCTTCTCTAATCTATCCATTTTAACACTCCTCTTACACTCTCAAAATAAGTATTCATATAAGCTATAATAAAGTATCTATCTTTTAACTGAAACTGCTTTATTAAAATCAATATATCAATTATAGCATAACTTGCAACTATTCTATCATCATGCTAAATTTTAAATAAAAATAAATCTATTGAAAATATGTATATAATAGTATATAAACTATATTAATTCACAATAATGTCCATTAGATTCATCTAAAATAGCAATTTATATTAAAAAAACAAATTAAATATTAGTTATACTATATAAGAAGGGAGTTGTTTATATGAAAAATAATATAGCTATAATTTCAAAAGTAATTGATTTTATAGAAGAACATCTTACCGCTGAAGAAAATTTAGATTTAGATAAAATAGCAGACATGGCCAATTATTCAAAATACCATTTACACAGAATGTTTTCAAATATTGTTGGCTGCACAATACATCAATATATTCAAAAGAGACGACTTACAGAAGCTGCCTATCAACTTATTTATACTGATATTTCAATTATTGATATATCTCTAACTGCAGGCTACGAAACTCAACAATCCTTTACTTTAGCATTTAAAAGATTATATGAGGAATCCCCTCAGGCATATAGAAAAAAACAAGAATTTATTCCTATTCAATTACGATTTGAAACACAAGCTGTTAAAAATATTTCTTCTTATACTAAATTAACTATGAATTGTGAGGTGAAGGCTGCATGAGTTTAGTTCCATATGTAATAGAACAAACAAGCAGAGGTGAAAGAAGCTATGATATTTACTCAAAGCTTTTGAAAGATAGAATTATTATTCTTGGTGAAGAGGTTACTGATACAATTGCTAATATTATAGTAGCCCAACTTATCTTTTTAGAGGCAGAAGACCCAAATAAAGATATCCATTTATATATTAACAGCCCTGGTGGTTCTGTAACAGCAGGTTTTGCTATATATGATACTATGAATTATATTAAATGTGATGTATCAACAATTTGCGTTGGCATGGCAGCAAGTATGGGATCATTTTTACTTGCAGGTGGTGCTAAAGGCAAACGTTTTGCTCTTCCAAATGCAGAAATTATGATTCATCAGCCTTCTGGTGGAGCTAAAGGTCAGGCTACTGATATAAAAATTGCAGTGGATCATATTTTAAAAAGCAAAAGAAATTTAAATAAAATTCTTTCTGAAAACACTGGAAAACCAATTGATAAAATCGAACTTGATACTGATAGAGATAATTTTATGTCTGCTGAAGAAGCTAAAGAATATGGTTTAATTGATGAAGTAATGAAATAACAGAGATTCTCATATATGCATTAAACAGGTAGTTAAATTCTTCAAAAACTTTAAACTACCTGCTATATTATTGTTATTACTTATAATTAAAAATAATATTATCTATTCTACCTTTTTTCACAAATCCAATTGTTTTATAAACTTTGTTAGAATCATCATTTGTTATATCGGCATATAGCATAGGAATTAATCCTTCCTTAATTAGCATTGAACATACTCTGGAAACCATCGCACTTCCATAGCCTTTTTTTCTTTCTTCTAGAGAAATATATACATTATTAATACGAGCATACTTATCTGATCTATGAGCTATATTTACCATTCCACAGATTTTTTCTTCTACTTCCCACAAATATAAATTTCCTGACTCTATCATAGACTTTACGCCTGGAATCTGCTTTTCTTTTACAATACTTATTCCAAAACAATCAAATGCAAACCCCACCCAAAACTCTGCTATTATATCTAAGTGATTTAAATCAGCTTTAATTAATTTCCCAAATACTTTTTTGGGTTTAACGACTTTTTTACATTCATAAGATTCCATTGAAAGAGATACTTTATTTAACGCTCCTGTAATTTTACAATATTCCTTTGCAAATGCTTTTGCAAATTCAGGCTTTCCTGAAATTCCTTGTATTTTTGAATCCTTTAATTGCTCACATAAACAATTAACTATATTATCAATTGTTGATTTTGGCAGTAGCTCATTAATCCATAACCACATTGGATATCCAGCATTTTGCAGTGCAATTGCATTATTATCTCTTGTCTTTAAAGCTGTCACTTCTTTTCCTTCTATGATGCAATAAAACAAATTAAATTGTACCTCTGCATCTGCATCTAAGAAAGGCTTTTTGCTTAAAACTTTTTCTTCTCTATAAAATGGTTCAAACACGATAGTACTCCTTTATAATTTTAAAATAGCCAAAGATTTAAGCCATAAAAATCTTCAGCTATTTTTAATACTTTATTTACTATAACTTTTCAATTGGAAAATATAAATACAATTCTCCATTTGAATCCTTTGGATCATATAATTCATGGACCGCCCCAACTAATGAATACTCTTCTTAAGGTAAATATTCCTCCATCATATAATTAAATACATTGGCATACGTATTTTGAGTGCATTTAATAACTGCATATTTATATGAAGGAACAATCCATTTAATCCAGCCTTCTGGTGCTTTTGCATTCTCCTCAACTTCACAGCCTGCTAAATATTTACCTTCTTCCTGCCAAGGATCAAATATTTCATGTATATCACTCATTATTCCCCATATACCTGAAATATTTCCATTATTATCAATCTTAGCAAGATTTCCAATTTCATTAAAATTATTGTTTGCATCCTCCCATAAAACTTGTATCCAATTAACACTATTATTTGCTAGTCCTTGCCCTAATTTTCCTATAACAGAAAAAGATTTTTTTGTAATTATATTAACTTTCATTATTGTCACCCCAAAATTACATATTTTCTTAATCTTAATATAAGTGCTTTTAATTTTTCCATTCTCAGTAATTCTCCACCCTTTTAACTAACCTTTACAAATTTAACCCTATTATAACACATTCTACGCCTAATATTGCTTATTACGCTGTAAAATTTGTTTTATTTCCAAAATAATAGCAAACCTTCTTATATAGTAAAAAGATAAAAATAAATTATTTTACTTTGCATACCATTTTCTAATAACTTCACTAGTTTCTCCACTAGGATAATATTTCTTATCCTGACTTGTTTCACCTATAGCAAATATAGAGAAACCAAGATGCCACGGCTCATCTTCAAAAGTTCTTCTGTATGCCTCAAAACAATTTGCCTGTTCTTGATTATTAGAAACACTTGAAACTTGAGGATCATATGGAGCTACAGAAGCTTTATTGGTTCTAGGAAATCCTAATTCTCCAAAGAAAACTGGCTTATTCCATTTATCGTAAAAATTCTTTATTTCTTGTTTTATATTTTGTTTTCTATCGTATATGGTTGAGCTTTCTAATGCCTTTTCTAAATCTTCAACTGTATTTGTTTCATTATTTGTAAGTTCAAAATACGAAGCTATTGAAATGAAATCCAATTTTGAGAAAAATATATTATTTAATTTCTTTTCATATTTCTCAGTTAGTTTAGGCTCCCATTCCTTTGCTGTAATCCAAAAATTAGTTCTATATGTTATTAGACCTTTATATTGCTTTCTAACATTATCTATCATGTCACACATATAGCCTTCATTTTCTTCCATATTAACAAAACTTGTTCCTACATTAAAGGCATCAACATGATATGGTACAGCCACCTCCTTAACCAAAACATTTAAAACATTTTGTGTCCAGTTATAGAAAAAATCATTGATATTATCAGGTTTCCAAACTGTTTCTCCAACACTTCCATTTTCTATCCATGGATAAGGTTCTAAAATTACATTTATTTTTTTCCATCTTAACTTATTAATTAGTTCTATAGCACGTTTTTCACTATATTTATCTACACTCATATTGCTTGAAGTTCTGTTTTCAATATTAATTACTACTGGTACATTTAAAGTGTTTAACCCAAATTTATCTATATCCTTAAGAACTTGATCAATATTGTAATCAGTTGATAAATTTCCTGATTTAATTTTTGTTTCAAATTTAGAATTTAATGTTTTTCCTTCTATTTTATTAATCATTTCATTGATTGCGCCTCTAGAATCAACATTGATGTTGTAACTATAATAAGCAGCAGAAAATATGCTTATTACAATTATTATTAATATCATTCTTTTTCTAGTCATTTTTTCCCCCTTGAAATTGTTCATATTTAAAACTAATTATTTTACACTATAAATCAAATATTATGACTTATTTTAGCAAACATATCTTTATTATAACATATTACCTTAAATTCACTCTTAAAGAATTCTTAAAGTTTAAAAGCTTTATATTCATGAATATAAAGAATAGAAAAAAAGAGATAGCCATTGTTACAGCTATCTCTTCAAACTTTAGGTATTCTTTAGTGTTTTTATTCTTACTTCTTTAGTATATTTTTATTTTCATTTGTTTGCTTCTGTGTTCTTTTGTATACATAAATAATAACACAATATGACAAAATAGTCTATATTTTTTCAACAAAATATTTATAATTATTTTTCGACAAATCAATATATAGTACTTTTACTATTTATTATATTAATACTTTAAAAACTTCATTTTTATTGCATCTTGTATATTCTTCAGAAAAAGTTACTTCTTAAATACTTTCTCTTTTATTCTATTATTTCTATTTTATATCAAATATATTTTATTATACATTTGTTTAGAAATTCATTACATATTCTTATATGTAAACATGATTCCTACATAAATTAATTCTAGTTTTATTCATGTGCGAATATTTTATATTAAAGCAATTAAAATATTATATAAAGGAGGACTTCTTCTTATGATATTTCTACTATTATTAAGTGGCATCTGCTGGACTATCGTCTATATTCAATTAATCAGTACAGGCTTAAAAGAGAAAGTTTATGGAATGCCATTTATTGCCATAGCACTCAATTTTGCTTGGGAAGCAATTCATTCTTTTCTAGGTTTAAAAAATAATCTTTTTAGTATTGAAACTTGGATTATTCTAGTTTGGTTTATTTTAGATATAATAATTGTTTATACATACTTAAGATATGGTAAACATTATTTCCCAAAGCATACAAACAAAGAATACTTTATGCCTTGGACTGTATTAATATTTTTTATGTCTTTCATTATTCAATATTATTTTGTTGTAGAATTTGGAGATTTAGGACGAGTATATTCAAGATTTCTGCAAAATCTAATAATGTCTATATTATTCATTAATATGCTTGTAACAAGAAATAATCTGAAAGGTCAAAATTTGATTATTGGAATTAATAAATGGATAGGAACTTTAGCGCCTACTATTTTATATGGTGTCATTTACCAATACAAATTAATTTTAGTTTTAGGTTTATTTTGTTCATTATTTGATTTATTATATATTTATTTTTTTAATAATCTAAGAAAAATTACTCTAACTTATTCAAATATCCATTCTACTACTAAGTAAACTTAATCTTTACCTAATAATAAAAATATAGATATCTCTATAAAAAAGTAATTTATCGCCATTAAAATTTATTCAATATCTTAATCAAAAACTCATAGCACGACAATTTTTTATTTGTCGTGCTATCATAAATACTCAACTTTACTATTAGATTTTTAATGAACTTTATTAAATATAATTTGTCTTATATAATTTCTTCAATACTTAATAATCTTGGCTTATTTCCATTTTGAATTTTAATATATATCTTTGCCATAGTCATTTGTAAATTTTCTATTATAGTCTTTACTTTACATATAAAATAATAATCTTCTCCACCATTTGTTATTACTGCTATAGGATTAAAATTCCATCCCTTTATCCCATCTAAGGCTTTAGTTAATATTTTTTTATCGTCTACTGTAACTTGATCTCTAATTTGCAATTCTTCACTCTCTTTTATCATAATATCAACTCCCTCTTTAATAAGATTGTATTATTGTTTTATGTCAATTCTTTGTCAACTATCTGAATATTTTCTTAATATCTTCTTAAAGCTTTTGAAGGTACAGGCAGTTAATATTATATTCATTACCTATTTCATTTATTCTAATAAATACTTATTATATTCTTAACATATTTAATGAATCCACTCTCCATTTTCATTTACCCTATACCCATCTGGGGTAACAGTGTTACTTGCCATTACTCCATCAGAATAAAAATAATAACATTCTCCATCTAACCAAATCCATTCACTTTTTGCCATTTTACAAGAAGCTTTTAAATAATACCATTTCCCTTTTTCCTGTAACCAAGTACTTTCTCTTGCATACCCTCTATTATCAAATGAATACCATTCACCATCTATAAACTTCCATTCATCTTTGTAATAATATTTATTGATGTTATCTGTACAATACCACCAGCCTGTAGAATTTCTGTTCCATCCAATATTCCAATTATCCAAAGTATCTGTATCATAATTTGAATTCTGAATAACAAATTGAACATTTCCAATTCCACTACTTATGGCTTCCGCTAAATTTTTTCTATTTTCAGCATATTTAATCATATCATAATAGTTATCTATAAAGCATAGTTCTATAAGCATACTTTCACATGGTGTAGCTCTAATTACATATAAATTTGAGCCATCCTTTATTCCTCTATTACTAAATCCTATAGAAGTTATATTATTTAACACACGTTCTGCGCTCCCTAACTTTTTACCTCTAAATGTGTACACCTCTGTTCCAGCGCCTCCACCTGAATTCATATGGATTGATACAAATAAATCTGTGTCTTTTGAACAATTATCGACTCTTATACTTAAACTTTCTCTTACACTTCTTGAACTATCTGGTGCAACTTCTACGACTGTATGACCTAAAGCTTCTAATTTGGTCTTAACTATTTTTCCTATTTCTCTTGTACACTCTTGCTCTTTATATCCATTTCCAATTGCTCCTGTATCTGCACCACTAAGGCAGTGACCATAATCTAATGCTATTTTCATAGATACATTCCTCCTAAATTTTAAACTAACAAGATGTTTAATTGTATTTGCAACTTTTTTTCATAACTTACTATTTAATACACCATGAAATTTAATACCACATAATATGAAAGAGTAACCATAATGGCTACTCTTTCATACAAATGCTTTACCTTTTGAACACCTAATTATAATTTTGAAAATAGATTTACGGTTATTTAAATTTTTCTATTAACATGATTTTCTTCTAATATTTTTGATGTTTCATCTAAAATTTCATCTTTATACAAACTATTATTTATATCATGCAGTTTATCTAATTCTGCCTTAAGCTTTTCATTTTCTTCTTTTAACTTGCTATTAAAAATTTCTGATTGTTTTAAATTCCCAACCTGATTTAAAACTTTTTCCTTACCATGATTTAATTCTTCAATAATATTATTCCTTAATTCTATAACGTCTTCCTTTGTTAATTCTGGAAATTTTCCAATTATTATTTTTTCAAATTTTTCTATTTTAGGTGCAATTGTATTTTCTATTTTATCTGAAATTCCAAGGTCTTCATTTATCATATTCCAAACTTCTCTTGCTTTTAAAATATAATCTGGATGCTTTATTATTTTTTCTTGAAACTTAGCATTATCAAATTTGACTTTTAAGACTTTTCTTATTTTTTCAACTATAGTCTTTAACATACAAGCTCCCTCTTTCTAAATATCATTTCTTTAGTTCTATAATATATGAAATTGCAATTCAAAAAGCTACTTAATACGTTAATATATATATTTATGAATAAACAAAAGATGCAGCCAACTTAATGACTGCATCTATATATAAATTATGAGGGGTTTGGGGTTTTGGGATTGTGGGATTTTGAGTTTTATTCTTTTGTATGTATATATATTAGCATATTGTGACAAAATATTCTATATTTTTTCAAAAATTTTTTCAAATTATTTTTCGACAAATATTTTTAACAAAGCAATAATTGATTATATTAAAAAATATTCCTTTCTCAATGAATCAATTATCAAAACATCTGCAAAATTCTACATTTTACTCAATTTCACTTCTATAATATATATGGTATTGTTCAAATTAAAATTAATACTTATAAAAAAGTACAGATGTAAACTATATGAAATTTATATCTGCACTTTTGCTTATATGTTATATTTTTATTTTTATATTTCCTATTAATACTTTAGATTGAATTTCTTTTCTTATAATTATAATTTTTTATAAGAATTGCTTTGTGTATTTTATCTAATATCATAACAATTATTGGTCAGGTATTATATGTTTTTTCATTCTTTCTTTTATTACTCTTATCTTGATTATATTCTCCAATATTTCAATATTTGTTAGAAAATCATAATTATTTTTCATATTTTAATACAGAGTTTATCCGCAGCATATATAGATTATTTTATAACTCTAAACTCTGTAAATGGATAAAATATAAATTGAGCTTTCCCTTCTATAGCAGAACTATCTACATAAGGGTTTATCCAATATCGTGCATCTTTTGATACAGGTCGATTATCCCCTAAAAAGAAATACTTTCCTTGTGGAACTTCATATATACCTTCACTACTATAATGATCTTTGTTTACAACATAATCTTCTTTTAATTGTTCGCCATTTACAGATACTATACCATTCTTAATTTCTATTTTATCACCTGGCAATCCTATTAATCTTTTAACTAATCTTTCTTGAAGTTCATCTGAATAAAATACAATTACATCTCCTCTTTTAAGATTATCAAAATTATGTATTCTAGTTACAACTGCTCTATTACCTATATTTATAGTTGGAATCATTGATCCTGTTGGTACCTCTACATTAAAAAACACAAATTTATTTAGTAGAAGATATATTACTGCAGCAGTTATAATTGGTACTACCCAATCTTTAAAAAATTTAACGAATTTACTTTCTTTTATGTTTGCATTCTTTTCCAAAATTGCTCCTCCTAAATCTATTCTCTATTATTAATCTTCTTTTGAAATATGCCTATACGCATATCTATGGTAATATTAAGTGATTCATATTTTTCCAGCTTTTCTTTATTTTCTGGTGTTGACTTCCAATAATGAGGTGTCATTTTTAATAAACATAAAATTTCTTCCTTATTTAATTGAATATTAAAAGTGACATTTTCCTCTTCTACATATTCATTTTCTTCTGCACTTGCGGTATATACTTTTTCATTTAAATGAACTTCAGAATAAATTATGTTTCTTAGTTCAATTAAGTGTTCAGTTCTTGGAAGAATCCTTACAAAGATTCCATCATTTTTTAGAACCCTATTACATTCATTAATATCTATTGGGCTAAACACGGAAAGTATACAATCAACTGATTTATCTTGAACTGGAAGATTAAAATTATTACCTACTGCCCATATGCAATCTTTATTAGATTTACCTGCATACTTAACTGCATCTTTTGAAACATCCATACCATAATAATTAGCCTTTATTTCTTTATCGTGCATGTAGTTTTTTAAATTTATTAGATAATAACCTTCTCCACATCCTAAGTCTAAAATATTAAATTCCTCTTTAGGCTTCTTAATTAAATATTCTACTATCTTTTCATTAATTTTATCTGATAACTTTTTATAATAGCCCCTAGACAAAAAATCTATTCTTGCTAATACCATTTCTTTAGAATCGCCAGGATTTTTACTTCTTTTTTGATTGCTTATTAATAGATTCACATAGCCTTCTTTTGCTATATCATAACTATGATTATTATAGCATTTATATGTTTTATTTGAAGCATCTTTAATCAAATTCTCTTTACAAACAGGACAACGTAATAATTGATTATCATAATTATTATTCATATAATATACAGCTCACTTTCTATGTCTTTACAATCTCTTACTATACACTTTTTCCAATTCTTTATCAACTATTAAAATATTAAAGAGTCTAATTTATATCTTTTATTTGAAGTGTATGTCTATAATTCTTCTCTATACATAAATAGCTGATTTATGTATCTTTCTTCAATTTTCTAATCGAGTAGGAGCTAAATAATTATTTTATTTAGCGTCCTCTCACACCACCGTA
>NZ_JAABNP010000092.1 GCF_009928485.1 Clostridium sp. C2-6-12 | reverse complement strand
TACTTGACCTCTTTCGATATCAGTTCTTTGCACACCTCTTAATAATGCTCCGATATTATCTCCAGCTTGCGCTTCGTCTAATAACTTTCTGAACATTTCGATTCCTGTTACTACTACTTTCTTCTTTTCTTCACTTAATCCAACGATTTCTACTTCGTCTCCTACGTGAAGTACACCAGCTTCAACTCTTCCTGTTGCAACTGTTCCTCTACCAGTGATTGTGAATACATCTTCTACTGGCATTAAGAATGGCTTATCTGTTGCTCTTTCTGGAGTTGGAATATAGCTATCTACTGCATCCATTAAGTCTAAGATACATTTTGAAGCTTCTTCATCTGTTGGGTTTTCTAATGCTTTTAATGCTGATCCTGTTATTACTGGAATATCATCTCCTGGGAAGTCATATTCACTTAATAATTCTCTTACTTCCATTTCTACTAATTCTAATAATTCTGGATCGTCTACCATATCTGCTTTATTTAAGAATACTACGATATATTCGATACCTACTCTTGATCCTAATAGGATATGTTCTCTTGTTTGTGGCATTGGACCATCTGCTGCTGATACAACTAAGATAGCTCCATCCATTTGTGCTGCTCCTGTGATCATGTTCTTAACATAGTCAGCATGCCCTGGACAGTCAACGTGAGCATAATGTCTTGTTTCTGTTTGATACTCAACGTGTGCTGTGTTGATTGTGATTCCTCTTTCTTTTTCTTCTGGTGCTTTATCTATTGATGCATAGTCGAATGCTTCTGCAAATCCCTTTTTAGATAATACTGTTGTGATTGCTGCTGTTAATGTTGTCTTACCGTGGTCTACGTGACCTATTGTTCCAATATTAACGTGTGGTTTACTTCTTTCATATTTTGCTTTTGCCATTGTAATTTTCCTCCCTTAT
>NZ_JAABNP010000091.1 GCF_009928485.1 Clostridium sp. C2-6-12 | reverse complement strand
TGAACTGCAATTAGAAGTTCTGGCTTAAGCTCAACTTCACGACCAATTATGGCTTTTTGCTGATTACCACCTGACATAGTTCTTGCTGGTGATTTTCCACCTTCTCCTGATCTTACGTCAAATTCTTTAATTATCTTTTCAGCATAATTGTGTATAGCATCCTTATTTAATAAGCCATGCTTTGAAAATGGTTCTCTATCATAAATTTCTAAAACCATATTATTTTCAAGTGTATAGTCTAATACAAGCCCTCTTTTGTGACGATCTTCTGGAATATGTGCTATTCCACTATTTATACGCTTACGTATAGACATATTTGTTATATCTTCATTTTTAAAATATACCTTTCCTGATTTTACTTGTCTCATACCAGTAATTGCTTCAATCAATTCAGATTGTCCATTACCTTCAACTCCAGCAAGACCAAGAATTTCTCCAGCTTTAACTTCTAAAGAAAAGTTTTTAACCCCTAAAACCTTCTTGTTATTCATAACAGAAAGATCTTCTAATTTTAAAACTACATCTCCGGCTTCTTTTTCTTTTTTATCAACCTTGAAGTTTACTGGTCTCCCAACCATCATTTCTGCCATTTTTTCTTGTGATGTTGACTTTACTTCAACACTTCCAATATATTTTCCACGTCTTATAACTGTACAATAATCTGCAACAGCTTTTATTTCTTTAAGTTTATGGGTAATTATTATAATTGATTTTCCTTCTTTAATAAGATTTTTCATAATCTTCATAAGTTCTTCAATTTCTTGTGGTGTAAGAACTGCTGTAGGTTCATCTAAGATTAATACTTCTGCATCTCTATAAAGCATCTTTAAAATTTCAACTCTTTGCTGCATTCCTACTGTTATATCTTCTATCTTTGCATATGGGTCAACTTTTAATTCATATTTATTAGA
>NZ_JAABNP010000020.1 GCF_009928485.1 Clostridium sp. C2-6-12 | reverse complement strand
GTTATTCATTATTTCTAAGAAGAAAATCAGAATACACAAAAATATTTACAGGCTCGTCAAGCACTTTGGAAATTTAGATTTGAATAATATGGAAAGTGGAGGCTCGGTATATTTTACTATTGCTAAATCAGTTTTTGTTGAATATTCATCAAGTCTTGTAATTCCATTTTTTAGTTTTGCATTAATATTATTTGTATTTACTTTTATATATGGATTTAAGAATGATATATTATCTTTTAGAAATACATTTATAGGTTTCTTATTAACATTGTCACTTATAATAATATCAATAATTGTAGGAAGTATAGGAGTAAAAATATATTCTTTATATGCCAATATACGTTATGGGAAATTACCACATAGCATTAGTGCTACAATGGTAATTGAGCAAAGAATATTTATGATTATTTTGGCTGTGTTGATTAGTTGTATTATATTTATTTTATTCAAAGTTGTTCATAATAAAATATCCTATGAGAATATGATTTATGGAAATATGTTTATGATGATTCTTCTTACACTAGGCTCAAGTTTAAAATTTAAATCAGCAAGTTATATGTTTTTGTGGCCAACTATTTTTACATTAGCTGGGCTTGGTATTCAATTTGCATTTAAAAGGAAGCAAAATTTAGAATATGGAAAGATGATTTTAATAATATTTAGTGGTATGTCTTTTGTTTTGATTTATGTACCAATAATATTCTTAATCTTTACGGCGCTAGCTTTACCAGCAGCTAGTATTATTCTAGGAATAGCAGTGATACCATTAAGCAACATCATATTAAGTAGTGTGTTGTTTTATAAGAAAGAAAGTATAAAGGTAATATATTCATAGGAATGATTTATAAGGATTATAGTTGTAGTTCTATCCAATTTAAGATATATGTTATAAAATGATTTTATTCATTAAAAAGCATTTGGAGGACTTAAAATGAAAATTGATAGGTTATTTAGCATTTTAATGCTGATTATTAATAAAGAAAAAATAACAGCCAAGGAATTAGCAGAATACTTTCAAGTATCAGTTAGAACTATTCAAAGAGATATTGATACTTTAAGTATGGCTGGTATTCCTATATATGCGGAAATTGGAAAGAATGGTGGATATCAGCTTCTTGATAATTATAAATTAGATATGAATTTTTTAAACACCAAAGAAGCAAAGGTGATTAAGTCTCTTTTAGAAAGTTTGGAACAAGTATTACCTTATTTAGATATTAAATCTGCATCAAATAAATTTTCAATGATACCTTCTTCAAGTGAATCAGAAGATAATAAGCTTGTAGTGAAATTAAATCCTCTAATTAATGAATTAAATTTCAAAAACAATATTGAAATAATAACAAAAGCAAGGGATAGTTATAATAAAATCCATATTAAGTATATAGATGCAAACTTCAAAGAGACAGATAGAGTAATATGTCCTTATACTTTGGTAATGCTGGGAACAGTTTGGTACGTGTATGCATATTGTGAGCTTCGTGAAGAATTTAGAATGTTTAAGTTAAGTAGAATAACTTCTTGTGATTTATTAGAAGAAGAATTTTTAGCAATAGAAACGCCCAAACCTTCACCATGGGAATATAATTTACATTATGAGAGAGAAGGTACTAATATAATTCTAGAAATAGATAAAGAACTTAAGGGAAAACTAACGGATTATATTGATTATCGAAATTGTGAGATTGTAGGAGATAAGATAGTTGTAAATTTGGATTTCCCTGTTGATGAATGGCTTTATTCATTTCTTTTTGGATTAGTTCCATATGTTAAAATTATTGAGCCTATTTGGTTAAGAGAAGAATTTTTGAAAAGACTTAATTTATGTATAGAAAAAAATAATATATGACATACAGCTGTCATAGTATAAACCTTAGAATAATAAGTGTAAAGAATCAATGATTGTTAAATAGATTGTTATATTGATTTTAAGGAGGAATGAAAAATGAGTGATATGTCAGCAATTAGTAATGCCTTTCAAATTTTTATGAAGGAAGCTCCAGCATATCAGAATATATGGATGGAAACTGTGCAAAAATTAGATTCCGTAAGTAAGCTTGATTCAAAAACAGAAGAATTAGCTTATATTGCAGTGTTAGCTTCTTCAAGGCTTGAAAGTGGTTTGCCATTTCATGTAAAGCATGCGAAAGAACTTGGAGCAACAAGAGAAGAAATAATAAGTGCTATTTTGGTTGGTTTGCCAGCTGTGGGAAATGTAGTAATTCAATCATTACCAATAGCAATAAAAGCATATGATATGGAATAAAAATTAATAGAGGAGTGGGGATAATGGATATTTGTCAAAGTTGTGGAATGCCTATGGAGAGTAAAGAATTATATGGCAAGAATAAGGATGGGGCAGTTAATACAGAGTATTGTATATATTGCTATCCAAATGGTGAATTCAATAAGCCAAATGAAACCTTTGAAGAAATGATTGAAACATGTATACCTTTCATGATGAAAGAGGGGTTTACAGAAGAGCAAGCTAGGGAACATTTAAATAAGGAACTTAAAAATTTAAAAAGATGGGCTTAAATCAATTAACAGTTAACAGTTAGGAGGAAAAGTCTTTGAGCTTTTTAATTAAGTTCCGTATTGTGGCATAGCCACTCTTTTTATAGGTGCAAATTTTAATTTGAGAAGAAAATACTTTTTAAAGCTTATACAAACTTAAAAATTTTAATTTAAAGTCATAATAAAACCATGGCTTTAAATTTTTTTCTTAAAATAAGCAATTTTAGTACCGAAAAATTCAAAAATATTTGTATTATTATGTATAATAAGAGAGGAGGTGAAACAAATGGGAAATATAATTAAAATAAATATGTATGTGGAAATGAAAAAGAAAAATGACAGCGAGATAAAATTAGAAACTCTAGAACAAAATATTCTTAAGTATAACAATTGGTTAAAAATGACTGACAGAGAGGATATGATAGAGAACTATGAAAAATTCTTGCAAGCTCAATAATTATTTTTAAAAGATAGATTAGGCATTAAGTTTTAATCTATCTTTTTTTTATGCATATTATATAATTTATTTATTTAATTTTTATTTTGAATAATATATAAATATTTACTATAACATCAAAATTAGAGTTTTATAAAAAATGTCCCAACAGTATAAATCTCTATTTATTGAATAATTAAAGAAATAATAAAAAATTCAGGAGAACAGTTTGATCCTAATTTTAGTTGGAATATTTATTAAGTTAAATCAGACAATGGAATAGAAGTGATATTATGTGGAAAAATATTATAAAAAATATATTAAAATTCATCAAATATAAAAACTTCAACAGGTATTAATACTTGTTGAAGTTTTTATGCTTAAGAAATTATAAGATTATTCAGTTTATTTAATAACAACTGTTGAATATTGGCATATAATTTGTAATAATGAGGTTAATAAACTGTAGAACTATTGAAGAAAATGTAAAAATGTGAGGTGGGTGAGAAAAGATGTTTAGAAGGACAAGATTATTTAAAAGAAATTTAGCTTTATATGTGATTTTAGCATTATTTTTATCTGGCTGTGGTGGAGGAAAAGAAAATCAAGATAGTGTACAGGCTGTAAATTCACGAAATAATATAGAATCTAATGATTCCAGCAGTGGAAAGATTACGGAACAGCAAAAGTCCTCAGATGAAAAAGTTAAGGCAGAATCACAAACTGGTAAAAAGACAGAAACAGATTCTTCAGCTTCAGTAGAATCAAATAATAAACAAAAGTCCGAGATTAAAACAAAATTAAATGTACCAGAAAAACCATCTACGCCTACTATGGTATCAGATATATCCTCTCTAAGTACGAAAGCTATAGAGTGGTCCTGGCTTTATTCCTCAAGAGATAGTGCGGAGCTTTTGAAAAAATATAAAGGCTATGGATTTGGTGACACTTCACAAAAGATTATTTATCTTACTTTTGATGAAGGATATGAAAATGGCTACACAGAAAGTATTTTAAATACCTTAAAGGCAAATAATGTACAAGCTGCTTTTTTTGTTACTAAGCCTTATGTAACTGGAAGTTATAATGGCGTTCCTGATAGTGAACTACTAAAAAGAATGAGTAATGAGGGACATATAATAGCTAATCATTCTGTAAATCATAAATCTATGCCGAAGTTTACTGATGAAAATGCATTTAATGCTGAATTAATAGGTGTAGAGGAGGCTGTAAACAATATTCCAGGCTGCAGAATGTCCAAATATTTCAGACCACCTGAAGGTACTTTTAGTGAATTGTCACTTTACTATACTCAAAAATTAGGATACAAATCTGTATTTTTCAGTCTTGCATATCAAGATTATAATGTTGATAATCAGCCTGATCCAGGGGAAGCAAAATCAAAACTATTAAAAAATACACGTAATGGTATGATTTGTTTGCTTCATGCTGTATCAAAAACTAACGCAACTATTTTAGATAGTTTAATCAAAGAATGGAAAAGACAAGGATATGAATTTAAAACTTTAGATAATCTTCCAAGTTAAAAAATAATGCAATTATGATATAATTTTTATGTGTTTTATGATATAACATTTCTTCAGATATCAGCTAAAATTTTATTTTGTTTATGACACTCTGAGAAAGTTAATAGCTAGGGAAGAAAATATTTTGAGATTTTTTAGAATGTTTATAAAGAATTATTACACATAGAATTTTATATTTGGCAATAAGGTAGGGAAAATAATGAAAAAAAGTTTTAAAGTGAATGAAGATAAGGTTAGAATATTAGGAAGAACTAAACAAGTAGAGGATGTTAGATATATCAATTATTCTTGTTCAGGAATAGAATTTGAATTTATTGGGACAAGTGCTAGTGTTGTTTTGTGCACTGATAGCTCAAAATGGGAGGATACACTTAAGGCATGGATAGCTGTTTTTATAGATGATGAGGATGCACCAAGGAAACGAATTCTTTTAGATAGCAATGAAAGTACTTATTGTATTTATGAAAGTGATATCTCAAGAAAAGTTACAATACGATTAATGAAAATGTCTGAAGCAGCTTTTTCAAAAGTTGGAATTAAAGAAGTAATAATAGAGGGGGAAGGAGAAATAACTCCCACCAAATCCAAAGAAAGGCGTATTGAATTTATTGGAGATTCAATAACTTGTGGATATGGAATAGAAGGTGTTTATGAAAAGGATATATTCAATACAGCTCAGGAAAATCCTTGGGAAGCATACGCAGCTAGAACTGCACGTTATTTTAACGCCGATTTTAACTGCGTTTCTTGGAGTGGTATAGGTGTTATTTCTTCATGGACAGAGGTTGAGGAGCCTAATACAGAATGGCTTATGCCAATGCTTTATAAATATACAGATGCTGCTATAGATAATGATTTAGGTAATAAGGATTTTGAACTATGGGATAATGATTTATTTGTACCAGACTTAATCGTTGTTAATTTAGGGACAAATGATTCAAGTTATACAAAGAATGTAAAAGAGAAAATAGACGCATTTGCATATGGATATTATGATTTTATAAGGAAAATAAGAAATTTTAATCCAGAGGCAGAAATAATTTGTACACTTGGTGCAATGGGGCAAGAGTTATGTCCAGCAGTAAAAACAGCTGTCAATAAATTTAAAAATTCAACAGGTGATAGAAAAATTCATACACATTTTTTTGATGTCCAATTAGAGGAGGATGGAATAGGTACAGACTGGCATCCAAGTTTAAGAACCCATGAAAAAATGTCAGTAACTTTAATAAATAAAATAAAAGAAGTAATGAAATGGTAAAAGGCTACATTTCATTTAGCATCCAGATAAAAAAATTTAAAACTCCTGCGTAGATTATCCAAAGTAAATAAGGGAGTAATAAAATAGCAGCTTTTATTCCAGACTTTTGATAAAACCTTATTAATGTTAATATGACAAAAATAAGTAAAATTAAAAGTTCAATAAAAGCTAGACCATAGAGTCTGAAGCTAAAAAATATAAATGACCATAGTATATTTAGCAGCAGTTGTATTGCATAAACAAACAAGGCTGAACTTACATCTATATTTTCATATTTCTTTATATAAACTTTGTATGAAGCTATGCCCATTAAAATATAAAGGATAGTCCATGCAATTGGAAATGCTATAGAGGGCAATGCCCAAAATGGTTTTTCTAAGGTCTCATACAACGCTTTCATATTTGGAATTAATAAATATACTATTAGTCCAAGTGTAAGCGGTATAATTAAAGAAATTAAAAAAGGAATAAATTTAAAGTCTTCTTGGTGTTGAGTTTTATTTCTCATATTTTTCTCCTTAAAGATTATTAAATGTAAGTAATACATCGCAGTTTTTGAAAATTGATTTTTATAATAATTTAGGGTATATATATTGTTCATAATATATAGCTATGTCATATTAGTTCACTATATGCATGTTATTAAGGCGTTATTGAACTAAAACATAAATGTTTGTTATAATGTATGTTTTTTCACATTTATTAAATCTTTATTTTGAAGTAAATAGTTAGCTAATTTTTATAATAATAATTATGAGTGTATTTTCATAATTAGATTTAGAAAAAATAAAAATACAGGTAGTCAAAAGCATGTATCCAATTAATGAGGTAGGATACAGCTTAATAAGGCTACCTGTTTTATTGATTTATTAAATAAATGCATAAGATCTATGAATTTAGGATAGCTTTATATGCAGAGATTGTATCAAGGGCAGTTTTATTCCAAGAAAAAACTTTATTGCGCGTTAAGCTTTTTTTGACCATGGTTAATCTTAGCAAACTATTGCTCAATACTCTTTCAATATCATAAGACAAAGAATCTATGTCATTTGGATCTATAAAAAGGGCTGATTCATAGCATACTTCAGGCAATGACGTAACATTTGATGCAATTACTGGTGTTCCACAAGCCATGGCTTCGATAGGAGGTAAGCCAAAGCCTTCGTAAAAGGAAGGGTATACCAAGACTTCAGTAGCATTATAAAATAATGGCATATCTTCAGCAGGAATGAAACCTGTAAAAATTACATTGTTTGATACATGTAATTCTTCAGCTCTATTCTTGTACTTATCATAAGAAGCACCTTTTCTACCTGTAATGACTAATTTAAAGGTTTCTTTCAATTTAGCAGGAAGATTTGAATATGCCTCAATTAAGCCTAATATATTTTTTCTTGGACTAAAGCCCCCAACATATAGTATAAAATCTTCTTGGATACCATATTTTTTTATAATTAAATCTTTAGATTTACATTTACTCATAGGTTTATAAATATCTTCAGCTGCAAGAGGTGTTACATAAATATTTTCAAGAGGAAACTTAAATTCTTTAGCAATATCGTTTTTAGAAAAGTTAGACACAGTAATTATACCATCACAAGATTTTAAAATTTTAGGTAATTCATTATTGAAAATTTTTAGATATCTTTCACTAACAGTTTCGGGCATTCTAAGTGGGATTATATCATGCAAGGTAATTACTTTTTTACATTTTATATTTTCAGAAAGACCAACTCCATTTTGTGGAACATGATAAAGTTCTATATCAGCATTATTTAAGATATTAGGAACATTAACGTTATCCCAAAAGCTATTATATGCTGCAGAATCAGTTAATTCTGTTTTAAAATTAGGCTTTAAATTTTTTATAGAGTTACATTGTGGCATAAAAATTAGATAGTCATTATGAGGGTCAACATCATTAAGACTTTGAATTAGTTGATTAGTATAAGTGCCTATACCAGTACCTTGATACCACGTTGCAGCCCTGCCGTCTATTCCTATTTTCATTATTAAACCCTTTCATAGTATTTGTCTTAATGTATTATATTAAAAGAATATAAAAAATGTTAATAAAAGTACTAATATCCTCATATAAATATACAGGGGGTGAGAACTATGATGAGGGAATTTGAAATAGAAAGGCAATTTAACATTAAGATAGAAAAAATAAAAGCCAATAAAGGAGTTTACTATCTTAAAACTGATAAAGGCGAAAGATGCTTAAAGAAAATAAATTATGGACCTCAAAAATTACTGTTTGTATATGGTGCTAAAGAACACCTAAGAAAAAATGGATTTAACAATCTTGATAGATATTATTTAAACATAAGTGGAGAACCATATGCATTAGTAAATGAAGATTTGTATACTTTATCAGAATGGCTAGAAGGACGTGAATGTGATTTTCATAATATCGATGAAGTAAGGGTAGCCGCAAAGACTTTGGCTAATCTTCATGAAGCATCTAAAGGATATGATCCGCCTGAAAATTCTAAACTTAAAAGTGATCTAGGAAGATGGCCGCATTTAATAGAAAAAAGGATTAAATCTTTAGATAAAATGAGAGATATGGTGAGGAAGAAAAATATAAAAAGTGATTTTGATATGCTTTACTTAAAATCAATGGAATTTTATAAAGAGATTGGAAGAAATTCGTTATCAAATTTAAAAGAATCAGATTATTATGAATTATGTATGGTTGCAGAAACTGAAAAAAGCTTTTGTCATCATGATTTTACTTATCATAATATAATTTTAAGTGATAATATGGATGTACATGTTATTGATTTTGATTATTGTAAAAGGGAATTAAGAACCTTTGATATAAGCAATTTTATGATAAAGGTTTTAAAGAGAGTTGAATGGAATTTGGAATTTGCTGCAGCAATAATAGATTCATATAATTCAGTATCACCATTGAAACCTGAGGAATATAAAGTTTTATATGTATTTCTCCAATTTCCACAAAGGTATTGGAGGCTTGCAAACAGGTATTATTATAATGAAGTTAATTGGGCCCAAAACACTTTTGCAAGTAAGTTAGAATCTATAATAAATGAGCGGGATAAATATTTAGAATTTATAGAGAAATTTAAGAGTGAATATAATATTTAGATGAAGATAGTTATTTAGAAAAGCTGCTTAAAAATAGTATTGGTATTTTTAAGCAGTTTTTTATTAGTTTATTTGATTATTACCAATCAATTAGAAATTTTAAGTATTTCTGCATATTATAGTTTGTAAATAATATATAGGTAGGAATTGTAATGAAAGTTGGAGATATAGTAGTAAGAAAATCATATAATAAAGACATTACTTTTAAAGTAATAGATATTAAAGAGAAGGATGGTAAAGAAAATATTATTTTAAAGGGAATTAATATAAGAATAATAGCAGATGCTTATATGGAGGATCTGGA
Organism: Clostridium sp. C2-6-12; assembly: GCF_009928485.1. Lineage (GTDB taxonomy): Bacteria > Bacillota > Clostridia > Clostridiales > Clostridiaceae > Clostridium. The sequence goes on along the minus strand of NZ_JAABNP010000020.1, from coordinate 98,469 downwards.
TATTGCTGAAGAAAATGCTGGTTCTCAGGATAAGATTTTGAATACAAGGGTAAGTGAAGCTATAAAAAAAGCTATGATTTTAAGGCCTGACCTTAGGAGTAGAGCTGAAAAATTACCAAGAGTGAAAGCAAAAAATGAATTGGTATTTGGGAGGCCAGGAAAAGTGCTTCATGTAGATGGAGATAGTGAATACATGGAAACATGTTTGAAGGTATATAAACAATTATCAATAGATGCAGTTGGCAGAGCAATACCAGAAAAAGATCAACCAGACTTAATAGTAGATTTAGTAAAAGAAATAAAACCTGATATAGTTGTTTTGACAGGCCATGATAGTGTTCTTAGGGATACAAAGGATTATTTAAACTTAGATAATTATAGAAACTCCAGATACTATTTAGAATCTGTAAAAAACTTGAGAAATTATAATTCAAGCTATGATGAACTTGTAATATTTGCGGGGGCATGCCAAAGTTGTTATGAAATGATATTAGATGTAGGTGCTAATTTTGCCTCCAGCCCTAATCGAGTATTAATACACTGCTTGGATCCTGTTTTTGTATGTGAGAAGATTGCTTATACAAGGATTGATAAGGTGGTTTCAATAACTGATGTTATTGAGAATACTATAACAGGAATTAAAGGAGTTGGTGGATTGCAAACCAGAGGGAAGTATAGGGAAGGGTATCCAAAGTCGTTATATATTTAGCTGGGGGACTGACCCTTGGGGAATTTTACCATAAGAAGTATAAATGAGGATAAATAACTTTAATAAGGGTGATTAATCGCCTTGTACTCAAAACGGAGCTGTCGGATTGAGAAATGCTATAATGTATCTTTTTAGAATTGAAAAATGTCTAATAAAATATATTATTAGTTTTTCTTTTTTCGATAGCTCCAAAACTTTTAAACAGATAACTCTATTCCTAAGTACTGCTTGTTTTTATTGTCAACAAATTTGAAAGGCCCATTATAAAGAATTGTACCGGCATATTTCCCGTCAGTTATAACAATATAGTTATTTAAATTGCAATCTAAAGAGTGCAAATTGAATCCAAAGGTTTTAAGTTGTTCTTTATAAATATTTGAATTTAATCTCATAGGTCTAAGTACAGAAAATTCTTCGGCGGATAGTTTCTTATCATTATTTGTATCAGCTATGCTGATTAATGCACTAGTTAAGCTTGGTTTGATTTCACTTGAACTTACTAAAATGCCATCAGAACCAAATTTGTTAATTTGATAATCATTATTTAATTTTCTTTTATTTTCAATAATCAGGGCTGTTTCACTAAGCATATTCACATCTAATTTAAAATTTGAAAGTAATTCAGCTTTATTGGCAGAAATAGCTAAAGTTTTTGAAAAATCACTTACAATTGAAAAACATGAAATGAATAGAAGTAAAATTAATAAGAATTTAAAAAGAGTTGGCTTCTTTATTAATTTAAAATCTTTTATAAATCTCAGGTAAAAATTGAAATTATAGACACAATCTATTTGTTTTTTAGTTTCCATTTTTACACCATCCTTTTAAATTAAGAAGTATATTATTTATAATACATTATGAATATTATCCTTATTAGATAAATGTGTAAAAAGGATGTTAAATTAATATATCTAGAAGCTCCAATAAATAAAATATTAAAAAATGATAGGCGTTTATTGTATTTAAATGGATAATCAATTTGAAAGTATAAAAGATTTCTATAAAAATTAAATAGTGTAGTTTTAAATGGTACAATTTATATATATAATCATAATAGGGAAAATAGTATAGATTAAAACATCATCGGAGCAATTTATGATATATAGGTTGTTTCCGTTTTTATAATAAATTATATTAATAGGATGTTTATTATTTGATTGCATATAGTTGTAATACATATAGATTAGGAGTGATTTTTTGTCTAAATTGAAGTTTATTAATAAATCATATAAACATAAACTTAGAGCGACTTACGCCTTGCTTATGTTTGTAATTTTAATTTTACTAGGTATTTTTTCATACTTTCAAATTAATGTTACAATGAAGCCAATTATTGGTGGTATGGGAGATCATGTTATTAGTAGTCAAATACAATATTTAGGTGATCAGTTTGATGATCAAAGTAAATTACTAGAATTGCTTAGCAGTACAGAGCCATTTAAAAACGGTGATATTTCTACTATAAAGAAAGAAATTGATAATCAAATGCTTAAGCATGGAGATGTAATAATGTCCATTAAGTACAAAGCAATAACTGGTGAGGAATATGAAAATAACAAACATAGTATTAGAATACGAAAGGATTATGAAAAAACATTATTAGAAGGAAATAGTGAAACTTTTCAATCTCAGGCAACTTTTGATGAAAAACTAGATGAATATATAGTTTTTATGGGAATAAAAATCATAGATAATCATGGGAATGTACAAGGAATACTAAGTATTAATACAAGTGTAAAAAAAGTGGCTGCATCATTGGACAAAACCAAGATTGGAAAATCCAATAAAATATGGATTTTTGATTCTTTGGGTAACATAATAGTAAATCCTAATAAAGATAAACTACCTGAATTTGATATTGAAGAGTTCAAAGAAGATATCAATAATAATCCGATTACAGAAATAGGATCAATAAATTCAAGTGATGATACTAAAAATTTAGTTTACGGTAAAATACCTAATACTGAAAATTTGTACTTAGTTACATTTATAGAGGAACATGGAGATTTTACAAATGCAATGAAATTCTTGTTACTTGCTTTTTTATGTGGTGCTGGCATTATTTCATTTTTTATTTTCATAGCTGCAAATAAGATGACAAATTTTGTTACAAAGCCATTGACTCGAATGGTAAAAATTATAGAGGAATCTGATGGAATGAATTTTATTCAGATTCCCAATAATCTTAAAGAAAGTAAAGATGAAATAGGAATACTTGCAAACACTATAGATAAGTTGTCTAACAATATTCGTAATAATTTACAGGTACTTAATAATGAAATTAAAGAGCGTAAAAAGGCTCAGGAGCATTTGATTGTTTTAAACGATCAATTGGAGTGCCGTGTACAAGATAGAACTAAAGAACTAAGTGAAGCTACAAATAAGTTAGCTATTTCAGAAGATAGATTTAGAATTGCTATGGAAGCTTCACATATTGGTGTATATGATGTAGATTTTATTAATAATGTATTTGTAGTTAATAGAGTTTTCATTAAATTAATAAATGCACCTGAGTATTTTGAATGTGTTAAAGAAGAACGCCATTGGATTATTTGTGATGGTAAATTTGAAGATTATATATATGAAGAAGATTTATTAAATGGAAAACATTTTAGTATAGATGAATTACCAATAACAGGAGAAGATTTCTATACAGAATTTAGATTAAAGAAATCTCCTGATACTTGGCTTTCTTTTAGCGGACAAACTATAAGTGAAGATGGGTCAGGAAAAATTACAAGATTTATAGGTGTGTTACAAAATATAACTGAAATAAAAAAAAGTGAGGTGGAACTTAAAGATGCTAAGGAAGAGGCAGAAGAAGCAAGCTTAGCAAAAAGTCAATTCCTTGCAAATATGAGCCATGAAATTAGAACACCAATGAATGCAATTATTGGATTAACACACTTAATAAGCCAATCTGACTTGAATGAATCTCAGAAAAACTATATTTCAAAAATAGAAGGGTCCTCAAAGATATTACTGAGAATAATCAATGATATTTTAGACTTTTCAAAGATAGAAGCTGGGAAGATGGAAATAGAAAATATTAAATTTAGTTTAGATAAGATATTTGAGAATATATCTACTTTATATACACCATCAGCAATTAATAAAGGGATTGATATTAATTTTGATATAGAAGAAAGGGTTCCTGAATCATTAAAAGGAGATCCGCTTAGGTTAGAGCAAATCATAACTAATCTAACTACAAATGCAATTAAATTTACTAATCAGGGAGAAGTTAATGTTAAAGTTCGACTATATGAAGAAAAGGAAGACAAGGTTAAACTCCACTTTAGCGTTAAAGATACAGGAATAGGATTAACAAAAGAACAAATAGAAAAACTATTTTCAGCTTTCACACAGGCAGATAATTCTATGACCAGAAAGTATGGAGGGACAGGTCTTGGATTGATAATTACAAAGCAATTAGTAGAGTTGATGAATGGAGAAGTATGGGTAGAAAGTGAATATGGAGAAGGTTCCGATTTCCAATTTACTATTGAGTTTGATAAAGTTTCAAATATAATACAACCAAGTTATGAAAATTATCCTGATTTACATGGGAAAAAAGTATTGGTAATAGATCATAATAAAACTTCATTGATGATACTTGAACGTATGCTGCGTTCATTTTCACTTGATGTAACAGCAATTAGAGATCCGTTTGAGGCTATTCAATTATTAGAAGAAGATAACTTTGATTTACTATTTATTGATTTCAATTTACCAGAGCTATCAGGAATCGATTTATATAAGAGATTAGTAGTTAATACTGAAATTAGAGTACCTAAAACAATATTTATAAGTGCGATTGGACGTGAAAGTTATTATAATCAAGCAAATCAATTGGGAGTTAAAAGCTTCCTAATTAAGCCTATTAATCAATCATTAATGTTTGATGCAGTTATGGGTGCTTTAAAAGGAACAGGACTTAGGGAAAGCAATAGGGAAGTTATTGAAGAAAATAATATAAAGTTTAAAGATTTACTAAAAGATAAACAAATACTTCTAGTAGAAGATAATGATATTAATCAATTAGTTGCAAAGGATATTTTAGAGCAGGCTGGTATTCAAGTAAGTATTGCTAATAACGGTGAGGAAGCAATCAAGCATGTGTATGCTAATAAATTTGATGCAGTTCTTATGGATGTCCAAATGCCAATAATGGATGGATACAAAGCTACACAAATTCTTAGAAAGACATATTTAAGCTCAGAACTTCCTATAATTGCAATGACTGCAAATGCACTTAATGGTGATAGAGAAAAAAGTATTGAAGCCGGTATGAACGATTATATCTCAAAACCAATTGATCCAGAGATTTTATTTGAAACTTTAGCTAAATGGTTAGGTGACAATAATGCAATAGAGACCGGAAAGCCTTCAAAGAAAATTGTTAATGAAGAAATAGAAATTTTGGAATTTAATAAGACTTTAAATCGATTGGGAAGCAAAGAAGATTTATATTATGAGCTATTAAAGAAATATTATGATAATTATAATAATTTAGAAAACGAATTTTCTAAGATGAGGATAGATAGTAAGTATGATGATATGAAAAGATTTATTCATAGTCTTAAAGGGGTTACAGGAAATATAGGAGCTATTAAGCTTAATAAATTTATTATCCAATTTGAAAAGAAATATGAATCTTATGATGATGAAGACTTAAATGAAAATCTGAAAATACTTTTTGATTTAAATGAAGAACTTTTAAATAAAATTAAAGAGATTGTATTAGAGAAAGATCCAGATAAAAACCAATTAAACTTAAATCCAAGCTTAGATATTTATAAAGTGCTTACTAAATTATCTGAAGATTTACAGAAAGCTCGTGCCAAAGAAATAAAGGAGAATATGAAGTATTTAGTAGATAATACTAAAGACACAAGTCTTATGACAAAAATTAGCGAAATAAAAAAACTTGTAGATAGATATAGATTTAAAGAAGCTAAAGCTCTTGTTGAAGAATTAATAAATATTATAAAGGAGTGAAAGAATGGAGAAACAAAAAACAGTAATGATAGTAGAAGATACAGAAGTAAACATCGATATTTTGGTTGATGCACTTCAAGATGAATATGAATTAATTGTTGCTATTAATGGAAGTGAAGCCCTTGAATTAATTGAAGAACAAAAGCCAGATTTAATACTCTTAGATATTATGATGCCAGAGATGGATGGATATGAAGTTTTAAAAAGACTAAAGGAAAATTCAATTTTAAATCAGATTCCAGTTATTTTATTGTCTGCAATAACGGATAGCGATTCGAAAACTAAGGGATTTTCTTTAGGAGCTGTTGACTACATTACTAAACCTTTTGAAATTGTTGAAGTTAAGGCTAGAGTTATGACACAGCTTAGACTTGAAGAGGCACGTATAGTATTAGAAAACCAAAATAGTATTTTGGAGGAAAAGGTAAAAGAAAGAACTAATCTTATTGAAAGAACAAATTCTGCTACAATATACTGCCTAGCTGCTTTAGCTGAAACAAGGGACCCTGAGACAGGGCAGCATATAAGGAGAACTCAAGAGTATATTAAAGAATTAGCATTAGAACTGCAGAAAAATGGAGAATATGAGGATATACTCACTAATGAATATATTGATCTATTGTATAAATCAGCACCATTACATGATATTGGAAAGGTAGGAGTGAAGGATAGCATTTTGCTTAAGCCTGGAAAACTGACAGCTGAAGAATTTGAAGAAATGAAAAAACATACAATTTATGGTGGGGAATCATTAATGGTTGGGATAAAAGAGTTAGGAGAAGAATCTTTTTTATCATTAGCTAAAGAAATTGCATTAACTCACCACGAAAAATGGGATGGCTCGGGATATCCTTATGGAATGTCTAATAAAGAGATCCCAATATCAGGGAGACTTATGGCACTTAGTGATGTCTATGATGCTCTTACGAGTAGAAGAGTTTATAAGGGCGCATTTACCCATAATGATGCTAAAAATATAATCCTAGAAGGAAGAGGAACCCATTTTGATCCAGACATTGTAGATGTATTTATAAAAATTGAAACGAAGTTTATTGAAATTATGGAAAGATTTAAAGATTCATAGACAGAGAGAAACGAGGGGCATGTAAGTCATACTCTAAGAGGAATAATTGACTTGTTAGAAAAATAATTGTGAATATATGATTAAAATAACCATAAATTTTCAAAATTGCCTTTAATGCATTAGCTTTTTTTGTTAGAATTTAAATTAGGAGGTGGCAGACTGTTTTGAATATAAAAAATAAAATAATTACCTTTGCTTTAACTTTTGGAATGTTATTGTGTTTATTTCCAACATTAAATGTAAAAGCAGCGACAACAGACTTTAAAATAATATCGGATACAGAAGTTACTGTAAAGGATGCAAAAAAATGGGCAAAATCTAAAGGAGCGACTGAAACCTTTATTGGACTGGCAGATCTTTATTACGAATATGCACCTGAACATGGTGATGTTAATCCAGCCATTGCTTATGTACAAGCAGCCAAGGAAACTGGATTTGGAAGATTTGGCGGAGTTATAGATGAAAGCTATAAGAATCCATGTGGATTAAAGATAGCGGCTGGTGGAGGAGATACAGATCCAAATGCCCACCAAAAATTTAAAACATGGGATCAAGGTGTACAAGCACATTTGGATCACTTAGCACTATATGCAGGAGCCAAGGGATATCCAAAAGATGCTGAGGATACTTATGATCCAAGGCATTATGCGACTAGAAAAGGAGTTGCACCTACAGTAAGTTCATTAGGGACATACTGGGCCCCAAGTCCTACATACGGTCAGGAAGTAAGCAAACTTTATCAAGATTTAATGGATTCTGCTGGAGTAAAATACGAAAAGGATCAAAAAGATTCTAATGATAGGGATAATAATGAAACATCAAATTCAGTCCCTAATCCAGGAAAAGTTGAAAATAAACCAGAAGCATTAAATGCATCAGAAGTTATTCCAGAAAATCAAATGCAAAATGTGAATAAACCTAGTGATAATAGTATAAATATAACATCCAATATTGGATGGAAAAAGGAAAATGGAACTTACTATTATTATAAGTCCGATAATACAAAGGCAATTGGATGGATAAATCCAGATGGGAATTGGTATTGCTTGGATGACGAAGGTAAGATGATTACAGGTTGGAAAAGTGATCAAGGGAAGAAGTACTATCTTGATTCTTCAGGTGCTTTAACTAAAGGATGGAAGAAAATAAATGATAATTGGTATTTCTTTGATCCATCAGGAGTTATGACAACTGGAATTCAATATGATGGCTTAGCATTATACTATTTGAAAGATTCAGGAGTTATGTCAGAAAAAGAAGGTTGGTTTCAATTAAATGACAAATGGTATTACTCTGAAAAAGGTGGAAAAATAAAAACAGGCTGGTTCAATGAAGATAATAAGTCATACTATCTTCAAGGTGATGGTAGCATGGTAACTGGCATTAAGAAAATAAATGGCAAGACATATTTGTTTAACAATAGTGGAGCTATGACAACAGGATGGACAGAGCAAAATAATCATTGGTATTACTTTAATACTGATGGAAGTATGGCAACGGGATGGATTACAGATGGGGGAAGCCGTTATTATTTATATGATACTGGAGCTATGGCTAAAGGTTGGATTCAAGTTAATGGCGATTGGTATAATTTAAAGGAAAGCGGAGCTATGACAACTGGCTGGATTACATCTGGTAGTGATTACTATTATTTAGATCCATCTTTAGGAAGACTGGTTACTAGTACTACAATTGAAGGTTATAAAATTGGTTCTGATGGAAAAAGGAAAGATTCATCAAGTCAAAATAATAACGATAATGGAACTAAGAACAATACAATAGATAATCCTTTTAACAATAGTAACAATAGTAACAATAGTAACAATACTAATAATAGTAATAATGGAAATTCAAATGGTAAGAAGACTATTGTAGTTGATCCAGGACATAATTATGGTGGAGATGGTGGTGCAGTATCTAAAATTGATGGAGTAACATATAGTGAAACAGTATTAAATATGCAGGTTGCATCAAAATTAAAGTCTGAACTTGAAAAAAGAGGTTATAATGTAGTGATGACTAGAAATGAAGGTGACAGAGAAACGTTAGCTGAAAGGGCAAGTCTTGATAAAAGGGCAACTATAGCTAATAATTCTAATGCTGATTTCTTTATAAGTATCCATCATGATTCTGCTGATTCAGCATCAGCTCATGGAGTAACAGTTCTTTATACTAGTAAGCCTCAAGAGGCTAGCTTTGGTGGAAGAAATGATAGTGCAAAACTTGAAAAGAGCAGAAAGATGGCAGCTCTTATAGCTGATAATATTGCAAATAAAATCAATGTATATAATAGACATGACAGAGATCAAGAATTACTTGTATGTAGAAATGTAAATATGCCTGCAGTATTAGTGGAAACAGGATTTATAACAAACAAAGAAGAAGCAATTAGATGTTCTGATCCAGCTAGCCAGCAAAAGGTAGCTGAAGCTATAGCAGAGGTTATTGCAGCTAATGTATAAAGGATATGCTAGATGATTGGAGAGTCCAAATGGAAATTTGGACTCTTTCTTTTGGCGTTTTTCTTAAAGGTGAATTTCATAAAACAGTATAAACCTATGAATTGCAATATTATAAGACTTTATGTTTTTTATTGCTATTTATTTCCGAGGAAATAAGTTTTATGGTAAACTAAGTATATATTTCTTGGTAGGAATACGATTTTTTTTGTCGTATTAAAGTACCTAAAATAAAGGAAAGGTTTGTATTATATAATGAGACAGAAAATTTATACTAATATTTATTGTTTAAAAGAAGCTTTAAATGAAGTAAAACTAACAGAACGGAGGAGGCTGTTTTGAAGATTATTAAGAAATGGACCAGATTTCTTTTTGCTTTTACAATGGTTTTATTACTATTACCTGGAGCAATTGCCCAAGCAGCTACAGTGGACAACAAAATAATATCTAATACTGAAGTTACAGTAAAACAAGCTGAAAAATGGGCGAAATCTAAAGGCGCAACTGATAATTTTGTTGGACTTGCGCAGTTGTATTGGAAGTATGCACCAACCCATGGAAATGTTAATCCAGCTATTGCATATGTACAAGCAGCAAAGGAAACTGGTTATGGTAAATTTGGTGGAGTTTTAAATGATAGTTACAAAAATCCTTGTGGAATGAAAACAGTTGTTGGTGGAGGAGATACGGATCCTAATGCCCATCAAAGATTTAATTCTTGGGATGAAGGTGTACAAGCTCATTTGGATCATTTAGCACTTTATGCAGGTGCAGATGGATATCCAAGAAGTAGCACATATGATCCAAGGCATTTTGTAACTGTTAAAGGAAAAGCGGTAACTGTAAATGCATTAGGTGGAAAATGGGCGCCAAGCCTTACATATGGTGAAGAAGTAAACAAACTTTATGATGATTTAATGGCATCAGCTGGAATTTCATCTAAAACAGATAGCACAACTGTTGAAAATACAAATAAAAATTCAACAACGAATTCAGGTGAAAATAAGACTAGTTCAAGTACTGGCAAAACAGATACAACATCAAGTAATGAAACAAATAAAACATCAAAAACAGAAACAAGTAAAACTACAACAAATTCAAATGAGACAAATATGCCAGCAGGTTTACAAGCAACAGAACCTATAAAGAGTTCAGTTAATAACAGTACCAATATTTCATCATCAATTGGATGGAAAAATCAAGGTGGAAATTGGTATTATTATAAGTCAGATGGAAGCATGGCTACAGGATGGATTAAGCCAGATAAAGACTGGTATTACCTTTATAGTAATGGAGTTATGGCTAAAGATTGGATTAAGTTAGGAAGTAATTGGTATTATCTTAATTCAGGTGGAGCAATGCAAACTGGTTGGTTAAAGGATAGCGGAAAATGGTACTATCTTCAAGGAGATGGAACTATGGTAACTGGTTTAAAGCTTATTGATAATAAAAAGTATTTCTTTGATATAAGTGGTGCTATGAGAATCAATTGGTTTCAAATAAGTGGTCAATGGTATTACTTTAATTCAAGTGGAGAAATGATGACAGGTTGGGTTAAGGATGGCGGAAAATCATATTATTTATATTCAAATGGAATAATGGCCACAGGATGGATTAAGCTTGGAAATGATTCGTATTACTTAAATAATTCTGGAGCTAGAATGACAGGATGGGCTCAATCTGGAAATAATACTTATTACTTAGACCCAGCTACAGGAATTATGGTCAAGGATACTATTATTAATGGATGGAAAATAGACTCAGAAGGTAAAAGAGGAAACAAAATACCAGGAGCACAAACTAAGGTGATTGTAATAGATCCAGGACATAATTTTGGTGGAGATGATGGAGCTTATGCAACTAGCAATGGAACAACATATGCAGAAAGAGATTTAAATATGCAGGTTGCAGCTAAGTTAAAAGGAAAACTTGAAGCACAAGGTTATAAGGTTATTATGACGAGAAATCAAGCAGATAGAGAAACTGTAGAAGTAACAGAAAGTCTTACTAAGAGAGTAAATATTGCTAATAATGCAAGGGCTGATTTATTTGTAAGTATACATCATAATTCAGCATCTCCAGCAGCTAGTGGAATTGAAGTTTATTATAGTTCAAAATCACAAGATGAAGCTTTTGGCAGTGGTTATAGTGATTCAAGACTGTCAACAAGCATGAACTTAGCATCAGCCATTTCAGCATCTATGGCAAATAATACTGGAGCAATAAATAGAGGAGCTAAGGATGGTAATTTATTTGTTTGTAGAAATACAAGTATGCCAGCAGTGTTAATTGAATGTGGATTCATAACAAATCCTGACGATGCTCAAAAATTAGCAGCTTCATATTATCAAGATTTAGAAGCAGATGCAATTTCAAATGCAATAACATCAATAATATAAATTAATATTAAAGAGGCGTATCAAGTTGATACGCTTTTTTAATAAACTATTGGCTCTTAATTCTTACTTATTAACTGAGTTTAAGCTTATAATTTCAGAAAAGTTCCGTATTTGAGCATGCCAACATTTTCATAGGTGAGAAGTTCTAGGTTGAGGAGTAGCTTATTTTTTCATAGATGAAAAGTTCTGAATTGTGGCATAGTCACCTTTTTTATAAGTGTACAAATTAATTATAAAGGGTTAATACTTTATAATTAGAATTTATAAAAAATTAATACAATATTTAAATTATATACATTGATACTTTCCTAGTATTAGATTATATTTTAAAATAATGGTATATTAATAATATATAATTACAGACAATATTAGATTTCAATTTGCAGGAAATGGGGTGGGGAAAATGAATTGGTTGAAAAAAATCATGGAAGGCAGATATGGAGGAGATAATCTATCAAGGGCATTATTATTTTTGTCACTATTTTTATTGCTAATAGTGGGCCTTCTACCAAAATCATTATCAATTTTATCAGTTATAGCATATGTTCCGACAATTATATGTATATATAGAATATTTTCGAAAAATATATTTAAAAGACAAAGAGAAAATTATAAGTACCTAAGATTAGAAAGTTATGTAATAAAAAGGTTTAGGCAAAAAATGATTGTAGCAAAGGATTATAGAACTCATAGGTATTTTTCTTGCCCTGATTGCAAACAATGGTTAAGAGTGCCAAGAGGACAGGGAAATATAACAATTACATGTCCTAAGTGCAAAAAGTCATTTAAGGGAAAATCTTAAATACAAAATGAAATAAAAGTACCTTCTATAGTATATGCAAATTGTATTATATTATAGGAGGTTTTTTCTTTTATATTAAAAAAATGTGTATAATATAAAATATAAGTATCTTAAAAAGAATGGTGCAAATTTATTAAAGATAGGAATAAGTGGTTCGATATAAATAATGTAGTGTAATTTGACTTAATACATAATATAATGAAGAATTATTAAAATATTCAAATGAATGATGTTTAATTTAAATAAACAATTTAGGAGGGTGACAATAAATGAAGAAAATGGGGAAGAGGTTTATGGCATTATCTATAGTATTTGCAAGTGTAATGTCATTTTTACCAGTGCAGTTTGGATCAAACGGACAACCTGCCAAAGCGATAACTACACAAATACAAGTAAGTGGAACACCAGCTCAGGCTGGCGGAAGTGGTATTAAAGTTATTAATGGTGAATATGCTACAGACGAGAGATATAATGACTTTACACTATCTGTTGATTATAAAATTAAAACTAAAACTGTTACAGACATACCAATTGGCCAAAATGGAGTAATAGAGCAAGAAATTATGATAACTAAAATAGATGGAATTGAATTGGAGGCAATGCCTAATTTAGACAGTGTAACTGATCCAGATGAGGCTAACAGATTGGAAACAGAAGTTTTAAATAGGAACAATATTAAGTTAGATGCAATTGGAGTTAAACTTGATAAAGGAACCGAAGTAATTACAGATAAAAGTGGTAATAAAAGAATTGGTATAAAAATAACTGGATTACCTTTTGGTGTCAATATACTTGAATATAGAATAAGAGAAAGGATGACAGTTAATGAAGGGCAAAAAGATCCGACGTCTACAGATCCAAATGCAAAGATATCTAAATTTGTAGACCAAAGTAGTGAGTATTATCCAAGTAGCTCTAGATCAGATACCATTGTTATACAACATGCTAATAAATTTGTTCAAGAAAAAATAAGTCCTATGACTTTTAATTCATATATTGGTGACAAAAATAATATTGATAAAGACATTACTAGTAATGTCCCTCCATTTTTATATTCACAAAAAGGAATAGCAGATCCTAATTGTCCTCTTAGATATAATTTTGATGTATCAGATGCTGTTTTAACTTTACAATATATAATGCAATTTAATCCGAATGTAGTACCAATAAATAATAAAACTGAAGTGTATAAAAACGGAACAAAAGCAGATGTTACTATAGATAACGGAGCTATAAGTGGTTTCTTAACAGACTTAGGAACATCAGATTTAATTGTGGTTAAGTTGGATAATAATGGGGAATATGTTAGTAAGTCATATGCTATACAATTAAAATATAATACTATCAATGCAGATAAAGACTATACATTAAGAAATGCAGGGATAAAAAAGTTATACTATGAAGCTGATGATAGCGTGCAAGTATATATCGGCAAAAAATTCAAGGTAGATACTTCAAGTGGAATACCTAATTATATAGGAGAAATATATATAGATAAAAGAGCTCAAATGATTTCTATGATACCTGAATTGGGAGCTCAATCAAATATTGCATTTAAGCTGACAAATCATTATGATTCTGGAAAAATTGAGACAGGTAGAATTGTAAATGGTCAGACAAATCCATATGTTGATTTTAATAAAGGAGCTGCAAATCAATTATGGCTTGAAGTTTATGAAGGTAAAGATGGTAATATAAAAGAAGGAACTTCGGCATTAGTAATTTATAAATTAGACGTAAAATTTATAGATGGTACAAACGAAAGTGCAGTAAATTTTGTTGTTGGTGATAATGATGGAAATGGTGTTGAGGATGGTTATGCATACTTAACTCAACCAGGAAGAACTGATATTTCAGAAAAAATACAATTTAGTCCAAGCAGACGTACTTACAATTTAAATTTTAAAGATAATACAACTAATGATGTTACAATTAATCTTGCTGAACCAAATACCAAATATAAAGATGGTACAACAAGAAGAGAGTATATAAAAATTTGGGGAGGTACTAGTACTCAAAGTGATCTGCTAACTGAGCTTACTGATTCAACTGATAAAAAGCCATTGGTTAATGTTGATATAGAAAAATATAAAAAAATAGTAGTACAAGCTTACTATGATCAACTTTATTACAAAAAAAATCCAGATGGAACAGAATCAGATACCGTTGATGATACCAAAACTAAAACATATCCATTGGGAGAAAAATATACATTTTATATAGCTAAGAATCCAGATAAAGAAGACCCAACGGCTGAAAAATCTAATGATGCTACCTTAAGCAACATAAAAGCAAGCAATGGAACTATAAAATCAACAGATGGAAGTAGTGGTTTTTCAAAAGAAAAAAGTAACTATACTATTAAAGTTCCTAAAATAGATACATCATCAGCTATAACTGTAACAGCAACAAATAGTAATGTTAAAGATATTACAGCTTCAATTGCTGAAACTCGTGATGAATATGGGTTGACTTCAGGAGAACCATTTGAATTTCCGCTTAATGCTAAGGGAACAACTAGTATTAAGATAGTTGTTACAGCAGAGGATGGCGTTACAACTAAAACTTACAATGTATCAATTACAAATGATACAAGAGGTGCTAGTGCATTATTAAAAGATGTAGTAACCGACAATGGAAACTTTACCTTTGATCCACAAAAAGATGTAAATAAAATACGTGTGGATCAAGCTATAAATAAGCTTATGGTTTCACCAGTTCCTGAACAGGCTGGTTCTAGGGTTACTGTAAATGGAACAAATTATGCAGGTAGTCCAGTGAAAATAGATCTTAGGGGATCTCAAAAAACTGATATGACTATAACAGTAACATCAGAAGATGGAAGTGCAAGTAAGACTTATAATTTTGAAATTTATAGAACAGATTCGCCTATAGACAATAATCAAGATGATAATAAAGAAGATATTTTTTACGATGAAATTGATAATACTTGGGTAGATTTAAGCAAATATGAAGAGTGGGGTTCTATAGATGGAAAAGAAGTTTACTTTGATAAAAAAGGTAGACAAGTAAAAGATAGATGGATAACTACCAAAGGAGTAACATATTACTTAGATTCAAAAGGATATAAGGCAAAAGGCTGGAGAAAAGAAGTTGGTGGAAAGACATATTATTTAGATCCAAACACAGGAGCAATAAAAACAGGTTGGATGAATCAAAATAATAAATGGTATTACCTAGGCCTAAATGGAGTTATGCAAAAAGGCTGGTTACAATTAAATGGACATTGGTACTATTTTACACCAGAAGGAGAAATGGTGACTAATCAAAGCATGTTTATTGATGATGGTGTATATAGATTTGCTACTGATGGAGTTATGTACTAATCATAAAGTCACTCAATAAAATAGTATTATTAGATAATTTTATATAGTTTTAAATAAAGATTGATAATGCATGTATCTATATGCATTATTAATCTTTATTAGTTATATATCAAAATATATATTAAGATTTAGAAATTGGAAATTCATAATTGACATGAATAAATATAGGTAATATAATAAATGTAGTTCATATTTCGAACAGAAACTGGGATTTAGTTGAAATAATAGAAAATATATTTCTTCGAAGAATGGAGGATACTATGTTAGAGGATAAATTAGAACTTTTGAAAGCGCTAAATGATAATTTTAATATTAATCAAAGGGAATTATCAAAAAGGACAAATATGTCGTTAGGTAAGGTCAATGCTGTCTTAAAAGAGTTTACAATGGATGGGTTTATAGATAGAATTACTAACAACAGAGGGACATTATATAAGGTGACTGAAAAGGGCATGAAGTTTTTAGAGGAAAATATAACTTCAGCTAAAAGTACAAGATTAAAACTTCATGAAGAAGAAAAGAAAATTGTAAAGCAGGCAGTAATATTAGCAGCAGGTAGAACAGAAGAGTTTGATAGACCAGTAGGAATGCTTGAAATTGAAGATTTTAAGTTAATAGATAGAACTTTAAACATATTAAAAGAAAATGGTATTACTAAAATAGTCATTGTAACTGGATATGAAAGCAAGTATTATGAAGAGTGTTTCAAAAACAGCAAAAATATAATATTAGTAAAGAGTGATACATACAAATGGACAGGAACCATGCATTCATTGTCTTTAGCTAGGGATTATATTGATGATGACTTTTTATTAATAGAAAATGATTTGATTTTTGAAAAAAGAGCTATTAAAGAATTAGCAGAAAGTCCAAATCGTGATTGTATACTATTTACAAATGAAAGTGGTTCGGGAGATGAAGCTTTTGTTGAAATAAGGGACAACCACTTGTTTAAAATGTCAAAGGATATTCATCAATTTAATAGAATTGACGGAGAAATGATAGGGCTTACAAAAATTTCTTATAAATTATATACAATGATGTTAGAAGAATTCAAGGGAAATGTTAATCCTTATTTAAATTATGAATATGTACTTTTAGATGTGGCTAGAAATTACAATATAGGATTTGTAAAAATAGATGATCTTGCGTGGGGAGATGCAGATAGTAACAAGGAATATGAAAAAATTAAAAATTATTTGTATCCAACTATAAGGCGTAGAGAGCTTAGCTATGAAATAAATAGTATAAAAAATATTGTCTGCGAATCACTAAAAGTTAAAGAAGAAGATATCACAGAAGTAGAAGCAGCTGGTGGAATGACAAATAAAAATTATAGAATTTGTGTTAAAGGAAACAGATATATACTAAGAGTAGCAGGAACTGGTACAGAGCAAATGATTAATAGAAGAACAGAAATGTTTAATTCTGCAATTGCATCAGAAAAAGGGTATAATGTAGAAGTTCCATATTTTAATCTTGAAACAGGAGTTAAAATATCTAAATTTATAGAAAATGCAGAAACATTAACCCATAGAAGTATAAAGAAGGAAGAAAATTTAAAGCAAGTTACTGACATATTAAGAAATTTGCATGAATCAACAGATTTTCATATGGATAATGAATTTAATGCGTTTAGAGAACTTGAAAAATATGAAGGTATTTTAAAAGAAGACAGAGGAAGCTTTTTTGATGATTACGAAGAAGTAAGAGAAAAAGTAATGGCTCTAGAAGATGAACTAAAGGCATGTAATAGGGTGTTTGTACCTTCACATAATGATTTAGTTTCTGAAAATTTTGTTAAAGATATTGAAGGAAGAATTTATTTAATAGATTGGGAATACAGTGGAATCAATGATGATATGTGGGATTTAGCAGCATTATCACTAGAAAATGAATTTTCAGAAGATGATATAGAATTAATGTTTAGACTATATTTTAGAGGAAAAGAAGTTGATAAATATGCAAGAAGAAGATTATTAATACATCAAATATGCCAAGATACTTTATGGTCAGTTTGGACACTAATTAAAGAGGCAGAAGGTGATGATTTCGGTACTTATGGAATAGATAGATATAATAGAGCTAAGGAATACTTAAAACAGTTATCAGTTAAAATTTAACAGTATAGGATAAAATCCTTTCGAAATTTTAGAAAATATATTTATTTAATTTTGAATTAGAATGGAAATTTTTAATATCTAATAGTATGCAGTAAATGAGAAGAAATTATGAAGAATGTTCATTATAACTGTAAGCTCTAAACTGTTAACTGAATTAACGAGGTGTGATATGAGAGCAATTTTAATGGCAGCAGGTATGGGCACAAGATTAAGACCACTTACTGAAAATACTCCAAAATCTTTAATAGAAGTAAATGGAATGTCTCTACTTGAAAGGCAAATAATTAATTTAAAAGAAATAGGAATTAATGAGATTATTGTTTTAACAGGTTATTTACATGAAAAATTTGATGACTTGGTTGAAAAATATAAATTAATTAAAGTAATTAATGATAAATATGATATTTACAATAATATTTATACAATGTATTTAGTTAGAGAATATCTTGAAGATGCATTTGTAATTGATGCTGACAATTACATAACGAGAAATTTCTTGCCAAAAGCTAAGCCAGAAACATCAGTATACTATTCGGCCTGTAAGGAAAACATAGTGGGCGAATGGATTTTAAAGTACAATGAGTCGGGAAAAATTTTCGGTGTTGATATTGGAAAAGATGGAGATAAACCTAGTTTTATAATGTCAGGAGCATCTTTTTGGACTGCAAAAGATGCAAGATTAATATGCAAAAAAGTTCAGGAAGCAGTTGAAGTAAATAATGCTATGGATATTTATTGGGATAATATAGCGGTTGATAATCTTTGTAATATGGAAGTTTATATTGAGAAAATAGAATCTAATGATATATTTGAAATTGACTCAATTGCAGATTTAGAATATCTTAAAAAGAAACTTCATATATAGCTTATAAAAATATAAATGGTATTTTTAATGATTTATACATTAAAAATACCATTTCTTTATGGATAAAAAATTATAATAATACTGGTTTTATGTTTAATTAATAAGATATGTAATAGATCAAGAATTAAATATGTATTAGTGTATTTTTCTTGTGATATGAGCGTATTCTCTATTCTTTTTTAAGTTAATAGGGATTACATTAGTATGTCGATTTTTAAAATTTGGTTTAAATACATAGGGAATTATTTTATTTAAAACAGTTCCATTGGCAGAGTGGAATGTTGCGTATTTGTTCAATATTTTATTTGAAAGCTTAAAAATTCTTTTGTTTATTCTAAGTTTCGTTTTCAAGTCTATATCTTCCCAATTCATTTCATAAATAGTCTCGCCAAATCTAAATATATTATTTATACCCAAAAAAAATAAATTTTTCTTTAAATTATTAACAGTATGAGGTAAACCCGCTCCAGCTGCAGTAGACATTACTAAACCGATTTTAGCATTCATGAAAGTTTTTCTATTATATTCATCAGGTTTATAAAATAAATAATTTAAAAGTGATTTAAGTTCAGCAGTAATATCACATTGAATGACTGGAGAAGCAAGAATAATTAAATCTGATTTATCAACAGAAGCTGTAAGATAATCTATAGAATTAGATTTAAGGTATATAAAGTCACCGTTTACATAGCATGAAAAAAATATATCAGAGTTACTAGAAATTTTTTTTTCTAAAAAAAATTCTTTTACAGTTATTGGAGTGGTAAGTTTTAAATTATTTAATAATAATTGAACACAATTATATGTGCAAGCTTTTTTAGTAGTTCCGTAAATAACAGAAACATTCACAAATATCATCCTTTCAATGTATACATATCTTTAAATTCAGTTATATGTTTCTTTAATGAACTAATGTCATTATCTGTTATAGAATCTTGTTTATAAAATAATAGAAACACTGGAGAATAGAATTGAAGAGCGAGAATATATGGATCTTTTCTTATTAAGATATTAGAAGTCATAAGACCTTCGAATATTTTGGACTGAAAATTAAGTACATCATTAATAAATAACTTACAATATAAATTTGCAATTTTAGAATTATTAAACTGTTCAATTGTAAGTAATTTTCTGAATTTAACTATATATTCATCTTGAAGGCAAAATTTAAATGTATCTAAGCTCTTAATAAAAAATTGATCATCTGCCCATTTAATTTTATCTAGCATAATGTCACTTTCATCAGTTTCTACTAGTAACATATTTGATAAAAATTTACTTATATATTCTGAATATACTCCAACTATAGTATCAAAAATATCTTGCTTATTTTTGAAATGATTATAGAGGGAACTTGCTTTTATTCCAACGGCTTTAGCAATATCTCTGACAGAAATAGCATTAAAGCCCTTGACTGAAAATAGATTTAAGGCTTCATAAAGAATCTTTTCTTTAGTATTCATAAATACTCCTTATTAAATATTATTAGCTGCATTTTAATTATTCGTATTAATGATATTTGTGAATTAAATAGATGAATTTTATATTTTAGGAATATCACTTTAAAATTACAATGAATGAGAGTTTTATAAAACACTAAAAATAAAAATAATATTTAGTGTTTTAAAAATATATCAAAATACAGCAATAATATAATTTTTACATTAAACTAACATTTGTTAGTTTAATTATAACCAAAAATGATAAAAAAGTCCATGATTTTCAATAAAATATATAAATTTGTAAAGTAAATTGACAATAAATATACTAGAATGTACAATTGAAAAAGTGAAAAAAGAAAGAAATATAGGATATAGAAATTTTTATGTGCCTATATTTTATGGAGGCTAGAAAAAATGGCTAAATCAATTTCAAAAAATGCAATTTTTAAAGCAATGTTGAACTTATTTAATATAATTTTACCTATATTGGTAATACCATTAGTAAGTAGATCCTTTGGGGATGAATTATATGGGTATATGGGGTATGGAGACTCCTTGACAGCATACTTTTTGATATTTGCTAGTTTTGGTATTTATCAATACGGTTTACGAGAAATAAGTAAGGTCCGTGATGATAAAACTAAGTTAAGTCAAACATTTACAAGTTTATTTATTTTTACTATTGCTACAAACACTATTGCATCCATTGCCTACATGATATTTGTATATTTTTATTACAAAGATCAACCTTATTTTTATACATGTATGGTTTTAGGATTAAACTTGGTTTTCAATATGTTTTACGTTGAATGGGTTAATGAAGCACAAGAAAGTTATGATTTTATTGCTATTAAGACTATGGTAGTCAGAGTTATATATTCAGCATTAATTTTACTATTTGTCAGAGAAAAGAATGATTTTTTATTTTATTTGTATTTGGTTGTAGGATTTAATTTTATAAATAACATAATAAGTTTTATATATGTTAAGAGAAGAGTGAAATTTGATTTTTCTAATTTAGAATTTTTAAAGCATATAAAGCCAATGTTTTATGTTGTAATACTTACTAGCACAGGCGTATTATATACACAGCTGGATAAGATAATGTTAAAGGATAGTCCAGGAGGAACCACTGCCGTTGGTTATTATTACATGGCTCAAAGGGTAGCAAGCATAATAAGTACATTATTACTAACATTGGTTCAAGTTACTATGCCTAGGCTTTCTAATTACTTAGGAAAAGAATCAAGAAATGAATATTTGCTATTATTAAAAAAAGTAATAAGAATATATTTTATAGTTTTGTTTCCAGCGTCCATAGGATTGTTTTGTCTTTCTAAGGAAGCAATATATATTTTTGGAGGAAAAGATTTCTTGGGTGCAGTTCCAGTCATGTTTATATTTGCAATACATATGCTTGTGATAGGAATTGAAAGTGTAATAGCCAATCAAATAATATATCTTCACGGAAAAGAAAAAGAAGACGCAATATTAGTATTAATAGGTGGTGTTATTAATTTATTATTTAATATAACATTAACTATAACTGGTACATTTAATATGGTAACAGCTATAGCAACCACGCTTATAGCAAATATTATCATTTTAATTCTTGAATATAGAATGGTTAAAAAGGTCATACAGTTGGATATAAAAATATTTTCATATGAAAATATTAAGTATTTCTATTATTCCTTAATATTTATACCAATAACATTTGGAATAAAATATCTAATAGATAATATACTTATAGCTTGTATAATTGAAGTTGGAGTATGTGGATTAGTTTATTTATTTATACTTTTAATTTCCAAAGATGAAGTTTTTTTTGAAATGCTAAATAAGGTACTTCTAAAGGTTAAATTAAAAAAATAATTACATTAAACATATAATAATAAAAACATATAGTATGGAATACTAAAATTATAAATAGTGTTCTATACTATTTTTTTATTTGAAAAATAATTTTACCTGAACGTATTGCTATGAACAATGAACAATGTTAATATAAAATTGTTCACAAAATGAACTTGAACATTTTGGATTGAATTTGTTATATTTAAGGGGGACTTTTTATGGAGATTAATAAAGGTAATTATAAAGTTGGTGTGGCAAGTGGTATAACTTCTGCTATTACTTGGGGATTAGATACAGTTTTAATGGCAATAATACTTTCAATGAGTCCATTTTTACCGGAAGGTGCAGTATTTTTAGCACCATTTATTACAGCATTTTTTCATGATACTTTTTCAGCATTATGGACATTTATATTTCTTGCTTTTAAGAGACAATTAGGTAATTTATTTAAAGCAATGAAGACAAAAAGTGCATTATTTGTTGTTTTAGCAGCTCTTATGGGGGGACCAGTTGGTATGACTGGATATTTAATAGCTGTTAAGCTTATTGGACCATCTTATACAGCTATAATTTCATCATTATATCCAGCAGTTGGAGCAATTTTAGCATACTTTATATTAAAAGAAAAAATGAATAAGAAAGCTTGGATTGGATTAATATTTGCAATTATAGGAGTATCAATAATAGGATATACAGCAGGAGATTCTGGAACTAGTATTGTAGGCTTTTTATGTGCTTTCCTATGTGTATTTGGATGGGGAAGTGAATGTGTTATTTGTGCATATGGTATGAAAGATGATGAGGTATCTTCAGAATTTGCACTTCAAATAAGACAATTAACATCAGCAGTTGTATATGGAGTGTTGATAATTCCAATTGTTGGTGGCATAGGACTTAGCTTTGAAATTCTAAGGACAAGCGTAATTTGGTGGATTGGAGCAACTGCATTATCAGGAACAATATCATATTTATTTTACTATAATGCAATTTATAAAATTGGAGCAACAAGAGCCATGGGATTAAATATAACATATGTTGTTTGGTCAATTGTTTTTGATGTATTTATTAATGGACGTGCAATAGATTTAAAAACAATTGTATGCAGTATAATGGTTATTGGAGGAGTTTATTTTGTAGCAAAGGCTCCAGAAGAAGAACCAAATGAAGAACCTCAATTAGCTGAGGTTGAATAATCGGTAATATAATTTAAGAATGCTAGGTAAGTTAATTAGGAATGACTTACCTAGCATTTTTTTAAATTAGTATTTATCTAAATTATAATTATAAAAAATATATATAATGATGAAAAAATTTGATAAAATTGTTTTATAGTATATTCATACAAAATTATTTAAAGAATTACGTTATTTATTAGATTATAATAACATATTCCATACAAAAACTAGCTAAAAATATGTTATAGAATGTTAGTGAATTGAATAATACAAAATTTTTATATACATTTATAAATAAAATTAAAGAATAATAATAGAAGTAAAATTTTTTAGGAATTATGGTAAGAAAAATTAGTTTCATTAAATTCTTATATGATAAATATAGGAGGTAATATTATGAATATAAGAAGAAGATTTGTAATTTTTTCAATAATTTTAGGAATAGTGCCTGTCATTATTTCAACAAGTATAAGTATAGCAAAATTTAATGATAAATATAGAGATCTTGTTGAAAAAAATATTATTGCTTCCGCCCATGATCAGGCTATGCATCTAGAATATTTTTTTAAGCAAAATGTTGAAGATCTTAAAATTACTTCAAATATGCCTGTAACTAAAGATGTGTTAAATGAGTCTAATAATAAAATTAACAATGAAAAAAATAAAAATAATATAGAAATCTTAAATCGAACCTTAAGTGATATAAAAATAGAAAAGTTTTATTTAGATATGGTAGCATTAATTAATGAAGATGGAATTGTAATTTCGGCTAGTGATATTGAAAAGATTAATCAAAAGATTATGATTTCAAATGAAGAGTTGAAGAAACTTACAAATAGTAAGGTAGTTTTTACAAATATAATGTGGAAAGCAAATGAAACAAGTAGGAATATGATTATTGCGTTTCCTATATTTATGAATAATAAATATCAAGGAGCAATGATTAATGTGATAAATATGGGATATTTTGAGAATATTGTAAACGATGTTAGTTTTTATGATAATGGTAAAATTGTAATAATGGATGAAAATGGAGTAATTGCATCTAGTAATAGTGACAGTCTTAAAGAGAATATTAATAAAATTGCATTACCGAATACTTTATATGAACAATGGAAAAGAATAGACTTTGAAAAAAATCCTAACGGCGTTATAGAGTATACTATAGATGGCGTTGAAAAAATAGGCCATTATTCAACAATTGAAGAAGCGGGTTGGATAGTATTTAGTGCAGTGGACTTAGAAAAATTTAATAAGCCAAGAGATAAAAACATAATTAATATAGTTATAATTTTGGTATTTATTTTTATAATAACAATAATTTCATATATGCTCATTATTAATTATTTTTCTAAACCAATATATAAATTATTAAATGTTATAAGAAAAATTAAACAAGGAGATTATAGTGATAGATTTATATATAACAGAAATAATGAATTTGGAGAAATAGCTGAAGTATTTAATGATTTAATTGATAGTATAGAAAAAAATAAGAAATATATAGAAGCTAAAAACAGAGATTTAAAGTCAATTACGTCCAATGTACCAGGAGGAGTTCATCGTTGCAAAATCATAAATGGAGATTTTTATTTTGACTTTTTAAGTGGTGGTTGTTTAAATCTTTTAGGGTATGAAAAGTATGAATTTAAAGACATTTATAGGAAGAAAATAATTAATTTAGTTTATGAAAATGATCGCGAAAGATTATTAAAGGAAATAAATGAACAATTAAATAAATCTAATAAGTATACTGTTGAATACAGAATTAAACGAAAAGATGGAAGTATTGTATGGGTATTAGATAATGGACAAATAGTAAAAGATAGAGAGGGAAATACCTTTAGTTATAATGTGGCAATAAATATAACTGAATCAAAAATAACTCAGGAGGAACTTAAGCATAGTGAAGAGCGTTATCGTATAATAATGTCTCAAACAGAAGATATAATTTTTGAATGGGATGTTATTAAAGATACTATATACTTTTCTGAGAATTGGAAGTATAAATTTAATTCTCCTAAAATTATTGAAAATGTTAGTAAAAGTATATTTGGAACTGATATTATTTATGAAGAGGATATTAGAAAGTTTAGAAAGTTGTTAAATGATATTGTAAATGGAAACACATATGAGGAGGAAGAAATTAGGCTTAAGAAAAATAATGGAGAATACATTTGGTGTAAAATAAGAATCACTGCTATGTTTGATGAAAATGGATATATATTTAAAGCTGTAGGCGCAATAATTAATATTCATAAAGAAAAAATAGAAACTGAGGAGCTTTTATTTAAAGCTCAAAGAGATAGTCTAACTGAATTGTTTAATAAAGGAAATACTCAAAATATGATTGAGCAATATATGATAAATAATGAAAGTGATGCTATTGGTGCATTATTTGTAATAGATGTGGACAATTTTAAAGCGATTAATGATGATTTAGGCCATTTAGCTGGTGATAAGGTATTAAAAGGTATTTCATCAATGTTCTTAGAAGTATTTACAGAGGACTCCATTATTGGAAGAATTGGCGGAGATGAATTTATTGTATTTTTAAAGGATATAAATTCAGAGGAAGCACTTCGTAAAAAAGCAGATGAGTTGGTTAATGGTTTTAAAAGAGAATTTATAGAGGTGACAAAAGAATATAAAGTGTCAGGAAGTATAGGAATTGCTTTATATCCACAACATGGAAAGTCATTTAAAGAACTTTTTGAAAATGCAGATAAAGCAGTATACCTGGCTAAAAAGAAAGGAAAAGATATCTATTGTCTTTTTGGTGAGGAGTTAACTGATAATAATTTATCTGGAGATAATTAATCATAAATATTTTGGAGGAAAGGTTTAGGTACTAGAGAGAAAAGGTGTAAAGAGGAGGGTATTAATTGAGAAAACGAATTGACTTAATATTTGATAAACTTAAAGAATTAGTAGAATTTAATATAGATGGAGTTTCTGCAACTGATATAGCAGAAGATTTAAATTTAAGCAGGGCAAACGTGAGTAATGATTTAAATAAACTTGCTGTAAATGGAAAGGTTATTAAGATAAAAGGAAAACCTACATTGTTCAAGCCAGTAATTGAAGAGTTTGAGGGAGAAAGTAATTCTAGCACATCTATAATATACAAATTTTCTGAATCAAATCCTAGTTTGTATTCAGCAATAGAGCAAGCAAAAGCAGCTATATTATATCCACCCAATGGGATGAATATTTTATTACTTGGGGAGACTGGAGTTGGTAAATCCACCTTTGCTTCATTAGTACACAAATATGCAATTGAGATGAAGGCTAAAGATGCAGATAGTCCGTTTATAACATTTAACTGTGCAGATTATGCAAATAATCCACAATTGCTATTGGGACAATTATTTGGAGTAAAAAAGGGAGCTTACACAGGAGCTGAAAGTGATAAGGCAGGATTAATAGAAAAAGCAGATGGAGGAATTTTATTTTTAGATGAAGTTCATAGGTTACCGGCAGAAGGTCAAGAAATGTTTTTCACGTTTATGGATAAAGGATTATATAGAAGGCTTGGAGAAACTGAAAGTGAGAGACATGCTAATGTATTAATAATAACAGCAACTACTGAAGATCCAGAGAATACATTATTAAAAACATTTACTAGAAGAATACCTATGGTTATAATGATACCTAACTTGAAAAAAAGAGGGATGGAAGAGCGATTTAATCTTATAAAACAATTTATGATGGAGGAATCTGGAAGACTAGGACAATGCATAAAAGTTTCTATAAATTCAATAAAAGCATTTTTATCCTATGATTGTGAAAATAATATAGGCCAATTAAAAACAGATATACAGCTTGCTTGCGCAAAAGCGTATGCTGATTTTTTATCAAATAGGAAAGATGAAATAAAGATAAGCAGTTTAGACTTACCTTCATATATTAGAGAAGGTCTTTATAAGGAAACTGAACATAGGAAGCTTTGGAACAAACTTATTGATATAAATAAAAGATATTGCATATTTGATAAAGATGAAAATGGAATAATATTCGAACAAAATGTTAATGATGAAAATATTTATGAAATGCTGGATTTAAGAACACAAGAACTTAAGAAAGATGGAGTATCTGGTATTGAACTTGAGGAGGAAATAGAAAAAGATATAGGTGATTATTTTAAGAAATATGTTAATAATTTTACACGCAAAGTAGATATTAATAATATAAAAAGCATTGTGGAAGAAGATGTTATGAAGGTAATAGAAGAAGTAATAGCATTTTGTGAAGAAAAACTTGGGATAAAGCTAGATAAAAAAATTTATTATGGGTTATCGGTTCATATTAGTAATTCTATAGATAGAATCCGTAGGAATAAGAAGATTATAAATCCTAAATTAAATAGCATAAGGGAAGAATCTAAGAAGGAATTTAGTGTGTCATTAGAGGCTTTAAAGATAATAGATGAAAAATTGGATGTAGATATGCCTATTGATGAAGCAGGCTTTATAGCAATGTTTTTAAGTTATAATGGTGAAAGCTTTAAATATAAGAAAAATGATGTTAGGGTAATGATAATTGCTCATGGCGCAACTACAGCAACTTCAATGGCAGAAGCAGTAAATGGTCTACTTGGAACCAATAATGCTATAGGGATTAATGCTCCAATAGAAGAAAAACCTAAAAATATATTAGAAAAGACAAAAGAATATATTAGAGAACATAAAATAAAATCAGATATACTATTTTTAGTCGATATGGGTTCATTAACAACTTTTGGACGTGAAATAGAAGATACATTTAATTTAAAAACAAGAACTATACCACTTGTGAGTACTCTTCATGCGCTTGAGGCAACTAGAAAATCTATTATTGGATATTCATTAGATGAAATATATAGAGAGACCCTGGAGGTTAATAATTTATATGACAATGATATTTTAGACTATGAACCAGAAGAGGAACAGGAGAAAAAGTTAGCTATAGTAACAGTATGTACAACAGGTGAAGGTGGAGCTAAGACAATAAAGGGAATGCTAGAAAGAAACTTAAATTTTGACAAAAATTTGATTGAAATAGTTCCAATAAATTTCATAGGTAAAGAGAGTATTTATGAAAGAATAGAAAAATTAAAGAAAAAATACACACTAATTTGTTTTGTAAGTCCATTTGAACTAGATGTAAACTATCCACAATTTATGTTAGACAGTATTATTGAGGGAACCTGTACTGACGAAATTCAAAAACTCATAGATGTAGAAAAAACATATGTAAAAATGGAAGAAACTTTGGATCGTCAATTAAAAAATATTGATGGGAAAATAGTATTAAAAGATATAAAAAAATTTAATGTGACTGTATGTGAAGCTTTAAATAAAAATATAAGTACCAATATCCTTATCGGAATAACTTTTCACATAGCATGTATGATAGATAGAATAAAAGAAAATCAATTTATTGATGAATTTGAAGGAAAAGAAAAGTATATTAAGGAGAATTTTGATTTATATAGGATAATTAAAAGCGCATGTGCATCTTTAAATACTAAATATTCAATTACTATTTCAGATGATGAAATATGTTGTTTAATGAATTTTTTTAATAATAAAACACATTAGCAATGTGTTTTAAAAGGTTTTTAAAAAGTAAAACACATTTATACTTTTTAAAAACCTTTTGTTTTTCAGTGAAGTGTTGAAAATACTATGTTTAAAGAATATGTTTAGTAAAGTGTTTTAAATAGAAAGTTGGCACGATTATTGCTTTATATATAGGCATAAGAAAACTAAAACAAAATACATTAAAAGTATAAAGTTTGGCAAAATAAATATTGGCTTTCAATAATTTTAGTTTTAATCAATCAGAAAGGAAAATATCAATGAAAAAAATCACATTAATCTGTGCAGGTGGATTTTCAACAAGTATGTTGGTATCAAATATGGAGAAAGCTGCTAAGGATAAAGAAATTAAAGTAGAAATAAGAGCTACAGCAGAATCAAAATTTAGAGAGTATGAAAATGATACAGATATATTATTGTTAGGACCACAAGTGGGATATTTGTTTGAGAGACTTAAACAAAGATATTCAAAATATAATATGGAGATTTCAGTCATAGATAGTGTAGATTATGGAATGATGGATGGTGAAAAAATACTAAATAAAGCTTTAAAAATTCAATAATTCATATTAAATTAAGAAGTTTATAAACAAATAAAATAGATAATACTATTTAATAATTAGAATTGGGGGAGTTTAAATGAATGAATTAGAAATGGCAATTATGAATATTATAATTAATGCTGGTGATTGTAAGAATCATGCATATATGGCGCTTAATAATGTAAATGAAGGAAAATATGATGAGGCCGAGAAGGAAATGCAGTTAGCAGAAGATGCCTTAGGAAAAGCACATGATGGGCAAACAATGTTTCTTCATAAAGAAGCTAGTGGTGAAAAAATAGAAATGTCAGTTTTGTTTGTACATGCACAAGACCATTTAATGACAGCAATAACTGAAAAAAATCTAATAGAACAAATAATTGAATTAAGAAAAATTGTAAATACTATAATTAAATAAATGTTAAGTGTTGCTTATTACAAATATTATATAAATTTTTTATACAAATAAGGAGGAATTATTATGATAAAAATTAGATTATTCTGTGCAGCAGGTATGTCAACAAGCCTTTTAGTAAGTAAAATGAAGGAGGCTGCTAAAGCAAAAGGAATAGAGGCAGATATTGAAGCTTTTCCAGAAGGACAAATGGATAAACATCTAGATGATGTAAACGTTGCCTTACTTGGGCCACAAGTTGGATATACAATAGCAAAAGCTAAAAAAATATGTGAACCAAAAGGCATCCCAGTAGATGTAATACCGATGGTTGATTATGGAATGATGAATGGAGCAAAAGTACTTGATTTTGCATTGAAATTAATTGGGAAATAAAACTTTTAAGTTCAGATAATAAAATTCCATGTGATTTAATTATATGGGACTAATGAAATCACATGGAAGCAAAAAGTTTTTAAGTAATAATTATTTATTAAAATACATTTTAAAATTATTACATTAAATATACTATCACATAATTTAATAAGGGGGAATTATTATGTCATCATTTGGAACTACATTTAATGAAAAAATACTACCAGTAATTATGAAGTTTGTTAACATGAAAGGTGTAATAGCACTAAAAGACGGTATACTATTCACATTACCATTAACACTAGTAGGATCAGTATTCTTATTACTAGCCCAAATACCATATCAACCCTTAAATGACTGGATAGCAAGTAAATTAGGCCCAGGCTGGACAGAGCCATTATTTCAAGCATATGGAGCTACATTCTCAATAATAGCTTTAATTGCAGCTATAGGAATAGCATATATTTATGCACAAAACGAAGGACATGAACCTTTATCAGCAGGAATAATATCATTTGTAGTATTTTTATTAACAACCAATTCTTTTGTAGTTACTGCTAATGGAGAAAAAGTAGGAGATGTGATACCAAAGGCATGGACTGGCGGAAAAGGAATGGTTACAGCTATTATAATTGGATTAATTGTAGGTGCAATATACTCTTGGTTTATGAAAAAGAAGATTACAATAAAAATGCCAGCAGGTGTACCACAAGGTGTTGCAAACTCTTTTGCAGCTTTAATACCAGCAGCAGCTATAATAACAGGCGCAACTGTAGTATACACAGTATTTAAGTATGGATTAAACACAACATTTATTGAATGGATTTATGTAATTCTTCAAACACCATTACAAGGTATGACAGATTCATTAGGCGGAGTTATAGTAATAGGTTTCTTAATTCCATTCTTATGGTGGTTTGGTGTACATGGAGCATCTATTATAGGTGGAGTAATGAGTGGTATTTTAACATCAAATACAATGGATAACCAAGCACTATATATAAGTGGAAAAGAATTTTCAATAGCTAATGGAGCACACATAGTAACACAACAATTTGTAGATCAATTTATGACAGTAACAGGATCAGGAATGACAATAGGATTAGTATTATGTATGTTATTCTTAGCAAAATCTGAACAATCAAAACAATTAGGTAAATTATCAATAGTTCCAGGAATATTTAATATTAATGAGCCAGTAACTTTTGGAACACCAATAGTTATGAACCCATTTATGGCAGTTCCATTTATTCTTACTCCAATGGTTTCAGGATTAATAACTTATTTTGCAATAGCTACAGGGTTAGTACCACCATTTAGTGGTGTAACAGTGCCATGGACAACACCAGCTCCAATTTCAGGACTTTTAGTAGGTGGACCAAGGACTGCCTTATTACAAATAGTAGTATTAGTAATATCATTCTTTATTTATCTTCCATTCTTTAAGAAACAAGATAATATTAATTATATGAATGAACAAGCAGCAGCTAATGGAAAAAACTCATAGTAATAGAGTTTGATAAGTTATTTTAAGCTCTGATAAATTAGTGAGACCCAGTATTTCTAAATATATATGAAATATTGGGTCTGCTTATTAAAAGTATCAAATCTAAAAAGGTTATTAAAGTAAAATAGGATGAGATTTTTGGGAAATATGTTTTGATTCTATCTAATATGTAATAGTAATAAACAATTTTTTGTATTTTTACATATAAATTTGTTGTGTTGAAGGCATGGTATCAGCGTCTATTCTTACAGAAACAACGTGATTTTTGAATCGCTCTATTTAAATCTATTATGAAACAATAAGACATATTGAAAAGAGAAAAATGAAACAGTATATCATAAAAATATAAATAAGATAACTGTTATTAACAATAAATTTAATTTATTAGGGGGAATAATAAAATGAATAATTATTTACAGGAGAAAGTAATACCTAAGGCTAATCAAATAGCATCTAATGAATATCTAAAGGCTGTAAGTGATGGATTTATGACTATTATGCCAGTTATAATAGTAGGTGCAATTTTTTCATTATTAAATTCATTATCAATACCAGCATATCAAACATTTATAACAAGTATAGGTTTAAAGCCAATACTTGCAATACCTAATATGGTTACAAATGATATGCTTGCAGTATATGCTGTATTTTTCATAGCGTATAGTCTTGCAAAACAATTTGATAAAGATCCAGGTGTAGCTGGAATGATTTCATTATTTACATTTTTAGCAGTAACACCAATTTCAAATACTTCAGGTATAATTAATAATTTTGTAAAAGCAAATAAAATTACATTACCAGAAGGTGTAAAAGTACCAGCAGCGAATGTTTTTACTTTTGATTACTTAGGAGCAAAGGGGTTATTTGTAGCAATTATTATTGCATTAGTATCAACTGTTATTTATAACAAATTAATAGATGGTGGACTAGCTATTAAGATGCCTGATGGAGTTCCACCAACAATTACAAAATCATTTTTGGGTTTAGTTCCTGGTTTTGTTATAATCATGTTATTTATGCTTTTAAACAAAGCAGTAACATTACTACCTATGCAAGGAATAGATGGTATACATACTTTAATATATACATTGATTCAAAAACCACTAGAAGCATTTATTGGTAATAATATATTCTCGTTCTTATTTGCAATATTACTTGCCCAAATATTATGGTTCTTTGGAGTACACGGAGTATCAGCAGTAATACTTCCTATTTTCTATCCATTGTGGACATCTTTAACCACTGCTAATATAGATGCAATGAATGCAGGTGTTTCATTATATGAATTACCTAACATAATTAATAGAAGCTTCTTTAGTGTATATGCTTTATGTGGAGGATCAGGAGCAACCCTTGGATTATGTATATATATGGCATTAAAAGCTAAAAGCCAACAATATAAAACTCTTGGAAGATTAGCAGTGTGGTCTAATTTCTGTGGAATAAATGAACCAATTGTATTTGCAACACCTATGGTTCTTAATCCTTACATGGCTATTCCATGGATATGTACACCATTACTAGCAAGTATATTAGGATATGTATTAACATATATAAATGTTGTACCAAGGCTAACAACAATAGTTCCACTTGGAACACCAGTTTTAATGTCAGGTTTCTTAGCTGGTGGAGCAGAAGGCTGGAGAGTTGCTTTAGTACAAGTAGTAATAATAGTTATGAGCGCATTAGTATATCTGCCATTCTTCAATTTAATTGATAAGAAGAGTTATATGACTGAATTGGAAGCTGAAAGTAATTAATTTATATACAGATATTTTTGCACCAGCAATGCCTGTTTGTGGACAATGAGATATATCATTAATGTGAAAAGTGAAGAACTTACCAATTTAGGGATTTCACGCAACAGATGATCCTATAGTTCCAATGTATGGGCAAAAAGATCAATATAAATATAATAGCAACATTATAGGCACAAAAACATTAGTTTATAGATTAAAAGAATTAGGCAGCAATGTCATGTTTACAGAATATTCATCAAAAGATATGCTAAATGCTGGAGTGCCGGTAAATGAAAATGCTGCATATAATCATTTTGCATGGGTACCAACTTATAATAATCAAAATGTTATAAATTGGCCATTTAGTCAAAAAATAGTTTAAATTAAAGGGTGTTACAGAATGATATTTAAAATCGTTTTGTAACATTTTTTATTAGAGCTATATTCTAAGAAAGGGAGTTGAAACACATTGTTATATAAAAAAACAAATAACTAAAAGTAGAATGTTTTACTAAAAATTTAAAACCAAAGTAATTATTTATTTTTTATGATAATCTGAAATTATATAAAACATATAAGCTTATTTATTAAAATATTGATGGAAAGGGCTGATATACAAACATGATAAAATTTTTGAGAAGTATCTTTGGATTTTGCCTTTCAGCAGTAGTTATAAACGGATTTTGGCATGTATTTACGGATAACTTTGGTCCACTAGGAGGCTGGCTTTCAGCTCTTATATTTACAGGAACAATGTGGTTTGTTAATCATTATATAGGGTTAGTTGACAATACAGAAGAAGCAATTTTTATTGATATGGGATTGGCTGTAGGTATGTCTACATTATTTAGAGATACTATAGTTAATGGGATTAGTGCGTTGATAAGTTCGCTGCCTACATTAATTTTTACGGTAATAGGTGGAGCACTTGCAGGAATAGTAGTAGGATTAGTGAAGAAAGAGGGTGAATAAATGGGTGTTCAAGAAGCACTGTTAACCATAATTGGCAGTTTTGTATTTACTTTTTTGGTGCTAACTTTATGGGGAAGATTAGTGAATTCGCTTGGACCTATTGGTGGATACATAGCTGCTCTTATGATACCAGGTACTATGTGGATACTCAATCATGGAATCAAAAATCATTTTATTTATCAGACAGGAAGCGTTTGGATTGATATGGCATGGGCTGTTGGAATTGGGGTTTCTGTATCGTCCAAAATAAAAGGTAAAAAGATATTTAAAGCTAAGGACACAATAATGGCGGCTATAGTTGGTGGTATATTAGGTGCCGTTATTTTAATAAAGATTTAAAGTTGAGGATATATAATTTAAATTATTATAAAGTGAAACAAGTATTTAGAAAACAACTTGTTTCATAAAAAAACAAATAACTAAAATGAAGCATGTGTCACTAAAACTTCATAATTAAAGTAATTAATTATTTTTTGTGATAAGCTTTAGTTAGATAAGAATTAAAAGATTTTATCTGAAAATTTAACTTTTACTTTAGAATTATTAATTCACTAAAAAATATTGGAGGGATAAATTCATGAAAAGAAAAAAAATCAAAATAGTTACTATTGGTGGTGGATCAAGCTACACTCCTGAATTAATTGAAGGATTTATAAAAAGAAAAGACGAACTTCCAATTAAAGAAATTTGGCTTGTTGATATTGAAGAAGGAAAAGAAAAATTAGAAATAGTTGGTGCTATGGCTCAAAGAATGGTTAAAGCAGCAGGTCTTGATTGGAAGGTTAATTTAACTTTA
The DNA here is from genome assembly GCF_009928485.1 of Clostridium sp. C2-6-12. GTDB lineage: Bacteria > Bacillota > Clostridia > Clostridiales > Clostridiaceae > Clostridium. Next base: position 63,299 of record NZ_JAABNP010000020.1, on the reverse strand, counting down.
GATAGAAGAAAAGCGCTTAAGGGAGCAGACTTTGTATCTACTCAATTTAGAGTAGGTCTTTTAGATGCGAGAATTAAGGATGAAAGAATTCCTTTAAGTCATGGAATAATTGGACAAGAAACTAATGGTGCTGGAGGAATGTTTAAAGCATTTAGAACAATTCCAGTAATATTAGACATAATAGATGACATGAGAGAATTATGCCCAAATGCATGGCTAGTTAACTTTACAAATCCATCAGGAATGGTAACAGAAGCTGCTATTAAATATGGTGGATGGGATAGGACTGTTGGTTTATGTAATGTTCCAATAAATTGTATGTTTATAGCTAGTGAAACATTAGATATTCCTTTAGAAGATTTAACTTTCAAATTTGCAGGATTAAACCATTTCCATTGGCATAGGGTATGGGATAAAGAAGGAAATGAAAGAACAGAAGAATTAATAGGAAAACTATATGACCCAGCACAAAAGAAGAAACCTAAAAAGGATTCTGGAGTTGCCAACATTAAAGATATTAAATTTAATTATGAACAAGTTCAAGATTTGGGAATTTTACCTTGTCCATATCACAGATATTACTATATTACAGATGATATGCTAAAGGATGAGCTTGAAGAATTCAAAAAGGGTGAAACTAGAGCAGAAGTAGTAAAAAGAACAGAAGCTGAGTTATTTGAACTATATAAAAATCCAAAGCTTGATTACAAGCCTGAGCAATTAACTAAGAGAGGAGGAACTCATTATAGTGATGCAGCTTGCGAATTAATTGCTTCAATATTTAATGATAAGAAGACCACTATGGTAGTCAGTACAAAAAACAATGGTGCATTAAGCGATCTTCCATATGATTCTATTGTTGAAGTATCAAGTATAATAACAGCCAATGGACCTCAACCTCTAAATTGGGGGAAATTTGAGCCGGCTCCAAGAGGAATGGTTCAAATAATGAAGGGTATGGAAGAAACAACAATTTCAGCAGCAGTTACAGGAAACTATAATAAGGCTCTTCATGCATTTACAATAAATCCACTAGTTCCAAGTGGACAAATTGCTAAAGAATTATTAGATGAAATGCTACTTGCACATAAAAAGCACTTACCACAATTTGCTAAGGAAATAGAAAACCTAGAGAAAAATAAATAATAAAATTTGCAAAATCAAGAGAACAAAGAATGTTGAATAATAAATTTCAAGGATTGCTAAATGATTTCTTATGTGGAGAAGCAATAGCTGCGAACCAATTTGAAGGTGGATATCTAGAATTAGAAGACGGAATTTATTATCCAAGTCATGAAGCAATAGATTTTTATTATAAGGGAGTAGAATAATATGATAAAATTTATTGTATCAGATATGGACGGAACATTACTTGGGAAAAATAATGATATACCTGAAGAAAATTTAAAAGCTATAAGAAAAGCAGAAAAAATGGGAGTGCAGTTCGTAATTGCTAGTGGAAGAATGTATGAAGATATTAAGCCATTTTTTGATAGGTATAATTTAAAGTGTGAATGTATAGTATTAAATGGTGCAGAATATAGAGATAAAGATGGAAATATATTAGAAGGAATTTATATGGACAAAGGTAAGCTTAAGGACGTTTTAGAGATAATAAAAAGAGATGGTCTTAATGTTGAGATATACACGGATAAAGGATTATATACTATTAATACCAAAGAAGAATCTTTAAAAGGAAGTGTACTTAGAGTTCAATATTTTCATCCGGAAATCACAAATTATGAAGAAATCCTTAAGAGGGCAAAAGAAGAACATCATTTTGCAATTTTAAAATATATTGATAATATAAATGAATTTTTAAGTAGAGATATTAAAATAGGAAAAATTGAGGCTTATGGTGAATGTGTAGATAAAATTTTTAAATTAAAAGAAGAGCTTAAAGCCATAAAGGGGCTTGCAATTGCATCAAGTATTGCAATTAATTTAGAAATAAATCACATAGAAGCTCAAAAAGGAATTATATTATCTAAGATTTCAGATAAAAAAAGAGTAAAAAAAGAGGAAGTTGTTGTAATTGGAGATGGGTTTAACGACTATTCAATGTTTACTGAATTTCCTATATCTTTTGCTATGGAAAATGCAATTCTTGAGATAAAAGAAATAGCAAAATATATAACAGATGCAAATTATAATTCTGGAGTGGCTAAAGCTGTTTATAAAATTTTAAAATTGAAAACTGTAAACTGAAGAAAGTAGGTATAAAAATGTTAAACAATAAATTTCAAGGATTACCAAAGGATTTTTTATGGGGAGGAGCAACAGCTGCTAACCAATTTGAAGGTGGATATAGAGAAGGTGGAAAAGGTCTTAGTACTGCAGATGTTATGACAGGTGGTACTCACACAACTCCAAGAAGAATAACACCAGAATTAGAAGAAGGAACTTATTATCCAAGCCATGAAGCAATAGATTTTTATCATCATTATAAAGAAGATATAAAATTATTTGGTGAAATGGGCTTTAAGACTTTCAGAATGTCTATAAATTGGAGTAGAATTTTTCCAAATGGAGATGATGTTACTCCAAATGAAGAAGGTTTAAAATTTTACGATAATGTATTTGCAGAATTAAAGAAATATAATATTGAGCCTCTAGTTACAATTTCTCACTACGAAACTCCATTTGGATTGACTAAAAAGTATAATGGATGGGCTAGCAGAGAAGTTATCGATTGCTATGTTAGATATTGTGAAACAATATTTAAAAGATATAAAGATGTGGTAAAATATTGGCTTACATTTAATGAAATAAACTGTTTAACTATGCCTTTTGGTTCATTTATGGGTGGAGGAATCTTATTAAATGATGGTGGTGAACTTGCATTTGATAAAGAAACTCAAGATAGCAAGCAAATAAGATTTCAGGCACTTCATCATCAATTTATAGCAAGTGCAAAAGCCGTTAAATTAGGTCATGAAATTAATAAAGATTTTAAAATAGGTTGTATGATTGCATATATGGCATCATATCCTTATACATGTAACCCAGAAGATGTATTTTTAAATCAAGAAAAAGATAATTTAAATAATTTCTTATGCTCTGACGTTCAAGTAAGAGGAGCATATCCTGGTTTTGCAAAGAGATTCTTCAGAGATAATAACATTGAAATCAAGATGGAAGAAAATGATGAAGAAATATTAAAAGAAGGTTGTGTGGATTTCTATACATTTAGTTACTATATGTCAAACTGTGTAAGTTCAGATCCAGAACTAGAAAAAACTTCAGGAAATATATTAGGTGGAGTAAAGAATCCTTATCTTAAAGCAAGTGACTGGGGATGGCAAATTGACCCTAAAGGATTAAGATGGACATTAAATAATATCTACAATAGATATCAAATTCCATTAATGGTTGTGGAAAATGGTTTAGGTGCTGTGGATGAAGTTGAAGCAGATGGTTCAATTAATGATGACTATAGAATTGACTATTTAAGAGCTCATATTGAAGAAATGAAGGAAGCTGTAAATGATGGAGTTGAACTAATAGGATACACTCCTTGGGGATGCATCGATTTAGTAAGTGCATCTACTGGTGAAATGAAAAAGAGATATGGCTTCATTTATGTAAATAAAGACAATGATGGAAATGGAGATATGAGCAGATCAAGAAAGAAGAGTTTCTTCTGGTATAAGAAAGTAATTGAGAGTAATGGAGAAGAACTTTAGGAAGTTAATAATTTACTGTTAATTATGATAATAAGAGGCTATGGTTGTAAACCCTAGCTTTTTGTTGTGAATAAAATAAATATTTAATGGTTCCAAATCTTTCGGATGTTGATTTAGTTATAGTAGGAATGAGCAATCCTAATAATAGAACAGAGTAAGTATAATTCTTAAGATTTTAACAAAATAGAGTTTTAAAAACTTGGACTAACAAATAAAAGGTATAAACCAAATTGTTCATTGCGAATATAAGTATTTACAGCTATTTTTGGTCTTGCAAAATTAGTATATAATAATTATATAAATTACTGAATATAAGTGTGAATATGGAGGATTAATATATGATAAAGCTAATTGCATCAGATATGGATGGAACATTACTTAATAGTAACCATAAAATATCAAAAGAAAATTTAGAGGCCATAAAAAAGGCACAAGAAATGGGAATAAAATTTGCAATTGCGACAGGAAGAATGTATGAAGATGTGAAACCATTACTTGAAGAAAGTGATTTAAAGTGCCAATGTATAGTTTTAAATGGCGGAGAATATATAGATGAAGAAGGAAATGTTTTAGACGGAATATACATTGAAAAAGAAAAAGCAAGTGAAATTATACATATGATAATCAAAGAAAATATTGTAGCTGAAATTTATACTAATGATGGGCTATATAGTGTTAATACTAAAGAAGATGCATTGATAGAAGTTGCATATAGAGTTATGGTTTTTTATCCAGAAACAAGTTTCAAAGATGCTATAAAGATTGCAAAAACTCATCCTCATTTTGTGAATTTAAAATATGTTGAAAATATTGATGAGTTTTTAAACAGTAATGTTAAAATAGGAAAATTTGTTACATTTTATAATGATGAAGAAACTACATTAAATGTAAAAAGGAAATTGGAGTCTATAGGAGGTCTTGCCATTTCTTCAACCTTTACTAAAAATATAGAAATAAATAATAAAGAGGCACAAAAGGGATTTATATTAGCTAAAGTTGCAGATAAATTAGGGATAAAAAGAAATGAAGTTATGGTTATTGGAGATAGTTTTAATGATTACTCCATGTTTACAGAATTTACTGAATCAGTTGCTATGGAAAATGCTGTTGCAGAAATAAAGAAAATAGCAAAATATATAACTGATACTAATGATAATGCAGGTGTTGCCAAAGCTATCTATAAGTTCTTAAATTTATAAACTAAACTTGTATTTAAGGCGTAATAAATTATTCACATATAAAAATAAACCCAGTAGTAAGCAATATGATATGTTGATTTCTACTGGGTTTAAAATTTAAATTTATAATAAAAATAGCAGTTTTTTATTTACATATAAATATTAAAAAAATTTTCTTTAATTCTTACACACCCAATAATAGATTGATATTTTTCATTATTTTACATATGATATAATTGTTATAATATGAAATAACATTTTAAAATGTAATATATTTCATATTTATTCTTGGAAATTATATGGGTATTATTTGGAGGCGTAATATGTTAAAAAAAAGAATATTAGTAGTAGAAGATGAATTTTCAATTAATGATACTTTGAAATTTGCTCTTTCAAAAGAAAACTTTGAAGTGAAAGCAGCATATAATGGGGAAAGTGCTTTAAAACTTTTTGAGGAATTTGAGCCTCATTTGGTTTTGTTGGATGTAATGCTTCCAGATATAAGCGGTTTTGAATTATGTAAGATTATGAATCAAAAAAGTTATGTTGTTATGCTTACGGCAAGAGATGATGTAATTGATAAAATATTGGGGATGGAAATAGGTGCAGATGATTATATTGCAAAACCTTTTGAAATCAGAGAAGTTACTGCAAGAATTAATGCTATTTTTAGAAGAGCAAATAAAAATGTTTTTGATAATGAAAACATAGTTAGTAATGTTATAGAAAACAATATAAAGGCTGAGAATAAGGACATTAATGTGGAAGATGAAATTACTGTTAATTTTGATACAAGAACAGTAATAAAAGATGGAAAAGAAATTATGTTGAAGAGAAAAGAATTTGATATACTAAGCTATTTGTACAAGCATAAAGGAGTTGTTTTAACAAGACAGCAGCTTTTAAATGAGGTTTGGGGGTATGAAGATTATGGAGATACTAGAACTGTTGATGTTCATATTAGGAGACTCCGAGCTAATCTTGGAGATGATAAGGAAAAACCAATAATAGAAACGGTTTTTGGGGTAGGATATGTACTGAGATAAAAGCTTTAAGTTAGGAAGTGAAAAATATGCTAAAGACACTAAAAGGAAAGATAATGATAGGAATTGTATTAGCTCTCATTATTTTTAACTTTGGCTTAAGTATTTTCATATATAATACTTTTTACACTAATATAAAAAATAATATTAAAGATGACATGGGCAATATTGGGAAGTTTTCTGTGAGCACTTTAAAATATAGTTCTATGGTTATAGAAGATAATCTCAAAGTAAAAAAGAAAACTGTTTATGAAGTTAACAGCAATTATGAGTGTTATGTGGGATTGTATGATTTTAATAATATCCCAATAGATTATAAAGGGAGTCCATTACTCGAAAATAGCATCAATAATGTATTAGAACGTTCCAAAGGAAAAAGTGCAGTCATAATATTTAATATTAAAGGTGGATTGATTTGTACATATGTGTATCCTGTTTATCTTAATGGAAAATATGATTCAAGTATAGTTATACAAAAGAACTATAATGATTATTATAATAGTTTGAAAAATACAATGACTAACATAATCGCAGCTCAAATTGTACTTTTAATAGTTATAATAGGTGCATTGAATTACTTCATAAATAAAATAATAAGTCCTTTAAAAAAACTTAGTTTGGAAATGAAAAGATATGGAGAAGGAAAAGAAGTTGATAAGATTTCAGTAAAGTCTAAAGATGAAATTGGTCAAGTTACTAAATCTTTTAATGAAATGATTGAAGAGAAGAAAAAGTTGGAAAATATATCAAAGGACTTTTTTAATAATGCAACGCATGAACTTAAGACTCCAGTTACTTCAATATATGGATATGTTCAAATATTAAAAGAAGAAGATTTAAACACCATGGATGAAGAATTTAAAAATAGAGCTATGAACCGAATAATGATGGAATGTGGAAAGTTAAAAGAACTTATACAAAAGCTTCTTGAAATTTCTAGATGTGGTGTTAGAAAAAAGGATATAAAGCAAGAAGTGAAGCTTAACATATTAATTACAGAAATATGCGATAGATTAATTGATAGGTGCAGACGATTAAATAAAGAGTTTATTGTTGATATAAATGAAATTACAATAATAACTATGAAAGAAGACATTGAACATATAATTCTAAACTTAATAGATAATGCTTTAAAATACTCTAAGGGTAAAGAAATATATATTTCTCTTAATAAAACAGATAAAAACAATTTCGTATTTGAAATAAAAAATAAAATTTCTCAAATACCTGAAAATGTTTCTGAAAATTTATTAGAGCCTTTCATTAAATATAATGAATTTGATGGAAATATGGAAGAGAGTATTTCAAGCTCAGGATTGGGATTGTATTTATGTAAGGAATTAGCTCAAAAGAACATGCTTATCTTGAAATATGATATAAAAAAAGATGAGATATGCTTCTATTTATTAAGTTAATAATTGTCTTAAGGTATTACAAGAATGTTACAAAAGTGTTAAATAAGTAACAACTATTATCTAAATCCTACAAGAACATTACAAAAATGTAAAAAGCATTGAAAGTAGCTGAAATAGGTTTATTATAGGTAATGTACCAAGTGTGCAAATCAAATATTTATTAAGTTATGTATATTTAGGAGGAATAGAAATGAAGAAAAAAATATTAAATCAATTAATTGCAGCAGCTTTAGTTTGCGGGAGTCTTTTATCAGTGGGGAATGTATCTGCATATGCAGCAGATCAAAAGAAGGAGGATGTAAAATTTACAAAAACATGGGTAGCAGAGGGTGATAAAAATGGTTTTGTATGGCATTATTATAATGAGAATGGTCAAATAGCAAAAAATACAACTATTATAGGTCCTAATCATAAAACTGAAGTTAAAATTGATGAAAATGGAGTAGGACAAGTTGATTGGGAATATGGAGTAAAAGATAAGTATGAAGATGGAAAGTTCTATTATATAAATGCTTTAGGACAAAAAACAGGTTGGGTTAAAGATAATCAAGGTTTAATGCATTATTACAATGAAAAGGGAGAAATGCTAAAAAACACAACTGTTAAAAATCAGCTTGGAAAAGAAGTTAAGCTAAATGATAAAGGCGTACTTGTTGGTGAGAATGGATATGATATCTTGAATGGAATAGAAGTTACTTATGATAGTTCAGAAGCATATAAAAAGAGTCAAAAAGAGTGGAAACAAGTAGGAAGTGACTGGACTTATCATTATGCAGATCAAAGTGAAGATAAATTAGTTCATGATTGGGAGCAAATTAATGGAGTATGGTTCTATTTTAATGATAAGGGAATAATGCAAAAAAGTACAACAATTAAAGACTACAAAGGTAATGAGAACGTATTAAATGCGGATGGAGCGTTAACTGGTAGAACTGAGCCAAAATACGAATACAAAGAAAACGAAGAAAACACTTATACTCAAAAAGTTATCGATGGAAAAACATATTTTGAGGATGCTAAAGGAGTGAAACAAATCGGATGGGTTATGTATGATGAAAAATGGTATTATACAAACAAAGATGGTGTAATGCAAAAGGATACAACTATAATAGAAGGTGATAAGAAATTTGTTCTAGATGCAAATGGTAATTGGATTAATTAATGTAAGTGCATCAGTTAAGCTTTTGTATTTTATACTTAAACTTATATTTATTTGGATAAACTTATATATATAATCTACTATTAGAAATAACTAAAAAATTTACTCTAATTATTAATTAGTATTAACCTAATATAAACAATAACTCTCTATAAAAAAACTTAAAATTATATAAAATCTATAAAAAAGTTGTCATCACAATAGCTTATTCATAGAAGTATTATGAAATATGCTTTATGTGGACAACTTTTTTATACTGATGAAATAACAATTCTATGTTTATAAATTAAAGATGCAGTGAAAATTAGTTGATGATTGTATAACAAATTTGGGTTATAATGGTTTATATTGAATAAACCTAATAAAAATGTAGGTGATATGATGTTTTTTTATATTAGCCTATTATTTTATTTATAATTATATAGTTATTTTATAAACAGGAGGATAAGATGAAAAAATTATTTGGCTTAATAATTTTATTAGCATCTATATTTTCATGGGTTTCTTATCAAGGATATATGAAAAAGGGAAATGAAGAGATTGAAGTTTTAAATCCAGATGTTAGTATCAATAATATAAAAAGTATTGTAGATATTGAAGATGAAATTAATGATAGTTATGAAGAAATGCCATTGGGATATAGTGATGGTAATATATACATAATAAAATATGATCAAACCAATAAAAAAGTAGTTGATAATAATATTTTTATTTTAGGTAACGATGGAAGTAATAAAGAAAGCGGAAAAAGATTACCTGATGATTATTTAAATTGTGAGTTAAGCATTTGCGGAGATATGATCTTTGGAAATGATGGATATTTTAATTGGAAATCAGAAAAAGAATATAAACTTGTTTTATATGAAAAAGGCACAGAAATCACAAAGTGGTTTTCTGTTTCAGGAAATAGTGACTATTATTTATGTGTAAGAGATAACTCTGAGAATAAAAAATATACACTATGTAATGTTAATACAAATGATACATATGAATTTCAGTGTACTTATGATAGTGAAAGTGTTATAAATGGAATTTTTTATGATACTATATCAAATAAATTCTATGTGACAAGTAAAAATAATGTGGTAAATCAAATAAAACTTGACGGTGACAATTTTTCATTAGAGAAATATGATGAGATAAAAGCTTCAAACAACGATAATATTGAACAAAACAATGATTATATAAATAATTATTTAAAATATACATATTGCTTAGAAGGAGAAGCATATATAAGCCATGATTATAAAGATAGTATTAATATTAATCAATATAATATAGCTGATAAGCTTACAGAGCAATTAAATAATATAACTTTATATGGATATGATAATTTATATAAGGAATATATACTAATAAAAAAGAGTGACGATAAGAGTTCAAATAAAATATATCTAGCAAAACTTGAGAAAAACGGATTTGAGATGCTTATTGAAATTCCTAAATTATATGGTGATGATAGTAAAATTAGTATTCATATGGTTGATTCAGAAAACATATTAGTTAAGGAAGAATATCATGATAAAGAAAATAAAAAATTTAAAAATAGATATATAGTTTACGATTTGGCTGAGTATTTTCAAGATAAAACAAATAAATTAACAAGTGATAGTGATAAATTAACATTAAAGAATACTTACAAAAATATTAATGAATATAATGATTCTAATTATAAAAATAAATTAAATGAAGATGAAGAAAAGAAAAAATTACAAGAAGAAGAACAAAATAAATCAACTATAAAAGACAATTCATCTAAGGTTTCAGCTGATGAAGGAAAAGACTATAGAGAATCTAGTACATCATGGAGAAAAGGTAATGGTGACTGGTTTTATTATAAAGGAGAGAATGAAAAAGCTATAGGATGGCTGAAAACTGAAAAAGGTTGGTATTATTTTTATACAGATGGAACTATGCAAAAAAATGCAATTGTACGATGGAAAGACAAAGAATACGTATTAGGACCTGACGGACTGGTACTTAATCCAGATTCTGATTTGGAATATGGTTCATCAGGTTACAAAGACAAAAGTAAGGAAGAGAGTAAAACAAAGAATAATGGTAATGTAGAAAATACTAATTCGAAGTCTTCTGGAATAATTGAAAAAGACAATAAAAACAACAGTAAAGAAAATGTTAAGAAGTTAGAGGAAAATGTTGACAATTCAAAGAGTGTTGAAAAAGGAAATAAATAAAAAATAATAACTATGTTTTGAATAATGTAAACAAAGTAACAAGGAAGGTGTTTGTAAAACATTCTTTGTTACTTTGTTTTATTTTGCTAAAATGAATAAATTCAATGTTTAAATCTAAAATTATTCTAATAAATAAGAATAATTTTTGTAGTTAATATAAAAAAAATAATAAATAAGATATAATTAAAGAAGCATACTTATGAAAGAAGAGGTTGATTAATTATGTTTAATTATGAAATTATCCAAAACTTAAATGATTTAGAATTATTGCTATATAGATACATAATGAAAAATAGTGAAAAAGTAATCTATATGAGAATTAGAGAGTTAGCAGACGAGGCACATGTATCAACAACAACAATATTAAGATTTTGCAAAAAAGTTAATTGTGCAGGATATTCAGAATTTAAAGTGAAATTGAAGATGAGTATGGAAAAAAATGAAAGCAGTAAAGTAAAGAATGATACATCTATAATAGTAGATTTTTTTAAGAAACTTGATAATGATGAATTAGATAAAAAATTAGATGTTTTAAGTGATTTAATAAAACAAGCAAGTAATGTAATTTTTATTGGAGCAGGGACCTCAGGAATATTGTGTAAGTATGCTGCTAGATATTTTTCTTCAATAGGAAAGTTTGCAATGTACATAGATGACCCGTATTTTCCTAGAAATTATAAGTTTTATGAAGATTCTGTAATAATAGCTGTATCGGTATCTGGAGAGACTCGCTCTATTATAGATCATATAAGTAATCTAAAGAGAGAAAGAAGTACTGTTGTAAGTATAACTAATAGTGAAAATTGTACAATATCAAAAATATCTGACTTAAATATATCCTATTATGTTCAACAGGAGAAATTAGGGATTAGTGATATAACAACACAAATACCAGTATTATATATTATTGAAAGCATTGGAAAAAGACTGCATAATAAATTTTTAGAAGAATAGAAATTTTAAATTAAACTGTTTGATTAAGACATATAAAATCAAAACCCATGTATATAATAAATTATATATGTGGGTTTTGTTTTGTGACAGAGGGAAAAGGCTTGACTTTAAAGAAGTTTTTCTATAAATGGAGCTATTTCATTTGGCTCTACACTAGATTCAAATCTTTGAACAACATTACCGTCTTTATCTATTAAAAACTTAGTGAAATTCCATTTAATTGAATCATCTATTAAATAATCTGGGAGATTTTCTCTTAACATATTATATAATAATCTAGCACTAGGATTTTCTAAATCAAAACCTTTAAAAGGAGCTTTGCTTGTTAGATAGTTAAATAATGGGTGTGCATTTGCGCCTCTTACCTCTACTTTTTCAGAAAGTGGGAAAGTTACACCATAATTAAGCATACAAAATTGCTTTACTTCATTGTTATTCCCAGGTTCTTGTTCGGCAAATTGATTGCATGGAAATCCAATTATCTCAAATCCTTTAGCTTTATATTTATCATAAATTTTTTGTAAATCTTCATATTGATAAGTAAATCCACATTTACTAGCAATATTAACAACTAATAATGCTTTGCCTTTAAAAGTATCAAAAGTAATTTCAGGTCCATCAATAGAGTTTGTTTTAAAATCATAAATATTCATAATATCCGCTCCTAAATATTTTATTAAATTTAATTGAATAAAATTTATATTTATAATTTATCATTTGAATTACTAATTGTCAATAATAATTTAAATAGACAATATAAAAACAGCATTATAACAAATATATATACTGTTTTAGTATTGTATTTGCTAATGCTGCTTTAAGTTTAAAATATTTTATTCAAATAATTTATTAAATCTTACTTTCAGAGTTTAATAAAAGATTCATTAAATAACAGATTTCATCATCATTAATATCTATTTTGTACTTATTAGTTATGAAGGTTAAATTTTCTTTTATTATATTGTATAGTTCCATGTTTTCGGAAATGTAGTTGTTCTTCATAGGAAAAGTAGCTGGATTATCTTCATTTCTTAATCTGCCTACAACAAAAGATAAATGAAGAATTACACCAACAAGATTTTCATCAGATAATTTAATACAAAGCTTATCTTGCAACGTATTTAAGAGTTTAGTCACATCATTATATAATTCAACTCCATCTATATTATATATATTTTCTTTTATAATTTTAGGTATGTTAAGCATAGCTGTTTTTGAGTCAATAGAAGCCTGAAGTTCTTTTAATACGTCCATGTTAAAAACTTCATACATAGTATATTGCTTTACTTCAGAATCCACAGGGAAAGATGAAACGATAAATAATATTTCATTTTCCTTTTGTAGATTAATTATTTTCTGTTTAAAGAAATTTTTATCTAAGCAATTTAAACAGGTAATCTCAAAATAATCATTGCTTATTCTAAGATTGCTAGTTAAAAAGTTCTTAATTGCAATAGCAGCGCCTTCTCCAGTCAAACAGGCTGTAACTATTAACACTTTATGTTCATTAACATGCTTATTATTTAAATTTTGATGTATTTCTACATATGAATTAACCATAAGGACATCGTTATAAATCTCATCTAAAGATCCACCTAAAAGCGCTTTTCTTGCAGATTCAAGTACATGTAATGTTGAAACAAGAGATATTACTTTAATTTCAACATTAAATTCACTTTGGATTACATCTGCAAATGTAGTTAAAGATCCCATATCAACTAACAATAGATATCCAGCAGAAGTTGGATTTTCTTGAATAGCAATTTTTAATCGTTCTAACACTGTTGATGGGGCAACATCAATTGATGCATCTATAGGAATTACATAATTTTCACCTAGGAGCCTATTTGAAACATCAGCCATTGAAGTTGCAGTAGATTCACCATGAGCAATTAGTATAACCCTTACCTTATCATGAGATACATCATTAAAAGTATTATCTTGAATTAGGAACAAAGTTAAATATCCAGCTTCATCAATTGGGATTGGCTTGCCAATATGCTTTTCAATAATTTCTTTTACTTCAAGTGCTACAGAAAATTCAATAGGATAAAGCTCTCTGATTTTATTTAAATTAGTATTTATAATTATCTTGTCACTGTTAATTCTATTTACTAAAGTATTAATGTGCAATGCAAAAGCTGTATATAGGTTGTTATCAAAATTAATTGTAAGCTTTTGAGAGATATGATTTATTATTTTGTCAAAACAATTTAATATGTCTTCACTAATAATAGTCAGTAAGTTTTTTCTGTTTATTTCTTCTGAGACTTCTGAATTATTTTTATTAAAATGCTTTGCAATATCTTTTTCAAGGATATTTTCAATATCTATATCAGAAATATCCAAAGATTTTAGTTTTTCAAGTTTGTTTTCTATAAAATCATAAATAGTATTATCAGTACTATTAAATATGTTATTATTTGTATCCTCAGCAGTACCATTAAATCTAAAATATTCAATTTCTTCACTCATTAATTTATTCCATAAAACTCTATGCTCTTTTTCTTTATATAGACCTTCTTTAATATATCCAGGTAAAGCCTTGCTATGAATCCTTACGTCAGATTTTATATTTGTCAAAAATTCAGAATATGCTTTTGCGCAAAGAAGCTGGACATCACTTTTTAATTGGCCTATATTATTAGGACAATCGTATGAAAGCAATGCTCTAAGTGAATTTAATGAAACATATATTTCTTTGTTCAATCTAATGCTTTCGTATTTAAAGAAGCTTTTAATTAAAAATAATCTTTCATCTAAAGTTCTTTCCCTAAGAGAAGGAATATTTATAATAATAGGAATTCTTCTAGTAAAAGTGTTTAATAACGCAGAGTTAGGATCTTCTGTTGTAGCAGATATAATTAATACATCAGAAGTTCTGATTTCTGAATCGCCAATTCTTCTAAAAGTACCTGTGTCTAAAAATATAAAAAGAGCTTCTTGACCTTCAGGTGGCAATCTATGTATTTCATCTAAAAAAAGTATTCCTCCATTAGCTTGTTCAATTAAACCGATCTTATCATTTTCTGCACCTGTATAGGCTCCTTTTTTTACTCCAAAAAGTTGAGAGGTAAGTAATTGAGGATTGTTTGTATAATCTGCACAGTTAAAAACTATAAAAGGTGAGTCTTCTGTTTTAACTTTCATTTCTAAAGCGTAATTGTGCATCAAAGAAGCAAACATAGATTTTCCTACACCTGTACCTCCAAGAATCAAACAATTCATTCCTTTTGGAGGATATAGGATAGCAGCTTTAGCTTGTTCGACAGAATCCATAAGGGATATATTGTTTTTAGCAAGTAAATCTAATTGAGATTCGTTGCTGGTCACTTTATTTTCTGCAAGAAAAAATAACACAGGCCTGCCAGAAGATTTGTATAATTTACCATCCTTACAAAGTTCGTTTAATTCATGACTTAAATTTGCTCTAGACATATTAACTAATGGTGCTAGAGTTTTAGTATCTATACCTTCAGAAGAATTTAGTTGAATAAGCTTTTGATAAACTAACTCTTTTTTTGTCATTCTATAGCCTCCTTATAATTTTAATTTACATAAGTTATCTAATTACAATAAAAAACAATATATATACATAAATAAAACATATCATATTTAGTGTTTAGATATAATGTAAATCATATAAAACACTACATATAAATTATAAAACACTAATGAATTTAAGTAAACAGTTAATTTTTTTATAACAAAAATAAAAAAAATAGAATAAAAAAATATATTGTTTTTGAAAACTTATATCCGTTGAATTTTCTTGAGTTTGAGAGCTTGGTATAGTGTTTGAATTTTAGTTTATTAAAAATTTTTGCAAATGTTTGATAGTGTTTGGCACAGATGTTGCTTTATATAATGGCATAAAGCAATAAAGCATAAATGGAGGAAAATAGATGGAACAATTAGAAATGGCAATTATGAATATTATTATTAATGCAGGTGACTGCAAAAACCATGCTTATATGGCTCTTAACCTAGTAAATGAGGGAAACTATGAAGAAGCTAATAAAGAAATAGGATTAGCGAATGATGCATTAGCAAAAGCTCATGATGCACAAACAGAAATGCTTCAAAAGGAAGCAGCAGGAGAAAAAGTTGATTTTTCAATATTATTTGTTCATGCACAAGATCATTTAATGACAGCAATATCAGAAAAAAATCTGATAGAACAAATTATTGAATTGAGAAAAGTAGTAAACACTTTAATTTAATTAAATTTAAGTACAAAAATAGGAAAATAGCTCTATTTACAAAATATGTAAGTGGTGGTATTATATACACTAAGAAAAAATTAAAATCAAACACAAAATTTTTATTATAAATTATTAAGGAGGAAAATATTATGGTAACAATCAAATTATTTTGTGCATCAGGAATGTCTACAAGTGTTTTAGTTAATAAGATGAAGGATGCAGCTAAAGCTAAAGGAATTGAAGCAGAAATAGTAGCATTTCCAGAAGCTCAAATGGACAGGCATCTAGATAGCATGGATGTTGCATTACTAGGGCCACAAGTTGGATATACTTTAGGAAAAGCAAAAAGTCTTTGCGAGCCAAAGGGAATTCCAGTAGAAGTAATACCAATGGTTGATTACGGAATGATGAATGGAGCTAAAGTTTTAGATCTAGCATTAAAATTAATAAATAATTAAGGTATTTATTAAAAGTAACTTGGTGAAATAGCAGAAAAAATGTGTTTCACCACACCTTTGGAAAACCTATACATTAATAATTAATTATAAGGTAATAATAGCAAATTTTATTTGTAATTATTCATATTATTTCAGAATTATAATTATAAGGGGGAAAAAATATTATGTCATTAAATCAAACGTTAAACGAAAAAGTAGTTCCAGCGGTAATGAAATTCGTTAATATGAAAGGGGTTCAAGCATTAAAAGATGGTGTTTTATATACTTTACCATTAAATATCATCGGGTCTATTTTCCTATTAATTGCTTTTTTCCCAGTTCCAGCACTTACAGATTTCTTTACAGCTACCTTTGGAGCTGCTTGGAATGATCCGTTACTTAAAGTAAAAGATGCAACAATGGGTATTATGGCATTAGTATCAGTTATAGGTATGGCTTATATTTATGCTAAGAATGAAGGTGTTGAACCTTTAGCACCAGCAGTACTTTCACTAAGTATATTTATACTTCTTACTAATAACTTCGTTATGTTTGAAGCAACAAAAGGTGCAGCTCCAGTTGCAGTTAGTGGTGTTATTCCAGGGAATGTTTTAGATGGAAAAGGTATGGTTGCAGCTATTATAATCAGTTTAATTGTTGCTTCAAGTTATTGTGCATTAGTTAAGAAAGATATCACAATTAAAATGCCAGAAGGTGTTCCACAAGGTGTTGTTAATGCTTTCTCAGCTTTAATTCCAGCTACAATAATAATAATAGTAGCAGATGTAATTTATGCTGTTTGTAAGTTTGCATTTAATAGTTCTTTACTAGATATCATTTATAAAGTTATTCAAGTGCCATTACAAGGTGCATCAGATTCATTACCAGGTGTTATGCTTATAGCATTCACAGTTCCATTCTTATGGTTCTTTGGTATCCATGGTGGTGCAACAATCGGTGGTGTTGTTACAGGTTTATTAAATGCTAATACTTCAGATAATGCAGCATTACTTGCAAAAGGTCAATTAGATCTTGCTCATGGTGCTCATATAGTTACTATGCAATTCTATGATAACTTCATTAATATGGCAGGTAGTGGTCATACACTTGGTTTCTGTATACTAATGGTTTTATTTGCAAAGTCTGCTCAATACAAACAATTAGGTAGATTAGCATTACCAGCTAATTTATGTAACATTAACGAACCAATACTATTTGGTACTCCAATAGTAATGAACCCAATTATGGCAATACCATTTATTGCTACACCAGTTGTAAATGCAACATTACTTTATTTAGCAATTGCTTCAGGTTTACTTGCACCAATGGGAGGAGCTATGCCACCTTGGACAACTCCACCTATATTAGGAGGTTTCATAATCGGTGGATTCGGTTATGCTGCTGCACAAGCAATATTCCTAGTAATTGGTCTATTAATCTACTTCCCATTCTTTAAGAAAGTAGATGCTATGGCTTTAGCTGATGAAGTTGCTGCTCAACACGGTGGAGAAACAGCTCAAGTATAATAGTTAAAAATTAAAATAGACTAATTTGCATAGCAAATTAATTAATTAGCCCTTTTATTAACAATTTAAAAATATATTTAAAACTAAAGATTTCAATGAATCAAGATTGAAGTTCAGTAATTATAAGAAATTATAAATACTGAGCTTCTTTCTTTTTGATTAAAATTATTACTAAAACATTAGTAATAAAGCATATATAGTGAAGTTTATTAAATAATGTTTAGTAAAAAAATAAAATTAATGAATTTTATGGGAAAATTACAATGAACGTATTGAGTTGAACGATGAACGATGTTAATATAAAGTTGTTCAAAAAATGAACTGCGTAAAATGCGATTTGAATAAATTCGTTATATGGAATTGCAATTAAATTATTAGTGGGGGTAAGTTTATGAATAAATTTATTAAAAAAATATGTGCTATTGGATTAGTGTCAATATTAGCAGGAAGCATGACTGCTTGTGGAGGTGCAAGTGCAAGTCAAAAAGCTAAAAAAACTGCTAATGGAAAGATTGAGGTTGAATATTGGTATGGCTTAGGTGGTAAACTAGACGAAAATATGAAAAAAATAATTACTGATTTTAATAAATCTCAAGATAAGTATGAAGTTAAGGGAGTAGCTCAAGAAGATTACAAAGCTACATTTAAAAACTTGCAAGCTGGAATAGCAGCTAAGAAAAGCCCAGCGCTTGCTTTATTGGAAGGCGATAAAGTTTATATGCTTGCTAATAAAGGCTTGCTTACAAACATAAGTGATTATACAAGTAAAGATGCAGAATTTAAAGAAGAAAATTACTTAGAATCATTTTTAGAAACTGGCAAAAAAGATGGTAAGTTATATGCATTTCCTATTTATGGAACAACACAACTATTATATTATAATAAGCAAGCATTTAAAGATGCAGGAATTACTGAAGAATCCTTAAAGACATGGACAGGTCTTGCAGAAGCAGCTAAGAAACTCACTAAAAAAGATGGTGGAGAAGTTTCATACTATGGATGGGAGCCTATGTGGGGTGAAGATAATCTAATTGATGCAGCTTTAAGTAATGGTGGAAAAATATTAAGTGATGATGGAAAACAAGTATTAATTAATTCAGAAGAATGGGTTGAATCTTGGGATAGTTTTAGAAAGTGGATTCATGAAGATAAAATTATGAGAATTCACTCAGGTGGACAAGGATGGGAATATTGGTATGCAACAGTTGATGATGCTATGAAGGATAAAGCAGCTGGATATACTGGTTCATCTGGAGACCAAGGTGATCTTGATTTCAATAAATTAGGTGCATATGAACAACCAGCATTTAAAGCAGGAAAGCAAGCAAAACCAATTGCTGAAGCAAGACTTTTAGCTATTCCAAGTGGAGTTAGCGATGAAGAAAAGCAAGGTGCATATGAATTTATTAAGTATTTCACATCAGCAAAGGTTAGTGCTGAATGGGCAATAGCTTCTGGATATATTTCAGTAAATAAAGGAAGTGCAGCAACACCTGAATTCGTGGAACATGTAAAGAAAAATCCTCAAGCAGCGGTTCCAGCAGCTCAAGCAACTCATGCTACAAAAGTATTCATAGATCCTACAGATGGAAAAATTATCGATGCACTTAAAAATGCAGCAGATAAAGTTGAAATAGAAAATGTACCTGCAAAAGAAGCTTTAGATGAAGCTCAAAAAATTGCACAAGAAGCACTTAACTCAGTTAACAAGTAACAGTTATAAGTTAACAGTTAAGGAACAAAACCCAAAGGGGTTTGAAGAGAAGTTTAATATTCTTATTATGAAAAGCCTTAAAGGCTTTTCATATACAATTGTTAGCTGTTAATTGTTAAATGTTAACTGACTTAAGGGTGGTGATATTGGTGGAGATTAATAATAGTATTAAGAGAAAAATTAATAAAAACTTATGTGTTTTAATGTTTATTTTGCCAGCTGTAATTCCTCTTGGAGTGTTTTGGATATGGCCAATGATTAAAGCTATATTTATGAGTTTTACTGATTGGGATTATATGAGTTCAACATATAATATGGTTGGTTTTAATAATTACAAAGCATTATTTTCTGACAAAGCCTTTTACAGTTCGTTAAGAAATACCTTTGTATTTACGATTGGAACTTTAGTGCCGACAATAGTGGGGGGATTAACTATTGCTATGGTATTAAAAAACAATATTAAAGGTTCAGCTTTATATAAGGCTATAATATTCTCTCCATGGATTACGCCAACAGTGGCCATATCTATAGTATGGAGTTGGATTTTTGAGCCTAAATATGGTTTTGCTAATTATGTATTACAATTTTTAAAGCTGCCAAAATCACAATGGTTACAAAGTTCTGATACAGCAATGATGGCTGTTATAATTGTTACAGTTTGGAAAGGCTTTGGATGGGCGATGGTATTTTATTTAACAGCTTTAGAAAAGGTACCAAAACATTTATATGAAGCTGCAGCAATTGACGGAGCTAACAATTGGAATAAGTTTGTAAGCATAACATTGCCACTGATATCACCAACTACATTTTTTTTAAGTATAATAACAACAATTAATTCACTTCAAGCTTATGATCAAATTCAAGTTCTTACCCAAGGAGGACCATCAGGTAGTACAAGAACCATATTGTATATGTATTATCAAACTGCTTTTGAAAATTTCAATATGGGTCAGGCAACTGCTATGGCAACTGTTATATTAGTTATAATAGCTATACTTTCGGGAATTCAATTTATTGCTTCAAAGAAATGGGTGCATTATTAAAGTACATTAAATTATAAATAAGATATATGTATTTGTATTATAAAGAGAGGAAATAGAAATATGGATATTAATGTTAAAGATAATCTTAAAGAAATAGAAGATTTAGATACTGGCATAGAAATTATAAGCAAGCCTACTGTATTTGAAATTATAACAAAAGGCATAAGACATTTAGTATTGATTCTAATAAGTGTTATTACATTTTTTCCTTTTCTATGGATGATAAGTAGTGCATTAAAAACTAAAGATGAAGTCTTTAATTTTCCACCTGTATTAGTCCCATCAGTGCCACAATGGAATAATTTCATACAGGTATTTAAAGAAGCACCTTTTGAAGTATATCTTGGAAATAGCTTTTTTGTTGCATCTATAGAGGTTATGTTTCAAATTATAAGTGCAGCTATGATTGCATATGCCTTAACTCAATTTAAATTTAAAGGTAAAAAAATTTTATTTGCATTAATAATGGGTACTTATATGCTACCTTCAGCAGTAACATATGTACCGTGCTACATGATACTTGCAGATATTAATTTAATTGATACTTTAACTGGACTTATAATAAGTAATTTGGCAAACGTATTTGGAATATTCTTAATAAGACAGGCGTTTATGCAAATAGACAGAAGTCTTGTAGAAGCGGCAAGAATGGATGGAGCATCTCATTTAAAAATACTTTTAAAGATTATGTTTCCATTAACCAAACCAACTTTTATAACTTTTGGATTAATTAGCTTTGTAACATACTATAATGAGTACATGTACCCTTCACTTATAACTAAAAGTCCAGAAAAATTTTTGGTATCAGCAGGACTTAGACAGTTCTTCATCCAAGGTGGAGCTTATGGTATTAAATGGCCTGAAATAATGGCTGCAAGTACAATTACAGTATTACCACTATTAATATTGTTTTTGATAGCTCAAAAGTGGTTTATGAAAGGCGTAAGTGATAGTGGGGTAAAAGGATAAAAAAATATTAACTTCTAAAAACAGAACGTTACAAAGCTGTACTATGTTAGCTTTGCAACGTTCTGTTTTTTAATTTATTTAGTGTCAATATTCCAATTATCTTTAGTAACATATACAGAAACTCCATCTGTTAAACTTGTTTCATATACATTAACACCACAAGTTGTTAAAACATCATAAGGTTCATTGGTAGTACTAATTCTGTCTTTTGATCTAGAAATAATTCCTATAGAAGGATCTACATAACCAATAAATGTGTAAGAAGAAGAACCAACATTACCATGATGAGGCACTTTTAATATATCTACTGTATTGCCGTTTAAAGCTTTACGAGTAGAAAAGTCATTTTCAGCCTTCCATTGAATATCTCCTGTGAAAAGGCATTGGAAATCATGATAATTTAAGTATACAATAGCAGAATTATCATTAAAAGAATTGTATTGTGAGTAATAAGGATCAGTTTCAAGCTTTGAATAGTCTTTATCTAGGTGCAGGAATTGCAAAATATGCTCACTATCTATAAAAGAATTAGGTTCAGCTTGGACCACAGGAACACCACTCTTTAATAAAGCATCCATTGTGGCTGCATATACTTTATAATCATTGTTAATGATATCAATTTTATCTTGAGATATTGAAATAGTACCAGGAGAATACTCTTTTAAATCAAAATATTTAGGGATTATGAATTTTCCTACACTGAAGTTTTTTAATAATTCCATTACACCACCAATATGATCTGAATGTGGATGTGTAAGTATTACATAATCTATTACACCTTTACCAGTGCTATTAAGTCTAACGGAACTACTAGTAGTAATATTTATTTCATTGTTATCTTTTAAAGTATTACTATTAATGGTTTGTCCACTTGAATTTGAAGAAAAAAATTCAGTTTTCAAATTTTGACTATTCAAGAAGTTTATTATAGATTTAGTAGTGGTAGGATCACCGGTATCTATCAAAACAGTTTCTCCACTAGGTAATTTTATAAATTCGCAGTCAGCATTTCCAACATTTAAGAAACGTACATAAATATCATTTTTCGCAGTACTTTCTTGAACTGTTAAATAACCATTGCTATCGAAATTTTCCATAACACCATTGATGTATATATCTCCAATGGCAATAGTGCTATCAGCCTTTATGTAAAATTTATGACCACCTTTTTTTATCCATTGATTTGTAACCATTTCTCCATATTCATCAGAGTAGTGAATTTTCCCTTTGTTTGTATAGAAGCCTTTTTGAAGACGACCTCTTTCATCAAAGAAATACCACTTAGAATCAATTAACTTTTTTCCTACAGAAGCTTGTCCATATTGATTAAAATAGAAAGTATCCGTACCTATTTTGTTCCATCCAGTTTTCATTTCACCTGAATCATTAAGGAAATACCAACCATTATTATTAATCCATCCACTTTGTTTTACTCCTTCAGAATCGAAGTAATACCAAGTGTGATCTATTTCTTTCCATCCAACTATAACAGAAAAATCTTTATCTAAATAATATTTATAATTATAGTTTTTATCTTTGGTTTTGATGTTTGGATTTACGTCTTTTTCCATAAACCAACCAGTTGTTTCTAAAATTTTATTATTAACTATATAATATTTTTTGTTGTTAATTGTTTTCCAACCATAATCTATAATTTCTTCTTTTTTTTCTTCGGTTACAGCTTTATCTTTTGACTTATCATCGTTATTACTTGTAGTTGATGATGAACTAGTAGAATTTTTGTTAGAGCTGTCATTAGAAACAACTGTTGTCTTCGAATCTTTAGAAGAATCAGAAGTAGAAGTACTAGAAGTGATTGAACTAGTGCTAGCACTTTGCTCAGCAGCATAGACAGTGTTTTCAAGGATTGAAGTCATAAATAAAACAATCATTGAAAACAAAATAAAAGTTTTACAAAAGTTTTTAAACATGAATAGTTCCTCCGTAATTTTACTACATATAAAATGCATATATTTTAACATATATATTGTAATTTTAATCTTTGAATAAAAATAAGGAGTATTTTTATTTTAATTAGTTTGCAACATATATTTAGTTTATTGGATTTATAGTTTTTTAAGACTTTATAGAACTCAAAATAATTTTATATAGTTTGGGGTTAATTCTAAAAATTGAGAATAAAATAATCCAATGTAATTGTTTTTCTTTTGATCTATTATATTCTTTATAAGTTTCAGAAACTTTCTTCTTTATTAGAGCTAAATATTCTTCGTTATTTTCCATATTTGCAGAACATTCAAAGTAGCAATTTATCAGCGTAAATAAGTACCATTTTAATGTTTTAGAATAAATAGGTTCATTATTTATAGTTCTAATAAACTCAATTTTTTCATCATAAACATCTATGATATCTAATCTTTTCTTATTAAACTTACGTGTAGTTATGCTGTCAGGAGTTGTTCTGTAATAATAAAGGGGTTTATTTGTATAAGTTATTTTGTTTGCTTTATAAAATAATTTATAAGTAGTCCCTTCATCTTCATGTATTTTTCCTGTTGGGTAAACTATATTATCAAAGAGGTTTCTGTTATATAATTTATTCCAGGCAACTACAGTTTGAGTATATAAATCTGTATAAAAATTATTTAGTCCTTCTATATTAGTGAAAGATTGAATAATTTCATTATTAATGATTGGAATTTTTTCATCAGAATCAGCAGCTTTGAAAAATTTACAGCAAGATATGTCTGAATCATTATCCTTTATCAATTTAAATAAAATTTCATACATATTTTCATCTAACCAATCATCACTATCCACAAAACCTATGTAATCACCTTTAGCTATTTCAAGTCCAGCATTTCGAGCAGAACTTAAGCCGTTATTTTCTTTATGAATGACAATAATTCTATTGTCAATTTTAGAGAATTCATCACAAATTTCTCCAGAAGTATCTAATGAACCGTCATCTACTAAAATTATTTCAAGATTTTTAAATGTTTGATTTATAAGACTATTTATACATTGAGGTAAATACTTCTCAACATTATATACAGGCACGATAATACTAATTAAATCATTGGTATTTTCCATTTAAATATTCTCCAATCTCTATAATATTTAAAATATTTCATTAATATATATGGTCAATGCGTAATAAATTATATCACACAAATTAGGCATATTCAAAAAAATAACAGATTAAGGAATATGGATAGCAAAAATTCGATATTTTCATCTAAATTATTATATTATTTTATAATGATTAATATATATACTTGTTGAGTTTTCGAACTACATTGATATAATAAAGGGTAGTATGTATATTATAAGGAGAAAAAAATGAACAATGATTATTCAAATTATGAGGATTTAGGGTTAAGAGATGCTCAGCTTATAATGAAAGGAATCTTAAAAGATATAGCTGTTATTTGTGATAAACATGATATAAAATATTTTTTAGATGCAGGGACTCTTATAGGTGCAGTAAGACATAAGGGGTTTATTCCATGGGATGATGATATCGATATCGGAATGCTTAGAGAAGATTATGAAAAATTTTTAAAAGTAGTTAAGAAGGAATTACCCTCTCATCTATTTTTACAAACTCATGAAAATGACCCTGGATATGATATTTATCAAGTGCCTTGTAAAATTAGGTATAATAATACTCTTTATATAGAAGAAAAGATAGTAGAAAATCAAAATATGCATAATGGATTATTTGTAGATATTTTACCTTATGACAGCCTGCCAAAAAAAAGATGGGTCTACAATATTCAGAGAAGGATAAGTAATTTTGTTTTAAGAAGTTTTGTAAGATGCAGGGAAAAACCAGAGAAATTATCTTTTAAAAATAAAATTACACATTTCATCTATAAAGTTATAGTTTTGATTTTTCCAACAAAGAGAAGGCAAAAGTTATTTGATTTTTTAATTAAATGGAATGATAGAAATTCTGAATATATGGGATATGGGTTAGATACTGTTTGGAGTCAATACATATATAAAAAGGAAGATTTTTTTGATTTGATAAAAGTTGAGTTCGAAGGAGATTATTTTAATGCTCCTAGAAATTATGATGCTATACTAACACAATTATATGGAGATTATATGACACTTCCTAAAGAGGAAGATAGAGTTTGGCATGCTAAGACAATAAAAAGATTAAAAGTTAATAATTAATTATTAAGGAATATACCCCATTTGGGAGTTTTAAATGCAATAAAATCCGAAAGAATTTCATTAAAAATTATTCATTATCCACCATTCATTTTTAATTTATATATGAAGTTTTAATTAAGAAAAATGACTAAATATTGCATATGGGTGGCAATATTAGTATAATTCAAGTAGTGTTGCAAAATTTCAAATAATTAGTATATTAATTGTTGAAAAGATACAAATAAATTACAGGTAAAACTAACTGTAGATGAGCAAAAGGAGAGAATAGTTTTGGTAAAGGTATCTATAATTGCTCCTGTTTATAATGTAGAAGAATGTATTGAGAGATGTATAAATTCTATTATTAATCAAACTTATAAAGATTTTGAGCTTTTACTTATAGATGATGGGTCTAAAGACAAAAGTATAGATATTGCAAAAAATCTGCTTGAAAAGACAGATATAAATTACAGAGTAATAACTCAAATTAATTCAGGAGTTAGTGCGGCAAGAAACAGGGGAATTGAAGAAGCTTCTGGTGAATATATAACATTTTTAGATTCTGATGATTACGTTGATTCTAGATTTGTGGAGTTAATGTATAAGGAAGCTGAAGCTGCAAATTGCGATGTGGTTTTTTGCGATTATAGTGAAGTTGATGCAGATGGAAAAGTTTTAGTTAAAAACAGAACTAAAACTTTAAGTGGGGCTATTAGTGGAAAAGAAGCTGCGTTAAAACAATTAACAGATGATATAACTATAGGAATGAGAAGTGCCATATATAAAACGTCAATAATAAAAGATAACAATCTTTTTTTTGATAGCAAGAGAAAATATGGAGAAGATATGATCTTCATTGTAAAAGCATTATTATATGCTGATATGGTAATAAGCGTAAACGAGATTTTAGCTTATTACGTTATTTGGGGAAATTCAGTCACACAAAATGTTTCATTAAAGCATCTAGATTGCTACTACTCATATGTGGATCTGATAGAGTATGTAAGGCAAAATAAAAATTTAGAAAAAATTGAAATATTTTTACTTGAATTTAAGATTCCATATTCAATATCACATATTTTTTCTGTGTTAGGAAGTGATTTGAATTTTCATAAGGATCTTTTCGATTTTCTAAATAAAAATGATGTGAGAAAATATTTAAAAAACTATAAAATGCAAAAATTTGATAAAAATAATATTAGATATTTTATTCAATGCAAGGGTATGGTTTATTGTCCAAAGACATTAATTAGAATATTTAACAAGATAAAAAGATAATTAATAACTACATTTATATTTAATAAGATCTCTTAGATTGGAGGGGATTATAGTGAAAAGTTGGAAAACACTTATAATTATGATAATTGATATGTTTATGGTAAATATGGCTTATCTTTTTTCTATAAATATAACAAATAGTGGCGATTTTACAGTGATTGCAAGAACATATACCAAGGATTGCATAGTTTTAAGTTTTATTTATTTAGTTTGTTTCTATTTATTTAAAATGTATGAAAGTTTATGGCATTTAACAGGAACAGATGAATTTTTGTTAGGTGTTGGAGGCAATATTTTAGCGGGTATAATGTCTATAGGATATACAAGGAGTCCTTTAGGAAGTACTGTTCCTTTAAATGTTTGTGTTGTTGGAATACTCTTGAGTATTTTCTTTGTGTTAGGATATAGAATACTTTACAGAGTTTATAGAAGAATTCTTTTATATATACCATTTAAATACTCATCAGATCAAAGAAGGGTAATGGTAGTTGGTGCAGGTTCTGCTGGTACTATGATTATTAATGAAATGATGGCAAGAAGAGAATTAAAGTATAATCCAATAGCTCTTATAGATGATGATAAAACTAAGCTTGGGAAGAGAATATCTGGAGTTAAAATAGAGGGAAATAGACACGATATTCCGTATATTGCAAGAGAACAAGAAATTGACTTGATTTTAATTGCTATTCCATCTCTTGATGCAAAGAACAAAGCAGAAATAATTGAGATATGTAAGAATACTAATTGCAAATTAAAGATAATACCTGGAATGTATGAAATTATTACTGGAGAAGCAACCGTTAGTAGAATTAAAGATGTAGATTTAGAAGATTTACTTGGTAGAGATCCTATACAATTGGATAGTAAAGGAATTTCACATTATATAGAAGGAAAAACTATATTAGTTACTGGTGGCGGTGGATCTATAGGATCAGAGCTTTGCAGACAAATATCAATATTTAATCCTAAAAGGCTTATAATATTTGATATTTATGAAAATAATGTATATGATATTCAAAACGAATTAAAAGAAAATTTTCCGGACATGAACCTTACTGTTTTAATTGGTTCTGTTAGAGATAGAAAAAGGCTACATGAAATATTTATAAAATATAAAATAGATGTGGTATTCCATGCAGCAGCTCATAAACATGTACCTTTAATGGAAGATAGTCCTAAAGAAGCTATTAAAAATAATGTGTTTGGTACATTAAATTTAGCGTTAGAAGCAAGTGCAGCTAACATAGAAAGATTTGTTATGATTTCAACAGATAAAGCTGTTAATCCAACAAATATTATGGGAGCTACAAAGAGATTATGCGAAATGATTATCCAAGCAATGGATAAGCAGTCAAAAACTGAATTTGTTGCTGTTAGATTTGGAAATGTACTTGGAAGTAATGGATCTGTAATACCTTTATTTAAAAAGCAAATTGCAAATGGAGGACCTGTAACTGTAACACATAAAAAAATTATAAGATATTTTATGCTTATTCCAGAAGCAGCTCAATTAGTGCTTCAAGCAGGAGCTTTTGCTAAAGGTGGAGAAATATTTGTCTTAGATATGGGTAAACCGGTTAAAATCTATGATTTAGCATGTGATTTAATAAAATTATCAGGTCTTGAACCTAATAGAGATATTAAAATTGTATTTACAGGACTTAGACCTGGTGAAAAGTTATATGAAGAACTTTTAATGAGTGAAGAAGGGTTGGAGGATACTGTTCATAAGAAAATATACGTTGGAAAGCCAACATTTGAAGATATGGATACTTTAAAAGAAAAACTTCAACAATTAGAAAATCTATTAGAATTAGATGATGTATCAGAAATTAAACACCAAATGCAAAAAATTGTACCAACATATCATTATAAAAATAAAGATGAAGTGGCGGCAGATAATGCAGATAAGGAGTAGTTATGACTATAGAAAATAGAAATAAAATTATTGTTTTAGCAATCGTGTTTGCTATGGCAGGATTTTTAGGAATAACAAATGGAAGTTATTTAATAACTGCAATGTATATATTAACAACAATGGCAGCAGTATTTTTAATAAGAGATAATGATATTTATGATGTACTCTATGCAGTTTTTCTAGTATCTGCATTTTATGATTATGCTTTGTATGTTCCTGGAATAGAAAGTATATATATGTTTCATATAGTTTTAGGTATTTTTTCTCTAGTATCATTATATAAGTTGTTTAAAGAGAGAAATGTATTTGCAACTTTAGATAAGAAAATTTTGATCATATATGGAATTTGGTTTGTATATATGTGCACAAGTGTAGTATGGGCATTAAACAGAAGTTTAGCAATTAAATATATTGCTATATATTTAATTATGTTTGCATTTATTGTAAATGTGATGATTTACAATATAAATAAGCAAAGAATTAAAAAAACAATTAATTTATTGTTGTTTTTAGTTTCACTGATTACAGTAATTGGTCTTGTGGAAGTTTTGCTTGGCAGCCAATTACCAATACGACATTATGCAGATAGATTTATAGAGTTTTTGCCAGTAGATCAACAGGCTTTAATAAATGCAAGGCCAATAGCATTTTCATTTAATCCTAATAATTTAGCAGCAACTCTTGCATTATTATGTCCAATATTCTTCTATACAATCAATAAAGCACAAAATATATTTATAAAAATATGGGCAATATTAATTTCTATCATTGCATTTACTCTTGTTGCAGTAACAACATCAAGGACAGGTTTTGTAGCTATTAGTTTTGGAGTTGGAGTTTATACAATTTACTCTATATTCAACATTAA
Source organism: Clostridium sp. C2-6-12 (assembly GCF_009928485.1). GTDB lineage: Bacteria > Bacillota > Clostridia > Clostridiales > Clostridiaceae > Clostridium. The sequence continues at coordinate 33,586 of NZ_JAABNP010000020.1, read as the reverse complement.
GAAAGAAGGAATAAAAGTAATATTATGTCCAATAATATTAGTAATTTCACTTTTTGTAACATTTAATTATAGTTATATGATTATGAATGTTAAGACAGATGGTTTAGTTAAAAATGGCCTTGTTGATAAAATGAATGCATTAGAGGATGAAGAGGTCAAAGAAGGTGGAGAAGGTTCACTTAGTGTTAGAATGACAATAATAAGAGACGTTCTTGTAAAAGGAACATTACAAGATAAAAATATACTAGGGTATGGTGTGGGAAATGTTACACAGTATATTCAAAACCAAAAGAATACTGGAAATATATATAGTCCTCATTGTTATGCTATAGAAATTCTTGGGGATTTTGGAGTTCCTGGGGTAATATTATATGGTGTTTATTACTTATACTTACTTGTAGGAAATATAATAATTGGAATCAAAAAGAAGAAGGTAATGTGTTTTGCAGCAGCAACAGGACTTATTGCTTTTGCACCTGCGAGCTTTGGACCTAGTTCCATAACCTATGTATTTTCATACTGGATTCTTATGGCATTTGCTATATCATGTATTCAAGTTTATAAAAATGATAATGAGACTTGTAATAATGGAACATCGTTTAAAGAATATAGGATAGTATAGAATAATTATTATATTTTATATATCAAAATACCTATGGTTAAATAAAAAAATAAGGCGAGTTAAAATAATAAACTTTAATTCACCTTATTTTTTATCGTTTATATTAAGCTAAATAATCTTTAATAATTTGAGTGATTATCGAAGAAGAATCCCCATTTCCAAAAGCAGAAGCAGGAGTGCCTGTAGGATTAAAGTTTTCTAAAGCATTCATAATTTTATTAGAATCACTTCCAACTATAACATTCCAGCCATTTTCTACAGTTTCAACCCATTCAGTTTCATCTCTCATAGTTATACATGGTTTCTTTAAAAAGTAAGCTTCTTTTTGAATTCCACCACTATCTGTAACTATTTTTTGAGAATTTTCCTGAAGTGAAATCATATCTAAATATCCAACTGGGTCAATTATTTTAATATTGTCACCAATATGTAAATTATATTCTTCAATAAATTTCTTAGTTCTTGGATGCAATGGAAGCACTATCTTTTTACCACAAGAACTTAATGCAATTAATATTGAAGTTAACCTTTCAACACTATTTGTATTTTCCGCTCTGTGAATTGTTGAAAGTATGTAGCTGTTTGGTGCTAAATCAAATTTTTCAATAATTGTTGATACGTCTTTAGCTCTTTCCTTAAAAAGGTTTATAGCATCATACATTACATCACCAACATTATAAACACCTTTTGTTACATTTTCATTTTTTAAGTTATTTACTGCTGTTAATGTTGGAGTAAAAAGTAAATCTGAAATATGATCGGTAAGGATTCTATTTTGCTCTTCAGGCATTGCTTTATTAAAACTTCTAAGTCCAGCTTCTACGTGGGCTACTGGTATTAATAATTTACTGGCACAAAGACTTCCAGCAAGAGTAGAATTAGTATCTCCATATACTAGAACTATGTCTGGTTTTTCCTTCAAGTAAATATCTTCAAGAGCTATAAGCATATTTCCGGTTTGATGACCATGATTTGAAGAACCTATGCTTAAGTTATAATCAGGCTTTGGAATTCCAAGTTCATCAAAAAATATATCGGACATATTATTATCATAATGTTGCCCAGTGTGGACTAGAATTTCACTATTTCCATTTAATCTAATTTTATTTGATACTGTTGCCGCTTTTATAAATTGTGGCCTGGCTCCAATAACAGTTAGTACTTTCATGTACTATTCCTCCTTAAATTTTGCATAATACTAACCAAATAGTATTTAATTTATTAAAATGAATATATTATATAGTATAATTATTTTAGCATATAAAAAGCATAAATGAAATAATGTGCTAAGTTTGCAATATTAAAGAACAGTAAACATTGCATATATTGATGAATATTAGTATAATTCAATAAGTAGAAAAAACTATTTTAATTAGATGAATTATAATTTTAAATATTGATAGTTTAATAATTAAGATTACCAATTTGGGAGGTAAGTAATGTCGATACTAGTTACAGGTGGAATGGGATATATAGGAAGTCATACTTCTGTTGAATTACTTAACGCTGGAGAAGATGTTATAGTTATAGATAATTTAAGCAATAGTAAGGAAATAGTTAAAGATAGAATTGAAGAAATAACAGGAAAGAAAATAAAGTTATATAAAATTGATTTAACAGATAAAAATGCTGTTGAAAATGTTTTTAAGGAAAATGAAATAGAGGCAGTAATGGATTTTGCAGCTTTAAAAGCAGTTGGTGAGTCTATATCACATCCATTAGAATATTATAATAATAATTTGGCAAGTATTTTAATAGTGCTAGAGCTTATGAAAAAATATTCAGTAAGAAATTTAGTATTTAGTTCATCAGCAACAGTATACGGAAATGCTGAAGTTATGCCTGTAAATGAAGAATATTTACCTTTATCAGTTACAAATCCATATGGAAGAACAAAATTAATTGCAGAAGATATACTGAGAGACTTGAGTGCATCAGATAATTGGTGGAATATTGCAATTTTAAGGTATTTTAATCCTATAGGAGCACATGAAAGTGGAATTATAGGGGAAGATCCATCAGGAGTACCTAGTAATATTATGCCATATATAACTGAAGTGGCAATTGGAAGTTTAAAAGAAGTATCTATATTCGGGAATGATTATGAAACACAAGATGGAACTGGAGTAAGAGATTATGTTCATGTAGTAGACATTGCTGAAGGACATGTTAAAGCTCTTGAAAGATTAAAGAAAAATCCAGGATTAGTAACATATAATTTAGGAACTGGGACAGGATATAGTGTACTTGAATTAATAGAAGCATTTAAAAAAGTATCTGGTGTGAATATACCATATAAAATAGTTGGAAGACGTGCTGGAGATGTAGCAGTATGCTATGCAGATTGCTCTAAAGCCAACAAAGAGTTAAATTGGAAAGCCACAAGAGGATTAGATGAAATGTGCAGAGATTCTTGGGCATGGCAACTTAAAAACCCAAAAGGATATAAATAATAAAGGCCAAATGAATTCTATCATTTATGATAGGTTTATTTGGCTTGGAATCATATTAAAAATGATTAGGAGGCAGAAATGAACGATTGTCTAGTGTTTTTGACAAAAATTTTCCCTTTTGATAAGGGTGAAGAGTTTATAGAAGATGAAATATTAATGCTTTCAAAAAATTTTAGGAAAGTTATTATAATTGCAACTAGTACTTCAGATGATGCAGTTCAAACAAGAACTACACCACATAATTTTGAAATATATAGAATTAAAGCATCCGATGTAAAACATAAACTTCCTATAAGTGGTATAAAGTTATTTCCATTTACTAATTTTAATGGATATATGACAGATTCTGAAAAACTAGCAATAAAGGGATCAATAAAAAAGAAAGCATACTTAACATATTTTACAGCTAAATCTAATATTGTATTTGAAAAAGTTAAAGAGATTCTAGAAAAATCAAATTTGGAACAATATGATAAAGCTATTTTTTATAGTTATTGGTTTTATGATACTGCGTTAGCAGCAATAAAACTTAGAGATTATTTTAATATAAAAGAAAAATGTGCTATAAGTCGTGCGCATGGTTACGATATTTATACATATAGAAATTCTATGAATTATTTACCACTACGAGAATATCTTATTAAGAATATTAATAAAGTATATACTTGTTCTAATAATGGAAGAGATTATTTAAACAATCTTTACCCAGGTTATGAAAATAAGATAAAAACAGGTTATCTAGGAAGTCAAGATAATGGTATAAAATCAGTTGATGAAAACCACATATTTCATATAGTAAGCTGCTGCCATATAAGTCCAGTTAAGAGAATGGATTTATTAGCAAAATCGCTAGCAACTTTGAGAAATTCAGGATTAGAACTTAAGTGGACTCATTTTGGGGCTGGTGCAGGATTAGAAGAACTTAAAGAATATTCAAAAGAGAATTTGGATTTTATGGAAGTTAATTTTGCAGGAAGCATTAAGAATTCAGACTTAATGAAGTATTATCAAAAAGAACCAGTAGATTTATTTATAAATACAAGCAGCTCAGAAGGTTTGCCAGTAAGTATTATGGAAGCATGTTCATTTGGAATCCCATCTATAGCTACTGATGTTGGTGGAACATCGGAAATTGTAAGAGATAAGGAAACGGGATTATTGCTGCCAGCAGATTTTAAGGTAGAAGAACTAGGGAAAAAGATTAAATATATGGCTGAACTATCAAAAGAAGAAAAAAATGCTTTTCGTGAAAGGTGCCGTGAATTGTGGTTAAAGGATTTTTGTGCAGAAACTAATTTTGAACGATTTGCACAAGAAATAAAGAAGATTAAATAGGAATAAACCTACCTAGTATTACAAGTAGAAAAGGAGAAAATTAAGATGAATATCTTACTTATAAATCACTATGCAGGGTCTGATTATCATGGAATGGAATTTAGACCTTATTATATGGGAAGAGAATGGGCTCAAATGGGACATAATGTTACTATACTTGCAGCTGATTTCTCTCATTTAAGAAAAAAGAATCCAGAAGTTAAAGAAGATTTCCAAGAAGAAGTTATAGATGGAATTACATATGTATGGGTTAAAACTCCTGAATATAATGGAAATGGTGTTGGGAGAATAAAGAATATTTCAACTTTCATGTTTAAATTAAGAATGAATTATAAGAAGATTTCAGATAAATATAAACCAGATGCTGTTATAGCATCATCTACTTATCCATTGGATATATATCCTGCCCATAGGATTGCTAAAAGATCTAAAGGAAAGCTTTTCTTTGAAATTCATGATTTATGGCCTTTAACACCAATGGAAATAGGGGGATATTCTAAGAACAATCCTGCTATAGTGGTGCTTCAAAGAGCAGAAGATTTTGCATTTAAAAATAGCGATAGGATTGTATCAATTTTACCAAATGCAGATAAGCATATGAGAGATAGAGGCTTTAAAACAGATAATTATGTCCATGTGCCTAATGGAATAATTGTTGGAGAAAAGAAAACTGCTCCAATGGAAAAAACTATTGAAAGATTAAAAGAGCTAAAAGAACAAGGATATTTTTTAGTGGGATATACAGGAAACCACTCACCAGCTAATGTTTTAGATACAATGATTGATGCTGCTAAAAAGACAACAGATGAAAAAGTTAAATATGTAATGGTCGGAAATGGAAATGTAAAAGGTCAATTAATTGAATATGCCAAAACAAATAATGTAACAAATGTGGAATTTTTAGATCCAGTATTAAAAGATAATATGGATAATGTATTAGAATTATTAGATATATGCTATATTGGTCTAAAAAAGCAAAATTTGTTTAACTATGGAGTAAGTCCAAATAAGCTATTTGATTACATGATGGCAGCAAGACCAGTAATATATGCTGTGGAAGCATCAAATGATCCAGTTAAAGATTCAAATTGCGGTATTACTGTCCCAGCTGAAAATCCAGATGCAGTAGTGGAAGCTGTTATGAAGATTAAAAACTTAAGTGAAGATGAAAAGAATAAAATTGGGCAAAATGGGAGAGATTATGTATTGTTAAATCATACATATCATGGATTGGCTGAAAAGTTTTTAGAAGCTCTCAAATAGCATATTTCCTTCTTAAGTAGGTAAGTGAGAGTCATAATCCATGATTTTGTGTGAATCACTTACTCAGCGAACGAATGTGAGTCGAGTTTCCTTAAGTAGAGAACACAAATCTATGATTTGCTGTGAATCACTTACTCAGCGAACGAATGTGAGTCGAGTTTCCTTAAGTATTTATGAAGAAATTTGTTAACATAAGCAATAATAATCAAAATGATATAAAATAGTAGTATGTAATGTTATAAAATTTGAAAAGATTTTATTAGGAGTAGATAGATGAATAAAATTAATAAAGTAATCAAAAGAATATTTGATTTAATATGCTCTACTTTAGGACTTATAGTTTTAAGCCCAGTTTTAATTGTAATTGCAATTAAAATAAAGGCAGGGTCTGATGGTCCTGTGTTTTTTAAACAGATAAGAGTAGGCGAAAATGGTAAGGAATTCGAAATACTTAAATATAGAACTATGGTTGTAGATGCAGAAAAATTAGGAAAACAGATTACAGTAGGTAATGACAACAGGATTACAAAGATTGGTGCATTTTTGAGAAAGTATAAACTAGATGAATTACCTCAGTTAATAAATGTATTTAAGGGAGATATGAGCCTAGTTGGACCAAGACCTGAAGTACCTAGATATGTTAAGCTTTATAATGTAGAACAGAAAAAAGTACTTGAGGTTAAACCTGGAATAACTGATTTAGCATCTATTAGATATAGGGATGAAAATGATTTACTCGGAGGCGTAGAGAATCCTGAAGAATTTTACATTAATACAATTATGCCTGATAAGTTAACGCTGAATTTAGAATATATAAGAAAAAATAATATATTTTTTGATATTTACATAATATTGAAGACTATAATTAAATGCATTTAGAAAATATACATTCTAATTAAATATGTTTACGGAAGACTATTAGAGTAATTTATTATTAATATTATAAAAAATTATCATATATAAGAAGAGTTAAACATAAAAGAATATTAAAGAAGAGGGTTGGATACGGGATGAAAAAATTAAAGTTTGCAATCATAGGTTGCGGAAGAATATCTTATAAGCATGTTGAAGCATTAGCTAAAAATAGTGAAGAAGCAGAATTAGTTGCAACTTGTGATGTTGAGTTAGTAAAAGCTGAAGCTAAGAAGAAAGAGTACATAGATAAAACTGGAGCTTCAGAAAGTTCTGTTCATACATATGTAGATTATAAAGAAATGTTAGAAAAAGAAGATATTGATGTAGTTACAATTGCTACAGAAAGTGGATACCATGCTGAAATCGCAATTTATTCTATGAAAAAAGGAGCAAGTGCTCTAGTGGAAAAGCCAATGGCTTTATCAATTAATGATGCTAATGAAATGATTAAAGTAGCGAATGAAAATAATGTTAAGCTTGGGGTATGTCATCAAAATAGATTTAATAAGCCAATACAAAAATTAAGAGAAGCAGTTGACGGAGATAAATTTGGAAGAATAATAAATGGAACAGCAAGAGTGCTATGGAATAGAAATATGGGATACTATGAGCAAGCTCCATGGAGAGGAACTTGGGAATTAGATGGCGGTACTCTTATGAACCAATGTATACACAATATTGATTTGCTGCAATGGACGATGGGTGGAGAGATTGAAAGAGTATATGCTGAATGTGATACTTACTTAAGGGATATCGAAGCAGAAGACTTTGGTGCGATAATAATAAGATTTAAAAGCGGAGCTATAGGTATTGTTGAAGGAACAGCTTGTGTATATCCTACAAATTTAGAAGAAACTCTAAGCATTTTTGGAGAAACTGGAGCTGTAGCTATTGGTGGGCTTGCAGTTAATGAACTTGAAACTTGGAGATTTGATGGAGAAGATGAAGAAGCTGTAAAAAACCAAGTAAATGTAAAAATCGATAATGTTTATGGTGAAGGACACACACCTTTATTTAAGGATGTTATTGATGCTATAAATGAAAACAGAGCGCCTTTAGTATCTGGTGAAGAAGGTAAAAAAGCAATGTCAATAATACTAGCAGCATATAAATCTAGAAAAACAGGAATGCCAGTGCAATTTCCATTTACAGATTTTAAAACATTGGATATGAAAGCGAGTTTTACAGGAAGAAAGTAAAATCTTTAAAGTGAAAGGATGACATGTCATGAAAGTTAAAAAGGCAATTATACCAGCAGCAGGTCTCGGAACAAGATTTTTACCAGCAACCAAAGCACAACCAAAGGAAATGCTTCCAATAGTTGATAAGCCAACAATTCAATATATAATAGAGGAGGCAATTGCTTCAGGAATAGAAGAAATTCTCATTATCACAGGTAGAAATAAAAAATGTATAGAAGATCATTTCGATAAATCAATAGAATTAGAATTAGAGCTGGAGAAAGCAGGAAAATCGGAACTTCTTGAATTAGTTAGAGATATTTCGGGAATGGTTGATATACACTACATAAGACAAAAAGAACCTAAAGGGTTAGGTCATGCTATTTATTGCGCAAAAACTTTTGTTGGAAATGAACCTTTTGCAGTTTTATTAGGTGATGATGTAGTTGATAGTGAGACTCCTTGTTTGAAACAATTAATAGATTGTTATAGTGAATATAAAACTACTATTTTAGGAGTTCAAACTGTAACAAAAGAAAATGTTTCAAAATATGGAATAGTAGATGGGATCCATATTGAAGATAGAGTTTACAAGGTTAAGGATTTAGTAGAAAAGCCTTCAATAGAAGAAGCACCTAGCAATGTTGCTATACTTGGAAGATACATTATAACACCAGAAATATTTAATATACTAGGTAATACTAAACCAGGAAAAGGTGGAGAAATTCAATTAACTGATGCATTAAAGACTTTGATAAGTAAAGAAGCTATGTATGCATATAATTTTGAAGGCAAAAGATATGATGTGGGAGATAAACTTGGATTTTTAGAAGCAACTATAGAATTTGCTTTAAAGAAAGAAGAATTGAAAAAAGAGTTTATAGAATATTTAAATACTAAACCTTGGGAAAAATAATAAAAAAGCATTAAGTGAATCCTAAAAGAATATAAAAATTTTTAGGATTCATTAGTTTGTAGAATAAAATTGCATAGACTAATAATGATTTGTATATTTTTGAATTAATAATTTAGTAAGGAATACAACCAGTGAAATTAATAATATTATGTTTAATAGCGAATTGGTGAATTTAATGAACAATAAGCAAATACATAAGAATATAAATATACTCATAATTAATTGTAAGAATTTCATTACTTCATCTCCTTATTACATTTTATATAGTTTATCCTAAATATATTTTGCAAATTCATAGAATTTATAATAGACATTGGGAAACTGGGATGTTCAAATAAAAATTATTTTTAATAGCATATTATAATTTTATTCAATTATATTAGTAATTATAGTATAATAGTAACAAGTATAAAACATTGGTAAGGAAGAGTTGTTAAATAATCATGAAGTGTTTATGGTTAGAGGATGGTGCAAATAAATGCAGGATTATGAGAAACTATATTATTCTTTAAAAACAGAATTTGAAAATTATCAGAGATTTACTGAACAGCATAGACAAGAAATGAACATAAAAAATATGAAATTAGAAAAGAGTATAGATTCTTTGTCTAATATAATAGAAGTTAGCAAATATATAAATACTTTTTTTAGTAGTGATAATTTAATGTCTATGATTAATGATATGATCATTGGAATACTAGGAGTTACTTATTCGACAATCTTTTTAATTGAGGATGGAGAATTGAAAATTAAGGCCAGCAATATTGAAGAAGAAGAGATAAATTTTACTTCTGATCAACTTGCAAATATAAATAGTGGCGATGAATTCTTAATTAATTCAGAATCGCCAATAAAAAGAAATGAAAAGCATAAAATCAATATACACTCGATTATGGGGTCGCCAATAAAATTAAGAGATAAATTTATTGGATATATAGTTGTGGAACATAATCTTTACAAATTTTTGAACACAGAAATGAAAGTATTTCTACGCTCAATTGCAAATCAAATTGCTATAGCAATAGAAAATTCTTTATTATATAAAGAATTAGAGAAAATAAATCAAAGAGACTCTTTATTAGGAATATACAATAGAAAGTATTTTTTTGAGTTTTTAGAGAAGAATATAAAAAAAGAAAGTGGCAATAAATTTGCAATAGCAATGATTGATATTGATGATTTTAAAAAGATTAACGATACATATGGTCATCAGTTTGGAGATAAAATATTAATAAATACAGCAAAAGTTGTAGCAAGCGGTATAGATTCAAAAGATATTTTAGCAAGGTATGGTGGAGAAGAATTTATTTTATACATTACAGATTTTACAACAGAAGATAGTGTATATAATAAAATTGAAATAATAAGACGAAATTTAGAGAAGAGTAAGGTAGGCTTTGAGGGACAAAATAAATCAGTGACGGCTAGTTTTGGAATTTCATTTTTCCCGCTAAATGGTACAGATATTAGTGAACTCATTAATAAAGCAGATGATTTATTATATAAATCTAAGAAAAGTGGGAAAAATAGAGTTTTAAGTGGGCATATATTTAAAATATAATAATATGATTATAAAGCAAGCTTATTATATTTAATAAGAGTGCTTTTTTAATTAGACGTGTATATTTCTTCTTTATTATTGATAAGTGGGTGTGTAGTTATGGATAGTAAAAAGTTATCAGTTTTGATAAAGAAACAGGAAGGCATAAAATTAGATTTTAAATTAAGACTAGAACTTTATAATGAAACAGGAAAGAAAGAATTAACTAAGGATATATGTGCTATAGCTAATTCAAATGGTGGAAGAGGATATATAATTGTTGGAATTCAAGATAAGACTAAAGAAATTATAGGAATACAAGAAGACGATATGTTTTGTGAAGAACAGATACAACAAATAATTTCAACAAGATGTGAGCCGCCAATTCCAATTGAAGTAGATTTTGTTGATTACCAAAATAAGAAAATAGGAGTTATATCTATTTATGATGGATATCAGAAGCCTTATCAGGTAAGAGAAAATGGAGCTTTTTATATTAGAAGAGGTTCAACTACAGATGTAATGAGGAAGCAGGAATTAATCGCTTTATTTGAAGAAAATCTAAGCTTGACAATTGAAACCTGCCCATTAATAAGAAGTGAAATTAGTATGCTAAACATGGAGTTGGTTAATAAATATTTTAATAAAAAGGGAATAGATATTAATGAAGAAAATAGAAAGTTTTTATTGCTTAGCACAGGCATAACTTTTGAGCATAGGGATGGCACATCTCTTAAATGTACTTATGGAGGACTACTTGTATTTTCAGATCAAAATTATATATATATTCCTAATAATATGATAAAAATTATTAATAAATTAAATCATAAAAATGGAGAATTACATATAGTTCAAGGAAATCTTTTGTCTATGATTGATGAGGCAGAAGAAGTGATAAAAAATATTTTACCTAAGGAATATCCAGCACAAGCAATAAATGAAGCAATAAAAAATGCAGTTTTATATAGAGAATATTTTGATTTAAATAAGGTAATAGAGGTAGTCATTGATATAGATGATATTATAATTACAAGTCCAGGTGAATTTATAGGTGAAAATATTAAAGGTGAACGTATTAATTACAACAAAAGAAATATTTGGCTTTATGAAAAATTAATTTCTTTAGATGATAAAAAAAGATTTTTATCTAGTGGAAGAGGATTAGGAATTATTAAAAATTCTTTCAAGGGGAAAAGAAGAGTTAGATTTATCAATTCTAGAATTGAGCATAGCTTTAAAGTAATATTACCAGGAGCTTTATTTACTTAACCGCTTTACCTTGTTGCCAAAAGCTAAGGTTGAGGATATACTATAATAAGTGATTTAAATAATGGAAGCTTTTATACAGAGTTATTTTTTATATCTGTTATGATAAATTTTTATTTAAGAAGATTTTTAGGAGGGACTATAATGGCAAACGTATTAGATGAGCTATTAGAAAGAGGATACATAAAACAATTTACTCATGAAGAAGAAACAAGAAAGTTATTAGAAAATGAAAAAATAACTTTTTACATAGGATTTGATCCAACAGCAGATAGTTTACATGTAGGACATTTTATAGCTATGATGTTTATGGCTCATATGCAAAGAGCAGGACACAGACCAATAGCTTTAATTGGTGGTGGAACAGCTATGGTTGGAGATCCAAGTGGTAAGACTGATATGAGAAAGATGCTTACAAAGGAAGACATTGAACATAATGTTGCATCTATTAAGAAACAAATGGAGAAATTTATAGACTTTTCAGATGGTAAGGCAATACTTGCAAACAATGCAGATTGGTTATTAAATCTTAATTATGTTGATTTCTTAAGAGAAGTAGGAGTTCATTTCTCCGTAAATAGAATGCTTTCAGCTGAATGTTTTAAACAAAGATTAGAAAAGGGATTATCTTTCTTAGAATTTAACTATATGCTAATGCAAGGTTATGATTTCTATGAATTAAACCAAAAGTATAATTGTAAAATGCAGCTTGGTGGAGATGACCAATGGTCTAATATGATTGCTGGAGTTGAACTAGTAAGAAGAAAAGCTCAAGGTGCAGCTATGGCTATGACTTGTACTTTACTTACTAACAGCCAAGGTCAAAAGATGGGTAAAACTGTTGGTGGAGCATTATGGCTTGATCCGGAAAAAACTTCTCCATATGATTTCTATCAATATTGGAGAAATGTTGATGATGCAGATGTTCAAAAATGTTTAGCATTATTAACTTTTGTACCAATGGAGGAAGTAAGAAGGTTAGGAAGTTTAGAAGGTTCAGAAATAAACACAGCTAAGAAAGTACTAGCATTTGAAATAACTAAGCTTGTTCATGGTGAAGAAGAAGCTAAGAAAGCAGAAGAAGCAGCAGCCGCTTTATTTGCAGGTGGTGCTGATATGTCCAATGTCCCAACAGTAACAATAACTAAAGAAGAAATTGGATTACCAATAATGGATATAATGGCATCTACTAAGATTTTACCATCTAAAAAAGAAGGTAGAAGATTAATAGAACAAGGTGGTCTTACTATTAATGGAGTTAAAGTTGAAGATGTAAATAGAACTTTAAATGAAGAAGATTTCCAAGATGGTGCAGTGTTAATTAAAAGAGGTAAGAAAAATTATAATAGAATAGAAGTTAAGTAATTTAAAAACATAAGCATGTTTGAAACTATGATTTTACTAAAAGTAATTTCTGTTTCAAGCATGCTTTTATTTTTATTTAAGTAAATTATTTTATTATCAAATGCAAAATTATATTTATGAATATAATAACTTTTATGTAAGGAAACACTTATGTAACAAATAAATGGTAGAATGGTAATATGAAATATTATATGAGTTGAAAAAATCTAGTTTAGGATATAAATTATAGTGTAAATATTATGAAAGGAAAAGTATATTGAGTTTAACTAAAGCTTGAGTATACAAGAGGACAATATGGGGAATAAGATTTTAATTGTAGAGGATGATACTAGTATAAGAGAAATGCTTACATTTGCTCTTGAAATGGAAGGTTTTACAGTTGAGATTAGTAAAAATGGGATAGATTCTTTAAAGAAAAATAGTGAGTTTGAGCCTGATTTAGTACTTTTAGATTTGATGTTACCTGATATAAATGGATTTGAAGTATGTAAGAAAATACAACAGGAAAGAGATATTCCAATAATCATGGTCACTGCTAAAAATGATATTGTGGACAAGGTATTGGGGTTAGAAATAGGTGCGGATGATTATATTACTAAGCCTTTTCATATAAAAGAAGTAATAGCTAGGGTTAATAAGTCCCTTCAAAGGGTAGAAAAATCAGTAAAGATAGAAAAAGAAAAGAATTTAATAGAAGTAGGAAAAGAAACATATTTAGATGAAGAGGGTAGAATTGTTATTAAAAGAGGAACTGAAATAAGTTTAAGACCAAAAGAATATGAATTGCTTTACTTATTATCAACCAATAGAGGAAAAGTATTTTCGAGAGAAGAGCTTTTAGATAAAATATGGAGTTACGATTATTTTGGAGAGCTTAGAACAGTAGATGTACATGTTAGAAGGTTAAGAGCAAAGATTGAAGATGGAGAAAATAAATATATAGAAACAGTTTTTGGTGTTGGATATAAGATGAGGCAGCTATATGAAAAATAGAAAATTAAGAACTAAGATAGCTATAAGAATTGGAATTTTATTAATTTTAGGAGGAGTAGCTTTAAATATAGTTGTAAAAAACATAGTAGATTATAGCAGTAATAATACTATAAAAAATGATATGACAATGCAGCAAAACAATTCAACAGATTTTATTAACCAATATTTCAGGATAAATAGTAAAGTTTTAGATAAGCAGACTTTTGCAAGTAATAGTCCTAAAATAGCTATGAGTTTATCAGAAGGTAATAATTCAACGGTAGGTATTTATGATGAAAATGGTGGGCTTCAATATCAAAGTGTAAAGGGCGAAGTTAATAAAAGTATAAATCAACATATTAATAAGGCTAAGGAAAATAAAGCATATGTTTATTTTAACAAGGAAAATAATGAATACAAGGGATATTTTGCATACCCACTATATTCAAATGAGGAATGTGTGGGTATAGTTGAAATTATTAGAGATTATAAAGATATTATTATTAATAATAACAATATATATTTGTTGTTTACTTTGGTAGAGAGCATTTTATTTTTTATTATTTTAATTTTAACTTATATAATAATGAGAAAATCAACTCGTCCCATAGAAAATTTATTAAAAGGTGTTAAGGAAATTTCAAATGGTAACTATGGATATGAGGTATTAGAGCATAATAATAAAGATGAAATTGGTGATTTAGCTTATGAATACAATAAAATGAGAACACAGATAAAAAAACAAATAGAAGTTACTCATCATTTGGAGAAAACTAGAAGAGATTTTTTTTGCAACATTACTCATGAACTAAAAACTCCTTTAACCTCTATATCTGGATATGCGGAACTTTTACAAACAAATTTTAACAATGAAAAATTTAGAAAGCAGGCAATAAATTCTATTGAAAGAGAAAGTGCAAAATTAAACAGCATGATATCAAGTATATTAGAGGTATCAAGAGGTCAAATATTAAGCAGAGAAAAAACTGAATTTAATATTGGAAAAATGTTAAATGAAGTTTCGGAAGAAATGAAAATTAGAAACAACAATAGCATAAAAGTAAAGTTAAATATTGAAGAAGGAACTATTGCTGGAATATATGATGAGATAAAAAGTTTATTATTAAATCTATTAGAAAATGCCTATAAGTATTCCATTGAATATGGAGAAATAGAGATTGATGGACATAAAAGTGATGGATTTTATAAAGTGACAATAGCTAATATAAGTGAAAATATAAATTCAGATTTTGAAGAAAAAGCTTTTGAACCATTTGTAAGAGGAGAAAATGCTAAAGACCAAGAAGGTAATGGATTAGGATTATATATTTGTAAGTCTATTGTAGATGAGCATAATGGAGAAATAACAATAGCTATTCAGGAAAATATTGTAATAATTGATGTAAAGTTAACATGTTTGTAACATCTTGTGCAACTTTTGAAACATTTTAAAAGTAATATATATAGAGAGAATAAATAAAACATAAGTTATGAATTGTAAATCATTCTTATAGTTGTGAAAATATTTTATTATTCTTTATATGGAGGATAAGATGAGTGAATACCACCAAAATAAGACTACAAAGTCTATACACATAAGAAAGTTAAAAAAAAGAAAAAGACAAAAAAACAATAAAGTATCTATTAGAACAGTGCTAGCATTTTTAGTAATTGAATTAATTATAACTGTATGTACCTTCCCATTTTTGCTTTTATATGGGCCATTTGAAAATGCTAAAAGAAATTATGTTGGAGCTGCAATGGGTTCAATGAAAAACCAATATTTAGCTACTTGTTTTTTATCAAATGAAAAAATAGAAAGCATTATAGGTAAAACTGGGCTTGAATCTGGAGATGAAACTACTGATGTTAATGAAGTTAAAATTCCTGAGGTTAAGGATGATTCTATAGAACCTTATTATATAGCTGATAATCCAAAGTATAAAGGATATTATCTTGTTATAAAGGATTCAACAAGAGTAAAAATAGGAATTAGCTCTAAATTAGAAAAGGAGGGTGAAACTACATCTGAAATTGCTGAAAATAATGGTGCTATTGCTGCCGTTAATGGAGGCGCATTCATTGATAAATCCTCAGTTGAGTGGACAGGAACAGGAGCATTTCCAGATGGAATTGTGGTTAGTAATGGCAAAAAGGTATGGAATAGCTTGGATCAAAATAGTAAAACAGATTTATTTGGAATAACTAAAGATGGAAAATTAATTGTAGGAAAGTATTCAGAAAATCAACTTAAAGGATTAGGAGTTCAAGAAGCATTAAGCTTTGGTCCTACTCTTATAGTGAACGGTAAGATGTCGGACATAACAATAGATGGAGGGATAGCACCGAGAACAGCAATTGGACAAAGAAAAGATGGTGCAATAATTCTTATGGTTATTGATGGACGAAGTTTAACAAGTTTAGGCGCAACCTATAAAGAAGTACAGGAAATACTATATAAACTAGGAGCTATTAATGCAATTAATTTAGATGGTGGAAAATCTACAACAATGTATTATGCTGGACAGATTATAAATACACCATCAAATAGTATGGGAGAGAGAACAATCCCAACGGCAGTTATTGTGAAATAAATTTAGGAGAGTTATAACAATATGAAAAAATTAATTGTTTGTGTAGCATTATCATTATTATTACAGATAAGTGGTTTATATATATTAGATAATTTTGTTTTTGCTAATTCATCAAAATTTAAAAGTGAAAAATTAAAGATAGATCAAGATTTTACAAAAGATATTAAGGGTAGCGTTCCTAGTGAGGCTGATAAAATTGAGCTATCATATGAAGGAAAATATTTGACATATATTAAGGATAAAAATGTATATATTGAAAATATTAAAACAGGCAAGGTAAGTGAAATTGAAATGGAAGAAAATGAAGAGATTATGTGTTATAAATGGCTAGATAGAAGAGATATTCTTACAATAGTAGAAAAAGTGAGAAAAGATGGAGTAGAAAAAATTCAACTTATAACATGTAACGCAGCAAATACTTCTAAAACTTTTGTAAAAGAAATATGCAAGTATGAAAAAAACATGAAAGTGGAAAATATATCTACATCAGTTCTTACAAATGTATATTATATAGATATTAGTAAAGGTGGTTCAAGAAATATAGTTTATAGGGTAGATAGAAATGAAAAGTTAACGAAAGTTGATATTAATGCTAAAGTTTTAGGCAATATGCAAGTAATACCACATGAAGATAGACTAATTTATGAAGATAAGGCAACTAATAAATTTTTTATTACAAGTCCTAATAAGCAATTAACATTTAACACGAATAAGAAATTATCACTTCTGAGTATTGATAGGAATGATGTAATATATATGGGTGAACTTAATGGAGATAAAATATCAAGTATAGTTTATGGCAAGATTAGTGAAAATACATCTAGTTGGAAAAAGATGAATTTAGAATCAGAGATAGCTAGAAGTGATTTATATTTTAACAATGAAAGTAAAATATTAATTAATAAAAGTATTGAAGGAGTAGTTAAGAATTTAACTGATGGCGATGAAGTTAAATATGGTGGGAAACTTATTCAAATTAAAGATGGATTCATAGCAACTGTTGATAATGATGGAAAATTAAAATATGAGAATTATAAAAGCAAGGAAGTGATGTAACAGTGATTTGATGAAAACCATATTAAGGTTATTTCAAAATAAATATATATGTGAGGGGAAATTAAAATGATAAAAAAATTCAAACAAAATTCAAGTAAAATTTCTAAAAAAGCTATATTAAGCTGTATGGTAATTGCAGCTATAACAGCAGCAAATTGTTCTCTTGTAAAAGCAGCAGATACAAATAGTATTGCTTTAACAGCTGTCAGTAGCAGTTCAATTGTAAATGGAGAACATAAGTTTATTATTGAGGCACCTTTAAAAGCATATGATGATATAAATAAAGCTGAACAGGCAGCAGGTTTTAAATTCAAAGTACCAAATTTTCTTCCTGAAGGAAACAAATTAGGAGCAATTCAGGTTAGAAGAGTTGTGGACAAAGATAACATAGTACAAATATATTTTGAGGGGCAAAATCAATTGCCATTTGATATTACATTTCAAGTATCTAAAACAGAACATGTAGCAGCCTTAAAAAATATGGAAAGTGATAAAATGAAGTTTACTGAAAAGCCTAAAATAGAAGCTAAAGAAGAAGCTATGAAATTAGGAGAAATTAATGGAAAGAGCGTAACTTTATCAATTACAGCGCCATCTGAAAAACTTGAAAATGGTGTTACAACAGAGGGATATACGGAGACATATAAGTATTTTGTATGGGATAATGAAGGATTATCTTATAGTATAAAATATAATTCAATAATTAAGAAGGGAGATAAAACTAGCAAAAATAGTTTGAATCTTTCTGAAGATATTATAAAGAAAATAGCAGAATCTATAAAATATCCAGAAGAAGCTAAAAATGTTGATTATTCACCTATAAAGCGTGAAGTTTCAACAGAAATAGGTGTTATGGATATTTACGATAAAGAAGATTTAGAAAAGGCGAAAAATCTTCTTGGATTTAATCCAAAGCTTCCTTTAAAGATTAATGAAGATATAAGTATAAATGATTCAGGAGTTGGAATTTCTTATGATTCTGATATTAAAAATAATAAGATTAATTACGAGCTTAATAATTTTTATTCAAACAAAAATGGTTCAATAACTTTTTCAGAAGGAAAAAATGCTAAAGAATATAATGAAATAAAAACTAATGGATATAGAAGCATTAAAAACTGGAAAACTAATCAAATTATGCAACTTAAAGCTGATAAATTAAATATTAATAATAAAGAAGTTTTTAAATATGAAGTAAAACCAATAGAAGAAGGAGAAGGTTCGTCTATGCACTATATTTGGAATGAAGAAGATAGATATTATTCGGTTTCATTCTTTGGAAATACTCAAAATACTGATGAAATTGTTAAAGGATTTGTTAATTCTAATCCTATAGAATAATTAAGAAAGAATTAAATAAAATAACAGACTAAATAGTAATATATTTGCCTGTTATTTATATTTAGGGGAGGTATAGTGAGAAATATAGCTAAGACTAGTCTTTTATTTCTAGTATTTGCTTTGTCTGCATCTTTGGTTAGTGGATGTTCTAAAACTAATGAAATAAGGGTATCAGAAGATGTGAAAAAAGAGGTTTTGCTTAAGGTAGAAGATAATAAACCTAAAAATACACCTGTTTTAAAAAAGAAATTAAGTGGGCTTGAAAATAAAAGAGTATTATTTTGGATAGATGAGGAAAATATTTTAGTGATTGATAGAGAAGACTCAAAACTTCGTGGTGAAAATCTAATTTTATATAGTTACAATATAGAAAGTGATGAAAGTACTGAAATATTGAATGACAGCAATATAACAAGGTTATATGATTTCCCATATAATAGAACTGATGGATTAATACTAGTTGGGAATAAAAAGCAGGCATTTGTATTTGACTCTAAAGAAAGAAAGCTTGAAGAGGTTTTAGATCTTGATAAAGAATTTGTAAATGGACTTCCAGGAAGTAAAAAAGCAAAAGAGAAGCAGGATTTATGGGATTATAATGTTCAGTTGATTAAACAGGGCTATATTTCTTATGTGAGCAAATTAGAAAACTATAATAAGTATGGATTAGCGGATAAAGCTGAATATACAATATTAAATTATAATGACCATAAAAAATATACTTTAAATGAAAGTTATTCTAAGCGTGGAATTGATAGTAAGTTCGATTTAACAGGGAAAAATATTTATATAGGAGAATTTGCTAAACTAATAAAATTAAATTTAGAAACTGGAGAAAAAAGCTCCATGGATTTAAGTATGCCAAGAATTCAAAATGTGTTTGAAGATGGAACATTGTTTGTTTATTGCACAGAAGAAAATGGTACACGTCATGATAAATTTAGATTATATAAAGTGGATTTTGATAAGAAAGTAGTTTCCAGGTATGAAGAAAATTATGAAGGAAAAAATTTATCTATAAATTGGATTGATTTTAAAAATGAGTTTGTTTGTTATACTTATTTTGGAGACGGAGATGATAGAGGAAAAAACATAGCCATGTATGGTAAGATGCAGGGAAATAAATTTATTGTGACTGATAAATTATTTAAGAACAACGAGGAAGCAGCAGAGCGTAGACAGCCTAGAGAATATGTTTTCAGTCCTAATCATAATAAGTTTATTACATCAGTGGTTGATTGCAAAACCAATATTAAGAGTGATGAAGAAGTTGAAACCACTTACTTAACAGATGACAAATATCTTTTCCAATTAGAATAATAATTTAAATTTAGAAATTCTAAATTCAATTCCTATTACATATAAATAACTGATAAAAATATAGGAGTTTGATTTAATGAAGATAGTATTTGAAAAAATATTTAAGGATTTAAATAATACTTTTGAAAGTGGAAATTTAACCAATGAAAGTATAGTTGCTATGTCTTCAAATGGTAGAGATAATAAAAATTCATTTGTGTTTGATTTTATTTTTGATAATAATGGAGATTATAGTTTTACAGGAAGTAAACATGGTTTTGGAAAAATCGTAAATCTTTTTGGTAGAATTACAACTCCAGAGGATGGCAACTTTTGTGTTAAAATAGTTTCCTCTGATGGAGGCGGAGGTCAATGGGAAAATGTAAAAACAAACCAAGAGGTTTCATGTACTATTAACACAAGCTTTTGGCACGAAACTACAATCACAGTAAGTATACATTCCAATAAACCTAATAGTAGTGGTCATGCTGTGATAGAATATTTTATATAAAGATTATTAATATGTGATGAAGCATCATAAATTGAGTGGATTTTATTCAGTTTATTGATGCTTTTCTATTTATTTTAAAAGATTACAGGCAATAAAATATTTATTTACTCCAATAGAATAATTTGACAACGAAACAAAACATTGTTACACTGTATATAATAAAACAATGTTACACAGGAGGTAGATCATGCTAATATCTAAAAAGGATTTATTAAATGAAACTAAAATTTCTTATGGTCAGCTTTATAGATGGAAAAGAGAAGGATTAATTCCAGAAGAGTGGTTTATTAAACAACCATCTTTCACAGGGCAGGAAACCTTTTTTCCAAAGAATAAAATTTTAAATAGAATTAGAGCAATACAAGAACTTAAAGATAAATATTCTCTTGAAGAACTTGCTAAAATTCTTTCGCCAGAAGTTTCAGAAAGAAATTTTACTACAGATGACTTAAATATTATTGAAGAAATAAACAAGGGATTAATTCCAGCTTTTATTAAAGGATTTGAAAAAAATAATTTTTCTTACATTGAAGTACTTATAATGATTGCAATTTCTGAATTGAAAAAGGATAAGGATATATCAATAGGTGCAGTTATTGAATTGGTTTCAGGTATAAAGGGATATTGCTCAAATATAAAATCAACGGGATTTATATTTGTACTATTTGATAAAGCTGAAGATTATTATGCAACCATATATCAAGAAGAGAGTCAGGTATTTTTAGACAGTAGATTAAATATTATAAAGCAATTTAGGTTGGATGATATTAGTAGCAATATGAAATTGAAATATAGGAAGAGTTTTAATTTTAAATTTGATACTGATAGTGAAGAGGAAGAAGACGGAAATATGCAATTTTCTTATTAAGGGGCGAATTAATTTATGAAGAAAAATATATGGGCATTAGGAAATAGGACTATAAGTGGAGAAGTGGATAGAGTATATGCAGCAGGAAATTTAGATATAAATGAAGCTAATGTAAAAAAACTGAACTCAGCAGGTGAAGTTAATCTTAAGGAATCTTATGTTGGGAAGCTTAATGTAGCTGGAAATGTAGAAGTTATTAATAGTGATTTTGGAGATGTACGAATTTTGGGAAATGTCCAAATAAAAGGGCATAGCAAGGCGTTAACAGTTGCAGTTACTGGAATATTAAATGCAGAGTTTTTAGAATGTGATGTTCTTAGAAATTCAATAAAAGGACCTGTGACAATAAGCAATAATATCGTAGCTTACAAAGGCTATTTCAAAGCTAAAACCTATGAAAATTTATATCCATTTAATATGAATTGTGAATTTGAATTTAAAAATATTATTTCGGCTACATTACTACAATATGCTGGGATATTAGAATGTGAAAGATTTTATAGTTTTAATGAAATACAATTAGAAGGTGTAAATGCTGAATTTATCTATATAAAACCTAGCAAAAAGATAAATATAGAAAGTTTATTTGGAAGTGAAATTATCATAAATAATAATTTTAAAAGTGATAAGGAATTTGAAAGTATACCTAAAACAATGCCTCTTAAAACTTATAAGAATGGAAATAAAAACAATAATTCTATTATGACCGTTACAGAAATTGAAGGCGATAAGATTCTGATTGAATATGTTAAAGCTGATTATATAAGCGGTATAGACGTGGAGATTGGAGATTTGTGTATTATTGATAAAGTTGAATATAAAAACAGCATAAAAATATCTGAAAAAGCTGTAGTAAATGAAATTATTAAATTATAAATTTATGTTTTAGGGAGTGAGATAATTGCAGGATGCAAAAGTTAGTGGAATGGGAAGTATACATGGTGGAGAGTATAAAGAAGTTTCTATTGAAGGCATGGGAAAATTAAAGGGAAGCATAATAGCAGAAAAAGTTACAGTTGGAGGAATGTTTAAAAGTAATGGAGAAATTGATGCAAATGAATTTGTGTGTGATGGGCTAGGAAGGGTTTTTAAAAATATTAAAGCAAAAAAGGCGAGAGTAAGCGGTGTCTTAAAGATAAGAAGAGCTAAATTGGAAGCAGATAATATAACTTGTGATGGAGTTATTACCTGTAATAGAGAAGTATCCGCTGATGAAATATATATAGATGGAGTTTGTTCAATTTCAAGGATGTATGGGGATAAAATAACTATAATAAATAAAAATGGCGGGCTAGAAAATTCAAAAATTCCAACAAAATTTTTAATGCTTACAAATATGTACTTGGGACGTAGAGTATCTTTAAGTCACTCCTTAGTTGATGTGATTGAATGTACTGATTTAGAAGCAAGTGGGCTAAAAGCAAAAGTAGTTAAGGCACAAAATGTGACATTATCTAATGATTGTATTATTGAAAATTTAGAATGTTCGGGAAAAGTTATTATTGATGATACTTGTAAAATAGTAAATATGCCTAATAATCTAATTGAAGGAGCTGATAGTATGGCAAATGCTAGTATAATAAAAATACTTGAATTATATAAGAGTGGAAAAATAAATGTTGAGGAAGCAGAAGAAATGATCTCAAGTTCTTCAAATGGAGGAAAAAAATATGAAAATGAAGCTGATGTTCCAAGCATTGGATGGGCAGATGATGGAAAGTTAAGAATTGTAGCATTTATAGGAAGAAAGCTACTTAAAAAAGGTGAAGCTGGTAGATACAATTTAAATGTTGAATATGATGGAGAGGCTGTTGATGTTGAATGTTATGGGAATTTGAAATGTGGAAATGTTTCAAATGATGCCGCTGCAGGTGGCTCAATTGAATGTTATGATGTGAGTGGAAATGTAGGTGCAGGACATTCTGTTCATTGTAAAGATATTAGTGGAAATGTTGATGCAGGGAATTCTGTTACTTGTGGAAATATAGATGGTTATGTGAAATGTGGAAATAGTGTAAATTGCAAAAGTGTAAGTGGAGATATTGATGCGGGTGGTAAAGTAAATATAAATTAATTATATAAATGCTTAATAAATATACCAAAGATTAATTGTGATGTAGTGAATTTTGTTACTATTTATATGTAAAATAAAACAAATAGTGTTTAAATGTAGTAGTTGGATTGAAAGTTAATAACTTTTAATAACTCCAATTTAATCAAAAGATAAATAAAGAAATAAGATTAATTTGGGAGGAGTAAATTTTAAATGGATAGAAATAATAGAAATTTTTTAATGTTTATAGGAGGTAGGTTTGTATCTTTAATTGGGAGTGGAATTCAAGCTATAGCACTTCCGTTATATATATTGGATGTTACAGGGTCTGGGACTTTGATGGGACTTTTTTCAATATTAACTCTTGCTCCTGCACTTTTAACAGCTCCTTTTTCAGGAATTCTAGGGGATAGAAAAAACAGAAAGAGCATAATGATAACTACAGATATTGGAAGAGGCGTATTGCTTTCTCTTTTAGGAATACTTGCAATGATAGGAAATTTCAATATTTACTATTTATTTATAGTTCAAGTATTTATATCTATAATGGATAGTTTGTTTAATGCATCTTCAAGTGCATTGATGCCAGAACTTATAACTAAGGATAAACTTATAGAAGCAAATTCTACTAAAGGAGCATTAGATGCAGCTTCTGCAATTTTAGGACCAGCACTAGGAGGAATAATCTATGGAGTGTTTGGAATCAAAACTGTATTTTTTATAAATGGTTTTTCTTTTATAATATCAGCTGTATTTTCAATGTTTATTATTTATAATAAGAAAATAGAAACTGATAAGCAAATAGATATGAAGGTTATATTTAGTGAAAACTTTGAAACTTTAAAGTATATAAAAAGTAAAAGAGGATTAATGCAATTATTTACTTTTTCTATGGTTTTGAATTTTTTATTAGTGCCTATGCTAGATATATTAATCCCATATGCATTAAGAAAAGAATTAGGTTTTAGTTCAGATAAATATGGGTATCTAATAGGATTTTTTACAATAGGAATATTGTTTGGTAATATTGGTATTTCTGCATATTTAAAAAAATTAGGCTTAAAGAAACTTATGAAGACTGGTCTTATTGTTGAAACTATTATATTAGTTGTGTTTTCAGCTTTGTTTTTCCCTCAAATAGTAAAAATTTTTGGCGGGGCTACGGCAATTTTATTTATATCAATGCTTATGTGTTGTCTTGTAATGGGATTTTCAAATGCATTTGTAAATACTCCAATTGCAACCAATCTTCAAAATTTGGTTCCAGATCAAATGAGGTCTAGATTTTTCTCAATACTTGGAATGTTTTCTCAAGGGGCCGTACCTATAGGTTCATTGATATATGGAATATTAATAGATTTAATTAAATATTATGATCTTCTTACTTTTGTAAATATTGCTTCAATATTAGTTACGGGCATATTTTTGTTAAAAGCATGCGAGGAAGCTTATGAAACTAAAACTGAATAATTTTTAGTAAGGTTTTAAGGTGGTAAAATAGTTAGTTTGAAATATATTTTTGCATAAAAAAGAATGGAGTACTGTATAGAATCCATTCTCTTTTTATTTTAATTATTATTTTAGGGGAAATAATAATGCGTTAACTTATACTATTAATATATATTTTTATTGTGGCAGTAGTGTGACAAAAATATTAATTTTTAATAATTTTTATAAAATCTCGTATACCTTTTTCTATATCATTTACTCCAACGCTTCCAACACTAATTTTTAATCTATTCGTATTTAAAAAATCACTTAAGTAAGATTCGTTCATATTTGTGAATAGAATATTTTTCTCCTTACATTTTTTTGTCAGCCAATTTATATTAATCTTATCTGTAAATTCGAGGCAACTGTAGAATCCAGTGTAGGGAATATGCCATTTCATATTAGAGGTTTTAGTTTCTCTTGAAACTTTTTTTAGGATGTTCATTCTATCTTTGTAGATTTTTTGAATTTTAGTTCTATTAGAATTTATCATTCTGCTTTTTATATAAATTTCTAAAGCTCCTTGAGAAATAACAGAAGTATTTAAATCCATCCATCTTTTATATTCGTAAAATGTACTTCTTAGTGATTTGGGTAAAACAACGGCTGCAACTCTTAGGCCTGGAAGTAAAGTTTTCGAGAAACTTTTTAGATATATAATTCTTTCAGAAATATCATAATAGTACATAGGAAATGTATTTGCTTTAGTTTCTAACTCACCTAAATAATCATCTTCAATTAAGTACACATCATATTTTTCAGCCAATTTAATAATTTGCATTTTTTCATTATTAGAATAACTTATGCCAAGAGGATTGCTGAAACGGGGGATTGTATAAAAGCATTTTATATTACCCATGGCAAATTTCTTTTCAAGTTCATTAAGGTCAATACCATTAAAATTTCTCTCAATACCAACTACAGGAGTATTAGTAGTTTCGATAGCCTTTAGTGTGCCATGATAAGTTGGCTGTTCTACTAGTACATTAGTTTTGCCATTTGGAAATGGCATACTGCAAAGTATGTTTATTGCCTGTTGGGAGCCAGAAGTTATAAAGATATTATCTAAATCACAAAATATCTGATAAGTTTCAAAATATTTTTTCAATACATTTATTAAACTAGAAAGTCCTTCTGGTGGCGAATAATTAAAAAGTGAGCCTTTATATATTTCTATAGCTTGATTTAAGCAATGTTGAAATTCTTCATAAGGAAATATGCTTTCATCTGGAGAACCAGAAGAAAAATCTATTATTTTATTTGATTTTTGATTATAAATTTCTTTCTTATCCACTAAATAGTATCCACTTTGTGGAATTGAATAAACAATGTGATCAAATTGAAGTTTTTCATAGGCATGTACAACAGTTTGCTTACTGCATTTAAATTTATCTGATAAATCTCTTATAGTAGGCATTTTTTGTCCATGGACTATAGAACCCATTTCTATTTCATGGTTAATAAAATTTATTATATCTTCATATTTACGCATACTATCTCCTTTTGTACTAGGACAATCTTGAATTTCTTTTATTGAATAGGGAAATTTGGTCATTTACACTGTAATTGTAACATAAATTATTTACAATCAGAATTAAGGGGGAAAATTATTATGTTTATAATAATTTTAAAATATGAAAAATCAATTGAAACTGTCATGAAATATTTAGGGGAACATAATGCTTTTTTAAACAAATATTATATTGCTAATAAATTTATATGCTCAGGAAGACAGGATCCTAGAATTGGGGGAATAATATTATGTAATGCAAAGGATAAGAAAGAAGTGAATTCAATAATCAAAGAAGATCCATTTTATATAAATGAAATTGCAAAATATGAAATAATTGAATTTATACCAACAAAATATGTTGATGGTTTTAAAGAATTTATGGTTTAAAGGAGAATGACTAATGGTTATTAGAAAAGCTGGAATAAATGATATATACGAGTTAATAAAAATAAGAATTTCTTATTTAAAAGAGGACTATGGAAATATATCATCTGAGCAGATAGATCAACTAAAAAAACAGCTTAAGGAATATTACATTAATCATATTGATAAAGATATGATTGCTTATATTGCAGAAGAAAATAATGAAATTATTTCAAGTGTATTTTTAGTAGTTATTGATAAACCAGCAAATCCAACTTTTATATCAGGTAAGATAGGAAATATCTTAAATGTTTATACTAAAACTGAGTATAGGAAGAATGGTATAGCAGGCAAACTTCTAAAGTTAGCTGTTAATGAAGCAAGAGAAATGAAATTATCATATTTAGAACTAAAGTCTACAGAAGCAGGATTTAATCTTTATAAGGAATTAGGATTTGAAGAAGAGCTTTCAGATTATGTTCAAATGAAGTTTAAACTATAAATATATTATGAAGGTGGGGGTTATTAGATGATAAGAAAGATAAAATTTGAGGATATTGAAGCAATAAAAGAAATAGACAAAAAGTGTTTTAAAATAAATGATGCAAGAACAACTGAAGGGATAAAGGGATATATAGAAAAAAGTGACTTTTCAAGTATAGTATATGAAATAGATAATGAAGTAGTAGGATATAATTTTATTCATGTATGGGGAGCTTTTGCATGGTTTGGACCTTTAGGAGTAAATCATGAATATCAAAGCCAAGGGATTGGAAAAAAATTAATAGAACATACTATAAAAATTCTAAAAGAAGAATATAAAGTTTCAACAATTGGATTAAATACCATGCCTGAATCATCATATAATGTTGGATTTTATATGAACCTTGGATTTACACCACTAAAACTTTCATTAAATTTAAAGAAGGAGATTCATGATATAGAGTTAAAGAAATTGAAATGGTGTTCAAAATATATAGTAAAACAAATTGATATTCATGATGAAGTGAATTTTTTAAATGTAAAGGAAAATTTAAATATGCTAACTAATAAAATTTTTTATAACTTTAACTTATCATCCGAATTAAAAATGATAAAAAATGAAGATTTTGGGACTGTTTTTGCCTTGGAATATAATGACAAAATTCAAGGTATTTTAATTTGCTATACTAAATCAATAAGAGAAAGTTCAGAAAAGAATTTACAAATAAAATTGGCTGTAATAGACAGAAATTTAGATTATAAAGAAGCTATTGATGCTATTATGAAAGCTTGTACCCAATATGCTAAAAATATTAATTATGAAAGCATATCAATAGATTGTAATACATATGATACGGAAATATGTAACTATTTAATTTCAAATCATGAGTTTAAAATAGAAAGAAATCAAATTATGATGCTTATGGGAAAAGATAATCCATTTAAGAGTAACATGGAAATTCTCTTAACAAGATTTGCAGGATAGAAATTTATTTTGGGAATTTATATTTAAAAATAAATATTCACTAAAAAATAATTAATATAACTTGTGTAATCATGATACAATAATATAGATGCTGTTTATAGATTTTTTATTATTATATAAACAGCCTTACTGATCACCAATTGTTTCGCATAATAAAGGAAGTGAGGTAACATGAATATACTGTTAGTTTTAATTGTTGTGACTTTATTTTTAAATATACTTTTTTCTTTATCATTAATATTTATAGAGAGAAAAGATCCAACTACAACTTGGGCATGGCTTTTAATATTACTGGTTTTACCAGGCATTGGATTTATAATATATATTATACTAGGGCAAAATTTAAGCAGACAAAAGATATTTAAAGAAAAAATACGTGTTGATGAATATAAAAGAAAGAATACAAATGAAAACTATGATTCTGATGCCCCAATTCACGATGGTGGGGAGAGGTTTGTAGATTTAAGAAATATGAACTTTAACCATTCAGGAGCTAAATATACTACTAATAATAATATTAAGGTATATATAAATGGAGAAGATAAGTTTAAGCAACTAATAGATGATATAAAAAATGCTAAGAGATATATACATATAGAATATTATATTTTTAAAAATGATATGCTTGGAAAAGAAATAATAAAAGAACTTACTAAAAAAGCTGAAGAGGGTTTAGAAGTTAGAATGTTAGTAGATAGTATGGGATCTAGAAAGCTAACTAAAAAAGCAATTGAAAAGTATCTTGAAGCAGGCGGAAAGTTTTCATTATTTTTCCCAGGAATTGTGCCACATATAAATACTCGTATAAACTACCGAAATCATAGAAAAATAGTTGTAATTGATGGAGAGTATGGTTATCTTGGAGGCTTTAATGTTGGAGCTGAATACATAAGTCAAGATCCAGAAGTAGGTTTTTGGAGAGATACTCATGTAAGGATTGAAGGGGAAGCAGTAGATGATTTAAATGAAAGATTTCTCCTTGACTGGTGTCATGCTGCAGATGAAGAAATTGAAGATTACAGTAAGTATTCCTCAAATACCAATAAGAATGTGGGGGATGTTGGCATACAAATTGTAACTAGTGGTCCTGACCATAAGGAGCAATATATTAGAAATGCTTATATTAAGCTTATAAATAATGCTAAAGAAAATGTATATCTTGAAACACCATACTTGGTGCCAGATTCACCCATATTGGAATCTTTAAAAATATCAGCATTATCTGGTGTTGATGTCAGAATAATAATACCAGGGAAACCTGACCACTTTTTTATGCAATGGGCAGCAAGTTCTTACATAGGAGAATTGTTGGAGGCAGGAATAAAGATATATAATTACCAAAATGGATTTATTCATGCAAAGACAATAGTGGCAGATAGTAAGGTTATGAGTATAGGAACAGCTAATATGGATATTAGAAGTTTTAAATTGAATTTTGAAGTTAATGCTTTTATTTTTGATGATAGAATTGCACAAGAGGGTGAAGCTCAATTTATTAGAGATATGAATAATTCTAAAGAAATGACAAAAGAAATTTATAAAAATAGAAGTATCACTATTAGAATAAAGGAATCAATAATTAGATTGTTATCACCTATATTATAATAATGCACTAAAAAGCAGGGAGTATCATATGAAGAATAACATTAAATTTTATTATTCATTATCTACATTTATACACTATGGAGTAACTAGCATAGTTACAACTTTTTATGTTCCATATTTAAATCAATTTGTTGGACTAAGTTTAAGCGAAGTATCTAAAGTAGTATCTATAGGAGCTTTATTTGCAATTTTAGCACAACAATTTTTAGTGGGAAGATTTTCTTTGAGTTCAAGTAAAAAGAAATTTATGATAACGCACTTATGCGGGCTAATTTCCATGATAATACTTTTAATGTTTGTTAGCAGGAATATGATATATTTTTATGCAATTTTATACGGGTTAATTATACAAACAGTTGGAACAATTTATGATGTTTATATTGAAGGGTTATGTGTTAAGCAGAAAATGGAGTATTCACAAATAAGAAAATGGGGTTCTATAGGCTTTGGTGTAATAGTGCTTTTTAGTGGGACTATAATTTCAGAGTATGGATTTAGAACTATGCACATATTAGGAATTATAATGGCATGTATAGTTGTGTTTATAATTATATTGAAGTTTAGAAATATTGAATCAAAAGAACAAAAGAAAACAGTAAAATTTAGCTACATATTAAAAAATAAAAATTCAATAATTCTAGGATTTACGAGTATTTTAATCATTGGAGTTTATAATGCAATTGAATTTGCATATTCAACATACTTGATTGAAATAACAGGTAATACAGCCTTGGCTAATAGCATATATAGTAAATCCATATTTTTTAGAGTATTTATTGAATTTATAGCATTTATGCTTGTTGGAAGATTTTTTAGAGGCCAGAATCCTAAAAAATATTTGATTGTAGCCTTTTTAATATCAGCTATAAGGATATTCCTATTTTCAACAGGGTATGTACCATTAATAGTTTTAGGAGACCAAATGCATGGATTAATGTATGCGTGTTACTTAACTTTTTTATTTAAATATATAAGAGAAGTTGTTAAGGACGAATTAGTTGCAGGAACTTATGCGTTTGTAACTGTATTAGGTTCAGCAGGTGCAAATTTTGCTTATCCTCAAATATTTAGTATGATTCAAGGAAAATTTGGATATACAATAATGTATATAACAGGGTTTTCTATTATACTGATTAGTACGTTAATTGCTGCTAAAATTCTGCCTGATAGTAAGCAGAAAAGAGCAATATAAAGTGTTTAAGTATAAATTTAAATGAATAATATTTGGAAAGAGATTCTGATTAAGAAATAAAACTATAGTATGTTATCTTAAAAATAATAAAGTTAAGACACCATAATATAGTTTTATTTTATGAAATTTTCTTAAATATCTGTAATTTTAATCATCTTAAATCCTTTTTCCTCTAGTATGTTTATTAGCTTTTTTAAAGTTGAATTATCCTTATATATGAAAGCAGGAATACCATTAGTATCTTCAGTTAATGAAATATAGCTATCTTCCAAATATGGATGATAAAATACACTGCCCATATTATTAATATTAGCCTTTTTTAGTTTTGCGAGGGAAATATCTTCTTTTCCGCCGGGAATATAGTTAAGAGGCGTTGAAATATAATATGAAGAATGATTATATGGACTAAGCTGTGGTTTTGTCAAATCAGCCTTATTAAGTCCAAAATCATTAAAAGGATAATATAATATCTTAAAGTATTCTTCAGCTATTTTATTTTGTTTGGAGGTTATTTCATAATGTGGAACTTCAAAGAAATTAATTGGTACATCTAAAAAATCGGCTGTTTCAATGGCTTTTACTATTTTTTCTCTGAAAATAGTTGTAGAGGGTTCATATCTCCCAAATTCAAAGCCTAAACCAGATTCGCTATTTCCTAATTGATGAGTATAACCATGTAGTCCAATTACACCACCATTTATAGAAAAGAAATCTAGGCTGTATACCATTTCTGCAATTTGAAAATTATTTTTAACTAAAGGATCATTATCCATTTTTAAGTTTGGAATAATATATCTAGGAATCCATGCTATATGATATGGTATTTTCCGTTTACTTAAATAGTCAGATATTATACGGAGTTTTTCAAAATAGTTATTACAATATGGCTCAGAGTTCAGACCTACATCTTCTAAACGTAAAAGTCCTATTTGACTTATCTTTGATTTATATGGATTTACATCTAAATTATTAAATCCATTTGTGCTACAATGAATTATTTTATTAGACTTATCCCATCTGGTGTAGAGATTAAGCATATTAGACAGGTCTGAAAATCCTATATAATATATGTTACCCTCATTAAGTAATGTTTTTTTTAGATAAAAACTCTTTGTGGGGCAATTAATCATATTACTGGATAAGTCAATTGAATAATCTTTGTTTTTAATTTTCAATTTTAGTAAATCATCGGATTTTTTGATAGTACCATTAAGTTTATCAGACAATTCGTTTAAACAAATATAATATCTGTTTTTATTTAAATATATTGGCAATTTTAATTCTAAGGATTTACCATCAATTTTAAGCTTTATTTTATCTTCAATCATATTTAATCCATTAAAATTATTATAGTTTACTTGTAATATATTAGCACTTTCTTTTTGCTCAAGATTATTCTTCACATTAACTTTTTTAGAAGTACATCCTATAAAAATAAATATAAAAAGCATTAAATAAATAAATTTTCTGTTTATCATTAGTAGTTTCACCCTATTTCTTTATTAGCTTATTTTATTATTTGCATTTGCTTAATTTTTATTATGGATTGTTAAAGACAATATTTATTGATAAATGGAAATAATTAAAATAATATATGTGGGAAATATAAGAATAAGATGTAATTGAGGTAAAGCAAACAATAATAATTTGAATTTATATATGATTTTTAATTTTGAAATTATTTGAATAAATTTTTAGGATTGTGATAATAATATAATAGTGTATTAACAAATAGTTATTAAATTAAAACAAAACGTGAAAAATTGTCAATAATTATTGACAATTTTTCGCGTTTTGTTATAATGGTAAAAAGATAAATTTTAAATATAGATATTACGCAAATGTTCGTATGATTATAATTATTTATTTTAGAATGGAGAAAATCATGGAAAAGGATAATAAAAAATCAGTTATGCAAAAATTTTATAGCTTTTTTTATTTTATGTTCTGGGGCTTTTATTATGGCGCTGGCTATTTATTTTGCAGAAAACTGAATAATACCTTTTTAATGAGTATTTAATATTTGTATATTTTTTTAGGAATTAGTGAATAATATTGATATTTTATGGAACTCATTATATATGGGTTCCATTTTTTGGTGTGCCCAGCATGGGCACGTGCTAATCGGTGAAAGTCCGTAATGGGGGCTGATAGTGCCAACCATCAGCTTAAGACAAGGGTGTCCATCGTGAGGTGGAATCTGAAGGAAGTCGGCGGCAAAGCCTTGGTCTGAGGTACACGAATCACATGTGAGGCTCAATTCTGTGGGTAAACTTGCCAAACAAAGTAAAGCCCAATAACTATCCGAAACAGAAAGAGTAAATGTGGCAGATGGATGAGGTGAAAGTACGTGCTCTTACCTGGGGAGATCTGATAAATAAGTACTAAACGAATTAATTTTCTA
>NZ_JAABNP010000001.1 GCF_009928485.1 Clostridium sp. C2-6-12 | reverse complement strand
GCGTCATCAGGGATTCGAACCCTGGACACCCTGATTAAGAGTCAGGTGCTCTACCGACTGAGCTAATCACGCATAATATTATTTGTAAACATAAAAATGGAGCGGGTAGTGGGAATCGAACCCACCTTTCCAGCTTGGAAGGCTGGAGTATTACCAATATACGATACCCGCATATGTTAATTTTATAATTGGAGCGGAAAACGGGATTCGAACCCGCAGCCTCCACCTTGGCAAGGTGGCACTCTACCGTTGAGTCATTTCCGCTCATTTTGGTGCAGGTGAAGAGAGTCGAACTCTTACACCGTTAGGCGCTAGATCCTAAGTCTAGTGCGTCTGCCAATTCCGCCACACCTGCTTAACAATTATAAAATTTGGTGGCTCACCCGGGAATCGAACCCGGGACACCATGATTAAAAGTCATGTGCTCTACCGACTGAGCTAGTGAACCAAAATGGCAGGGATAGCAGGATTCGAACCTACGAATAATGGAGTCAAAGTCCATTGCCTTACCGCTTGGCGATATCCCTGTATGGGGTGAACGATGGGACTCGAACCCACGACAACCAGTGCCACAAACTGGCGCTCTACCAACTGAACTACGTTCACCATAATGGTGCGTTTTAAGGGATTCGAACCCCTGGCCCACGCCTTAGAAGGGCGTTGCTCTATCCAGCTGAGCTAAAAACGCATTTTCAATATGTGCTACAAACTTGTAGTTTGTATGGAGCGGGTAGTGGGAATCGAACCCACCTTTCCAGCTTGGAAGGCTGGAGTATTACCGATATACGATACCCGCATATGTTATGTTTAAATGGTCGGGGTGACAGGGATTGAACCTGCGACCTCATGGTCCCAAACCACGCGCGCTCCCAGCTGCGCCACACCCCGATTTAATGGTGCGTTTTAAGGGATTCGAACCCCTGGCCCACGCCTTAGAAGGGCGTTGCTCTATCCAGCTGAGCTAAAAACGCATATTAATTAAATCTTTTTGTTTTTTAAGACGTTTATTATTATATCTCGTCTCTGTGATTTTGTCAACCACTTTGTTTTGGAACGTTTATTATTGTAAACTGTTCCTGAAACTTTGTCAACACTTTTTTGCTACCATCAAATTTAAAAATTTAATGGAGCGGGTAGTGGGAATCGAACCCACCTTTCCAGCTTGGAAGGCTGGAGTATTACCGATATACGATACCCGCAAAGTGGTCGGGGTGACAGGGATTGAACCTGCGACCTCATGGTCCCAAACCACGCGCGCTCCCAGCTGCGCCACACCCCGATATTCAAAGCTTGTTTCTTGCTTGCCGCTTTTCTCTCAGCGACAATGATTATTCTACAATATCAAATGTGTTTCGTCAATACCTTTTTTAATATTTTCTAAAGAAATATATAAAAAAGTGATTAAAGCAAATATAACACTCCATAAAAAGCCTTTATTTAAGCCATTTTAACTCAATTGCAAGTTAATCGTGGTGAGTTATAAATTAAGACTTAAAAACCTTCAGCTTTTCTAAAATCAGGCGAATTGAAGGATAATTATGAAGTAATATTTTCCTTAATCATTCCTCATTCACCATTGATCAATCATCATTAACTAAAAATATAATTTCTATTTCTATTCTCTAATTTCTCTTAAATAAGTATCAATCTTTCCTGTATCATCAATATCAATAAAACCAACGCATCTTCCCTTTGATTTTGGCAGTGATACGCTTCCTGGGTTCATTAATATAAGGCTTCCCTCTTCTTCTATTAATTGTTGATGAGTATGGCCAAATAAAACAATATCAACTTCTAGCTCTTTTCCTCTATAATAAATATTATTTATTGAACTTTTTACTCCATATAGATCTCCATGAGTAAAAAATATCTTTCTTCCATTTACCTCTATAATATTTTCTTTAGGGTATTTTCCTGAATAATCACAGTTTCCTGCAACTGCATATACTTCGCCCTTAAAACCTTGTTCTAACAATTCAACATCTTCTATATTGTCACCTAAATGTATAAGTATATCTGCATCTTTTATTAATTCTTTAGCTAGCTTAATATATTTGCCCATTCTATGTGTATCACTAATCACTGCAACTAACATTTCATTCTATTCCTCCTACCTTAATAACTTGATATTTTCTTTAGTATTCTCTTGTCTTCTTAGATTTTAAATTTACATCTCGTATAAAAATTTCCTTTGGTAATACAATCTAATCATATTAATAATATGATCCTACATAATTATCTCTAAATGAATTATAAAAATTGACTAATAACACTCTTTAATTCTTTTAATGCCTTTCCCCTATGGCTAACTTGGTTTTTTTCTTCCCCCGTTAACTCTCCAAAAGTTTTATTTAATGGTTCATAGAAAAATAATGGATCATATCCAAATCCACCTTCTCCATGAAGTTCTTCTATAATATAGCCCCTTGCTTCTCCTGTAACTTTAAAATACTCTCCTTGGTCTGTAAACATAGCTAGCTGGCAAATAAACTTTGCTCCTCTGTTTTCTTTTGACACACCAGCTAAATTTTTTAACAGCTTTTCATTATTTTTTGCATCATTTCCATGCTCACCTGCATATCTTGCTGAATATATTCCTGGCTCTCCATTTAAACAATCAACAGACAATCCTGAATCATCTGCTAAAACAATAAAGTCCTTATCTCCTCTTTCTAATAAAAATTCATAGATTTCTCTTGCTTTCTTTTTAGCATTTTCTTCAAAAGTATTTCCATCCTCAACTACATCTATATCAATATTTTCATTTTCTAAAGATTTAACTTCTACATCAAGCTCTTTTAATATCTCTTTCATTTCCATTATCTTTTTTTTATTGTTGCTTGCTAATATTAATCTTTTCATCACTCTTTCCTCCTAAACTAACCTTTTCCTATTTTATATTAAACAGCTCATCTCTCTTTGGCGGCTCAACATTGATTTCCTCATTACCATCAACTAAGATACCACCATCTTCATATACCGATCCTATTATACTTGCTTCAATTCCTCTTTCATTAAGCATCTTAATTAATTTTTCTCCATTTTTGGTAGTAATCAGCATGCTACCTGAAGATATTAATCTAAGAGGATCTATTTGAAATTCTCTACAGATTTTTTTTGTTATGTCAAGCATAGGTATTTTATCCTTGTATATTTTAAAACCTTTGTGGGATGCCATAGCCACCTCAAACAAGCCCCCTAAAAGTCCACCCTCTGTTATATCATGCATTGAATTAACTCCAAATTCTCCGCCTATTTTCCCCTCTTCTAAAACACTAATTTTATCTATTAAATTTTTACCAAATTCTATTTCTTCTTTTGATAATACTTTTTTAACTCTTTCTTCATGATCATTTATTAAAATATACGTTCCTTCTAAGCCTATATTCTTTGTTACTATTATATGGTCTCCAACTTCTGCCCCTGCTGTCTTTATAGATCTTCCCTTTTTATTTTTTCCTATTACAGTAACAGATATAACCATCTTATTAACAGCACTTGTGACTTCTGTATGGCCTCCTATTATTTCAATACCTATTTTAGCTGCCTCTTCATCAATTTCATGCATAACTGTATTTATTTCTTCTACACTTGAAGATGTAGGTGCTAATATTGTAACTAAAATTCCTATAGGTTCTCCACCTGAAGACGCAATATCATTACAATTAATATGTACTGCTAGTTTTCCAACATTCTCGTTTGCTCCTGTTATGGGGTCTGTAGAAAATATTCCTTCACAATCTCCAAAATCGATTACTGAGCAATCCTCACCAACATCATTTCTAATTTTTACTTCGTTTCTTTTTATAGATTTATTATTAAATATAATGTTTCTCAAATCATCAAAATCTAATTTTCCTTCCTTCATTATGAAAAATCTCCTTTTATTTATATTTTATGCACTTTTCATTTGTCAGCTTCATATTAATGAATAGGACGAGAATTTTATGAGAGGTGTATATTTTGAAATATATAGGACCATTTTTTAGGATGAATAGTCTTTCCCAAAAAGAAATTAGTGGTCAGCTTTTTCATTTAGCAAAAGAATCCGTAAAAATCCTAGTATTGAACTCTAAATGTGGTCTTTTAGCACAAGTTAGAGTATCAAAAAAGGCTTCTATAAATGATATTAGCATATTAAATAATTTTTCACCACTATTATGCTTATATAGGAAAGCATCCCCTATGTTTGTTCATAACAAAACTAGTCATGGCTTTGACGAGTCAAGTTTTAAAAAAGAAATACTGCCTTCTACTAATGCTCTTATGACAATGTGTTTGCTTGAACTTGGGGAATATTATTCTCATTATGAGGAAGGAAACAGAAATGTACTATCACTTGAAAACCCATACAATTATCTTGCAAAAGAACAGCTTCAATTTTATTCTGAAAATCTAAGAAATAATGAAGGTCTATTTGTTGACAAAAAAAATATTTCTGATGGAAATTCAAAAGGATTTTCTTTAATCGATAAAGATGCTAATTTTAAATTTTCTGACCAAGCTTTTATGATGACCGCTTATTTATTATATTCTTATTATAATGAAGATGATGAAATCAGTAGTGATTACATTAAATTTTCTCACGAAATCTTAGATATGCTAAGAGACTATAAATCAGCCTTATATGATTTATCTTTTGGAGAACTTACCCAAATTTTTCTTGCTTTAATTATATTCTACAAATATTCTGATGACGAGGATGCAAAAAAACTCATTTTAGATTTAGGAGACTTTTTAATCACTAAATTTCAAGAAAAAGATTATTACGTAGATTCAATGGATGACTGCTGTTTATTTTATATCTGTTTAATAGAATCTTATAAACATACAGAGATAATCTCTTTTAAAGAAACAGCAAAAGAAATTATGGAAAAATTAATTAGTTTATATGATAATGATAAAAATATTTTTATTAAATTAAATGATAAAAAGGAATGTAAATATTCATGCTTAGAAATAAATCTATATCTTCTCGCCTTGATTATAAGTTCACTTGAAGAAGATAGCCCTACAGAATTAAGATCTATTATTTCTGGCATTTATAGAAAATTCTTTGTAAATGGAGGGCTTTTAACAAGCTGGCCTGAAGCTCCTACCTTGGATGAAGTAGAGAGATATAAAAAATTAAGTTTACGTTCAGATGATATGCTTGATGAAACTTATTTTAGGATGCCTGTATGTCCTACACCAAAAAGCACTGGATTAGCTCCAGTATTTGTTCGAAGTTTGACTTACTCAAAAAGGAAAGACACTCTAAGTGTTAGCAGAAGTTCTTTTGACAGCAATAAAAATATGCTTAATTTCTTTTTAATAATATATTTGCTTAAAGACATAGTTAAAGCTTTTATGGAATTTAATCTATCCTTAACCCCAGAAGCATCAATTAATATACGAACTACTAATTTAACTAATGACAATGCTTACGAAACTCCTATTAATAATTTGCCTAATAAAGAGTCTTCTGAGCCTATTAATATAAAAAATACTTTAGACTCCACTAATATTAAAGCTTCTAATATTTCAGATAATATTAAAACTTCTAATTCTTCAGAATTTTCGCCAAATAAACTTTCACTAAAAAATATTCCTAATAATATTTCATTAACTAAAAACAATATTCCTAAAATTAATTCTTCATTAAAAACTAAAAAGTATAAGAAAAATAAAGCTAAACATCCTCATAATAACAAAAAAGCTTAACTTTATAGATACCCAAAGCAACATCCTTATGGGTATCTATAAAGTTCCTTTTATTTAAATGCTGTGAAATCTATATTTCCATTTCCATCTAACTTTAAATCTGATACTTTATTAGAAATGGCTATATTTTCATTAGAAAAGACTAAGGGAAGCACATTATAATTATCAAACAAACTTTCCTCAAGGCCTGAATAATCATATTTTTTCTCATTTGCTTTTATTTTATCTAAAAGAGTTTTTTGGCCTGCTGTAAGGTATTCCTGAAAGTTTGAATAAAAACCTTGTTTATTATTAATATTTGCTTCATTATTTATTAAAACCATATCATATCTATTTCTTAATTCTTCATCTTCAAATTCTTCTTTTACCACACTATATTTTATAGTTGTATTAGTATTATTTTTAAACCATTCCTGAATACTTCTACATAAAATTCTATTTTCAATATTATCTTTACATAAGATAGTTAACACTTCAGGTTTTTGCCAATTTCCTTCGCCTTTATTACTAATAACCTTTCTAGCTTGTAACTTAGTCAAATCTTTTTTATCTTCTCTAAAAAAACTTCCTTCTGCAAGCTCGAATTTGTTATTGTTTGATATTTTGTAAGCTTCTATAGCCTTGCATACATCATTATAAATTTCTCTTCTCCCCTGTATGGGAATAGTATCACCCTTACTATTAATATACAAATATGCTGCATCCAATTTAGGAACTGTTATTAATTTTTTCCCTTCAGATAACTTATTAAGCTCACTTTCAGGTGGATTTATTACTATGTCTCTTTCAGAAACCTCATAGGATGCCATGGATTCTTCAATGCTATCATCAGTTACAATTTTAATAGCAGATATATTTACATCATTGCTTATTGAACTTCTCTTTAATGTAAACTGATCCTTAGTTATTGAACTAATTTTGTAATCTCCTGAATAAATCAACGTATCGTAATTATTTCTTATGTTTCTCCACATTACTAAGTATTTTCGCAATCTATATTGGGGGTTAGTTAACTCATTTAGAAAATTGTCATCCTTATTATTTAATCTTATAATTACGGAACTATCCGTTCCTTTTATTGCAACTCCGTTCTCAAATACAACTTTTCCTTCTTTATATTTCCTAGCTCCATAAACTTCAAGTAACCCTTGGATGTTTTTTTCATCTTCTTCCTTTAATAATTCCTTAAAAAATCCCACAATATCCTTTGGAGTTATTTTTGTTCCATCACTCCAAAAAACATCATCTCTAATTTTAAATTCATATTGAATTCCATCTGGATCTTTAACAACCTCGCTTGCTAAAGAAGGAATTATTTTATTATCCTGATCCTTTGAGACTAATCCTTTACTTACAGCACATATAATGTCTTCTTGACGCTTTGAAAGATTAGTTACCTTTTCTAGGTCATCAGGAATTGCCTCCATTCCATAAGTTATTGCTTCTTCTAAATTACCACTAGCCATATTATCACTTTCTCTATTTATAAATCCAACAAAAAATAAAATCACATATAGTAGAATGATTATATAAAAAAGTTTTTTTTTCATATCCTACCCCCTTTACCTTCATTTATATTTTGTATTATTGCCAAAACTTTCTTCTTATAATCATGGATATAAGCTTAAGAATAAAAAGGAGCATTTCAACTGGTCAAATTTTAACCAATTGAAATACTCCTTCATTAAGCTCAGATTATTAATTTAATTTTTATTATTGTTTCATATCCTCTACTTAACAAAGTTCAACATAAAGAAAATCAAAGAAGATGCTATTATAAAGCTAAAGGCTGCATAAATTATGCGCTTCTTACCATTTTCATTAATAAGAAATCTAACGCCTAAAATTGTCATAGTAATGCAAACTCCAAGCTGTATTGGCAAATAGGAATTAAAAATTTGCCCAACATAATAAAATTGATATGTTGTTGTAAAAGTACAAATTATTAAAATGCTTGTTACAAGAGCTGATGTAAACCCAAGCAAATTCACTAATTTTTTCATACTCTACCTCCTTAACATTTCCTCAAATTCTTCTTCTGAAATGACTTTAACCCCTAATTCCTGTGCTTTCGTTAATTTTGAACCAGCTGCTTCACCTGCAATTACATAGTCTGTCTTCTTACTAACACTTCCTGCTACTTTAGCACCTAAGCTTTCTAATTTTTCTTTTATCTCTGTTCTTGAATAATTTTGAAGTGAACCAGTTGCAACTACTGTCTTTCCTGCAAATAAATTTTCCACAACTTCTATTTCATTAAATTTAGGAGTGATACCTAAAGCTAATAATTCCTCTATTGTTTCTATTACTTTTTCTTCACTAAAGAACTCTACAACACCTTTTGCAACTATATCTCCAACATCCTGAACACTCACTAATTCTTCAAAGGTTGCATTTTTTAAACCTTCTATGGATTTAAATCTGTTAACTAAATCTTTTGCAGTCTTTACACCTACATTAGGAATACCTAAAGCATATATAAATGCAAACAATTCACAATCCTTACTCTTTTCAATAGCTTCCAAGAGATTTTGTGCTTTTTTAGGGCCAAACTTTTCTAAACCTACTAGTTCTTCTTCTTTTAGCTTATATAAATCAGAAATAGCTTTAATATTAAGTTTTTCAAATAACTGCTCTGCTGTCTTTTCTGAAAAACCTTCTATATTCATAGCTTCTCTTGATGCATAGTGAACTATACTCTTAACCATTTGTGGTTTACAAGATAAGGTATTTTCGCAGAAATAATGTGCTCCATTTAAGACCAAATGACTTCCACATGCAGGACATACCTCTGGCACTTTAATTTCTTCAGAACCTTCTAAGGATTCTGGAACAATGCCCATTATTTCAGGAATAACATCATTACTTCTACGGACAAATACTTCAGCACCAATTCTGACGCCTTTTCTTGCAATATCATCCATGTTGTTTAAGGTTGCTCTTTTAACTGTAACT
Source organism: Clostridium sp. C2-6-12 (assembly GCF_009928485.1). Lineage (GTDB taxonomy): Bacteria > Bacillota > Clostridia > Clostridiales > Clostridiaceae > Clostridium. The sequence continues at coordinate 343,551 of NZ_JAABNP010000001.1, read as the reverse complement.
CCTGCAAGCTCTACTGGTTCTAATATAGCTGTAGGTCCAACCCTTCCGCTTCTTCCAACATTCCATTCAACATCTAAAAGCTTTGTTGTTGCTTCCTGTGCTTCAAACTTATATGCAATTGCCCATTTAGGAAATTTAACTGTATATCCTAATAGTTCTCTTGTTCTAATATCATCAATTGCAATAACTAAACCATCTATATCATAATTTAAATCAAATCTTATATCTTCAATCTTCTTAATTTCTCTTTCAATATCCTCTAAAGATGTACAAACTTCAAGATAATCATCAACAGGAAGCCCTTGTTCTTTTATAAAATCCATCATTTCTAAATAAGTTTTAAATTGATTTCCTTCTTTATATCCCACATCATAAAAGAAAGCTGAAAGATTTCTTTTTGCAGTTTCTTTAACATTAAGATTTCGAAGCGCTCCAGCTGCACCATTTCTTAAGTTCTTAAGTGGTGTTTCAGAAGCTTCATTATATTTTTTAAAAGCCTCCTGAGTCATTACTGCCTCTCCATGAACTTCTAATATATCATTACTTGAAATTTTAAGTGGAATTGATTTTATGGTTTTTACTTGTGCAGTTACTTCTTCTCCCACACTTCCTGTTCCTCTTGTTGCAGCAATTTCAAGTATACCTTCCTTATTATATGTTAAATTGATTGTTAATCCATCAAACTTTTTAGTAACTACATATTTTAAATTAGGTAGATTTTCTCCTCTGCTTCTTGCTTCCTCAATAAACTTAACATTTCTATTGTGCCAATCCTTAATTTCTTGTAGGCTTTGAGCCTTATCTAAACTCCAAAGTCTTGCTTTATGAGTATACTTTGAAAATCCCTCTAAAACTACATCCCCAACTCTTAATGTAGGAGAATAGGGCAGTACATACTCTGTTTCTTTTTCCAACTCTTGAAGCTCATAATACATTTGATCATAATCCTTATCACTTACAGAAGGATTATCTAAAGAATAATATTCATATGAATATCTATTTAAGTTTTCCACAAGTTCTTTTATTCTTTCAATCTTATCCACAATTACCTCCACATTATTCTAATTACATTCACTTAAAATATAAAATTAATTTTAAAAATCTAATAATATTAGCTTTAATATAATGAATAAGGAATAATGAATGGTGAATGATTAAGGAATAATATCCTCCTCAATCATTCACTATTCACCATTCATCATTAATTTAAATTCCCTTAAGCTTTGCCATTGATAACATTAAAGACTTAATCCCTTGTTTATCAAAAGCAACCGTCAATTTCTTATCATTTCCTGAATCTTGAACTGCTACAATTGTTCCTACACCAAACTTTTCATGAACTATTTTTCTGCCTAAAGTAGCTTCATTTACAGTTATATAATCAGTTCCTTCTGCTTTAACTGCACTTTTATCAACTATATTATTAAGCCCGCTGCTAAAACCACCAGAAGTATTTGTTTTATTTCCAAGTATATTATTTCTTAAGCTATGAGGATTACTGTAAGAATTACTTTGAATCACTCTATCCCTGCTTATAATATTTGACTTTTCTCCGCTAATATATTCCTTAAGTTCTGATTTTATTTCATTAATAAAATCAGATTGTGGGTAAGCTACTGTCTTACCGAACACCCTTCTAACTTCTGCCGAGGTCATAAACAAGGTTTCTTTTGCTCTTGTTATTCCAACATAACATAATCGTCTTGATTCTTCCATTTCAGAATCTTTTTCAAAGGAAGCCATTCCAGGGAATATTCCATTTTCCATACCAACCATAAATACTACTGGGAATTCTAGACCCTTAGCACTATGTATTGTCATTAATATTACAGCATCATCTTCCTCTTCAATTTTATCAGTATCCTGAACTAAAGATACTTTTTCTAAATATGCAGTTAAAGATTTATCTTCACTATTCTTTTCAAAGTCAACAGCATCAGATACTAATTCTTTTAAATTTTCAATTCTGCTCTTATCTTCAATTTCATTTGAATCTTGTAACTGCTTAAGGTAACCTGTATCCTTCAATATTGCTTCAATAAGTACAGATACTGGTACGGTTTCACTTAATTCCATTAAATTTTCCATCAATGCTACAAATGGTTCAATGGTTGATACATTTCTAGAGGTCAATGTTGGTATACTTCTAACTTCTGTTAAAGCATCCCACATATTTAATTCAAAATCAGCTGCAAAATCCTGCACCTTAGAAACTGTTGCATCTCCAATACTTCTCTTAGGAACATTTATTATTCTCTTAATACTAATATCATCCTGTGGATTAATAAGAACTTTTAAGTATGCTAACATATCCTTTATTTCTTTTCTATCGTAGAATCTTGTGCCACCAACTATTTTATATGGAATTCCCTTTCTTCTAAGGCTCTCTTCAAAAATTCTTGATTGAGCATTAGTTCTATATAAAATAGCAAAATCATTATACTTCTTATCTTCTTTAGATTTTATATCTAAAATTTGCTTTCCAACAAAATCGCCTTCATCACTATCTGCATAGGCTCTATAGATTTTAATCTTGCTTCCAGCTTCCTGCTCTGTTCTTAGGACCTTGCTTTTTCTATTAGAATTATTAACAATAACAACATTAGCTGCAGTTAATATGTTTCCTTTAGATCTATAGTTTTGTTCTAACTTAATCACTTTTGCACCAGGATAATCTTTTTCAAAATCTAGGATATTTCTAATATCAGCACCTCTCCATTGATATATGCAATTATGAACTACTACATCATTTGCAATATAATTTCTAGCATTATCTATATTTAAATCATAAACAAAACCATCATAATTTTCTATTTCAACAGAAACAACAACTTCTTCTTCAATAACACCATTATTGCACACTCCAATAGACATGCCTTCTTTAAAACTACCTATGGGCATGAACATAAAGCTTTTATCTGTTGTTAATTTTGCTTTTCTTAAAATTTCAAAGTCTTCTTCTACCTGGCTCAATTTTCTTGCAAATTCTTCTGTTTCATCATATAAAGCTCTTTCTGTTTCCACTCTATATGTATTTCTTTCACCTTTTCTAACATTAAAACCTGCTTCTATAAACTTTTGTTTAGACTCATCTCCTGAGGAATTCAAACCTATTCTATGAGAGTAAAGACCTCTTTGACTTGATTTTTTCCCGCCAAAAAAGCTTATATTAATTCTTTTTCTTGAGGTTTCTCCTCTTATTACTGCTCCGCTTAAATGATGTGGATATTCCTTATATAAGAATTCATCCTCCATTAATCTTTCAGCAGCACCTTCAGAATCAATTTCTTTAAATAATCTTTCTATTTGCTCTTGTGAAACTGTTATATTTCTGCCTCTAGAATTAAATACCATAGTAGGAATTCCATATTTAACAGAATAGTACTGTTCATAAAAAGTTGCCTCTCCCTTTGATGTGCAAACCTTTATTATCCACATCTTATCTGCCTGTTCTCCATTGAGTCTCACAGCTAAGCCACTGGCATCACTACCTTTTCTACTTCTAATTGATGAAGTTTGCCCTACTCTATAACCAAAGCCTTTTTTATACATTAAATATACGTAATATTTTTCTTCCTCTAATAAGACTCTTCCAAATGACAAATGATTAGGCGTAGCTTTTATTATTTTTCCACTGCTTGTAGTAACCTTTACTATATCTCCACAATACTTCTTTTTACTTATATCCTTCACTGGAAGTAAACAGGTTTCCCCATTACCTGCTGCTACCTTTATAATGTCATCTTTATTTAAATCTTCTATTTTTATAGCTTTATTATCAACAGCTATTAAGGTTCCTTCAACCAAACATTGGTCATCATCACCAACAACGCATATATTCTTATATTTTGCTGCTAATAATTTTACCAATTCATATTGGGCTCCATTTGTATCCTGATACTCATCCACCATAATATACTTAAATTTATTTTGATAAAAATCTAATACTTCAGGATTGTTCTTAAAAAGTTCAACTGTTTTAAAAATCAAATCATCAAAGTCTAATGCATTATTTTCCTTCAATCTTTTTTGATACATTTCATAAACATCTGCAATCTTTTTTTCTCTAAAATTGGATTCATTTTCTAGCATATAACTTCTAGTTCCCTGCATACTATCTTTGGCTTTTCCTATCTTTCCAATAATCTCTTGCTCAGTTATATCTTTATCATTTATATTTAAAGCTTTCATGCATTCTTTAACTAAGGTCTTTTGATCTGAGCTATCATATATAGTGAAGCTGCTTTTGTAACCTATTTTATCAATTTCTCTTCTTAAAATCCTAACGCACGTTGAGTGGAAAGTGGATATCCACATATTATCAGCTCTTTCACCAATAAGTGCCTTAACTCTATCCTTCATTTCCTTTGCTGCCTTATTCGTAAAAGTTATTGCTAATATGCTATAAGGGGCAATTCCAAGATCATCAATCATATGAGCCATTCTATGAGTTAAAACTCTTGTTTTACCTGAACCTGCTCCAGCTAAAATCAATACCTGCCCATTAATTGTAGTTGCCCCTTCATATTGTTCTTTATTAAGTAATGTTTTTAAATCCATTTACTTATTCCTCCTTTCCTAACCTTTAAATATTATACCATATGTGATAATAATTAAATCATTATGTAAGATAAAATTTACATCCTTATGAAAAGAGCAGCTATGCACTTATATAAAGAGTCGCTATGTCACAACACGGACTTATCACTTATAAAAAGAGGGCTATGCCACAATACTGAACTTTCCTGCAATTCAGAACTTAAATTTAGTTAAGAAGCAAGAGGTAAAAGTTAAGGAAGAAAAGCCACAGACTTTTCTATAAAAAATAAGCTACTACAAAACCAATTTGTTAGTTTTGTAGTAGCTTATTTTCAAGTTAAATCGTAAATACTAAAATCTAATCTTCTCGTCTAAAATCAAATTTTTCATCAGGAACTTTCAATTTATGGCCATTAATTATAACAGTGTTATCATCAATCCATTCAATTATAGCGTTGTCCTCTCTATTATTCCAATATATGTTTTTAGCACTTTTCTTTTCTTTATTGTAATTTAATTCTCCTCTTATAGCAAATGAAGTCGTCGCTCCTCCGTTTGTAATATAAGCTTTAATTGTATATGTTCCATCAGGAGATTCTTTTTCACATATAAAATCACCTTTTGGCAGGCTCTCCATACTATAGCCAGTTGAATAAAAGATATAACCTAAAAGCACTATTATAATAGAAAGTCCTATTAATATTTTTCTTTTCAAATTTCATCCTCCTATATTATATATAAGCATTGATATATTACATCATATAATATTTAAACTTAACTAAAAGTATATGTGTTACGCCATCTTCTGAATACAATCCTTCTCATTTTCAGAAATAGCTTGGTATTTCATCCTTAACTCTTGCCTCTCTTAATTCTTACCTATTAGCAATTCATGTATTTAATTTGAACTTATATACGCAAGAAATGAATGAAAAAAGTCATAATATAAAACTTATGACTTTTTTCATTCATTTCTTGTGATTTTATTAATTTAATTAATTATTTTACTATTTTTTATTTCCGATTTTTTTGATATCGTATTCATTTTTAAAGTAAACATTTTCATTTATATGTAACAAAAAACGCAACCCTTGGGGCTAGGTTGCGCTTTAGCAATAAGCAATAAGCAATAAATAAAAAGGGGGCTATATATTCCTTTTATTTATCCTTGCAAGAATATTATAGGGTATAATTATTAATATTGCAAGTAATTTAATAAAATTTATGATTTTTTTTAGAATAAATGAATTATTTTATTGCAAAATTGCTTAACATTCGTTAATAGCTCTTTAAAAGGGCTAATTCTTCGTCTGTCAATTCTCTATATTCGCCTTCTTGTAACTCTGGATCTAATAACAGACCTCCAAATTCTTCTCTCTTTAGATAAGTAACCTTTTTCCCAACAGCTTCAAACATTCTTTTTACTTGATGAAATTTTCCTTCTTGTATTGTAAGTTTAATTTCTGAACCTTCATCACTGCTATTTAATATTTCAAGCTTAGCTTCTAAACATTTGTATCCATCATCTAAGGTAATTCCATTTTTAAATGCTGTTATATCTTTTTCATCTACCTTTTTATCTATTTTAGCATAATAAACTTTATCAACATGCCATTTAGGTGATATTAATCTATGATTAAGTTCTCCATCATTAGTAAGTAATAATAAACCTACTGTATCCTTATCTAAACGTCCAATTGGAAATGGCTCAAACACTTGATGATCTAATTCAAGCAAATCAATTACAGTTTCATCCTTATTATCATGAGTTGCAGATATTACTCCATCTGGTTTATTCATCATTAAATATATGAATTTACGATATAATATTTGTTCACCATTAACTTTTATAATTGATTTTTCTGGATCAACACTTATTCCATTATCCTTAATTACTACTCCATCTACTTCTATAAGCCCTTTTTTAACAAAAGATTTAACATCTTTTCTGCTGCCATATCCTAAATTAGAAATTATCTTATCTAATCTTTCCAAATTATTCACTCCAATCTTTTTTCTATTAGTAAAAATTCACTCAATTATTTTTCTCTATATCCACTTATTTTATCATAGTGTTGTATTTTATAACATATTATTTATAAGATTTAAAAATTTAGGTAAGAAGTAAGAGGTAAACCCTATGCAATGAAAAAGTCTAGAATGCTTTGCATTCTAGACTCCACTTCCGTAATATCCCATTACCTTTGGTACATAATTTTGAGTTTCTTGAGGCATTTTGTATAAATCAGAAGCTGATCTAACACCTCTTTTTTGCATAGTGCCTGGCCCTCCATTATAAGCCATAAGTGCCATTTCCTTATTTCCATCATATTGATCTAAATATTCCTTAAACAGTTTGGTTCCACCATTGATATTTTGATCTACATCATATGGATCTGTAATTCCCAAATGACTGAAATTTTCTGGCATTATCTGCATTAATCCCGCAGCTCCACAGCCTGAAGTTGAGTTCGGATCAAAATCAGATTCTTGCTTAATAATTGCAAGTAATAAATTTGAATCTACTCCATACTTTTTAGCAGCAGTATTTACAGCACTATATATCTTTTTCAAATCAGCATCACTTCTATTGGCCAATATAGGATTTGAACCTTTTCCATAAACACCATATTTGTTATTAAGAATTAAAGGAATATCCTCCAATCTTTGTCCTGCAGCATATTTTTGTGCCGTTCTTGCATCTACACCTTTAGTTGGAGTACTTACAACATTTGAATCTGCAGAATTACCTGCTTGAGTATCCGTCTTTTTAGAATCCTTGCTTTGTTCTTCTCCAGTTTTATTTACATTACTAGTAGTTGTAGGAGCAGTATTTTTATTAGAATTCTTATCCATCAAATTTTGCATTACTGTTTGAAATGCAAAGTTTGCTTCATTACTAGTAGCCCCATTTGAACTAGAATCATTTGTTACTTGTCCGTTAGATAACAGATTCATCGCTAGCAGTTGTTCATTTGAAATTTGATTTAAACCATCTATTGCCATCTTTAAATACCTTTCCTCCCAAATTTATCTACGGTAATTATCGAACCATTTTTTCAAAACTTTAGGCACAAGAAAATAATAGGCTTATTGTTTTTTTGATTTTTCCTTAACATAAAATACTATTTGGTCATAATCTTCATAACTAACCTTTTTGTAATAACTTTTTGCTAAAGCCAAAATTTTATATTTTCCAGGAGCAAATGGAATAAAGCTATAATGATGCTTTCTGCTATATTCTTGTACTTTCATCCATTCATTATTCTCCATCAAATAAAATTCATAGCAGACATCTTTTCCTCCTCTGCTTGTGGCTTCAAAGGTAAACTCCTCATTTATGCTTCCTTCAAATTTATCAGTTATTATCTTGGTTTCTATTACTGGATATGCTTCGTTTACATTAATGGTTATTTGTTTTTTAGAGTCATATTCACCCTTACATTTTATATTTTTTGCATACACCTCAATTGTATATTTACCTGAAATTTTAGGATTAAATCTTAGCTTTTTGTTTTTAGAAAACTCTGTTTCCTCAACAACATTCCCATTGATTTTAGTTTCATATTTAACTAAAACATTTTGGGTATTTTGGATAATGCATTCAAATTCTATAGTATCTCCAATTAAATAGGTTTCTTTATACGGAAATATAATATAGTCAATTTCTCCAGGTAAATATTCCATAGACTTTAAATATACAATTGCATTAGTGTCATAAGATTTATCAGAATATCTATCCTTAACCATGACTTCTACTTCATATTCTCCAACCTCTTTAGGGACATAATTAATCCAGTTAGATTTACCGTAATCTATCTTTTCTAAATTTCTCTTGTCCTTTTTAATTATAAATGAATATTGAAGCCTTGTTCCACCTTCTGCTTTAATCATTATGTTAATTGGTTCCCCAACTATAATCTTCTTTTCCTTATCAATTACAATATCTAAAATTTTTACTGGTTTACTTCCCTTTTTTTCAATTGTAAATGCAATTTTTTTAGATGCTTCATATTCTCCTGAATAATTAAGATCCTTAATATATAAAGTAATATCATATTCCCCTGGTTCCATAGGCTTCCATGAAAATTCTTGCTCACTTATAAAACCAGTATCTACTTCAATAGGTCCATTAACCTTATACCTGTAAAGTAAATTATTTCCGCCTTCTACTTCTGATGTAAAATTTATTGCTGTTTCAGTAGTTTGAGGCGAATTTAAACTAGCTACAAAACTATTGATTTTAACAGGCTTATAAGGTTTTACACTATACATTAAAACAGCTCTATCCTCATATTCTTTATTAGATAATATACTCTTTACTAAGCATAAAATCCTATAGCTTCCTTGTTCCATTTCTTTGTAATACACATGATTTTTTGTAGAATAATCTTGTATACAAACAGACCTTCCATCTTTAAAAATTTTATAGAATTTATAAAGCAGCACAAGCTGTTCCTGCTCTTGCTGTTGCTGATTAATATTAGTTTCAACTTCAAATTCAAGCTTTTCACCAACAATTAAGGAGCTGGTTAAACACTTAAAATTTGTAATTTCTATCTTAGCAATATTTTTTACCACTACTTTTATAGTTCTATAATCATCAAAACTTTCAGTAGATTCTATTTTTTTGCATTGAATTAAAAATTCTTTTTCGCCTTCTTCAGTTGCTGTATATTTTAAAATGTTAGCTGTATCATAATCTCTAACTATATCCCAATTTTCATATCTTTTAATAAAAAATCTATATAAACATCCATTTTCATTCTTAGGTAATACTTGTATAGAACATTTTTCTCCAACTACAAGTTCTTTTTTATCAATTAAAACGTCTTCTATAATACCTGGTTCTGATTTAATACGTTCTACTTCTACTAGCTTAACTATATTGTTCTTATCCAACAATGCTTCATCTGTAATTTCATTTTCATTTTCCTCAAAATTATCACTGTCGGTTAAAATACTTATATGACTCTTTTCTTCACAGCCTATTGTTTCTTCCTCTATATTTATTTCAGATTCATTAACTACATTTTCATTAGACACTTCTTCATTCATAGTATTCGCTACCTCTCCATCAACTATAGAATAATCCTCTCTTGCTAGGTAATCTAAAGATTTCTTTCCATACTTGTCCCTAGCTTGTACCATAACCATATAATCCCCTTCTATTACAGGTCTCCATATACACTGATTTTTTTCTGAGAATTCTTGTATTGTATTCCAAACTCCGCCTCTGCCTACAATAAATTTATATTCTAAATTTCCAACATGTCTATCTATTTTAGTTGAAATATTTATTTCTGTTCCAACACTTTGTGGTCTTTCCTTATCAAAAGCAATTTCAACATACTTTAACTGAAGCTCTTCCATATAATTAATTCACCTCTTATAACCATATTTGAATTCATCCTTAATAACAATTATACATTTATCCCATAATTTGTAAATAACTTCAGTTAAATTTTTATTTTATTATAACATATTTCGAAATGTAATAGAATTCAGTTTTCCATTTAATACGTAACTTCTGCATTATGACGTGACATGGTAGTATTACTCACTAAAAAACATAAATTAATTAAATGAAAAAATATTGAATTTTAAAATCACTTCAAAAAAATACAACTACATTTGTAGTTGTATTTCCTCATAACTTTTTATAATCATAATTTCAACTTCACTAAATTTTATTTATTCTATCTACTGCAATTTGATACACTGCATTATCTTCTCTAACTGATACCACAATTACCTTCATTGTATCTTTTTCCCTTATAAGCTTATATACAGCTCTTATTCCTAATTGTCTAAGTTTTATTTTTAAATATCCAGTTAAATTATTCCCATTTTTATTACCTAATGGCTTACCATATCCACCTTCACTAAAAGGTAACGGATTATTGGATACTTTAGACATTGCTTTTAAAACTTGCTTCCTTTGCGAACCATCAAGCGTTTTTATATCTGCCTTTGCTTCATCAGTATATTCAATTTCCCAACTCACTATTCTATCTCCACTTCTGTGGAATCTAAATCTTCTTGTGTAATTCCCAACTCAACCATCAAATTTTCTTGAGATGTACATTTATCATTTTTTGCATTTTTCATTCTTTTCTCTGCTTCCATATATAAATGATAGTCTTCAATTTCTTCCATCAATTCTTTATATTTTTCTGGTGAAATAATAACACCCGTTGGTATATTATTCTTTACTACAATTTTAACACCTGTCTTATCGACTTCATCAAAAATCTTGCTTGCTTCACCTTTATTAAATCTTGAAATAGGAACTATTGAATCTAACATATTATTTACTGATACTGTATTCATTCTCAATATCACCTCTTTCTTTATGATATTATTATACATAACACCAATAAATTTATATATAAATTTATTGATATATAAATATATATATATATATATATTGTATCCGAAATATAAATTAAAATCAATATTACTCTTTAATAATGACTAGTTGAGAAAAAAGAAGCCTAAAATAACATTAAGCTTCTAAAAAAATTTATTTTCAATAAGTTTTATTAAATTTTTCTCTAATCGTAAATTATCTTCTTCAGTTCTCTTTTTAGGATTTGAAGTTCTTCCTCCACCTCTTCTGATTTTTTGTGAGAGATGTCTTTCTTCTAATAATCTATCCATATTTTTTTCATCATAGATAAAACCTTTAGGATTTATAACCTTTGCCTTTTTTGATAAACATATTGCAGCTACGCCATAATCTTGAGATATAATTATATCTCCATCTTTAGTTTCATTCATCACATACATATCTACGCTTTGAAATCCACTATCGACAATTTTCACTTGTGAATAATCACTTTGAATAAAATGATGAATATCACAATAAATTGTCACGGGTAATTCATATTTTTTTGCCACTTTTTCAATAATGGAGATACCTGGGCAGGCATCTCCATCAATTATGATTTTCATATTTTAATTAAAGTCTCTTTTCAAGTTCTGCTTTCATTTCTTCGTAGCCTGGTTTTCCAAGTAAAGCAAACATGTTTTTCTTATAAGCTTCAACTCCTGGTTGATCAAATGGATTAACACCTAAAAGGTATCCACTGATTCCACAAGCTTTTTCGAAGAAGTAAACCATATATCCAAAGTAATATGGTGAAAGTTCTGGTACATTTAATACCATGTTAGGAACTCCTCCATCATTATGAGCAAGTATAGTTCCTTGGAATGCCTTCTTATTAACAAAGTCAACAGTCTTTCCAGCTAAGAAGTTTAATCCATCTAAATCACTTTCAGCTGCTTCTATATTAATTTCATATTTTGCTTTTTCTACATTTACAACTGTTTCAAAAAGGTCTCTTCTTCCTTCTTGGATATATTGTCCCATAGAGTGAAGGTCAGTTGAGAAGTCAACTGCTGCTGGGAATAATCCCTTATTGTCTTTTCCTTCTGATTCTCCATATAATTGTTTCCACCATTCATTGAAGTAGTGAAGTGATGGTTCATAGTTTACTAAAACTTCAATTGTTTTCCCCTTATTGTATAATGCATTTCTAACTGCTGCATATTGGTACGCTTGGTTTTCTTTAAGAGATGGATTAGAATAAACTTCTCTTGCATCAGCAGCCCCCTTCATCATTTCATCTATATCAATTCCAGCTGCAGCTATTGGTAATAATCCAACTGCTGTAAGTACAGAGAATCTTCCTCCGATATCATCTGGAACTACAAAACTTTCATATCCTTCTGCATCAGCTAATGTCTTTAAAGCACCTCTAGCCTTATCAGTTGTAGCATAGATTCTCTTTCTAGCTTCTTCTACGCCATATTTCTTTTCTACGTATGTTCTTAAAATTCTAAATGCTATTGCAGGTTCTGTAGTAGTTCCTGATTTTGAAATTACATTTAAACTTACATCTTTTCCTTCAATAGCTTGTAAAAGCTCAGTCATGTATGTAGAACTAATGTTGTTACCTACATAAAATATTTTTGGAGCTTTTCTCTTGTCGCTATCTAATGCATTATGAAAGTTATTTGTTAACATTTCAATTGCTGCTCTAGCTCCAAGATATGATCCACCTATTCCAATAACAATTAAAACATCTGAATCTGATTTGATTTTTTCTGCTGCTTTTTTAATTTTTGCGAATTCATCTTTATCATAATTCACTGGTAGATCAATCCAACCTAAAAAGTCATTTCCTGCTCCTGTTCCATTGTGTAATTTATCATGAGCGCTTTTTACCATATCTTCCATATAGTCAATTTCAGTCATAGCTAAATAAGGTGCCACTTTTGATAAATCTAACGATATCCCTTTACTCATTTTCTATTCTACCTCCATATACAATAAGAATATTTTTTTCTTATTAATTATATCACAATTTATCTAAATCATAACTTATGTGTTTGTATTTTTTATTATTTACTACAAAATAAATGATTATTCTTTAATTCTAATTAATGATGAATGGTGAATATTGAATAATGAATGATTGCTTATTCATTCTTAACAATTTAACTTATTTAATTCAAAAATAAATTATACTAACATAATGGGTTAAAATATTATAAAGAGGACTATATTTCTACAATCCTCTTTACTTAATTTTAAATTATACTATTTTTCAGGTATAATACTAAGTTAATTAACAATGTCTATGCTTACAGCATTTGCAACAACATTTACAACAACATCTTTTTTTCTTGAAAAACTTCAAGATATCTTCTCTTGCCTTCTCTTGACCATCTTTACAGCCTTGTTTATATCCTTCACAATATCCTTTTTCATATCCAACGCAGTAACCTTTTTTATATCCCTCATTAAAAGCTTCTTCTAAAGCTTGAGCAAAACGATCACGATCCCTATTATGATTGCATTCTCTTTCTGCTTCTTCATATGAACATCTTCTATTCATACCAGCAAGCTCTTCTTCATCACAATCAAAATAATCTCTTCTATCTTTATTGTTATCCATGATTTTCTCCCCTTTTGTAAAAATTCTTATAAAAAATGAATTTGTATAGAACTTGTAATTATCTAATAATATATTATGCTTGTTTTTAATATTTGCCATTGAATAAATGTAAAAATTTGACCAAAAACAACGTGACTGAACCAATCCCTTTATTAATCACATTTTTACAACTAAACTTCCTATTAGATATTGATATAACTGGCTTTCTAATTTTGGAAATTTTATATTTTCCTCTTATAGAATGGCTGTCCATAATTCCAAGCTTCGTACTAACTAATAATTTATGAATAAAACTAAAATAGGGTTTTATGTAGTAAAATCACTACATAAAACCCTTAAATATTTAAACCATTTATTTAAATTCAAATATCATATTTTTTATTATAACTATATATATTGCAATAATAATTCAACATTATTAATTCAAAAAAACCTGTAAGGAAAAGTGAGCATCCAAATTTTATATTTGGTAACTCGAACTTTCTCTGTGAGCTCGAACCATAATTGTAAACTATTAATTGAAGTATATATTAAGCGTTATTTAAATTTATCCATTGGCCGTCAAGGAACATCATTCCTGTTTTCATCATTCCATTTGCATCGAAATAATATCTCTTGCCATTTATTGTTTGCCAGCCTCTTACCATCTTTCCTGTACCATCTAGGTAATACCATGTCTTACCATTGTATAACCATCCATATCTCATAGTTCCATCATCATTAATGTAGTATTTATTTTTATCATAAGTTATCCAGCCTTTTTGCATTACACCATGGTCATCCATATAGTACCATTTACCTTTATAGTATAACCATTCTGTTGCCAATTGACCGTACTTATTAAAGTAATACCACTTTCCATCATAAGTAGCCCATGTATCATATCTCATAATGCCATCACCTTGTAAGTAATACCAGTATCCATTATCATATAACCAACCTGTTTGCATTATTCCATCTTTATTTAAGAAATACCATTTACCGCTCTCTTGAAGCCATCCAGTTTTACGATATCCATTGATGTCTAAGAAATACCAAACATTATCATATTTAACCCATTGGTTCTTAGCTTGTACGCCTTCTGCATCATAAAAGGTCCATTCACCACCAACAAGAACCCATCTATTTGTTCCTTCTATTTCTCCTCTTATTATGCTTAACTTATAAGTAGTTGTTGATTTACCATCCTCAGCTATAACTTGTACATCTACAAGATTAGCACCTAGCTCTAATTTTATAAAATCAGATTGACCACTAGTATATTCTTTACCATTTATTTTAATTTTAGCTTTGTCATTTTGAGATTTATAAATAACTTTAACTCTTTCAATATTTCTACCTACTTTAACACTATAAGCATAGGTTTCAGGATCAAATCTTGGTGAAAAAGTTCCATCTGTTACTGAAAGACTTGCTAAGTTAACATTATCTTTAGAATATTTTCTACTTACAGCTATTGTATAAGTATTTGTTGCACCATTAACATCAGTAACTGTTACACTAATTAGATTTCCGCCTTCACTTAAACTTATATTTCCAGAAGCAGCTCCACTTGGTACCCTAATCCCATTAACTGTAATTGTTGATGCAGGATCTTCTGCTGTTGGAGTTACAGTTATGGAATTAACAGTATTATCTACTGATGCAGTGTAAGAATTAACATCCTTATTAAAAGCAGGACTCAATGTACCACTGCTTATAGTTAAACCTGAAAGCTTATTACTTCTAAATTTTTCAGCTCTCACTACAGTAACTATATAGGTAGAAGTTTCTCCTTCTCTAGTTGTGACTACAACAAGAACTTTATTAGTTCCTTCTGAAAGAGAAATTTCACTACTCTTTTTTCCGCTCTTTACAGCATATTTTCCAACTTTAATAGTAGATGCATTATCTACAGATGTTGGTGTAAATGCTATAGTAGTTTGAGTTGTAGGTACATTTAGAGTATAATCCATAATATTTCCTGCAAATGCTGGACTTAAACTTCCAGTTGAAGGAACAAGAGATTGTAATAAAGCCTGTCCCTTTTTAGTTATTATAAGATTAAACTGTCTAGTGGAATTATTGCGCGTTATTGTTATTGGTATGTAATTATCTCCACCAGTTAAATTAATATCGGCTCCTGGTGAACTTCCATTGATTTGTACACCATCCTTCATAACAAATGATCCACTTATTAAATTAATTTGAGCCTTAACTATATCTGTTGGAATATCTTTACTCCTATAATATCCATCTGAATCGACTTGATTATATCCTATATTGGTCTGAGTCTTTTTACCATCCTTATCAAGATAAGTAATGCTTATTGTATCAAATTGAAATACTGAGTCAGAATCATATTTCATATCAACTGTAAATGTTTCTTCTACTTTAGTACTTATATTTTGAACTGTTATCTTAAAGCTAAAGTTACTATATTCCTTTATTGAATATATATATAAAATCGAACCAGCACTATTACCATTTATAACACTTGTCCCAGTTGAGGAACCCAAAGAATTTCCTGCTGTATGAGTTACATTAGTAACTTTATACCCCAGTGCGCCTTCTATAGTAAACTGTTTAGTTGCAAGATTAATCTTTTCATAAGTTAATCTATTACTTACTGAGTCAACTATTACTTGCGAACTTGAATCAAGATCTGTTTTAAGTATTATCTTATCAGCAAAAGTTCTATCAGGTACTGCTGCTTTAGCTACCTGTATATTAGCTGATTGTACTAATCCTAATAGCATAAAAAACATCAATAAGTATGAAATGGTTTTTCTTAAAGTGAATTTTGTCTTCATAACACGTATATCCTCCCAAAATTGTTATATATAGCAACCTTATTTACATAGGTTTATTATAATCTACATTAATCTTTCTTTTCTTATTTTATTTTCAAAATAAATGTGTTCTAGTATATAATATCATTATTATGAAATCTTTTCAAAGCCATATTTATTAATTTTGCCATGTCGCCAATATATGTATTTAAACATAATACATTTTTTCTTATTAATATTATTAATACATTATAATATACAATTAATCTGCAAATTATAAGTACTTTTTCTGTAGAAAAAAACAAAATGCCATCACATAAAGAATAAAAACTCCAATATATTGTATTAAATTTTAATACAAAACATTGATAATTATTTTTCTTAATGCGACAGCTCTTTTTAATCAACCTTTATTGAACCATCAGAATTAACTTCATATAGATATCCATCCATAATTTTTGAAGTTGTCATTAAAGTTCCATCTTCATGAAAATAATAATATTTACCCTCGCTGTTAAGCCAGCCCCGTCTCATATTTCCTACATAATTCAAATAGTACCAGTTATCTTTGTAATATAGCCATTCTCCAGATTTCATACTTCCATCAGAATTTAAACAATACCATTCACCATCTATTTTGATCCACCCTGTTTCCATAGCTCCGTCTTCATTTAAGTAATACCACTTTTTCCCATAGTATATCCAACCTGTCCTCATTGCTCCATTAGAATTTAAATAATACCATTTGCCATTTTCAAGCATCCAGTTTGTAACCATCTTGCCATTCTTCTGCAAATAATACCACTTATCATCATAATATATCCAGCCTGTCTTCATAACTCCGTTTGTTCCTAAAAAGTACCACGAGCCTTCATCAAATATCCAGCCTGTCTGCATAGCTCCACTTGAACTCAAATAGTACATTTTTTCATTATCCTCAAGCCAGCCTGTTTGCATATTTCCTCTGCTGTTAAAATGAAAATAACTATTGTAATTTTTATCAAAAAACCAAATATTTTTTAAGCTTTCTCCTACAGAATCATTATATCTCCATCTCCCATATACTAAAATCCATTGATTAGGCTTAATTACATTCTTAATAGCCTCTTCAACATTAGGTGATACAGGTATTCCTAAATATATATTTAAAGTATATTTTCCTACCCTATCAGTATCCTCGTCTTTAACCGTTATAGTCACTGCATATTTTCCTATGGCTTTAAACTTTAGCTTTATAGAGTTTTTTTCACTTAATTCAACTTCATTAACAGTGACAGAATAATTTCCTTCATCTAATATAGTTTCAAGATCAACAATATTAGAATTTTCATCTAATTCTAAATCATAGGAAGTTGTACTTTTATTAAAACCAATAGTTTTACCATCTATGTTTATATCCTTTAAATAAACAGCCTCTTTTCCTCCTCTATATACATAAACTATATATTCTGTTTTAACCTTTTTTGAATCACTAACTTCAATTTTTACTATATTTTTACCTGGTTGTAATTTTACACTTTTTTTGTAGTTATCGTCTTTAGTTACAATTTTACCATTAATATTAACTGTATCCTGATCATTGTTTGGCCTAGCTTTAATATATATTTCATCAGTATCCTTGTCCAAATCTAGAATATAAGAATATTGGTCTTCAGAAAACTTTATATTATCCCCTTTGTTTATATATATACTCCTTAAAGAAGGCTTTATTTCTGCATAGGACTTTGCAAGAGTAAAATTTAAGCAGCTTGGTGCTGTAGCTGAAAAAGCAGAAAAAACAAATATTGCTGCAATTATATTTTTAATGTTTTTACTCATAATTCGCCCCCTTTTCCATAATGTCTGCATCTTAAATAATTTCCAAATTATTTCTATTCTATTAATAATGTTATCATTTAAATACTTTACTGTAAATGTGGATTGAATAGTAAAATTCTTAATTTTACATTAAATTTTTCTAAACGAAATTTAATATATAGTTATTGCTATTAAGCTTTTTACAACTTAATAGCAATAAAACTATCACCTGAAGTTGGATTTAACAATATTATATTTATATTTCAAAAATTAAATTTTACTATGAGAATGCTTTATATTAAAATAAAATGGATATAACTACTCATTAAACTCTAGGAGGAATTTTATGCAAAAGCTACTTAGTAAAATGCGTCAAGCAATAAATGATTATAAATTAATAGAAAATGGAGACAAGATAGCTGTTGGGCTTTCAGGTGGTAAAGATAGTTTAACCCTCCTTCACCTTTTAAATTTCTATAAGAAATTTTCTCCTGAAAAATTTGAACTTATAGCAATAACTCTTAATCCTGGAAAGGTTGATAATTCACCTCTTCACAAACTATGCAAAGAATTAGAAATAGAATTTCATGAAATTCAAACAGATATTCAAGAAATAGTATTTGATATAAAGAAAGAAAAAAATCCTTGCTCACTATGTGCAAAATTAAGACGTGGAATACTTAATGATACAGCTGAAAAACTTGGTTGTAACAAAGTTGCTTTAGGCCACCATCAGGATGATGCAATTGAAACCTTAATGTTGACTTTATCTTATGAAGGAAGAATTAACTGCTTTTCACCAAAAAGCTTTATGGAGAAAAACAACCTAACACTAATACGTCCTATGGTATATATATCAGAGTACATGATAAAAAGCACAGCAAAAAAATATGATTTTCCTATAATAACAAATCCATGCCCTGCTGATAAAAAAACTAAAAGAGAAGATATAAAGAATTTAATTGAAGAATTAAATGTTAGAATTCCAGGCTTTAAAAAGAATTTATTTGGAGCTTTAACTAATTCCAAGGAGCTGTTTATTTGGGATAAGGAAGATATTCAAAATATGAAATGATATAAATTAAAGATGAAATTCAAGATATAAAATGCATAAAAAATCTGCTTTGCAAACCATGTGTTTCTGCTGCTTTCAAAAGTTATATTCAGATTTGACTTAATTAAATTTCGTAAAAAATAGAAAAAGATGAGACAAAATAAACAAATTATTTTGCCTCATCTTTTTGAATTTTATTTTAGGACTTAAGAAATATTCAACCCTTAATATTTACTTCTCTCCTTTTCTCTTAAACATCTAAATTAAATGTTAAAAAGAAAAGCCTTTATCTTTTGTTTTTGTAGGGGTAATTAGGGAAATTGGTAAATTTCCCCTGGGGTCAGTCCCCGTCTATTTTACCCAAGCTCCTGATGCACCTAATTTGTATCCATCAACAACTGTGTTAGCAAGCATTGCTCCTGATCCTGCTAAGTAGTACCAAGTTCCGTTGTCATTTATCCAACCAGTTTTCATTGCTCCTGATCCTGCTAAGTAGTACCAAGTTCCGTTGTCATTTATCCAACCAGTTTTCATTGCTCCTGATCCTGCTAAGTAGTACCAAGTACCATTGTCATTGTACCATCCAGTAGCCATGATTCCATTAGCTTTGATCATGTACCAAACTCCGCCATCTTGAACCCATTGTCCTTTTACTTGGCTTCCATCATTATTGTAGAATGTCCAACCTTCTGCTGCTTTAACCCATCCTTTATTTTGAACTGGAGTTTGTGTATTTCCTCCGTTACCAACTTCTCCTAAAACGTCTTTGTCATTTACTGCTGCATAAACATTTTCGCCGTCTTCCCAAGCAAGTAAACTTTTTTCATTGTATACTTCTAAAGTATCCATAGCTCTATCAACATTGTAAACAGTCTTAAATTCTGATCCATCAAATTTTAAGATATCACCTTTATTTAATACCCAAGTGTTTCCATTAACATCAATTGATACAGCTTTTTCACCCATTATATCTTGATCTTTATCTACATCTTGTTCTACTAAATAAGCATCTAATTTAGCTGTTGTATTATCTACTGCAACCTTGTCCTTCTTTAATTTAAAAGTAGTTACTGTAACTTTCTTTCCAGCAGTTTTAGTTGCATAAACAACTCCATTTATTACTCTGAAATCAACTCCTGAATAATTAGCAGTTTTATAAGCATCAAATGCACTCTTTGCATCATCTGCACTTCCTGAATCAAAGTTAGATGTTATTTCATATGAAGCTACAACATTTGGAAGATATGCTCCATCTTCATCTACACCTTGAGCTTTAGAAATCTTTTGAACATAAGTTGCTTGTGCAGTAGTAGTTGCACTTACAACATTTACGTCTGCTAATCTGTATATATAATCTTTATCTTGAGCAATTGTTTTAGTACCAACTAAGTTTACTGTTAAGTTATTGTCTTTGTCAGTTTTACCAAAATTCTCAATTTTAACCATTTTAGTTCCATTATATACATACATGTTTGCTGTAACATCTGTATCTACATACTTTCCTGCTTCATTTACATAACCATGTAAAGTTGCTCCACCACTTGTAGTTACTTCATATGAGAACCAGTTATCAGCAAATTGTCCTGATACTACTTCTTTTAATTCTCCAATGTTAGCAGTAGTGATTTTTCCATATCTATCTGTCTTGCTTAAAGTTGATTTTAATTTAGTTGCTACAGAATCTTTTATGTCTTCTATAGTTTCATCAACAACTTTTCCAGTTGTTAAATCAACTAAATAATCTTCTGACATATCTGAAACTTTAGCATACTTGCTGCCATATTCAGCCATATCTGATGAACTTAAATCTTCAATTAGCTTGTCTTTATCACCTTTATTATAATAAACACCAGTTTCATCAGTGTCAGCTTTATATCCATTAAATATATATCCACCATCGAAAGCTATTGCTTGTTCAATAGTTCCTTCTTTAGTTTCTAATCTTTCAGCTGCACTAACACTTGCTGCAGGCACTAATGACATAACTGCTGCTGCTGCTAATAATAACGATGTAGCTTTACTTACTCTTTTTATCATTTGTATATTCCTCCTAAAGTTTTATCTTTTGTGTTTTTCTTCTATAAGTGTTTTTGTTTTCTCTTACAAGAATTATTATACCAATTCAGTTCGACATTGTCTACACTCTTTATTCAAAATTTGTATTTTATTGTAGTTTTTTATTAATTTTATTTAATAAAAATACTGTTATTACGTGAAACTTATTCTTATATTACCATTTACATGAAACTATGTCGTATTTTTCTCTAATAAAAAAGCAGTTACACAATGTCTGTACTTTTTTAATCAGCTTAAAATCATTGCAAATATGCATATAAATATATATATTTATAGACAAAAGCAAAGGTTATGCTCTCATTTTAATAATTGCATAACCTTTGCTTTTTCTTAATTTATATTCTTACTTAACCCATGCACCACTTGGCCCTAGTCTATAGCCTCCAATATTTGTGTTTGAAAGCATTATTCCTAACTCGTTGCAATAGTACCAAGTTTGTCCATCTTGTATCCAGCCAGTCATCATAGAACCACTGCCATTAAAATAATACCAATTATTATTAACCTTCTTCCAACCAACAACCATTGTTCCATCAGTATCTAAATAATACCAACTTCCACCATAAGGTAGCCAGCCTGTAAATTTTGTTCCATCTGCATTGTTGTAAGTCCATTTACCATTTGAATCTTTTACCCATGATGATGTAGTTGCTGGAGTTCCTGCATTTGTATTAGTATTAGTATTAGTATTAGTATTAGTATTAGTATTTGTGTTTGTATTGGTATTAGTGTTAGTAGTATTATCAGTAGTCGCTTCTTTCTTGCCAACTATTGAATATATTTCATCACCTGAATCCCAAATAACTAAATCACCTTTATCATAAACAGATAAATTATCATATTCCTTATCTACTGAGTATATTTTTTCAAAATCTTCATTATTATCAAATTTATAAATATTGCTATCTGATAATGCCCACAAGTTACCGTCTACATCCGTATCAACTGAATTTTCTCCATCTCGTAGAGTTACATGATCATCGTTACTTTTTTCCACATAATAAGTTGAACTTTTAGATTTTAAATTTATTGATACAGCTTCAAGCTTATTTCCGCTGATTTCATAATTAATAAGCTTTCCTCCAGCTACTGTAAAACCTGTTTGAGAAGCATTCAATAAATCTACCTTTTTACCATCTTTATCTGAAAGAACATAAGTAGATGTACTCTTAGCACACTTTATTCCATTAACTTCTTTAGATGCTTGAGATTTTGATATAGATTGAATAACATCAAAACTTACGCTTGTTTTATCTGCTGATGGCACTAAGCTTGTAGCACTTGAATCCACCTTTATATTATTAATTTCAGTTATAGTATTTGCGGTTACTGTAGATTTAACAGTAATCTTAGCCAATCTATAAATGTTATTAGAATCTTGACCTATAACTTTAGCATCTGAAACGCTTGCCCTTACATCCTTGTCTCCATCACTTGTATTTTCAATAGTAGCAATCTTATCATTACTTAATTTAACTCTTATTTTACCTAAATTATAATCAGCATCAATATACTTACCATCTTTATTAGTATAAACATTAAATTTATCTGCGCCACCATTTATAGAATCATCAGTCTTCTTAGCTTTATATGTAGCTTCATACCAATCTTCTGAAAATTTACTGTTTGGAATTTTAGTTACTTCCTTAAGAGCCTTCGCATCATCAGCATCATATCTTCCATCATTGTCAGATTTTATTTTATTTCTTAAACTAACTGAAGCGTCGTCTAATTCTTTTTCCTTAACCTTATCTTCTGTAACCTTACCTGTTGATAAGTCTACATAATAATCTCCATCTTTAATTTCTGCATATTTACTTCCATAAGCCTCTGCTTTATCTTCTGAATCAATGTCCTTTAATTTATTATAACTTCCATCAGATAAGTAGTAAGCTGCACTATCTTTACTAGAAGGTTTTCCTCCTATGTAAAACTTACCATCTTTATAAGCTATTGCAGTATAAATTTCTCCCTTTTCTGATTTCAATTGATCTGCTGCCAATACTTCTGTAGGCACTACTGAAGCTATGGCTGCTGCTGCAACTAATAAAGCTGTTATTTTATTTGCTCTTTTAAACATATTTTCCCTCCTAAGTTCCCCTATATTTCATTTAATATGAAATTCGTCGATTATCTATACATTATACCACAACTTTACAATTTAATTATTATTTTTATATACTATTTAAACCTTGCCTTTTCTAGCTTTATTTTTTAATTTAGTTCCCAATGCAAAAAACATATTACTTAATATAGTTCCAATTATACCTCCACTAAAATCTATTAATACATCAATTAAACTGGAGGTTCTTCCTTGAACATATTTTTGAAAAAGTTCATCAAATACTGCAAATAACAGAACCACAAATAATGGATAAATAAAAGATTCTACTTTATTTATTTTTGCAAAACTAATTGTTATAAAAACTACTACAGCTAAAAGAAAGAATTCAAAAGCATGAGCACTTTTTCTAACTAATACATTTAGATCAGATTTGTCTATTCCTTTTTCTTTTATTTTATCTATGATATCAGAATCTAAATAATCACTTTCTTTAAGCATAGTTACAACACGATTTACTATATTTTGACTTATATTATTTGATGCAGTTCCTGTTTTGCTTGAATTAAAAAATATAAATGCTATACAAAAACAACATATTACTACTAATACTACTCTTTTCACTTAACTTACGCATCTCCTTCTATATTGATAATGTTATACTGCTTTTATTAAATTTACCCTTAATTGATTTGCAATATCAGAAAAATACAGTTAATAAAATTATATCCTTCAAATCTGAATATATACTCAGATAAATAGACTGCACAAAACTATTCTCCCCCATAATCTTAATACAGCAAATTAATCATAATTTATTAAATAATACTGAAAGAAAGCAACTAGTCTTCCATCTCAGACCAAGTCACTTTCTTAAATAAAAAATATTCTATAATTAAATATAATTCCTTTTATATTAAAATGTATTTTTTTGTTGAACAGCTATATTGTACAGTCCTATCTAATCCTTTTTCATCAGTAAAACCAAATTCATATCTAAGAATTTCAATATCGTCTTTATTTGTTTCTATTGAATCTCTAGGTTCTATTTTATCTGATGTTTTTTTAGCCTTAACCTTTTTGTCAGAATCAAAATATACTTTTTTGCCAGTGCTTTTTACTGTGGCTGTAACTTTATAGGATGTTATATCCTTATCTGTATTATTAGTAAAGGTAGCCTTTACAGTATTATTTTCATCTATAAACGTTACAGGAACATCTTCAACATGAATTGGCGGTTCCTCTACAATTCCCTCTGCATTTGCATATTTTTCATCCATTGTTTTAACCTTCTTTTCGCAGCCTATCATAGAAAACATCATTATTACTACAAAAATTGGTATAAGTATTTTTTTCATTGTTCAATCACCTCATGAACCATTATAGTACAAATTGCTTTCAATGACCAAACTTGTTCTTATGCAAATTATAATCTTGCTTACTCATAATAGATTGAGTGGTTTAAAATCTTTCCCCTTTCTGCATTAATGAGTTAAAATAGTTGATTCTAATAAAACAACTCTTCTATATCCACTTCAAATTCTTCAAAAAGTTTTGATTTAACAATTCCAGTTTCAGTTTTAACTATACTTTGTTCATACATTTTATCTTGGTTTAGCGTATATAACATAACAGTATTTAATATAGGATTAACTATCCAATATTCTTTTACCCCATAGTTCATATATATATTTAATTTTGTAACTAAATCGTGAGATTGATTTGATGGACTTAATATTTCTATTATTAGGCTTGGCACTCCTATATACTTATTATCTGTAAAACCGCTTTTATCACATATTACTGATAAATCTGGAATTACTAACTTTTCTCCTTCAGTCTCATCATTCTTTAATAATATATCGAAAGGTGCATGAAATACCTCACAGCTCTTTCCTTCTAATATATTATATAACTTTGCATGTAGTTTACTTGATATTCTTTGATGCTTAGTAGATGGTGATGGAGACATATATACAATACCGTCTATATACTCTAATATATTATCACTTTTTTCCCTAAGCTCTAGGTAAGCCTCATATGATAATTTGGTATTCTTTATCACTGGTTCCACTAAAATCACTCCAATCAATTTTATATCAATAAATATATTTAATTCTTATTATAATTATATTTTAATATTTAAGTTAATTCAACTTGGAGAAAGCAAGAGATTTATAACCTGGTAAATTCACCCAAGGGTCTGACCCCATACAAGTCGCTCGCCCTCTTCTAATGGTGGCATATCTCCATCCAAAAACACTAATATAGGTTTATCTTCTATTTCATCTGCAGCAATTTCGGTAACCAATTTACTTTCACTTTTCCTCTTTTTCTTGGATTTCTGGTTATCTTTTGTTTCTAAAACGACTAAATTATTCTGATTATCCTGTTCAGAATTGTACTGGATATTTTCCTGAGTATTTTTATTGCCTAGATAATTGCTAATATTATCTGATTCAGAATTCACATAAATATTTTCTTCACCTGTTATATTAATTAAATCAATGTCTACCGCCTGTTTATTATTAATATTCACATCCTCCATATTAGCACTAACAACATCAGTATTCCTTACATTATCATTAGTTATTTCTTTATTTTCTTCTTGTATTTGCTTATTTTTATACTCAAACTCTTCTTGTATCTTTTCTCTTCTGCTATCTTCTAATTGCTTATCCTTATTTATCTCAACTTCTTTATTACTTTCAATCTGAGCGTTTGTCTTTTCTTTATCATTTATCTCAGCATTTTCTTTCACCTTGATATTTTGATGCTTTACAAAGCCCTTTACTCTATAAATATTATCTTGTATTACTTCAATCATTTTTAACTGTATTAATAAATCTAAAGCCAGTTTAATAAGTGTAACTTCTCTATTAAACTCTATTGCTAAAGTTTCTATTGTATAAGGAATATTTTTTGCCATATACAAATTGCCTTCACAGTCAGCCTTTCCAGCTAAGATAATACTTCTAGCAAAAAAGTAATGAATAAAATCTCTTTCTGGTCTTTGATCTATAATCTTAGTTTTTGTATCGTCGTATATATCTAATTTGAATTTTACATATCTTCTTTCTCTCATTTTCATCATACCCCTTCATATTTATATAGTAATAAATAAATCCACAAATAAGTTCTTAGTTACAGAAAATTTCCGAATTGTGGCATACTCAATCTTTTTATAAATGCATAGCTGCTTTTTATATAGGTGATAAGTTTCCTATTGCAGCATAGCTGCTTTTTATATAGGTGTGTATCTTTCTCTCATTTCAATAATTGTTATATATAATAGGTCTTATATATGTACTTCATAAAAGATATATGTATTTTGATGAATGTTTGCATATCTTTTGAAAAAATATCTTCCATCAAAATGCTACATTATTTTTGTAGAAAGTAAAAATTCGGAGAGTAGTTATATATTGGAAAATACATCCAGGGGTCTGACCCCTCCCTCAACAAACTCTTTATACAACCTATACTTATTTTCATCCTTGAAATAATCCAAAACTATATCTGCATTTATAAATTTATCTTCTTTTTCTCCAATAAACATATTATAACTGGACCATTTATAGTCTTCTGGCTTTTCTATTAACTTTGCTTTTACTGGATTTAAATGAACATATCTGCTTACCTCTAGCATATACCAATCATCTCTAATTAATTTTCCTTTATATCTATCTTGAAATAGATGGCCTACATAGTTATATTTATTATTAAAATTACAAGCATATCTGCTATGAGCTCTTTTTATTAAATCAGATACATCCTTATCTGTTGTTCCTACTACGATATGTACATGATTAATCATCAAGACATATGCAATTATATAGTATTTATTTTCATAATGTTCGACAGCTTCTTTTAAGCAATTTAAATATACTTGATAATCTATAGTTTCTCTAAAAATAGCATTCCGATGATTACCTCTTGCAGTAACATGTATTTTTGCTCCTTCATACCATTGATGTTTTTTTCTTGGCATTTTTATCATCCCTTAATTAAAATTTTTATTTTAATTATTTGCCTTTTTCTAAAATCTTAAACAAAAAACAAACGAGATATAATTCCGCAATTACCCATGAGTCATTCCCCTCCTTAAAACAAAAAAACAGATAAGATTTCATTTCTTCAATTCATCTTATCTGCTTTACTTATTTACTTGGTAAATTTATACAAGGGTCAGTCCCCTTAATTTCCTATCTCACAGTTTATCTTTAATTCTTACACTTAATACAATATACATACAATTAATAGACTATACATACAATTTATGGTTGCATAATATATCTATGAACAGATTGATATATAAAGTCT
This sequence comes from Clostridium sp. C2-6-12, assembly GCF_009928485.1. GTDB lineage: Bacteria > Bacillota > Clostridia > Clostridiales > Clostridiaceae > Clostridium. The sequence continues at coordinate 315,963 of NZ_JAABNP010000001.1, read as the reverse complement.
AGGAGATGATTTACATTTTAAATAAAAGAATATAAAATTTTATAGTAATATAAACAAATTAAATAATTATAAACTATATTTTAATAACTATAGAAAATTATTTAATGTCTTTACATTTTTTCGCGCCTGGAGTTTGCTTCTTAGTTGTTATTTGTTCCGCAATTGTAAATTCTTTATTTTCACTCGCTACAAGTCTTACCATCTTTAAAGCTTCTATATTTTTCTACACGAAAAAAAGACAAGAAATCACTCTCTCATCTAAGACACATTAAAGAAGATATTCTAAAAAATCTCTTTCTTCAGAACATCATAATTTATTTATTCTTCAAAATTCACTAAGGGTTTATCCCTTCATTAATATATTGTAAATTAATAACCCCTGCTTATTGGTAATTTTCCCCAAGGGTCAGTCCCCTATATTCATTTACAACACTTCTGACCACAGCCGCAGCATATGCAGGTAATGATTTTATATTCTCGCGGCTTTTATGAATTTGAATAGCTCTATATTTATTTACTATAAGTTGAGTGATTCTTTCTTTTAAAAACCATTCCTTAAGATTAGCTATTGCACGCACTAAGTGCATCACTAACTTTTTAGTCAATGTTATTTCAGCAAATTTGGCCTTTTCCATTACAAGATTGTATTCATTGGGATTATTAATTTTAACTAGTTCGATATAATCATCTTCTTTAATCTTAGTATTAATTACTTCACATTCAAAGTAGAATTTAAAATTTGCATTTTTCTTAGGAGATAAGTCTTTTGAGCGCTCATTTTCACTATTATTTTTAAATATTTCTGAATACTTATTAAGCATTTTATCAATAGTATATTTTGCGTAGTATTTACATTTAGTCTTTAAAACTTTCATCCAGGTGCTATTGAATTTTAATAGGTTTATAGAAAAACCATCATGAAATTTTGAAGCTTTAGAATCGTTAAGAGCCGACATGTACATCATAAGTCTCTTTTCACGAGCTTTCATATTTCTGAATTCAGAAGTGAAAAAGAATTTTCTTATATTAGTATAACCAGTTAGAACAGACTTTTCTTTAACTGTAGTAGAGTTTAAATCACTCTTTAAGCTACCTTTAGCTTTTGTCATATTCTCCATATCAACTAAAACCCAGCTATCTAATGCGTAATCAAAAGCTAAAATTGATTTTTCAATTAATTTGTTTATACAATTAAATACAGTTTTATAAGAAACCTTTAAATTGCGACGAACTAAAGCTACGAGATCAGCCTTAGAGCTTGTAGAGGTTTGAATAATATATTTTGAATCAATTTCAGTAGAAATGGCTGCTAAAGATATATAAGTATCAATAATGTAGTATTCATTGCATTCAAATATTATTTTTGATAAATGAGAATTATATAGTTTTGTAGCCATTCCTTTCTACCTCCTCTTTTTTGTTAATTTTAGGCCTTTTATTTTCCTTTTTAATATGCTTCTTATTTTCTTTCTTACTTTCGCTCTTATTTTACTCATTATTTTCTTTCAATTGCTTATATGAAACCATATATAAATTTATGAATATAAAATCTTATAAGTTTATGAATTTGTGAGTTTATTAACATATTGTTTTATTAGTCATTACTTCCTATAGATTATAAACACGTTTCCATTTTTTTATGTTAATACATTGTCTTCTTTCTTATTCCTTAGGCGGAATTCTATTTAAAATATTATTAACCCAGAAATCTTTTTCTATTTGAACAATCATATCAATTACCTTGTCATCTCTTAAAACTTCTTTATATACAAATTTTTTACCACCAAGTAATGATGCTACATAGCATTTCTCAGCTTTAGAAACTCTCATGGAATGTTGGGCTTCAAGGACATATCCAGCTGGCACCTCCTCCCCCTTCCAGTTAACAGCAAAAAATATACTTTCACATTTACAAATTAAAATGGAGTTTTCCCCAACCACCTTTCTATTAATATTGGATACTATAAAATCATGTTCCTCATCTATTAGCTGCTTATTTCCTTTTCTGATCTTCCTATTACTTCTAAGTGAATATTCTCTTGCAATCATTTCTTCAAAAGTTAAATTCCAATAATCAGCTTCACTTGTTTTTTCTAAAATGCCACCATATTTTGTAATTTCATCAATTGAGTTTAGCTTCTCTAAGTAAACATCACCTAAATTTTTATTTTTGTCCAAGCCCATAATTGCAGCAATATCTAACCCATCAATTCCATTTCTAAATTCTTTTAAAATATTACTTTTCACCACTTCAATTTCTCCTATCTGCACAAAAAACAATCTATCCAAAATAAATTACAATCGCCTACTTTAAATGAAGAATTAAAATTGCAACATATATATTTAATTTTAAATACGTTAACATTAGATAATATTCACCTCAACAAAACGTTTTCATTATATTGGTTGAAACATTTTATTTGAAACGTCATTAATATCATTATATTTTTCACTTATCATTTCTTTCATCTTATTAAAATCATATTTCTTTGGATTTTCAAATATTAATTCTTCACTAACCCCAAGTGCTGCTGCTATTATTTTTTTACTTCCTCTTCTAGGAATTGATTTTCCATTCTCCCAGTCTGACCAACACTTTTCAGTTGTAATACTTAACTCCGCTGCTTGTTTTATTGTTAAATTTCTCATTTTTCTCAAATACCTTATTCTCTCATTGACCTCGCTATTCATAAATATTTCCTGACATTCAATTAAAAGTCTCTCCATAGTATTTTGCCTCCATATTTTATAATTTCAAATTATCCAACCTCGTTGTAAATAATTCCCTTAAATGTATTTTATATAAATTTCATTACACTTTCCAACCTCTTATTTGTTCAAAATACCTTAATTTAGCCATTTACATTTATTTTTATCAAATTTAATAGATTTTATATATAAAGCGACATGAAACATATAGTTTACTGCTTTAAAACCAATTTTTTAAATATTTTATGGTAAAATTTCCCTAAAACCATATATAAAGTAAAACTAAAACTCATAAAATTATTTAATTTAGGAGGTATTACTTTATGAATTTCAACGAAATTGAAGCTTTAGTTGCAGCTGCTAAAGCTGAAAACAAATTATCAAAGGAAAAATTAGCTGAAAATTTCAAACCCTTCATATTAAATCTTTCCAGCAAAACCTTTATAAATGGTTATGACAAGGAAGATATACAAAATGAATGTTACAGAATCTTATTTAACTGTGTTTCTGCTTACAATTTAGATAGGCATAGATTTGTAGGCTATGCTATGAGTGGAATAAGAAGAAGCATAAATGATTTAATTGAAAGAAGTGTTAAAAGAAGTGCCACAGAAGGCAAAGAAGCTCTCATTTTATCAGATAATTTAGAACATATACTTCCATCAGAGATGGATGCTTTAGATGATATGCTCTGGAATAAAACAGCTTCACAGCTTCTGAAAACTGCTATGGATAGTTTATCTCAAGAGGAAAGGGAATTAATCATTTTTGTTTATTTTAATAACTCATCTTTAAGAACATATGCTTATTGGAAAAACATGTGCTATTCCACTGCCAGTAAGAAGAAACAAACTATATTAAATAAGTTAAAGAACCATATGGGTTGTGCAATATATTAGCTTTTACACTAGGTTCTAATAAATTAAATTAATTGATGATAAATGTTCAAGGATTTACTATTCATTATTCATTTTTGATCATTTAACTATTATATATATTTTAAAATCCATACTGTATAGGTAGTGTAAAAATTATATAAAAAACTGTATATGAGGAGGTGATACTTATGACTATTAATGAATTGATAGGCCTTATAGGAAATGTTGGTTTCCCTGTAGCAGTCAGTGCTTATTTATTGATTCGCTTAGAAAAACAAATCGATTCCTTAACAAATTCCATTAGTAAGCTAAATAATATAATCTCAGCAAAAACTGGCATGATTATTGAAAATGGTGAAGAAAATACAGTTTCCAAAAAAATTTCATAATTTTTTTAATTTTCCGTGTTAACTTTCCAATATACCCATATATATTTTATGAACCAACAGAAAGGAGGTGAAAAAAATGGCTATAAATAAAGTTATAACTGAAACTTCACTTAACATTGAAGTTCAAAAAGGCGCTGACAAAAGTGGTGATCCAATCTATTCTAAAAGAACTTTCTCACACTTAAGAAACGATGTAGACCCACAAAATGCTTATGATGTTGCTACAGCTATTAAAGATGTTTTAGAAGCAAATTCTAGAAATGTATCTTTAAATGTATCATCTGACTTAGTGAACAGCTAGGAAATTGACAATTTTCAATTTATGATTGATGCCCTTTATGGGTAGCATGTTACCGATTAGTGTGTTACCGATTAAGGATAAAATTCCTACGGAATTTTTAAATACTTTTTCAAACTTCATAGGAATGTTTCTCAAATTGTGTATTACAAGAAGGAGGTGAATTTTAAATGGAATATGTATTAACAATGGTTTTTGCAACTGAAAAGGGTGGCAAAACAACTATCAGCATAAATGGTGTTAAATCAACATTTACAGAAGCTCAAGCTAATGCCCTAATGGACACAATAATTGCTAAGAATGTGTTTCTTACACCAACAGGAGCTTTAGTATCAAAGGCTGATGCTAAGATGACTGAAAGAAAAATCACTAAGTTTACTGTAGATTAATGATAAATATGGGGGTCAGACCCCTGGGAATTTTCCCCAGGGGTCTGACCCCCAAAAAAATATTATTCTTCTACAATCTTAACACTTTTCCCTTTAAATACAATTGCCAATTTCCATATATGAGTTATGCCTCTATCCTGAAGTTCAGCTTCATATTTATTTTCTTCAATTTGGTCTAAGGCTTCCTTAACTCCTTGATCCATAGTTTTAGGTGAAGTATCTTTTATTCTTTTAAATTCAATAATAATTCCAAGCTTTGAAGGATTTCTTGGAATCAGCATAACATCGTATCTACCATAACCGCTTTCTTTGTTGGATTTAACTTCATATTTATCTGCAAGAGATACTATCATTCCAAGTACAAAAGCATGATACACCTTTTCTGGTTCTTTTCCTGATGGATCAAAATAACTCATATTCATCATTACAAAATCACTAAATATTTCTTCAAACACTTCAAGGTCTTTGGTAATTAAAGCAGTCAACATAGTATTATATTTTTGATTATTTAATGTTTCTTTAAACCATTTTACAATTAAATTTTCATAAAATATTTGGACTTCTTCATTAGGAATTTTAAGTTCACAGTTCAATCTGCCTCTTATCACTTCAGTTTTTGTAGCTTTTAAATACCCACTCATTAACAGGAAGCTCCAGATATTCTCACTTGAATCTTCAACTTCTGACATTACTATATTATCATCAATCATTTTATTTATAGAATTTCCATCTATAAGTTCTTCAAGTTCTAACTTCATATTATTGTCACCTTGAAGAAGAAGTTTTTTAATTAAATCATTGCTGCTGCTATTAATCCAATAAGGCATAAATCCAGCATTATTATTATCAATATAATTTAATACAGACCAGGGATTATATATTACTTCCCCTCCAAAAATATAACCATTATACCATTTTCTTATGTCTTCACATTTATCATCTAAATTATAATATTTTAAGAGTTCTTTTAATTCTTCTTCTGTAAATCCAAATTGCTCATTAAACTTAAAACCCAATATGGTATTTACTTGGAGATTATTTAATCCAGAAAAAATACTCTCCTTTGCAACTCTAAGTATTCCTGTTATTAATGATTTTTCAACATATAAATTATCTTTAAGTGCTGCAGTTAATAAATTTCTTATTATTACTATCATTTCTTCATAATATCCACGTAGGTATGCTTCTTGAATAGGCACATCATATTCATCTATAAATAACATTACTTTTTTTCCATAATGTTTATTTAAATAATACATTAAATCACTTATACCATTTTGTAATGTAGCTGTATTAATCTCTTCTTTTAAATAAGCTTGATATTTTCCTTTGTCATTTTCCGTTAATTTAGTACTATCTAACAAGTATTCATATTCTCTATATAAATTAGATATGAGATTACTCATTCCTTCTAAAAATTCTTCATAATTTATATGCTTTTGATTTTTAAAGGTAATAAAAATAACTGGATATTCTCCTTGAAGCTTCATTATTTCTGCTTCATTTTCTATTTTTAGCCCTCTAAATAAATCTTTTGTTTCCTCTTTTTCTCTTATGTCGAAGAAATATCTGAGCATACTTAAATTTAACGTCTTCCCAAAACGTCTTGGTCTTGGGGTTAAAATAATCTTAGCTCCATTTTCTATAAATTCTTTTATTAATAAACTTTTGTCTACAAAGTAATTATTTCTTTCTATTAATTCTCTAAAATCAGATATTCCTATTTGTATAGTCTTATTCATTTAATAACCCTCCTCTCTTATTAGGCATAGTTTTATTTCCCGCTTCACGTCTTTTCTTAATATTATATCCTATAACCCAATCGCTTAAAACAAAAAAACAGATAAGATTTTTCAACATATTGATTATCCTTCCTTAAAACAAAAAAGCAGATAAGATTTATTCCTTGAATTCACCTTCTCTGTCATCTTTATCGTTTTTATTGCTAAACTGTGACCAGAACAATATTATAACAATGCAAAGAAAGAATTAAAAGTAGCATAGATTTTGAAATATTAAGATATTCTGCTTTATTTGATTTTCTCTTTTAAACTATTTAGCAACTTCATCTTATCACTATCCCCATTTACATCAGGATGATATTTCTTAGCAAGTTTACTAAATCCTATCTTAAGCACTTCTTTGAAAATCTCTGCTTCCTCTGATGTTAAATCATAAAAGTTAGATTTACTTTCACCTCTTAGCTTCTTCCATCCTTCAGATTTATGATATCTTTTAGCTTCATTATATGTATCAAATTTTGTGTTGTAGTTGTAGTTAATTATATTTACATACCACATTTTAAAATGTTCTTCATCATTAAAATTTTCACCATATTCTTCTTCATAATAGATCATATCTTGTAAAATTTCATTTTCTTTTTTCTTGCGAAGATATGCTCTATACTGGTTCTTACTAAACTTATCTCTGAACTCATGTTCATAAAAATCCTCAACTGCTTCTATTATCATTCGTTCAAAAGATTTCTTCTCTATATTTACTTTGTCTTTTATATTTTCAAATACTTTAAATTCCTCCAATAAGTTTCTTATATCTGACCTGTAAAACGATGAATTACCTGTTTCACTTATATGAAATATCTCTTTTTCATCAAACTCAAATAGATGCAGAATTTTCCCTTCCTCAAGGCAGTAATCCACTTTATATTTATTTCGATATCCTTTTAGATGTCTATTAATGTTTATGCACAAGTATATCGCCCCCTCTACAACTTAATTTGATAATGGATCACGAACACCTTCATTCATAGTTTTAGATGAGGTATCCTTTATTCTTTTAAATTCTATAGTCAATTTTCTTATTATAATATATTATATCCTCTAATATATTTGCTTAAAACAAAAAACTCAATGAAAAAGAGGTCATGCTTGCTTTTATGCGTGGCCTCTTTCCATTGTTATACAAAGATCTGACTCAATAAGGTATCAGGTCTCTTTTATTTTATATTTTTTATTTTTACTTTTTGGTTTATGAGGAATAGTATATTCTATCAATCCTTGATTTAGCAAATTATCTATCGCTTTTTTTAGATTTCCGGTAATTGATTTATATCCTAACTCCAAAGCAATTTCTTTTTTTGATTTCTCTGATTCTTTTAATATTTTAATTAACTTTAATTCAGTCTTATTCAAATTATCTATATTTATTATATCAATTTCCTTTATTGATTTATCTTGGGCCTCATCTTCAATAAAATATTTATTAACAGGTAAATTCACTAAAAAATATGTTCTATCATCATCTGTATCAAAAATAGGTTTTGGTGATTTATTTATCTTCATAGACTTAATTATTTTAGGAATACCTGTTGCTCGGCCTTCTGTCAGCTTTAATTCTTTCAAAAAGTCTCCAATTCTTCTATTTCTATACCTTCTTGCAATCACTTGCCCACTATCTATATCTGATTTTTTTATTGATTTATCTGGTCCTGGATAACTTACTATAGTAATCCTATCTTTATCAATTCTAACTTCTATTGGATTTCTTTCCTCATAGCTTCTATGATATACTGCATTTACAATAGCTTCTTCTATTGCTGCATACGGATAATTAAATACCCTTATCGCTTCTGCCTGACCAGCCACTTTAATAACTTTTTCTCTTATTATTGTATTCTTTATATACTTTAGAATATTTCTGATTTGCTCATGAATAGGTCCTGCAAATATCTTTTCAATAGGTATATCACTAACTTTATGGTACAAATCGCTTTCTACATCCCCAAGATACTCTTTTATTAGATTTAGCTTTAAATCTGATACTTCTGAAGTGTAATGCACTCTATCATCAAATGGTATATTTCCAGCTAAATTATATAATTCTCTCTCCTCATCTTGTTTAGCCGGAACAGTACTAGAATAGCGTCTAACATACAATTTATAATCCTTTGCTTTAGAATGAAAATCCTTTGGAGATTTATATGGTCTATTTTGCCCTCCTGGGGCCCAAATAACAATAATCCATTTTCCTTTATATAAATTTTCTTACTTAAAGTAATTCCACCCATGCTTCATAATAATCATATCTTTTATCCTCACAAGCAGAAATCAGGTATTTTCCGATTATAGTACCTGTTTTGTATCCCAATTTTTCAGCATTAAGTATTAATTCATTACAATTGTTCTTATTATTAATATCATCACCATCAACTTTTAACAAGCCCTTTAAATATAATTTTTCACAGCTATCTTTATCTCTAAAAATATTCTTCTCCTCTTCTTCAGATACAAACATTCCATAATCTGCAATTGATTTTTCAGAATCAATAACTATTACAAAATCATCAACATCTGAAATGTAGAATTGTGTCATTTCTTTACTCAAGTAATTTTTAGAATAATTGAATAATTTAATTGGAGGGAAAATATATTTTTCTATATAGCAAGGGTTGGATTTATAATATTTGATTTTCTCAATACTTTTTTCTTTTGTTTCAATTTTTTTAACGGCTTTTTCTAGGCTAGCTAATTCTTCAATAAGCTTTTTTCTATTTTGACCTATAATAAATTCTAATTCATCAATATTCATCTGTCGCATTAACTTAATTTGTTTCAATGGAATGTTAAGGTTTCGATACAGTATAATATCCCAAATTCTTAATATTGTCTTTAAAGAAATGGATCGGTAGTTGTTGTCTTTATCTCTTGGAAATTCAACAAGTGATTGATCTTCCCAATATCGCAATGTAGAAGAAGGAATTTTAAGTACTTCTGAAATTTTCCCTATATAATTTCTTTTTTTCATATAAACCACTCCTGTATGAAGTTATATTTTAAATATATACGTCTTGACTTTAAAGTTACTTTAAAGTTTATAATGTGAATATAGCATAAATAAACTTTAGACGTCTAGCATAATAATAAAATATTATAATATTAAATTAATTTAATTTAGGCTATTACTTTTCAATTCTCATTTAAGGTATTACTAGAATCATCTAGTACACTAATAAAAATATTAATAAATACCTATAAATACTTTAAGCTATATTATTTTTCTTGATTGCTTATCAACGTTTTAAAATAATATCTATTTTTCTTATTATATTAAAAATTACTTAGTAATTCATTTATAGTTAATAAATATAAAATGTGGAATAATATCAAAAAGGTACCCAAATAATGTTTTTTAATTGTATTATATACCGAGAGAGAAAAATATAGGTTTTCAAGAGACATTATGTCGTTATTTATTTATTTTTTATATTATCTTTAATATAGATATAATATTTCTTCATAATGTCGATTGATTACAAAAAATTAGGAGGAAATTTTATGTTCAAACGAGCTAACAAAATTACAGCATTATTAGTGGCTGCTGCTTCAGTTATGTCAATTGTACCAGCAATGGCTTCTACAAGATTAGGGGTTAAAGATGGTCACATCAAAGGACAAGCTTTCGCTTACGACAACGGAAAATACATCTATGAAGGATACAGAACAGATGAAGATGACAACGGTATTTACTACAACAACGGTAGTGCAGAAAAAGAAAAATTCAATGATGATCTAAGAGATTATGAATTAAAAGCTAAATATGGTACAAAGTACGCTTATGCTCAAGATGGGAATGACCAATATTTAGTTGATTTATCAACAGGAAAAATCGTTGATGATGAAACTCCAGAAGATAAAGCAGATGAAGTTAAAAGTAAATTAAGATCAGCTTTAAAGAAAACTGATAGATATTCATTAACTAGTAGCTGGGATACAGTTGACCTAGGAGATCAATATTCTGGAACTATCAAAAGCAGAGATGGTTACAACTTAAACGTATTTGGAAACAGATTCGGAGAAGTTTGGTACCAATATACAGCTAAAGGTGACAAAAACAACGGAACAAATACAGGTTCTATAGTAGGAAACGTTGATACTGCTGCTAAATTCACTATACAATTACCATCAACAGTTCCAACAACAGGAACATATAAAGTTGGTAATGGAGCATTCTTAACTTATCCTGCTACAACTACTAAAGCTGAATTTGCACAAAAAGTTGTTGCAGCATTAGTTGGAGATCCAGATTTTGCTTACAATGTTACTACAGATACAGGTGTATTTGATGTTACTACTATCAAATATGATGCAACTTTAAACCAAATCACAGGAACTGCTAAGAAAACTGGACATGTTGATGCAACTGTTGCTTTAAGCCATTACACAGTTGTAGACGGTCTTGGAGCTGGAGAACAAACTACAGGAGCTGCCGCTGGTTTAGCTTTAGATAAAGTTATTAAAGCAGAAGGTACAAGATTACAAGTAGATGTTAAAGCTGCTAGAGATGCAGTAGCTGTTATAAAGGATTCAGATCCAGCAACATATGCTGCATATACAGCAAGATTAAATGCAATAGCAGTAATTGGAGATGAAGCACCACTTGGAGCAACAACTGTACAAGCAGTAAATACATTAGTAGCTAACCCAGCTGTAGCAACTCTTTCTACTTATACAGATGCAGGAATAACAGGTGTTTCTGCTGATGGATCAGTATCAGGAACTATAAGTGTAGCAGTAGCAAATGCAGCATTAAAAACAGCAATTGCTAATGGAAAATTAGGTGATTCAGTATCAGATGCTTTCGCAAGACAAAAAGCAATTCAAGCTATAATCACTAATGAAATAAGTAAAACTCAATCAAGCACAAAAGCTGTATTATACCTAGTAGACGGTAAAGTTCAAAGCAACGGTTTAATCGGAGTAAGAGGAAATTACACTGGATTCGTTAACGGATCAGGTAAGTATATCGATGCTTCAGCTACAGCTAACATGTATATCTATAGCCAAGCTGCAAAGAAAACAGTAAGAGTTAAAGAATACGATAAAGCAAATCAAGATTATAATATCACTGTTAACTTAGAAAATCTTTATGCATTAAATCAAGATAAAGATTATATCTATGCTTTAGCTAAAGTTGCAGTATCAGAAACAGGATATGCAGTAAATGAACAATACTTCATCCAAAAGATATCAAAAGCTCAAGGAGACACTAAAGACGGTGCTTACCTTCCAAAGAGCGTTGATTCATATCAATTAGATAACAATACTATATACGATTGTGATGATTCTAAAGTTGCATACAACTTCTTAGTAAATGGTAACGAAGATGGATTTGATTTAGAAAATATCACAGTTAAAGATGGCAATTTATATATAATTGGATCTAAAGATGACAATGGAGATAAAGATAAAGTTAAAGTATTCAAGATTGTTTTAAGAAAAGACAAAATTGATACTAAAGATAGTAGTAAGAAAAATGTTGATGTTTATATAGCTAAGAAAGATGGGGATAGCGATATAGATATTAAAGATGGTACAAGACACACAGCAATCGCATATGACGTTAATGGAAACACTTGGGTAATAAGTAAAGGTACTATCACTAAGTTCAATGGAACTGAAAAGAAAGAAATGTACACTACAGATAGATCATTTGATCATATAGATGTATATGACGACAACAACTTAATTGCTTGGGATGAAGATAATGAAGTTTACACAACAGTTCAAGAAGGAACTAAGAAAACTCAAGATGAATCTACAGCAGTTACTCCAGCAGTTGTAACTGGATGGGTTAAAGGAACTGATGGAACTTGGACTTACAATGATGCAGCAGGAAATAAAATTGTTTCTAAATGGATTAACCTTGGTGGAGCTTGGTACTACATGAAAGCTGATGGAATCATGGCTACAGGCTGGTATCAAGACGGAGATGCTTGGTACTACTTCAATCCATCATCAGGAGCTATGCAAACTGGTTGGATAAATGACAATGGTACTTGGTACTACTCAGCTGGCTCTGGAGCTATGGTTACTGGCTGGATAAATGACAACGGTAATTGGTATTACTTATCTCCATATACAGGCGGACCAAAAGGTTCTATGAAGACTGGTTGGATAAATGATAATGGTACTTGGTACTACTTAAATGGCTCAGGAGCTATGTTAGCTAATACAACTGTTAATGGTTATAGATTAGGTGCTAGCGGAGCTTGGATTGGATAATATAAACAGTTAATACTATTAATATGCAATTCTGCGTGCTCTTAGCAAAATTGCATATAAGATACTTTCCTAAATTTAAAAATTCAGATATGTTGCTGGGAACGAAAGTTTCCAGCAATTTTTTATCTATTTTTTATAATAATGCAATCTTTTTTATAAAAGCTAATGCGGTACTTTATAATGTTTTTATGCTCTTCACTTCTAAGTTCTAAATCATAGTCTTTAGTTTCTGTCTGCTTTATTGCTTCTTCTGCCTTTTCTATCTTTATTTTTAATTTTACTTCCCAATGCAAAGACCATATTACTTAATGTAGTTCCAATTATTCCTCCACTAAAATCTATTAACACATCAATTAAGCTTGAGGTTCTACCTTGAACATATTTTTGAAAAAGTTCATCAAATACTGCAAACAACAGAACCACAAATAATGGATAAATAAAAGCCTCTACTTTATTAACTTTTGCAAAACTAATGGTTATAAAAACAACTACAGCTAAAAGAAAGAATTCAAAAGCATGAGCACTTTTTCTGACTAATACATTTAAGTCAGATTTGTCTATTCCTCTTTCCTTTACTTTATCTATAATATCAGAATCTAAATAATCGCTTTCTTTAAGCATAGTTACAACACGATTTACTATATTTTCACTTATATTATTTGATGCAGTTCCTGTTTTGCTTGAATTGAAAAATATAAATGCTATACATAAACAACATATTAATACTAATACTATTTTTTTCACTTAACTTACGCATCTCCTTCTATATTACTAATTTTATCCTTAATTTAATTTAATTTAATCACTATTTTATCCCTACTTTAATTAGATTCACTATCCTCAATGCAACTTGAATAAAAAATAAAAGTATCTATACTAGTATTTTACCCAAATTATGCTGAAAGAAAGCAACTAGTCTTCCATAACAGACCAAGTCACTTTCTTAAATAAAAATATTCTATAATCAAATATAATTCCTTTTATATTAAAATATATTTTTTTGTTGAACAGCTATATTGTACAATCCTATCTAATCCTTTTTCATCAGTAAAGCCAAATTCATATCTAATAATTTCAATATCATCTTTATTTGTTTCTATTGAGTCTCTAGGCTCTATTTTATCTGATGTTTTTTTAGAATTAACCTTGTTATCAGAATCAAAATATATTTTCTTGCCAGTGCTTTTTACTGTTCCAGTTACTTTATATGATGTTATATCCTTATCTGTATTATTAACAAAGGTAGCCTTTACAGTATTATTTTCATCTATAAATGTTACAGGAACCTCTTCAACATGGATTGGTGGTTCCTCTACTATCCCCTCTGCATTTGCATATTTTTCATCCGTTGTTTTAACTGTTTCAACCTTCTTTTCGCAGCCTATCATGGAAAACATCATTATTACCACAAAAATTGTTATAAGTATTTTTTTCATTGTTCAATCACCTCGTGAACCATTATAATACAAATTGGTTCAATGACCAAATTTGTTTTTCTGCAAATTATAATGTTGCATGCCATAACAGATTCAGTAGTTTAAAAGCTTTCGCTTTCGCCTTTTTTATTAATTAGCAAAAAATGTTGGTCTAAAGTAAATCAATTTAAAATCAACTATTTATATTATATATTGTAGTTTTATTCATCAATAACCGATCTCTATAATAGGCTCAGTACCAATTATTCCGCTGACAAGAAATATTATAATCTATAAGTAAATTGTGGATTGTACAGTACTTTTAATTGCAAATCAACACTTACAACCATCAATATCTTTACAAAAAAGAGGTCATGCTTTTTATTTAATCCCATAACCTCTTTTACCATTATTATACAACGGACTACCACTTCTTAAATTACTGTTTCTAAATACTTTACAAATTCATCTTTAAGTTCTGGCTTTCTAAGTGCATATTCCACAGTAGCTTGTAAATATCAGAGTTTATCCCCCACATCATATCTTCTGCCTTCAAAGTTATATGCATACATTGCTTCTTCTTTAATAAGTTCTAGTAAAGCATCTGTTAATTAAATTTCATAACCTTTACCAGGTCTAGTATTGTCTAAAATATCAAATATTCTTGGAGTAACTATGTATCTCCCTAATATTGCAATATTTGAAGGCGCTTCATCAACTTCTGGTTTTTCTACTAGTCCTTTTACTTTAGACACTTCGTTTTCTACAGGTATTCCATCAACTATACCATACTTGGATACATGTTCCTCTGCTACAGTCTGCACACCTAATATACTTGTTTTATATTCATTATAACAATCAATGAGCTGCTTCAAACATGGTGTTTCAGTATTATAAACAATATCATCTCCAAGAAGAATTGCAAAATGTACGTCTCCAACAAATGTCTTAGCACAACGTATAGCATGTCCTAATCCTTTAGGCTCCTTTTGAAGGTCTACAGACTTATCAAAGTAATCTTCAATACACTTCTTGTTTCTACCTGTAATAATAAGAATTTCTTCTATTCCAAAAGCAATGCCTCTTCAATAATATATTGAATTGTTGGCTTGTCAACTATAAGAAGCATTTCTTTTGGTTGAACTTTTGTTACAGATAAAAATCTCGTACCTAGACCTGCAACAGGTATTACTGCCTTTCTTATTTTCCTGTTCACTTTTACATCTCCTACGTATTTATTAATCAATTCTATAAAATACACGCTTTAAACTATTACCATTAGCATAATATCGATATATATAGGAACTAATCTTACTAAACAATATCATTAGTCCTAAAATAAATACTAAAAATAAATAGTAAAAAGATGGGAAAAAATATCTGAATTCAAAACTTTGTGTATTAATTATAAAACCTCCATAATAAAAAACTGAAATTAGTAAGAGAAATGCTAGCATAATAAAAGATTCATGTTTAATTATTTTTGCATAACACACTGCCAGTATGCCCAAAACAAACCATATATACGGCTGGCGAATTACTGAGAACGCACTATGAAAAAGATGATAACTTTTGATAAAATTTGTTCTTAGACTAGTATTATTTATTTTAATATAATTACTGTCAGGTACATTGTACTCCAATAAGTCAGCCAATTCATGTGTAATACCTAAATTGCTTAAAATGAATTTAAATTTATTTTTTAAAAAAGCCTTTGGTTCATTTTTCATTAACTCAAAATATTTTTCTTTTACCTTTTGGGCGTTATTAGATTCACCAATAATATCAGGTTTAAGAATACTCCAAAGCCAAGGATTAACACTTTCATTATTCTCAGCGTTCTTTTGCAATGCAGCATTTGTACTTCCTTGACCTCCAATTTCATCTAAATAATTAATATATTCTATTTTAGATTCTTGTCCCAATTGATTAATGGTAGAAAGAATCTCCCAAGAAAATCCTGCTGTAGAACTATCATAAACTTTTATATTTAATATACTAGGAACCATAAAAACCAAACTTAATCCCATAAGCAATGCGCTGACTCTTAATAAAAGCAAATGAATATTTTTTTTCTTTCTATAAAAATATACACAAATCAAAAAAAATATTGGTAATACAGTAAATGCATTTTGTCTAAATCCGAACATGCAATAAGATGATAGTACCAAAAATAAAAAATGTATAACTTTTTTTATTTTTGGATTATCTTCATTAAAATTTACGACAAGCAATATGTACAAATTACTTCCAATTATGAATCCCACTTCTGTAGAATGATATACGCTAAAGGTATAAAAAATTGGTGTTATAATAAATATAATTATTGCAAATAATTTATAGGTTCCAAACACACACTTATCAATTAGAATAAACGTAGTTAAAAAAAATAAAAAACTTTGAATTATTGTAAATGATGATATATTATAAGTAATCATATACAATATAGCCATAAAAAACTGTGGAGTAATACTAATCCAGCTATCAATTTCTTTAAAATTAAACTTTGAACTTGATGATAATATTTTAAACACTGAATCCCATCGAACGCAAGAATCCGAATATAGTATACCTGGATACGTTATTAGTGTAAGAATTACAGATAAAAAAACAGAGATTATTATTAATAATAAATACTTTTTTTGCTGTTTGGTTTCTATCTTAATCCAATCTAAATCAAAACATCTCATATTGTCACCCTTTCTTTACTTTTTTCCATATCCTTCATATTTAAGTTTTCGAATTTGTGTCACCTACCTTCCTACAGTTTCACTTATAGATAACTTTGAACATAGAATCTTTACATACTAACTATCTACTGAAATTATCCTATTTAACACTGTAGGCTTCTTACTTTTTTTACAAAATCTAGTTATAGAATAAATATAATCGAATTGCTTTTTGAACTATACAATTATTAATTTAAATTTTTATTACTAAATAGGAATACATTATTGTGCTTATTTTTGCTGTTTTTTATCATAATATTTTAAATGCCTATATATATTCAGTCAGTAATTAGACTTTCATATGTTTGTACACCGAAATTGTGTATCACTTTATAGTAATTAATAGTGCACCAAAAAAAATAAAAATAATTCCAAAAATCTTTTTGGTAGTTACTTTTTCTTTTAAAATAAAATATGATATGATCATAGTCCAAATATAAGTTATTGAAGTTAATGGCAACACAATAGAATACTCTAAAGATCTTAATATATATATATTTAATATGGCTGATAAAAAATACAATCCTCCACCAATATATAAATTCTTGTTAAAAGCTAAATGTTTTAGAGATTTAAATTCTGAAGCTTTTTTTAAAAATAAAGCAGCAACAGCTCCCATCATAGTCATTATTATAAGTAAAATAAAAAATAACATTTTAATCGTCACCACCTCCTATCAAAGCCACACCTATTATAATAACTAAAACACCAATGATTTTTATTAATGTTATTTCTTCTTTTAAAATTGTTGCTGCTAATATCATGCTTAGCACATAATTTAGACTTAACATTGGTTGTAAAACAGACAAACTACCGAATTTGTATGCAATAAGCATAACTCCTGCACCTATAATATAAAAAACAAATCCTAATAACAGAATTAATATTCCTTTATTGGATGATAACTTCCACAGTAACTGTCCAATGCACACACATATAGACGATATGCACATTAGCATAATTCCAACCTTATTTTTGCTCAATGACTCTAACATATTTACTCCTATTTTGTTAACTTTTCAATTGATTCAATCATATACTTTTGCTTTTTGAAAATCAAATCTATAATAATTGAAAGATATTTAATAACAACAGCTAAAATTGAAAATACACCAAAAAATCCAATTGCCAAAAATAACATTGTTGTTGTCCAACCAGCCACAGGCTGTTGACTTGCAAAAATAAATACTGTATAAATACCAACTAATACTATACCAATTATCATTAAAAACGTCATAAAAATTGCAGCTTTATATGCAATATCAGTAAATAAAATTAATGATTCTATAGCTATATTTTTTCTAATATTTCCATCATCTCTATCAATATTTTTCTTCATATTACTTTCATAATAAAACGTATCTATTTTCAATCCACAATTTGCATAAATTGCTTTCCTATAAGGAATAGTCTTATTCATAGATTGAACTCTATTAATTGCCCTTCTTGACAAGATTCTAAATGTTTCAGTTTTTAATTTATTCGGATTATTTGAATATCCATTAAAAATATTATAGAATAAAATTGAGGTCTTTTTCATAGGCTTCTGCGCCGATGCACTTACAATATCAAATCCTTTTAATGATTGATAATAAACTGCCATGATAGTCTCTATTGGATAATCAATTTCTATATTATCAAATTCAAAAACAAAATCACCAATAGCTAAATCAACTCCTGCATTCATAGACAATTCCATTCCTTGGTAATAACTCATATTCAATATACTGATAACTGCTCCATTCACTGTGTTAGCAAAAGCTTTTATTTTTTCTACACTTTTATCTGTAGAAAAGTCATTTACACAAATTATTTCGTACTTTTCAAAATTATTATCAAGCACTGTATTTACTTTTTGTAAAATATCAATTATTTGCTTTTCAATATTTCTAATATAAAATACAACTGAAATAAAATTCTTTTCTTTATTTGTTACCATTCGTAAGCACCTCATCTAAATCATAAACTGTATTTATTTTTCCTGAAAGAACACTGATAAACCTCGGAATTGATGAATATTGTTTAATAACTGTTGGACGAGAATCATCGATTTCCGAAGCTTTTAAAATAGGCTTCATAGAGAATAATGAACTTGCATATTCAAATTCATATTCTTCTTTCAAATACTTTTTAGCCATATTTGACATATAAGTCCAGGCACTTTGTGGTTTTGCTGGACACTCATTACAGTTACCTAACTGCTCAGGTGAACAAAACCCATTACTTTTTTCCTGACACTCAAATTTTGGGAGACTATCATAACTTGTCATATGCGGTGTAAAAGTTACTGATGTCAATGAATGATAACCAGTTTTACCAAATGGCATTATTGAAAAAAATGGTCCATCCATAACTGTAATTCCAACATTTTTCAATTTATCCGAAACCTTACATAATATTATTTCGCATAATTCATACTTTATTTTAAATGGCTCATATCCAAGTTTATTAAGTATTTGATTACAAGATGCATAAGTCGCATTAAGTAAAAAATCTGTTGAATAATTTTCTCCATTCTCTAATATTATATCAAAATGTGTTTCAGCTTGATTAATATCCCTTATTTTTACATCATATTTAATTTGCACATTGGGATATTTTTGTAACTCACTTAAAAAATATTCCTTTAAAATATTGGCATCATATGTATATTCTTTAGTCAAAAATGCGCCGTCACACATTCTATCATTAAAATATTTTGATGGATTAATATCTTCACAATGAATATTAGCCGCTTTACAAAACTTCATAAACTGTTCTGAACTTGTCCAAGAAAAGTTAGCAGAAGTTGCATATACCTTTTCAAATTCAGTTAATACACAAAATGCGTAATCTTCCATAAATCTATCGAAGTAATGAGCAGATTTTATAGCTGTTGAATATGACCGTGGATAATGGTAACCCATATGAACACGTGCTTGATTTATATACGTTGCTCTTTTAAATGGTGCTGAATCATGCTCCAATACTAATATTTTTTCTCCACGTTTTCCACAAAAAAGTGCTGAGTATAAACCATATAACCCTGCACCTAATACTATCTTTGTATAAACCATTTTAAAGTATCTCCTTTAAATTTAAAATTTGCTAGCAAAAAGCACAATATTAATGTAAATAAAGATTATAACAAATAATTTACTATGCTTTATTCTACATTATAATCGCCTCTCAAATTCTTAAATAAAATCTTAAGCAACTCACAATTTCCTTTTAAAAAACTAATTTTAGTAGGTATCTTACCGGTTTTAGGATATTCTCTTGTAACTGCAACCTCGCAAACTTTTAATCCTATTTGAGTAGCTCTTGTTGATAGATATGCAAGCAATTCATATGTCATAAATATATCTCTAAAAGGCTTAACTTTGAGATCAGTTAAGTATTTTCTTGAATGTGCTCTATATGCATTTGTCGTATCAGTAAATCTATGTTTCGCTGTCAAAGATATTATTGGAGCATGAATAAGCATTACGGATATATGGCGAATTAATGGAGTATTTATAGCTTTGCCACCCTTAATAAATCTAGATCCTTGAATAAAGTCATACCCTTGTTCAAGTTTTTCAATAAACTTAGGAATATCCTCAATACTATCCTTATTATTACCATCAACTGTGATAATACCATCATATCCCCGTTCCAAAGCCCACCAAAATCCCATTCTCAATTGGGCACCTTGTTTACCTATATCTTTCTTTGTCAAAAGCGTATTTACTCCCAATTTTATTAATTTATCTGATGCAGTACATCCGTCTGTTGACCCGCCATCACAAACAATAATATCTACTAAGTTGTGTATATTATATTTATTAGCACGTTCAAGTTCCTTAATTATTCTTTCCCCTTCATTAATAATTGGTATACATACACAATATTTCGCTTTTTTAGGATAATATTCATTACATTCAAATTTCGGAACACCAGTTATCCCTTCATAAATCATGAAAACACCTCTTTAATATATTTAATGGTCTGTTTTATTTCATCTAAGTTTTCGCGTTTTCCCATTTCTATCGAAACAAATTTATCATATTTCACTTGCCTTAGTATATTAGCCAGTTCAACATGAAGTTTCCTCTTTTCTATTAACGCTAAATTAGGTTCACTAATATGAACATGATTTACTAAATCAATATTATCAGATATCATTGAAATCGCTTCATTGTTATAAATTACAGTTCCTAAATCAATATTTACTTTAAATGAATCACTATTAACTATTCTTGAAATTTGAAATGCTTCAGAAGTATAATTTATAAAGTTTGTATTATATATTACAGGATTAGGTTCCATAGATATAACCGTTTTTTTTTCTTTTGCATACTCACCTAATTCTTTAAAAAAAGATATTGCTATTTCCATGTCATTTGCATTTTCGCTAATTCTATTTTTAGGGCATCCAAATACCACATTTTTGCAATTCATACTACTTGCAAAATCAATTGCTTTCCTGGTGTAGTTTGCTAAAACCTTTCTTTCTTCATTCGATCCAAAAATCTTCTCTGTTCTTCCATACCATATTGATTGCATTGAAGAAATTGCCAGTCCATAATTTTGTTTTAATTGAATAGCATATTTTTTTGCCATCTCCAAATTATTATATGGTTCATTTTGAAATATTCTTGTTGGAGCAATTTCAATACCCTCAAATCCAATATTTTTTATATAATCATACATTTCACAATCATTTTCTGATGTCCATGCTATATTTGAAATTGACAATCGCATCTACTTTCCCTCTTTTCCATAATATTAGTAATCTAAAACATTTTTATAATGAATATAACCTATAAATAATTTACTTTTTTATTTTTTCCTCATTCACAAAATTAATTATTTCTTTCAAAACAAAATCTTTATTAAAAATATATCCATTACTTCCATCAAAAATTTCACTATATTTTGTCTTATAATTATAATTCGGAACAATCTTAGATATTTCATTCTCAAATTTAATCCCCATAATTGCTTCATAAATTTCATTAACTGTAAGAGGTTCTACAGCTAAGTTTAATAATCTAACGTTATTTTTAATAGCTATATCAATATGCTGATAAAGATATTCTAAATTATAAAATTGAAAACAACCTCTACTATCAGTAAAATTCAATGCTGAAAAACCAATATTATTAAAATAATCTTTTAGCTTAATCTTTTCTGACTGTGTTATATCTTTACATTCATAAAAATCATTTTCTTGCTTAATATAATACTCTTTTATAAGATTATTCTTATCACATAATTGCATAAATTTTTCTTTATTGAGCATTGTAGGAATAATATTAATTAAATCATAAATAAAATTCTTCTTTAAATTTTTCCCAAATAAGCCTGGTAACCTAATTATAGTATGATTTTCAAAGTTTTCAGATACCATTTTCTCAAGTTCATATCTATTATAGCCATAAGGGTGCAAATTACTTGTATCAATTTCTGTACTTTCATCTACATCTACGGGATTCTTATATACATCAATCGTCGAAATTAGTACTATATGTTTAGGATTTATTTTTTTTATATTATTAAATGCATTCTTAATTATTTCATAATCTTTTTCTGGTTCTTTATTAGCCAAAAATTTTTCTGCTTTAACTCCTGCATAGATTAATAAATCTGGATTAGATTCAAATGCATCTTCTATATTCTTCGAATTATATTTCCCTTTAAAATTACACATATTTACCAAATTAGAACCTACAAAACCTGTATATCCTACTAAAATTGCATTATTCATATAAAACGCTCCTTTAAATTAAGTCATATAAAATCATCAAAATTATTACTATATAAAAAGTAAATTACAACTTCTAAAATAAACACTTCTTTAATTTTAAATGTGAATATTTTTTCATTCCTAATTACTATAAGTAATTATAGTATAAAATTAAAAATATACATAGTAATTAATTTCGAAATAATTTTTGAATTAAAACTTTATCGTAAATAAAAATTGCATTATTTTACTTCACTGCTTTTACCAAAAATAGAAATATTATTTGTAAATAGTATTTTTATAAAATATAATATTAAAACAGTAGCCAATGGTACAAATGGAATAAACCAAGTAATTGTACAATGTATTCTATGAATATAAGTATGTGGTTTAGCTAAGATAAACCATGATAATGGTGCTAGTAGCGATACTAATGAACTAACAGTTAATGCAACTAATTTACTGTTACCCTCTATTTTATTTTTCTTAAATAAGTACAGAATATAAAACGAAATTAATATAATAATACCTATAACTCCAAAATTTGATAAAGAAAAAACTTTTTTAAAATAGTAGGCCGGATATGATCCCATGATTTTAATCACCTCAATATACGGTGCTTTAGCTGACATTGCAACTAGTGGATTAACATTGTCTGATTCTCCAGTTAATCTTCTAAATATACTATCAAAAAATATTGTTTTGGCTGTTTCTACAGAGGAATATTCAGCAATTAATAGCTTGAATTTTATAGCACTAACTACAATAAAAGACATAAACGCACCAATAGTTGGATATGCACATACTTTTACGATTTCTCTTACCTTATATTTTCTATATATACACATAAAAATATAAGGTATCATCATTGCTATCATAGTAGTAGAAATAAATTCAAAATAAAATAACTGTTTTAGCATGCAAGTTAAAAATGCTAGTATCATAGGTAAAAAATATTTCTTATTGGTAGTATCAAAATATTTACTTTCAACAATAAAAATAGATACTACCATTGGCAAAAATAAACTCCAACTTATCCAATATAAATTGATTCCATACATAGCTATTGATGGCGAAAAACAAGCTATCATTGCCAATATAATATATCCAATAATTATATTCGTGTGATTCTTTAGCCAATTAATAAAAATAGTTAAAACAACAGATAAAAGCAGTGCATTAATCATATAAAATATAGTTATATTAGTGCTTTTTGAAAATGGTGATATTTGATTAAAGAAATTGTACACATACCTATGAATTGTTAAACTTGAATTATAAATTCTATAGTCTTCTCTATCATATTTTTCATTATTTACATATGCATCGTAAACATCCTGACCAGACTCTATTTTTCTTCCATCTTTCAAAACCAATCCTGGAAAAACTACTTCTTGAAAGTAACTGCTAACCGGATAATTTTCCCTATAATTCATATCGGCAATCATAATTCCATTTGAAAATGAATCAAAATCTTTAGCCCACTCAAGGTCTGTGGTTTTTAAAGCAATATTGAAAAAAGTAGCAATAAACAGCATTGTAATTGATAATCCAATAAATATTTTTTCTTTTTGTTTTATTAAAAAAATCATTATTCTTATTCCCCTTTTAAAATCTTTATTATTAATTAAATTCAAAAAAATGATTAGTCTACATAAATGCAAGTGGCTTTCACTCATGATAAAATTTAATTTCAACTAAATTAAATTTTATAATTTTAAAAGGACATTTTAAATAGCATTCAGTTTTTACCAAAATATTACTAAAAACTAAATCCAAACTTATCCTTTATATTTACAATAATTGATTGTAGTAATTTAAAGTTTCCTCAATTCCATTCTCAAGACTATATTCAGGTTTCCATCCTAATTCCTCTTGAATTTTATCATAGCTCATATAACTATTTTTTATATCGCCTTCTCTTTCCAATGCATATATAGGTTTAATATTTTTACCTAGTATCTCAGCTATACAATAAAATAGAGAATTCACTGTAGTTCTTGAATTTGTACATACATTATAAATTTCACTTCCATTTGATTTTATAGCTATTAAATTTGCCTTTGCAACATCTTTGACATAAACAAAATCTCTTATTTGCTCACCGTCACCATATATATTAGGAGCTTCATTTCTTAATAACTTTTCACAAAATATAGAAACAACTCCGCCTTCTCCTGATGAATCTTGCCTTGGTCCATAAACATTAGAATATCTTAAAACAGTATAGTCTATATTGTATAGTTGTTTATATACATATAGATAATGTTCTACAGTATGTTTAGTTATGCCATATGGAGATATCATATTTAAAGGATGTTTTTCATCTACTGGTAAATATTGTGGTTCTCCGAAAATTGCTGCCGAAGCTGGATAAATTATTTTCTTTACTCCACAAGTTCGCGCTGCCTCAATAATATTTATTGTGCCCATAATGTTTATACTAGCATCTTCAATTGGATCATTAATGGAATTAGGAACACTTATTTGTGCTGCATTATGTATAACTATATCAGGCTTTTCATTTTTTAAAATCTCAAATATAGCTTCATCCCTTATATCTGCTTTATAAAACTTAGCTTTAGAATTTATATTTTCTTTTTTCCCATGACTTAAGTTGTCAATTACACAAACTTCAAAATCATTATCAATTAACATATCAACTGTATTTGAACCTATAAATCCCGCACCGCCTGTAACAAGAATTTTCATAAATATCACTCCACCTTATTAATAAATTTCTAACTAAAACTTCAGCATAATTAATTTAATTGTATTAACTATTAAATTAAGCTGTATAATTATATAATTGATTATATTTCTATTTGAATACTTAACTTTTTCTATTTTCTTTTTGCTTTTTATACCTTCAATAAACCCCTGTGAATATTCTTTTCCCATTCCTTTTTTTAGGAAGAAAAGGTATTTAATAAAAAATCCCAATACCAAAAAAGGAATATTAACAATTATTTGTAGGAAAGGCATGTTTTTTAGTATAACATAGATATTATTTCTTACTGCAAGCCTAACTTTAAAAATATTGTATCTACTTCCACTAGTAGCACTTCCTATATGGTAAACTTGCGCTCTACCAGCATATACATTTTTATATCCATATATCCTAGCTCTATAACTCATATCTACATCTTCCATGTAAGCAAAAAAGCTTTCATCAAAATAACCAATCTTATTGAATATATCTCTTCTATAAATTGCTGCACCTGCACAACAACTAAACACTTCTCTATCTTTAGTAAATTTATTTATACTTGCTCCATCTCCACATTTATATGCCCATCCAAAAATCGTATACTCATCTCCAGCATCATCTATTCTATCTTTTTCATTGTATCTTATCATCTTACTGCAACAGGAGAATATTTTTGTATCTTTTTCTATACAGCTAACTAAACTTAGAAGCCACTCTTCCTTTACTTCTGTATCATTGTTTAAAAGAACTACGTAGTCGCTTTTTGATGCTTTAATCCCTTCATTTACAGCCTTACTAAAACCATAATTCTTTTCCAACCTTATAATTTTTATATCTTTATATTTATTTTTTATATACTCATAGCTACCATCTATAGAATTGTTATCAACTATTATAATTTCATAATCATCAAAAGATTGCTTATAAATAGATTCTATACATATATCCAAATAGCATTTTCCATTATAATTTGGAATTATTATTGATACTTTCATAATGCCCTCACGCAATTTACTTATTGTTTTAAATAATTTATCCTTTTATATGTCCTCACCACTTGATAAATTGTAGATTAAAATATCGATCTCTTTCTAGAAGACCATTCCCCCATTTATTGATAAAAAACTCAGTATCTGAAATAGCTATCTTATTATAGCTATTCGGATTATTATCACATACTTCTATAAATGGCATGAATACTATAAATTTATTTAATCTTCTGGCTTTCAAGCAAAAATCTATAAAGGCTAAATAAGAAGAAATATTTTCATCAAATCCATTTACCTCTTCAAATAAATCTTTTTTTAACAAAACACAATTTTCAGATATAGCACTTAAATTTTGCACTATTTTTAATCGTCCCATATATCCATAATAATTTCTATTTATATTTTCATATAAGTTTTTAACAACTTCGGATTTTTCCAAAGCTAAACCAGCATTTTTAATTTTTCTATTTTTATATAAAAATTTAATTCCTACTATACCAGTATTTTTATTCTGAATATACGATACCATAAGTTTTAGCCAATCATTGGTTATAGTATCTATGCCTTCACTTATTAATAGAATAAAGTCTCCCTCTGCTCTCTCTACTCCATAATTAATTACTTTGGAATAAGACTCCTCTTTAATATTAATAATTTTCACATTAAGCTTTTCTAATTCATAAGAATTATTAATTTCATAACCATTATTCAATACTATAATTTCATAATTACTGTACCCAGCCTTTTGTATTACATTTTTTAAATAGTTCTCCAATTCTTTTAAATCAAATGCATTATTCTGAAATATTATTGAAACTTTATACTTTTCATTTATATCATAATTTATTTTATATGATCCAATAAATTCCCCGTAATTAACATTTCCCCTTAACCCAATCCGTTCCAAGTGACTCTCTAATGCTTTCTTTCCTGCTAATACTGCATATTCTTTATTTCCAACCTCATAGGCCGTTGAATTCCTATTTATCCGCCAGTGATACAATATTTTAGGTATATGCGATATTTTAGAAGCAACCTCAGTTATTCTTAATATAAAATCGTAGTCTTGGCTTCCATCAAATTCTTTTCTAAATAGGCCAACCTTGTCAATTAGACTTTTTTTAAAGACAAAAAAATGACATATGTAATTATAGCTTCTTAATGTATCCGGAGACCAATCTGGTTTAAAATGTGGTTCAAACCTCTCTTTTCCATCCTCTGAAATTTTATCTTCATCTGTATATATAACGTCAGCTTTTTCATTATTTATTACTTTTACTACCTCAAAAACAGCATTTGCATGTAATATATCATCGTGATCTAATAAACCTATATATTCTCCTGTCGCAAGGGATATTGCCTCATTAGTATTTCCTGATATCCCTTTGTTTTCATTTAAGAATTTTATTTTAATTCTCGAATCTTTAGATGCATAATCATTTAAAACTGGTCTTATGTAGTCTTTATCACTTCCACCATCTAATATACATAATTCCCAATTTGAGTATGTTTGATTAGATACTGATTCAATCAAATCCATAAGAAAATTTTTAGGAGTATTAAAAACTGGAACAACTATACTTATTTTAGGTTCATATGCAAACTTATTATCTTCATTCATAATATTTTGATACATTCCATCTGTAGACAACATGCACCTATAGTTTTTCTCTGTTTTATCATTTATTTTTTCTGAAACCTTATACCAAAAGTTCTTTATTCCACATCTTTTTATGTAGTTAATTCCTCTTTTTACGTTATATAGTCTTATTTTTGTTAAATTCATATATAGATCACCTTTAAATCTCATCATTGTTTTAGCAAAATATCTTTTCTAAAATATCAATACTTGATTCCCATTTCCACTTATTTGCTGTCTTAATACCATTTGCAATAAGTTTCTTTCTTAAATCCAAATCATTTATCAAGCTCTCAACTGCCCTTTTAGCACCAGAAACATCGCCTTGTTCTACTACTAAAGCATTATATCCATCTAAAATGTACTCATCATACCCAGTAACTTTTCCTACTACGCATATTCCACCACAAGCCATCATCTCTAATGGAGGTCCAAAAAAACCTTCAACTCTACTCATTTTTAGTAATACATCACAACTTGAATATATATACTTCATATTATCCATTGGAACCTTTTCAAAAAACCTGTCACATTTCCAGCTAGGTTTAGGCAATCCAGAAGAACTTACACACCATACTTCACAATCTATATCAGATACAACATTAAAAGCATCTTCCATTCCTTTATATGGTATACTTATTGATCCTTCTAGTAAAATTCGTATTTTATCTCCCCTAGGACTAATAGAATCAACCTTATGAATTATATTTTCATCTAATCCATTTGGCACATAATAAGAATCTTTATCAAATTTTTCTTTTAACCAAGCTTGAATCCATTTAGCCTCTGTTATATACTCATAATCTAATTGATATGTAGCCATAGCCATTTTATATTGCTTACTTCCTTTTGCATAAAATCGACTTTCATCAGATTGAACAAAATAGAACTTTCTTTTAGCTGGTATATCCTTTATGGTATATGCTGTGCTCCAACCAGTTGCTATAACAATATCTAGGTTAGATGAAATATTATCAATTGTGATAATTTCAACTTGCTGATTTGGAAACCAATTTATATCTGTACTTCCATCTACTGAAATTAATATTACATCAAATCCTCGTTTTAGTAGCCTATTAGCATGTTGGCAAACAACTCCTATTCCTCCTGATATCTCACAGCCTGGAATTACATATGCTATTTTGGGTTTCATACTTACAATATTTTCATGCTCTTCTAGCATTAATTTATTCCAGTATTCATCATCTTCTTTAAAACGTAGCTCCAAGTTATTGTTATGAAGTCTTAGATTTGTCAACACCTTATGTATTGATTTGAACTTATATCCTTTATACGCTAATCTCAACCAAAGTTCATGATCCTCTCTATACTTCATTTTTGTCTTAAGTCCACCAACAGCCCTTAAAGCATCTGTTCTTGCCATTACAGTACTTTGGCATGGAACACAAATTTTCAGTAACATTTCATAATCGCAATCAGGACTATAAACAATCTGATTATTTTTTATTTCAGTCTTTCTTGTTCCATCTACAATTGCTCTCCATCCTCCATAAACAATATCTACGTTATATTCTTGCATATAATAAATTGAAAGTTTTAGTCTATCAATTTCTGCAGTATCATCGCTATCTTGAAAAGCAATATATTTTCCTCTAGCTTCTATAATTCCTTTATTTCTTCCACGAACTGCATTTCCACTATTATTTTTAAAGTAGAATGCTCTTATCCTTGGATTCTTCTCATATGATCGAACTATTTCAATTGTTTCTTTTGGTGAACCGTCACATATTAGCAATAATTCAAAATTACTAAAAGATTGATTTAAAATAGACTCAATGCTCTCTCTTAAAATATCAGTTCTATCATAAACAGGAATAATAACGGAAACTAATGGATTATCACCATCTGTATCAATATTTATATTCTTTACCTTAAAATTAATTTCATGTCTAAAATAATCTTTAAATTTCCTAAATATAATAGTTGGATTTTTTCTTAGCTTAGTAAACTTCCCCTTGATTTTTCTATAGAACAAGACCATTTTCCAATATTTCGAATTGTAAAGTGAGAATAGTTCTTTAGTATTTTTATCATTAAGCTCTAATAAATAACTTAAACTATTTTCCCTTTCTTTTAGCTGGTCTTCCTTTTTTTCTAATTCCTTTTCTTTTTGGAGTAATTCTTGTTCCTTTTCTTTTAATTTTTTTTCTTTTTGATCGATTTCTATATTTGTTGGAAACGTCATAATAAACCCTTTCCTATAAAAACTTCTAAATTAATTTTCTTCCGAAAGCTCTTTTACTTTTTCTCTAATTTCATCATTAGCTAATCCTTCTATATTCATAAGTCTATGAACATAGCTATCATTAATTATAAGATTATTTCTCTTATAAAAATTTAATAGTGATTTCACAAATCCTTCATTATTATAACGAGCCCTCATATAATTTTGTTCAGAATCTGCCTGTTTACTATTAAACATTATATGATGATGATATATTTTCGCTGATGGACAATTTGACATTTTATACCCCATACGGGCAATTTGAAGTGAAATATCATTATCTTCAAAAGCATTTATATAACCTGTTGAATAGTCTAAATGTTCTATAACACTCCCTTTAAATAGAGTGGCGCCACCTGGTACCCAATCACACTTATGCCATAATGCAGTTTCTATATCTGATTCATTTTTTTCCGAATCTATAAGAGAAAAAGATATAAATCCATCTGAAATATGATATCTTCCTCCATTAAATTGAACTGTTTCATTTGGGAAAACTGTTTTACAACAAACTGCTGCAATATTTTCATCTGAGTCAGCTCTAACTATTAATTCTTCTATCCATTCACTAGTTACAATAATATCATTATCTAAATTTATGACATAATCTCCTTTTGCCATTTTAATCGCTTGTCTTCGTCCACCAGGGCACCCTAGATTTTCTTTAGAATAAAAGACCTTTACATTTGCTATTGGTTCTATATATTCTTTTATGAAGTCAATAGTCTCCTTCGAAGAAGCATTATCAAAAACTATAATCTCATAAGGAATTCGAACTGTATCTTGAATAGCCTCTATACATTTTAACGTCATATCTTTTTTCTCAAATGACAGAATAACAAATGAAACTAATTTATCTAAATCCCCATTTCTTATGGTTAATCTCTTTAGTGATTCTTCTTTAATTTTATTTACTATCTTTTCTATTTTTTGAGATGATTCGATAGTAGTTTGCTTATTATGAATACGGTGATGATATACAGGTTCAGATAAATATACAAAAGCATTATCTCCTAAATGAAAAGCCGTTTTTAGTGCTATATCATAATCCTGAGCTCCATCAAATCTAGATTCATGTAAACCAATCTTCACAAATACACTTTTATTTATTATCTTTAAGTGACTTGTATACATACCTACTAAGAGTTCTTTAAAATAATTTTCCGTAGGTCGACACTTAAAGCACTCAACTTCAGATCGCTGATCTACCTGATATTCATTTACTCTATCAGTATAGCCATAAACAGCGCCTGGTTTTGAATATATACAATCCATTAACCTTTCTATTGCATTACTTTCTAACCAATCATCACAATCTAGAAAAGCTATCCATTGTCCATTCGCTTTTATAATTGCATTATTCATTGTAGTACTAATACCACTGTTAACATCATTTTTAAAATATTTAAATCTAGAGTTATTGGTAAATGAATCTAATATATTATATACTTTCGGATCAGTAGAGCAATCATCTACTACAACTACTTCAATATTCTCATAATTCTGCTCTAAAGCACTTGTAATACATTTTTCTAAGTATTGAGCATTATTATAAACTGGTATAATTATACTTACTAAACTATTTTTTTCATCCTTTTGAACATTTTCATTCTCTTGTAAACTGTTTATATTTGACGGAACAAGAGGAGAACTTCTTCTTATTTTCAACAATTTATCGCGCACTTTATAATATTTCAAAAGCATCCTATAACCATTAGAATTTTCATACTTCTGAATCTGCTCTTCTTTTTCATTTAAACTATAATTTAACGAATTTGCCCATTCACTCAATTCATTTAACTTATTATCTTTTTCTTTTATAATTTTATCTAGTGAATTACCCCATTCTTGTAAATCATTTATTTTGCACTCTTTATCTTTAATACTCTCATCTAATGAGTTTCCCCATTCACTTAATTCTTTTATTTTAGACTCCTTATCTTTAATAATCTTATCTAATGAGTTTCCCCATTCACTTAATTCTTTTACTTTATACCCATATCTTTCTATTAGGGAATCTTTTTCCTTTATACTTTCACTCATTGATTTGACATCTTGTTCTAATTCCTGAATTTGCTTAACTTCCTTTAAATATTTATCACTAACAACATACTTTTTTTCTTTGCCATGAACATATTCCTGAAAGCTTTCATCCATTTTAATGAAAATATTTTTTTCTTCTTGTGTAATTCCTACATATTCCAAGATTTCATCAAAACTTATTCCAATTTTCTCAGTCTGACATCTATATCTTGCATAAAAAACATATAAACTTCTAAATATTACGAATGACGTAGGTATTTCAAATTGAAATACCCATTCATAATCAATTACATTAAACTTATTGTTGCTATCAATTATTAGGTTGTCAAAAATCATATCTATATTAGCAATACTAAGACAAGAAATATTTTTAGCTTCAAAAGAAATTCCAAAAATATCTCTAAAAAAACGATCGGCATAAAAGTCTTTAATGCACTTACCTTCTAAGTTATTTATAAAAGATACATAATCATCTATATACCTAAAAAACTTTTCTTTATTATTTTCCAAAATTGCATCTACAAGTAATAAATCATATGTTTTTCCTTCTTTATATTCAAATATGATTTTATTAGAATTTAGCGTAGCCTTCGCAATATTGGTATTTTTATATGTATCTTTTAATAACAAATAATTAGAAAATATGGATTTAATGTATACTTCTGCACTTCCTGTTAATGCTCTTTTTGTTACAACTAATTTACCATCTTGTTCACAAATTGCTGTTTCTATTTGGAAATGTGGTAATCTTTCTCTGTTATATTTTACATAATTTACTCTCATATTACTTCACCTTTTTTACATATTACTAAGAATGAATTAGCAAAGAAATCAAACTTATTATTTTTAATAATATCTTCATAAACACTTTTTTCATCGAATAGCTGCAAACGATCAGTATCATAATTTGGAAAATAGTGAGTTACATCTCCAACTCTTGGCATAAACTCATCGGAAAATATTTGCATTGGCAATTTATAATCTGGAATTGGGTAATAAAAATCCAAAGATGTTAATCCAACTCTACTGAATAGTTCTATCAACTCATTTTTACTAAATGTTTTTACATTGCTGTTTTGATCATATCCTTTTATGCTATGAAATAAATTTCCAGTATGATCTTCTCGTGCTCCAGCCCAATACTTTAATCCAAACCTATTTTCAATTGCTACTATAAGTTTTCCTTCTGGTTTCAATAGTTTTGTAACATGCTCTAAAAAACCACAATATGGATCTGAATAATTGCTATATCCACCTGCATATTCAAGTACACCTATTAATGTAATGTAGTCAAACTTTTTTTCACCAAAATCTATATCGTTTAAATTTCCTACTATTATTTCTAGATTATTATGATTTTTATATCTATTGGAAATAACTTCAGCTCTAACTTTAGACAATTCTACAGCGATAACATCCTTTGCCTTTTCACAAAATACTCCTGTAAGCGCCCCACAACCTGCACCTATTTCAAGAACACTCGAATCATTCTCAAATTCCATCCACTCCAATAAATTTCTTCGTATTGGAGACAAATGATATAAAATAGGCCACCTACAATCATCTTTTATGATTTGACTAAAGTCATCATTATTTCTAGTAATCTCTACCAATTCTTTTTCTATATCGCCATCACTGTAATAATCTTCTCCTGAATAATATTTTAAATTCATCTTTACATTATTTTTTTCTTCCAAATTACTTTCTCCTTTCTTTATATATAATCTCAATTTCTATTTTTAAACATCGTCATCTAAATTGTTAATTTCTCCTTACTATTCCGATTCCACTAATTCTTTCAATTATATATTCTTCATAAAAGGATTTATCATTCCAACCTATTAAACAATCTCTATTCCAAGTAAAGCTATCATCTTTGGTAAAACTATTATACTGTGTATGCCATCCTTTTTCTTTTTCAACATTTGAAATTCTGTTTACTCTTTCTTGAAATATTTTCTTCGAAGCTTGTTCTTTATTTCTAAGCGGATAGTGTTTAGTAATAAATTTAATTGGATATACTTTTCTATTTTCAAAGAGAACCTCATGCCCTCCACTAGTAGCCAAATCAATTTTTGCATTATTTTGATTTTTCCATGCCTTAACTTGCACAAAATGCCCTGGCCTTTTCCCAAATTCAAAGCATGTTAAACTTTTCTCAATGCTATTATTAAAGATATAGTTATCCTCAGATATGGGTCTAAAATCTAATATAGTAAAATCTATAGCATTATATCCCTGAGAATCTATAAAGGAAATAGCCTCTTGCAAATTGACATTCTTCCAAGGTGATATCCTTATTTCATCCGCATCATAATGAATTATCCAATCATATTCCGATTCTCCTGAGATTTTTTCTGTATTTTTTAAAAGCTGTCCCCATTCATAGAAATCAGGAGGTGAATCAGGGAATCTAATAACGGATACTCTATGATTTTCTTCTGAAATTTGCTTTACTTTTTCATACGAACCATCATTTGACCAATTGTCAACAACCTTAACATCTAATCCTTCCTTAATAAGATGAGTAATTACTTCTTCTATTATATCAATCTCATTAAATAAATTTACCACAGCTAAAACTTTTAATTTTTTCTCTGGTTTTGAATATATATTTTTTCCTGTTAGCATTAAAATTGTATCTTTATATAAGTTCACATTATTATTTGTATAACCGATCATAAAATCTTTAAATCTATACTTATTTAATAATGAATAAAATTCTTCAACACTCCATTCTCTAATATTTGATGATTCTAATGGCGGTTTAGAACTTCCAATCCCTCTCAATTTAACTCTTTCAGGAGTGGTTATCAACAAAAATTTACACATGTAACTTATATCACTTAAGAATTTTAATATTTTATGGGGATCACATAATTTTTCTATTACATTTGAGAAAATAACTATTGAATTTTCTATAATATCTCTTTCAATTAAATCAGATATCCCTGCTTCAAAATTTATACCTATAAATTTTGATATTTTTAAATCTTGTGTCGCAATAGTTTCATTACCATAATTGTCTATGCAAATTATTTCATACTTATTTTCAAATTTCTTTAGATTCACCCTACTTCCAAAACCTATATCAATTATATATTTAACTCCACTTTTCTCAGCTAAATAATATGCTAATTCATAAACATCTGACGGCTTATCATTAACTAATTTGGGGGTCAAGAACTTATTGCATTTATATTCTTCTTTTATACAAAATCTATCTTGCTTGATTAGTAAATTTCTTAAATTCATGCCTATCCTCACTTATATATCTCTATAATATCTATACTAGAATCTTCTGTTATTATAGTTCCATGTTGTTTAGAAAATCTATCTGTTCGAGCAACTTTAAAATTATAAGCTTCATTAACCCTATGAATTACCTTATGCTCTCCATACTCTCCATCATCTAGCCCTAATCCAATAAAATAATTTCCATTTCTTAGCTTAGGTATTTTTATATTGAATTTTAATAATATTCTACTTCCAGATTTAAAAGCTTCTATTTTTTTTGATAGTGTATAATTATTAAAATGTATTATTGGTACCCCTCTATCATTGAAAATTCCAGCTCCTAACAAAGGCCTTTTTATATCATTAAATGCTATAATATCAACAAAAAGTACAAGTTCATCTTCGTTTTCTAAAACAGCTACTTTTTTAAAAGGCTTTTTCATATAAAAAGCTACTTTCTCTATTAACGCTTCTTTTCCACCTATTGAGTTACCATTAGAAGTGTCACTCCACTCTATGTTATTTATATACTCAGCCTTTTCAGTTGTAATATTCCCTATACTACCATTAAATTTTTTAATTAAGTTTTCTGCATCCTCCTCTGGTATTATCCCATGTGTCATATAATCATCATACAATCTCGTTATTTCCTTAGGATCTCCATCCTTGAATACTTTTCCATTCATTAACCATATCGTTCTAGAGCAGAAATTTCTAATAGATGTTGTATCGTGTGAAACAAATAATATTGCTTTTGATTTTTTTATAAGCTCTTTCATCTTTCTCATTGCTTTTTGTTGAAATTTCAAGTCTCCTACAGCTAGCGCCTCATCTATAATAAGTATATCTGGTTCTATATTTACAGCTACCGAAAAAGCTAGCCTAGCAAACATACCACTTGAATATGTTTTAACGGGCTGATGAATAAATTCCCCTATTTCAGCAAAATCAGCTATTAATTCTACTTTTTTATCTATTTCTTCTTTTTTATATCCCATCATAGTTCCATTAAGATATATATTTTGTATCCCAGTATATTCTGGATTAAAACCTGCTCCAAGTTCTAATAATGCTGATATTTTACCATTCACTTCTACATTTCCTTTAGTTGCATTTAATACACCTGTAATAATTTTCAATATAGTAGATTTACCTGCGCCATTAGTTCCTATAATCCCCAAAATCTCGCCTTCATTTATTTCAAAGGATATATCATTCAATGCATAATGTTCTTTACTATATTTTTTCTTAGTTAAGCTTAATGCTTCTTTCATTCTATCTGTTGGTTTATCATATAATTTATAAACTTTACTTACATTTTCTACTTTTATTACTGTATCTGACATTTGTCTCTCCCTCTACAATACATCTGCAAAATGTGGTTTTAATTTCTTAAATATCATTGCGCCTAAAGCAAATAGTCCTAATGTTATTATCCAGAAACACACAGTTTGGAAATACCTTTCAAAAAACCAAATATGATTTATAATTGTATCCCTATATCCTTCTACTATATAATTTAAAGGATTTAGTTTTACTATCCATTGCAACTGCTTAGGGACAATTGTATAACTCCACATTATTGGTGTCATCCACATGCCAACTTGTAATACTATATTTATTATTTCTCTTAAATCTTTAAAAAATACTACTATGGATGAAGTAGCATATGATATTGCAAGTACCATAGCAAATGTACAAAAAGAATAGTATATTACTTGTATTGTATACTTTGATGGATAGAATCCATATACTGTACATACAAAAAATAAAAATCCTAT
Source organism: Clostridium sp. C2-6-12 (assembly GCF_009928485.1). Taxonomy (GTDB): domain Bacteria; phylum Bacillota; class Clostridia; order Clostridiales; family Clostridiaceae; genus Clostridium. Next base: position 278,781 of record NZ_JAABNP010000001.1, on the reverse strand, counting down.
AAATACCAAATGCACAAGTAAAGCTGATATTATTTTTACTATTGGAAGTATACTTATTTTAAATAATACTTTTTTCACAAGATAATTATATTCTGACATGCAATTGGTAGCATTAAGCAACGCTTCTTGAAAAAAGAACCAAGGTACAATACCTGACATAAACCATAGTATAAATGGGACTCCTTCTAATGGTGAACTTGCTCTAAGTCCAAATTGAAATACAAACCAATAAACCAATATAGTTACAATGGGTTGTACAAATGCCCAAGTTATTCCTAAGTACGAACCTGCATATTTAGTTTTAAAATCATTCTTCGACAAATTCCATATAAGAGTCCTATTGTTATTAAGTTCTTGAATCAACAATAATACACTTTTGGACTTTTTGAAAAGTATTAATAGTAATATATCTATAATTATACAAAAAAAGGTTTTTAATATATTATTAATAATATATTTATTTTCCATAAGATCTGTAACTATTTGTGAATCTAATTCATAAACCATATATGGCTCATTTCCTATTGCTTCTACATTAAGATATTTATTTTCGCTATTCATTACTTTAATTTGATATTGATTGTTTTTATCTAACAATTGATTCAAGTCTAACTCAATGTTCTTACCTAAATATGATAACTTAATATCCCTAATCTTTATATTTGAAGGTTGGGTTCCTAACTCAAATCTTAAATTCGTAGTTTCTTTTGGAATTGTAAACCTAAAATTTTCTTCTTTATTTGTATCTTTATAAATTATTTTTTCTGATTGTTCTTGTTTCCAAGATGCATCTTTTCCATAAAACACTTGATATACGTCTTGTTTATCGGATACTATTTTATAGCTTAATGTTATACTTCTATCATCTAAATTACAGTAATTAATCACTAAAATATTCGATATGATAACTAATAATATTGCCAATATTAGTTTTATAAACTTTCGCTTATTCATAATTAAACCTATCCTCTTATCTCTCTCAAATATCTCTCTAAAGCATCTTCCCATCTAGGCAACAACTCAAACCCAGCTTCCACTAAACTTTTTTTAGATAATCGAGAATTTAATGGTCTAATTGCCTTAGTTTTATATTCACTACTAGCAACATGTCTTATTTTACAGTTTAACCCTGCTTTTTTCATTATCTCTGTTGCAAAGTCTGCCCAAGAACAAATCCCTTCATTTGTTGCATGATAGATTCCATACTTCTTAGATACAGCCATATTGCATAAAAGTAGCGCTAAATCTACTGTATATGTTGGACTTCCTATTTGATCAGATACAACGTTTATACTTTCTTTTTCTTCACCTAATCTAAGCATTGTTTTAACGAAATTATTACCATTAACACCAAACACCCAAGAAATCCTAACTATGAAATACTTATCCAAGCTTTCTATTACCTTTAATTCTCCTTCATATTTAGTTTTTCCATAAGTTGATATAGGATTAATATTTCCATCAACTTCAAAATAATTATTTCCTTTACCATCAAAAACATAATCAGTAGATATGTATATCATTTTAGCGTTTGCTTCTCTGCATGCTTTCGCTATATTTTCTGTTCCTAATACATTTGTCCTATAACAAATTTCGCTTTCATCTTCAGCATTATCTACCGCTGTATATGCAGCACAATGTATAACACAATCCGGCTTCAATTTTAAAATATAATCTTCGACAGACTTAGTATCTGTTATGTCTAATTCTTCTCTATCAATTCCTAGACACTCTATTTTCCTTTTATTTAACTCTCTTACAACATCAAAGCCTAGTTGGCCATTAATACCAGTAACTAAGATCATTTTTTTACTCCTTTACATTATCGCTTCTTCAGCCACAAATATATACATAATAATGTTTTATCTATTTCCATACATGTTCTCATAATAATTTTGATATTCGCCACTAATAATATGTTCCCACCAAATCTTGTTATCTAAATACCACTTAATGGTCTTTTTTATTCCTTCATCAAAAGTCGTTGTAGGAAGCCACCCAAGTTCCCTATGAATTTTAGCAGGATCTATTGCATAACGCATATCATGCCCTTTTCTATCTCCAACATATTTAATAAGCTTTTCTGATTTTCCAAGTTCTTGAATGATTGTTTTCACAACTTCTAAATTAGTTCTTTCATTATGTCCACCGATATTGTATACTTCTCCAACTTTACCATTATGTATAATCAAATCAATTGCACTGCAATGATCCTCTACATATAACCAGTCACGTACATTTTCACCAGTTCCATACACAGGTAACTCTTTATCATTTAATGCATTTGCTATCATAAGAGGAATTAATTTTTCTGGAAAATGATATGGGCCATAGTTATTAGAACATCTTGAAATTGTAACTGGCAATCCATATGTTCTATGATATGCCCCTACTAAAAGGTCAGCAGATGCTTTACTTGATGAATATGGACTCGATGTATGTATTGGAGTTTCTTCTGTAAAGAAAAGATCTGGTCTATCAATAGGTAAATCTCCATATACTTCATCAGTTGATACTTGATGATATCTCTTTATTCCATATTTTCTACAAGCATCCATAAGTACAGCTGTACCTATAATATTCGTTCTTAAAAATATTTCTGGATTTTCAATTGATCGATCCACATGACTTTCAGCTGCAAAATTAACCACCATATCAGGGTGTTCTTTTTCAAACATATCATATACTGCTTCTCTATCAGCTATGTCAATCTTATAAAAAATAAAATTAGGATTATCTTGTACCGATGCTAAAGTTTCCATATTTCCAGCATAAGTTAAAGCATCAACCACTATTATTTTATACTCTTCATATTTATTAAGCATATAATGAACAAAATTTCCACCAATAAATCCCGCTCCACCTGTTACTACAATCTTCATATTTATTCCTCCAAAATATTTATTCATAATTAATAAATGGATACTCGATATTTACCAAGTCTCATCCATTATTTATATATAAAATTACAATCACTATCCTTTAGCAATGGTGCCTTCTTATCCTTTTCTGAAAGAATTGGGTTTTCTACTCCCCATTCAACACCAATTTCCGGATCATCAAATTTAATACTTCTATCACTTTCATAATTATAGTAATTATCTGTTTTATAAACAAATTCAACATCACTTGTTAATGTTACAAAACCATGTCCAAATCCTCTCGGAATAAATAGTTGCTTTTTATTTTCTGCTGAAAGTTCAATAGCTACCCACTCTTTATACGTTGGTGATCCTTTTCTCAAATCAACTGCCACATCTAAAACAGCACCTTTAACACAACGTACTAATTTAGCTTGCGCATGCTCTCCATTTTGAAAATGAATTCCTCTAAGTATACCTTTTTCTTTGGAATATGATTGATTGTCCTGTACAAACTCACAAGATATTTCTGGAGTTTTTGCTTTAGAATAAGTTTCCATAAACCATCCTCTTTCATCTCCAAAAACTTGTGGTTCAACTATGTACACACCTTCTAGTTTTGTCTTTATTAATTTCATTTTTTACACACACCTTTTTTATTTGTCAATCAATAAAAAATTTTCCCTTCAGCCACATTTCTCAAATGTTGACCATAAGGACTCTTACCATACTGTTCTGCACTTTCAAGCAAAGTTTCTTTATTAATCCAGCCATTTCTGTAAGAAATTTCTTCTAAGCACGCAATTTTAAGCCCTTGTCTAGTTTCAATAACTTTTACATATTCAGCTGCCTCTGTTAAACTATCAACAGTTCCTGTATCAAGCCAGCCATATCCACGTCCAAGAGTTATTACATCTAAATTTCCATTTTCAAGATAAATCCTATTTAAATCAGTAATTTCTAATTCCCCTCTTGGTGATGGCTTTAAAGCTTTTGCATACTCACATACTTTATTATCATAAAAATAAAGCCCTGTAACTGCATAATTAGATTTTGGCTTTAGCGGTTTTTCTTCTAACGATATAGCTTTCCCATTTTCATCAAATTCTACTACTCCAAAGCGTTCAGGATCATCTACATAATAACCAAAAACTGTTGCACGCCCTTCATTCTCAACAGCTTTTTTTAAATGCTTTGTAAGTCCATTTCCATGGAATATATTATCTCCAAGTATCATAGCACAATTATCGCTGCCAACAAATTCTTCTCCTAATATAAATGCCTGAGCCAATCCATCTGGAGATGGCTGCACTTTATAAGACAAGTTAATTCCATATCTAGAACCATCACCTAATAAATTTTCAAAATTAGGCAAATCCTTTGGTGTTGAAATTATTAATATGTCTCTAATTCCAGCTAGCATCAAAGTTGATAAAGGATAATAGATCATCGGCTTGTCATATACTGGTAAAAGTTGCTTTGACGTCACCATAGTTAATGGATAAAGTCTTGTCCCACTTCCACCTGCTAATATTATACCTTTTGTCAAAAATATCACTTCTTTCTAAAGATATTCAAAACTTATAAATCATTAATATAGTTATATATCCAAAATTATAGCGACAATATTACATAATAATATATAAATTAATATATATCTATCTTATTATTCACCATTTTTACATTTCAACTTTAATTTTACCATGTTATACGAAATAAATAAATGCATTTCAAAATATTTGCCCTTCCAATTACTTCAGTTATAGTTAACTAATTGTAATTAAATAATTTCATATTATTTAATATATTTTAAGCCTATAATATAGCACAAACAAAAAAACAACTCTAATTACCTAGTTTATTGCAAAATCTCTTTCAAAATGATATTATACAGCTAGTTAAATAAGAAATTTAAAACTCATATGGGAGGCTTATAAAATGATAAAAGAAAATCAAACTTTATTAAATAAATTCAATGCTTTCTCAGACATTATAATTTTATTTTTATCAATGACTTTTGCATATATAGTTAGATTTCATATATTTTCCTCTGACACAGATTATATTAAATTAATCACATATATTGAATTTTCAGGTATTATAATACCTATAAATCTTGTTATTTTTAACTTTTTCAATCTATATCATTCTTTTAGAACAACTACCTTCATCAAAGAATGTACTCAAATTATTAAAGCAAACACTATACTTACAGCTGTTTTACTTTCTTTATTATTCGCTTTTAAATTAGTAGATATTTCTCGCTGGGTTCTTATCGTTTTTTATTTTGTAAACATTACTTTAATTATATCCAAGAGATTTATCTTAAGAAAAACACTATCAAAATATCGTTCAAAAGGCTTAAATCTAAAACATGTAATAATCGTTGGAGGTGGCGAAGTAGCTAATGAATATTTAGATGTAATTAAAACCAACAAAAATTATGGTTACAATTATTCTGGATATGTTGCAAACAACTCGAATTTCAAAGGTGAAAAACTCGGAAATTATGATGATTTATTTGATGTTTTAAACAAACATAAACCTGATGAAGTAATATGTGCCTTAGATATGAGCGATGCAATTTTTTTAGAAAATATTGTTTCAGATTGTGAAAAGACCGGCACTAAAATTTCAATAATTCCATTTTGCTATAAATACATTCCAAGTCAACCTTATATAGATCAAATTGGAAACATACCTCTTATAAATGTTAGAAGAATACCATTAGATAACTTAGGAAATGCTTTTAGTAAAAGAGCTGTTGATATATTAGGTTCTATTGTTTTAATAATTTGTACAAGTCCTATAATGATTGCTACTGCCCTAATTATTAAATGCACTTCAAAAGGCCCTATTATATTCAAACAAAAACGTGTTGGTTTAAACAAAGCCACCTTTACTATGTATAAATTCAGATCAATGAAGGTTAATTCCGAGGAACAAACTGGTTGGAGCAAAAATGTTGACCCTAGAAAAACTAAGTTTGGTTCTTTTATTAGAAAGTTTTCAATAGACGAATTACCACAATTTTTTAATGTATTAAAAGGCGATATGAGCTTAGTTGGACCTAGACCTGAACTTCCTCACTTTGTTAATAATTTCAAAAATGAAATTCCACTTTATATGGTTAAGCATCAAGTAAAACCAGGAATAACCGGACTAGCTCAAGTTAATGGTTTTAGAGGTGACACTTCGATTAAAAAGAGAATCGAATTTGATATATATTATATTGAAAATTGGAATCTATTGTTAGATATAAGTATCCTATTTAGAACAGTTTTTAAAGGTCTAAAAAACAACGAACAAATTATAACAAAATCCAATACACTTGACAATTGACGCTAGACAATGGATAATTGCAAACTTTCTATTATTAATTAGCCATTGAAAAGAAGGAGAAAAAAATGAAGTTATCTATTATCATTGTAAATTACAATACTTATGCTCTTACAAAACAAACCATAGATTCAATAATTCTAAAAGAACATACTTTTCAATACGAAATCTTATTAATTGATAATGCCTCTAGCGATAATAGTATTGAAAACTTAAAAGAAAACTTTGCCACTATAATATCAAAACAAATTTTGCAGATACATATAAATAAAGCTAATCTAGGTTTTTCAAAAGCTAATAATATAGGTATCAAAAAAGCTAAAGGAGAATATATATTGCTATTAAATTCTGATACGGTAATCAAGGGCGATTGTTTAGAACTCTGTCTTGATTATCTAGAGCACAATCAAAATATTGGTGCTTTAGGATGCAAGGTAGAATTAGCAGACGGAAATCTTGATCATGCCTGCAAGAGAGGTTTCCCAACGCCTAAAGCTTCTCTTCATTATTTGCTAAAACTTTATAAAAGAGATCCAATAAAATACGGTGAATATAATGCTCTTAATTTACACGAAGATGATATAGGCGAAGTTGACTGCCTTACAGGTGCATTTATGCTCATGCCTAAATCTGCTCTTGATGACATTGGATTACTTGACGAGGATTTCTTTATGTATGGTGAAGATATCGATTTATGCTATCGCATCAAAAAAGGTGGTTATAAAATAATTTACTATCCAAAAGCACGTATTATCCACCATAAAGGCGGCAGTTCTAAAAAGAAAAGGACTAAAGTCATACATGATTTTCATAATGCTATGTGGATATTCTACAAAAAACATTATTGTAAAAAGTATAACTTTGCTGTAACTTCACTTGTTTATATTGGTATTTGGTTAAAATATTTATTAGAAATTATGAAAAATGCCTTTAAGAAATAGAGTTTCTGTTTCTTTAATGTTATAAGAATCAATATAGCGCATGCATGTTTCTGCATGCGCTATACTATTTTCCATAAGGGTAAAGCCCCTTAATCATAAATTGCAATAGACTTTTGAGAATGATATAATATTACATATTTGTAATTTGATTAATTTACAAGAAGATATAAATGATTTATAAGTTTATATCTTATAAAAAATAAAAAACTAGGATGTGTTAAAGTTGGAAAATATCAATAAAATTCTCAAGAAAAAAAATGTTAATTTCTTTTTTCCAGTTGCTTTTATACTGGGAATTGTTCCTTTAATTGTTCGAGCTACCATTCTTGATCCACCTGAAGAAAATACTGTTAAATTATTTGGTACTATTAAGGCAAGCAGTGATTTGTTTTCTCAAAAGAAATCTTTATTATTAATGATTTTTTGTATTGTTTTAATAGGCATTAGTATAACCTTCTTTAAAAAAATATTTGAGAAAAAAGATAGAACTATAAATTTACTCCTAATTGCATCAGGAGTATTCTGGCTATTCACTCTACTCTCGACGATATTTTCTTCATATAAGGAAGTAGCTCTTTGGGGGATTTTTGATCGGGCAGAAGGATTTATTACAATTACTTGTTACATAATTTTATTTGTTTATTCAATATACACTTTTAAAAATGCTGACAATTACAAGTGTATAAGTACTCCCATACTAATTTTAGTTTATATTAATGCTTTCTTAGGTTTTTTTCAATATGCCGGACAAGACTTAATGAAAACTAGCATAGCTGCTTTAATTGTTACTGGTGATTCTAACAACAAATTAGATTTACTGTATGAAGCCGGAAAGTTATATGGTACTCTATATCACTATAATTACGTTGGTAGTTTTGTTGCTATCGTCTTTCCAATTCTACTTTTATTAACAATATTCGAAGATGAAGATATTCTGTATAAAATACAATTAGGGATAGGAACTTTACTTTCTTTATGGCTTTTATTTGGAAGTACTTCCCGTGCTGGTATCATTGGTATTGCAGTTTCTACTATTTTTTCTGTAATTATTTTTTGGAAACAAATAATCGAAAAAAAGAAAACTCTTTTAATATTTTTTATTACTATATTAATCATAGTTGGTGGACTTAATTTTGCAACTAAGGGAGCAATTTTTGAAAGACTTCCTGGTTTAGTAAGTGATTCATTAAGTATATTTAAAGATACCAGCGATTTTAATTACAAAGAACATGTACCTGTTTCAGATATAAAGTATGATGGCAAAACTACTGAAGTTATATTACCTAATGAAGTTATTAAAATAACTTACGAAAATGGTAATTATATATTTAAAAATTCTAAAGACGAACCAATAAGCTATATTAAAACGAACGCTGACTATAAGATGAATGACGAAGCATTCAAAAACATTTCTTTTCAAATGGCTAGACTTACAAAATCCTCAACTACTCCTGACGCACTCATCTTATTAGTTGATGGCAAAGGACAGTTTACATTTAATTTAAAAAAGGATGGAACTATACACCTAGTAAGTCCGGCAAATATAAAAGATTTAGATTTAGCAACTCCTGACACATTTGGCTTTAAAGGAAAAGAAAGACTTGGTTCTGCAAGAGGATATATTTGGTCCAGAACATTTCCTTTGGTTAAAAACAATATAATCTTAGGTGGAGGACCCGATACTTTTGCTTTCAAATTCCCTCAAAATGATTTAATAGGTAAATATTATGCTTATGGTACTACTGGTATGATTGTTGATAAACCACATAATCTATATTTGCAAATAGCCTTAAACGAAGGAGTAATTGCATTATTAGCTTTTCTAGTTATCATGATTCTTTACATTGTTGATAGCTTAAGATTATACTCAAGAAAAGATTTCTATGAAAAGCCTCAAATTCTCGGTGTTGCCGCTTGCTTAGGTGTTATTGGATATTTATTTGCTGGAATCTTCAATGATTCAGTTATAAGTGTTGCTCCTATCTTTTGGATAATTTTAGGTAGCGGAATTGCAATTAACTATATTAACAGAACGAAACTCAATAAGAATAAATAGTGAATTTAACTTTTAAAAAACTTTGGCTATCAAACTAATAATTAGTATGATAGCCAAAATAATTTTATTTTTATAGTAAATTTTTCCTATACTAATGCTCCATCAGCACCAAGCTTATAACCACCTACAGTTGTATTAGATGCCATCTTTCCTTCTGCATCTAAATAATACCATTTTCCATTTATTTGTTTCCAACCATTTTGTCTTGCTCCATTACTCTCATCTAAATAGTACCACGCTCCATTTAAGCTTAACCAACCTGTAGCCATATATCCTTGCGAATCTAAGTAATATACTTTTCCATTAGTTCTATCATTAAACCAAGTACTTATTAAAGCATTTCCTATTGAGTCATTATATTGCCATCTTCCCATGACATTTACCCATTGATTAGTCTTCACTGTTACATTATTTGAGTTTGTATTTGTAGATGTATTTTTACTTCCTCTATATACATTTATTGTATATGTCCTTTTTTTGTAATTATCTTTATAATCACGATTGTCGCTAAAAGAATCATCTTCATTTGATATCTTTACTTTAATTTCATTTTTTCCTTCATTTAATTTAACTATTTTTCTGTAATAAGAATCAACTCTATCATCATTAACTCTAACTACATCTCCAGAATCTTCAGGTTCTGCCTTTATTATGATTTCACTACAAGCGCTATCAACATTTACATCATATGAAGTTACTCTTCTATTAAAATAAATTGGTTTATTCCCATTATCTATAAGTAAATTATCTAAATAAATAGAATCTTGCTCCGTATCTATTTTCCCAGAAGTTGTAGTATTTGACGCTACACCTCTATTTACGTATATCCTATAATTTCTCTTTTCATTATCATCATCTTGAACAGATAATATTATAACATTAGTTCCTTGATTTAAACTTACAGTTCTTTTATAATTATCATCTTCATCTACAATATTTCCATCTATACTAACAGTATCACGACTATATTCAGGTACAGCTCTAATAGTTATTTCATTTACAGACGAATCAACATTTACTGTATACGTAGAGGTGCCTTTGTAAAAATTCAAAGTTCCTTGATTAACTGTAATATTATCTAAATATATATTATCATCATAATAATCATCATCATAATAATCATCATCATAACGGTAATCACGATCATAACGATCTGATGAATATCCTCTTATAACATTTAGATAATAAGTTGTAGGATCTTTAGTTCCTGTTTTATCCCTAACTTTTATTCTAATTCTATTATCGCCTTTAGATAAATCTACTGTATGTGAATCTCCAGTATATCCATCAATAGTTACTTCATAATCACTATCTGCACTAGTATCAATACGAATATCATCTACTGAACTTCCAACTCTTACTGTATAAGAAGTATCAGTTTTTGAAAAACTAAGACTTCCATGATTTACATCTATATCACTTAAATAAGCCTTACTTGAATCTGATGCATAAGCTTTAGTAATCATTAGATCCATACTTTTAATTGGAGCAACCGCCGAAATTGATGCAATTGCAAGAGTACATGCAATTACACGCTTTATTGATTTATGCATAATCTATCCCCCCACATTTTATTATTTATTTTTTAACCCACAATAATTTTTATTCTAAGTCTAAAAGTAAATTTCTATTTATTTTTAAATATTTGTTTATGCTGCCTTTGTTGTATTATATACTCCCTTTACAGAGACTATATTTCCTTCATTTTGTAACTTTTCATCACTATAAAAATCATATGCCACATATACATCGTTTCCAATTTTCGAATAAATAGTTCCATCTACATTAGTAATGTTAGTTATTGTATTTTCTTTTGTTGTTTCTTTATTCATTCCAGGTAAAATTATATTGGCGTATATTGATTCTTGACTTTTATCTTGTGGCAACAATTCATCTACAACTTTTTTAGGAACATAATAATATAGTGAATTATAGAATCCTGTAGCACTTTTTATAGTTCCATCAGATAGTTTATAACTAAAATCCCATTTAGTAGCTGCATTTGTATTTGTTATTGCAAATCCAATCCCAATCTCATCTTGTGGTATCCACTGATGGCCTGTATCTATACTGTTATTTGCAGGATCTAAAACTTCAAACCATACTTTATCTCCTCTTGTTGCATATCCTATACATAATCTCGCATGTACAAGTGTAGGAATCGCTATTATATTACCCCAATCCAAGTAACGCTTTATATCTTTTCCATCACCATATATAAACTGGGAATTAAATTCATAAGGTTTTAAATACTCCATCATTGTGCTTACAGTTCCCAAGTATACACCATCATTCGATATTGCTTCCACAGATTTGTCACTTAGAACATTTTTAGTATTTGCAAGCATTTTTGTACACGCAGGTAAACAGTTGTTAAGTGAATTTTTACCTGTATTAAATTGAGACACCCAAATTGATGGATTTGCGTTTTGTACATGATAATCTGGATATGCGCCCCATCCATCTGCTCTATATGTATCAATAGTGACACTCGCTTCCTGTGGGATACCATCCTTAATTAATACCTTTGCTTGCACCGGAATTTGTATTCCCATAAATAGAAAAAGTGTAAGTATTGATGATAAAATTCTTTTTTTCATTATTACTTCTCCTTTTTAATTAACTTAAAAACATTGGTAAGCTAATTTGACTTTTTATCCTTGGTTTATCATTAATAAAGTTTTTTTTATTAAAACAGGTGAGATTAAAACTAATCTCACCTGTTCATTTAATTATAAGCTTAAATTAGATTTAAACTTTTTAATTTTTTAATTTTTCACTCACAGAGTAAGTTCGAATAACTAAATCAAAGATTTAGATTCTTACTTAATCCAAGCTCCTGATGATCCTAATTGGTAACCATCAACAGTTGTATCCTTTAACATAGCTCCTGATCCTGCTAAGTAGTACCAAGTACCATTGTCATTTAACCAACCAGTTTGCATAGCTCCTGATGATGGATTTAAGTAGTACCAAGTACCATTGTCATTGTACCAACCTGTAGCCATGATTCCATCAGCTTTTAAGTAGTACCAAGCTCCACCAAGGTTAAGCCATTTAGAAACTACTTTATTTCCTGCAGCATCATTGTATGTCCAAGTTCCATCTGTTCCTTTAACCCATCCAGTTACAACTACTGGAGCAACTGCTGTAGATTCATCTTGAGTTTTCTTAGTTCCTTCTTGAACTGTTGTGTAAACTTCATTTTCTGTATCCCAAGCAAGTAAGTTCTTGTCGTCATATACATCTAAATGATCAAATGATCTATCTGTAGTGAACATTTCTTTCTTTTCAGTTCCATCAAACTTAGTGATAGTTCCTTTAGCGATTACCCAAGTGTTACCATTAACATCGTATGCTATTGGTTTTCCATCTTTTAATGAACCTTCTCTGATATCTATGTCACTATCGCCATCTTTCTTAGCTATATAAACATCTACATCTTTTTGTTTATCACCAATTAGAGTATCGATTTTGTCTTTCTTTAAAACAATTTTGAATACTTTAACTTTATCGTGATCTGAGTTATCGTCTTTAGCTCCTGTAATATATAAGTTACCATCTTTAACTCTGATATTTTCGAAAGTAAATCCATCTTCAGTACCATTTACTAAGAAGTTATATGCTACCTTAGAATCACCACAATCGTATATAGTATTGTTATCTAATTGATATGAATCAACGCTCTTTGGAAGATAAGCACCATCTTTAGTATCTCCTTGAGCTTTTGAGATCTTTTGGATGAAGTATTGTTCATTTACTGCATATCCTGTTTCTGATACTGCTACTTTAGCTAAAGCATAGATATAATCTTTATCTTGATCTAATGCATAAAGATTTTCAAGTGTAACAGTGATATTGTAATCTTGATTTGCTTTGTCAAATTCTTTAACTTTTACTGTTTTCTTTGCAGCTTGGCTATATATATACATGTTAGCTGTAGCTGAAGCATCAATATATTTAGCTGATTCGTTAACAAATCCAGTGTAACTTCCTCTTAATCCTATTGAACCGTTGCTAGCAACTTTACCATCTACTAGGTATAATACAGCTTTTGTGCTTGATTGAGTTTTACTTATTTCATTAGTGATTATAGCTTGAATTGCTTTTTGTCTTGCAAAAGCATCTGATACTGAATCACCTAATTTTCCATTAGCAATTGCTGTTTTTAATGCTGCATTTGCTACTGCTACACTTATAGTTCCTGATACTGATCCATCAGCAGAAACACCTGTTATTCCTGCATCTGTATAAGTAGAAAGAGTTGCTATAGCTGGGTTAGCTACTAATGTATTTACTGCTTGTACAGTTGTTGCTCCAAGTGGTGCTTCATCTCCAATTACTGCTATTGCATTTAATCTTGCTGTATATGCAGCATATGTTGCTGGATCTGAATCCTTTATAACAGCTACTGCATCTCTAGCAGCTTTAACATCTACTTGTAATCGTGTACCTTCTGCTTTAATAACTTTATCTAAAGCTAAACCAGCGGCAGCTCCTGTAGTTGTTTCTCCAGCTCCAAGACCGTCTACAACTGTGTAATAGCTTAAAGCAACAGTTGCATCAACATGTCCAGTTTTCTTAGCAGTTCCTGTGATTTGGTTTAAAGTTGCATCATATTTGATAGTAGTAACATCAAATACACCTGTATCTGTAGTAACATTGTAAGCAAAATCTGGATCTCCAACTAATGCTGCAACAACTTTTTGTGCAAATTCAGCTTTAGTAGTTGTAGCAGGATAAGTTAAGAATGCTCCATTACCAACTTTATATGTTCCTGTTGTTGGAACTGTTGATGGTAATTGTATAGTGAATTTAGCAGCAGTATCAACGTTTCCTACTGTAGAACCTGTGTTTGTTCCATTGTTTTTGTCACCCTTAGCTGTATATTGGTACCAAACATCTCCGAATTGGCTTCCAAAAATGTTTAAGTTGTAACCATCTCTACTTTTGATAGTTCCAGCATATTGGTCTCCAAGGTCAACTGTATCCCAGCTACCAGTTAATGCATATCTATCAGTTTTCTTTAAAGCTGATCTTAATTTACTCTTAACTTCATCAGCTTTATCTTCTGGAGTTTCACTATCAACAACTTTTCCTGTTGTTAAATCAACTAAATATTGGTCATTACCATCTTTAGCATAAGCATATTTTGTGCCATATTTAGAAGTTAATTCATAGTCTTTTAAATCTTCATTTTGCTTTTCTTTATCTGTTGATCCATCATTGTAATAGATCCCGTTGTCATCACTGTTTGTTCTGTACCCTTCATAGATGTACTTTCCATTGTCGTAAGCGAAAGCTTCTCCTTTTATGTGTCCATCTTTAACACCTAATCTTGTAGAAGCCATTGCTGGTACTACTGACATAACTGATGCAGCAGCTAATACTAAAGCTGTTACTTTATTTGCTCTTTTAAACATAAATTTTCTTTCCTCCTAAAATTTAAAATTCAGATAAATTATAGCACTGTTGTACAACCTTGTAAAGGAATATAATTCTTATATTGCACTTTTTTGTATAAAAATGATTTTTTACAAAAGTTCCACTATGTAGTTTTTACAAAGCTTATAATATTGTAAAATTATTATACCTTATTAAGCATGTACAAAATTACCATTATATTTATCAACTTCATTTATTATCTAGTATTTCCTGTGTTGTCCTTATAAAATACATTGCTTTAAATTTTTTTTGGTACCTTTTTTGATATATTTTAGAAATTTATTTTTTATTATTTTCTTATATATCTTCAATTTTCCATGTACACCATATAATACAGTGAGATTTAATTTTTTTGGTACTTTTTTTAGTACCTTTTTTAATTTTTTTCATATATTTTAGAAATTTATTTTTTATATTCCTAATTTACCATCTGCATCCTGCATTGTCATTATATTATACAAGCCTCCAATTTATTTTGGGTACCTTTTTAAAATAATATAATAGAAAACTTTAACTCTTCATTATATTATTCCCTAGTTGAATATTTAAAAGAGTGTTATATTGAAAAAAAAATATTAGATTATTAAAATTAAAATAATCTTCTACAATTTCTATTTTGATTTCTTCTAATGCCTTAGCTTTTCTTTCCATCAAAGAATCTACCTGTGATTTTATTATTTCCTATTTAATCCAAGCTCCATCTGAACCTAATCTATAACCTTCAATTATAGTATTACGATCCATAGCTCCATTATTATTTAAATGATAATATTTATTTTCATTTAATATCCAGCCAGTTCTCATGGCTCCATCATCTCCCAAGTAATAGCAGCTTTCATTTATAAACTGCCAGCCTGTTTGCATTATTCCAGTTGAATCTAAAAAGTACCACTTACCATTATTATTTAACCATCCTATTGATCTATATCCCTCTCCATCTAAATAATAATATTTCCCTACTCCCTTATCTAAGAACCAAGAATTTTTTAAAGGATTTCCTGAAGCATCTAAATATTCATACTTTCCATTAACTTCAAGCCATTGATTTGAAGTTTTTATGCCTCTAGTTACATTTAATACATAATTTCTTTCATCATTATTAGTTTCATCTTTAACTTTTATTTTAAATTCATTTTTTCCAGTATTTAAAGAAAATCTCTTTTCAAAATCATCATATCTATCTATTTCAGTACCATTAATTGTAACTATATAATTACGATCTTCTGGTTCTGCTGTTATCTTTACTTCATTAACATTTTGATTAACCTCCATGTCATATTTAGTTTTATCTCTTGAAAGGCTAACATTGCTTCCATCCACTCTTAATCTTTCTAAATAAACTGGCTCTTGGCCGTCTGTTATTCCACCTCTATTTATATTTAATTTATAAGTCCTTATTTCTTCATGGTCCTGAACATCTATTTCAATTTGGTTTTCTCCCATACTTAAATTAATCGTTTTCTTATAGTCGTCTTCATCTTTTACTGTTCCACCATTGATTCTAACTCTAGATGTACTGTCTTCTGGTTTAGCTTTTATAGTAACTCTGTCAATTGATGAGGTAACGCTTGTACTATAAGATGTCTTATTTTTATCAAAGTCAATATCTCCATCACTTATACTTAAAGTCCTCAAATATATATTATCAAGTTTATCGTCTGCTGACCCTCTATAAATATATAAAGTATATGTCTTTGTATAATCATCATTATCATCAGTAACTTTAATTTTTATTGTATTTTTACCTCTATTTAAAGATACAAGATTTTTATAACTATCATTACGATCTACTTTGGTTCCATCAATTTCAACAGTAGCGTCTGAATCTTTAGGTCTAGCTGAAATTCTTATTTCATCAACAGAACTGCTTACTTTCACTGTATAGGAGTAAGTACTTGATGAAAAATCAATATTTCCATCACTTAAATAAATACTTTTTAACTGAGCATCACTAACACTTGCATAAGCTTTAGTCTCCATAAAATTAGCCATAGGTGAAAATGTAGTAATTGCATTAGTGATAAGTCCAGCTACAATTATCCTTTTAATATTTTTATTCATATTTTTCCCCGCCTCCTTATTTATTCCATATATATATTAGCATTTTATCAGATTACTTTTCAACTAGCTCTACTATTAATAATTCCCCAAAAGTAATTGATTACATTTTTGTATAACAAAAACGACTAAGACCTAATCTTCTTTAGATTGTTCTTAGTCGTTTTTTAATTTATAATTTAAATTTTATTATTGTATCCAAGCGCCATCTGATCCAACTCTATATTGACCAATCTTTGTATCTTTTGCCATAACTCCATCAGCTTGTAGGTAATAATATTTACCACCATCAATTATCCAGCCTGTCATCATAGCTCCATCTGCGCCAAAATAACGCCATCCATTATAATTTATCCAGCCCGTAGCCATAAATCCATCTGCTTGTAAATAATATGTTTTATTACTTGTTCTGTCAGTAAATAATGTACTCTTTAATGGAACTCCATTAGAATCATTATATGTCCATCTACCATTTACAGTTACCCATTTATCAGCTACTATAACTGGAGGTTCTGCTCTGGTTATTTTTAAAGTATATATTCTGTAATCATCATTATCTTCATCTTCAACTCTTATTTTAAATTCATTTACGCCTACTTTTAAATTTACTTTTGTTTTATAGTCGTCACCTTCATATACTTTATTATCATTAACTTTAACTATATCACCATTATGTTCCGGCTCAGCTTGTAATGTTACACTGTTAACATTTGTAGCAACACTATAACTGTATTCAATTTGAGAAGTTGATAATCCAATACTTTGGCCATCTACTTTAAGCTTGTCTAAGTATATGTTGTCATAATCTGATGCATTTGAACTTCCACTATCTGAATCAGAAGTACATTTTACTTTTATTACATATTTACTTAAAACATCACTATTATCATCATATCTTATATCTGAATCTGGTTTTTTACTGTATATTTTTACAGTAATGGTATTTGTTGATGACGATGATAAACTAATATCATTGCTTACACTTTTACCTTTAGTAGAACTAGATGTTCCTTTAAATACTCTAATATATGAAGACTTTACTCCACTTGTACTAATTTTGATAGTATTAGCTGAAGTTTTAGCATAATATGTATCACCTTTTGATACATCATCGCTATCAACCTTGTGACTGCTACTATAGTCATCATCGCTATAAAGTTTTATACTAGATCCACCTGAAGTTTCTAACTCTAGCTTATCTAATGTTTCATCATCATTTGTTGACGCTGCATATGCTTTTGTAATTAATAAATTGGAATGTGTAGCTGGTGCTACAGCTGCAACAGTTCCAAATGCTAATGCTAATGCAACTATTCTTTTAACATTTTTATTCATCTTCCTACCTCCACTTTACCTATCATCACGCTTTTTCCAGCATATAATAATATTACCATATAAATATTAACTTTGTACTTATAAAAACATTAATTTTATCTTAATTTTTATATTTTTCCAAAACAAATATTTACATCCTTTTTGACTATTACATGCCTACAATAGCTATTAATTAGTTAAAATGCCTTTTTCACTTAATTGGTATCCATTTACATTTGAGTTTTTAATCATCTTGCCTGTTGAATCTAAATAGTACCAGTTTCCATCAGTTTCTTGAAGCCAACCTGTTTTCATACTTCCATCACCATTGAGATAATACCAGTTTCCATCTGAATCTTCCAGCCATCCCATTTTCATAACTCCACTTTTACTTAAGTAATACCAATTTGAATTTAAACAAACCCAACCTGTTTTCATTTCTCCATTTTCATTAAAGTAGTACCACTTTCCATTATCTTGGAACCATCCTGTAGCTCTAGCTCCATCTTCTTTTAAGTAGTAATTTATTCCTGTATTTTTATCAAACCACCACATATTTTTCAGAACTTGTCCTGTTCCATCTAAATATTTTAGTTTTCCATCAATTCTGTTCCATTCATTGAATTTCTTTGTTGGATTTTTTATTTCAAATGTTTGAGCTGCTGCTCCTGTAGTTACATTAGTTCCTGTTGCTCCATTTGTATTTAAGGTATCTCCTCTATATACATTTAATGTGTAGGTCTTTTTATCATCATCACTTTGAACTTCTATTTTTATAGTGTTGTTGCCTTCATCTAATTTTATCTTTTTTTCATAATCATTTTTACGTTCTACACTATAACCATTAATGTCAACTAAGTAATCATCATACTCTGGTTTTGCTTTAACATAGATTTCAGAAGTATCTTTTTTAACATTAACATTATATTCAGTTTCATCTTTATCAAAGCTGATATTTCCTTCACTTAAATAGATTCCATCTAAATATGCTATATCATCAAATTCATCATCATCGTCGTAATGATGATGTGATGATGCATACACTTTAGTTGTTCCTAATCCAAAATCATTTGCTGGTAATATCCCTGAAACTGCACCTAATACAAGACTTGTAGCTATTAAAATTTTAATTTTATTATGCATATTTTTTCCTCCTAAAAACTTTTCTATTATATTTCATTTTCTATTTTTCTTGACTAACATAGTATTATAGTAATTATTTATTATTGTTTTAACTTCAGTTTATAATTGAAGTTTATTCTCCCACCTAATTTTATAAGTAAATATAACTGCATTGCTCATTTTATTCATAAAATATTATAAAAACAAAATACTTATGAATATATAACTATTATACTACATTTTTCTAAGTATACTATATGATTCTAAATAATTTGTTATTGAATTATTAATTTTTTATAAATCTTTGTATAATATCCATATATCATCCAATGACAAATCTCATTAAAAGTTTTCAAGTCTAACAAGCTGATAGACGTAGTAACTTTCTCTGATTTATAAAAAATCTTTATCTTCCATGGAATATTATTACTATATTGGGTTTGTACTTATATTATAAATCATTATAACCTATGATATAATATATTTAATTTCTGAGAAAAGCTTGAGGTGATAGAACTGGATAACGAAATATTACAAATTTTAAAAGAAATGCAATGCAGCATAAATAACATAGAATCTAAAGTGGATTCTCTTGAATCTAGATTTGATTCTCTTGAATCTAGATTTGACTCGCTTGAATCTAAAGTTGATTCTCTAGATTCCAAAGTTGATTCTCTTGAATCTAGATTTGATTCCTTAGAAAAAGATGTAAAGGAAATTAAATCTACCGTCAACGTTATTTGTGATCAAACTGCTTCTTTAACAGAATTTAAAACTGAAGTAAATGTAAAGCTTGATAAATTAATTGATTTAGAAAATGTAACTAAAGATAATTGTTATGAAATTGCTAAATTGAGAACTATAATCCATTAATTAAGTTTAAATATGAAAAGAGGCTGTCCATTTTTTTATTGGGCTAGCCTCTTTTTATTTCTAAATTATATTATTAATGCACCGCTTGAAGTAAACTTATAAACCTTGCCATCAATATTCTTAGTTCCTGTTGCCATCGAACCATCTGTGTTGAAATAGTATTTTGAATTAGAATCAATTATCCAACCAGTCTGCATTACTCCATTTTTATTAAAGTAATACCATTTATTATCATCTGAAAGCCAGCCTGTTTTCATTGAGCCATCTTGATTTAAATAGTACCAGTTTTGAGCTTTTGTTTTATCTTCGTTTGTAACCTCTTCTTTATACCAGCCTGTTACCATAGCTCCACTTGAATCTAATAAATATTTATTTCCATCCTTTTCTTTCCAGCCTGTTAGCATAACACCTTTTTCATCTAATAGATACCATGTGCCTTTATCTTTAAACCATCCTGTTTTTCTAAGACCATTTTCATCTAAATAACAATATACTTTTGCATCTTGATCAAACAACCAAGTATTTTTCTTTGGATTTCCATTTTCATCATTGTATTTCCATCCATCAGCAGTTTGAACCCATCCTGGTTTTTTAGTATCAGTGGTTGTACTATTTTGTGTATTGTTATTAGTTGTTGTAGTTTCTGCTTTTCCTCTATTTATAGTTAAGGTATATGTTCTCTTCTTATTATTAACTTCATCTTCAATTGTAACTTTTATGATATTTTCACCTTTTGATAAGGAAATTGTCTTCTCATAATCGTCACTAGACTTAACTTGTTTTCCATCAATTGTAACCAAATATTCATCATCTTCTGGTTCTGCACTTATAGTTATTTCATCTACACCTTCATCTAAGTTTACATCATAGCTTGTCTTATCATCTGAGAAGTCAAGTTTTCCTTCACTTATAGTAAGGTTATTTAAATATATATCATCTTGATTATTTGACGAACTACCTCTAGTTATATTTAAGGTATATGTTCTTTGATTATCTTTATCATCTGTGACTTTTACCTTAATTTCATTTTTACCAGATTTTAAATCTACAGTTTTTCTATAATTATCACTTTTTTCAGCTAAATTTCCGTCTATCCTAACTCTGCTATCCTCATTTTCTGGTTTTGCTGTTATTTTTATTTGCTCAGTGGAGCCTGATACCTTTACATCATAAGAAGTTCTTTGCTTTAAAAAATCTATACTTCCACCTTTGCTTAGTTCAAGCTTTTCTAGATATATTGGATCTTGAGTATTATCTTCGTAAGAACTTTCTGTAGTTTTCTTAACATTTATTGTATATTCTTCTTTGCATATAGTTACATCTTTTTTGTCATCCTTAGACTTTCTATAATCTGATAAGGATTCATATGTTCTTATGTAAAGCGTTGAATTTCCTTTTCCAAGTTTAATTTCTTCACCTGGTTTTATTCCTGTTGCATCAGCCTTATTCGATGTAAATATTCTAACTATATAATCCTTATCTTTTGCTGCTGCATTTATCTTTATTCCATCACTATCATCTGCAAGTTTAACATAATATTCCTTGGAATCGCTTAACTTTACATTATCACCATTATAGCCATCTCGTAAATCAAGAGTATCTCCATTAGTTGATTTTATGACTAATGTCTTTAATTCTTCATCACTTGGATCATATGAAGCTGCATAAGCTGTCTTAACTCCAATACCAAGCCCTTCTGGCAGCACAATTGAAACTGCTTGGGAAGTATTAAACGCAAGTGTAAGTGCAATTATACGTTTTATATTTTTATTCATAAAGCCCTCCTAATTTATATTATATTAATTTCTGAATTTTATAAGTAAAGTCAATTTATAAGTAAACGACTTAATATATATTATAACTCATAATCTTCCTATATTTAATCATATTTCTATAATATTTAACAAAAAAGCTATCAAAAATAAAATTTAATTTCTATTTTTGATAGCTTTCTAAAATAATATGAATAATTATTGTTTAAAAGATCATACTTCAGTAGTTAAATTGGTAATAATACTAATTATAATTATAATGTGAAATTATTACCTAAGTTTATATAAGCTAATTATTTAACCTTGCTGTAAGAAACATTATAAGCAAGTAGAAAATCACCTCAGCTTATATAAATTAATTATTTAACTGTTACTGCTGCACCTGTAGTAGTTTGTCCATCCATAGGGAAAGTTGCTTTGCTAGCTCCTAAATCATTAGATATTATGATTGCTGGTGCTCTAAAATCATATTCTCTTTTTCCAATATTAGTTGTGTCACTTATCATTTTACCAGTTGAATCAAAATAATACCATCCACCTGCGCTGTTTACCCAAGTATCATGAGCCATCATTCCATTAGACCATAAATAATACCAGTTTCCATTAGTTTGAACCCAGCTTACTTGCATTTTTCCATCATTTGAAAAATAGTACCATTCATTGCCGATGTTCTTCCAGCCTCTAGCATTAACTCCATCTTCAGTCCAATAATATGTATTTTGAGAATCTTGTTTCCATTCAGCAGATGCCCCTACTGGCATAACTCCCATGGCAGATACAGCAATTAATGATACTACTGCTAATTTTTTTAAGTTTTTTAACATTTTCATCTCTCCTCACCACAAATATCTTTTTTGTATTATAATATACTAATTTTATGGATTTATATACACAAAGAAAGTTATTTTTAATTTAATAATTATATAATAAAATTTACCAAAATTCAATATAATAACTTGGTTTAATAAGAATAATTATTAATAGATCACTTCTTATTGTATCCAAGCTCCGTTTGATCCTAACACATATTGATCAATTTGAGTATTGGCTGCCATGGAACCATCATTGTATAAATAATAATATTTACCTCCATCAAGTATCCATCCAGTCTTCATAATTCCATTCCAATCTAAATAGTACCATTTTCCATTAACATTTACCCAACCTGTATGCATTTGCCCATTTGCTCCAAAATAATACCAGTTTACACCTATTTTATTCCACTCTGTAGCCATAAATCCGTTATATTGAAGGTAATAGGTTTTAGAATTTACTGGATCAGTAAACAAAGTATTCTTTTTAGGTTGACCTGTTTCATCAATATACTGCCAATTAGCATTTACCTGAACCCATTGATTTTTATTGTATTTTGTATCTGATAAGTTACCATAGGAAATTCCTGTACCTTCTCTTGTTATTTTTAAAGTATATGTTCTATTATCATTATTATCTTTATCTTCAACCTCTATCTTTATTTCATTTAATCCAGAACTTAATGATACAGTTCTTTTATAGTCATCCTCTTCATATACTCTAGACCCATCAATTCTGACAATATCACTGCTGGACTGAGGTACTGCTCTAATAGTCACACTGCTCATATTATCAGGAACACTATACGTATAGGAAACTGTTGATTGTGATAAGGAAATATTTTCTCCATTTACACTAAGTTTATCTAGATATATATTATCATAACTTGATGCCTCTGCATTACTGCTATTTGAAGACCCACTAGTACATTTAACTTTAATTCTATATTCACTTAAAACCTTATCTTTATTATCATATCTTACATTGGATTCTGGTGTCTCACTGTATACTCTTATAACAAGTGTTGTTGTTGATGCTTCATCTATACTAATATCACTGTTAATATTTTTTCCTTTAGCAGAGCTAGAAGTACCTTTAAACACCTTTATGTATGAGGAACTTGGTCCATCTGCACTTATTGATACAGTTCTAAATTCAGTTTTTGCATAATAAGTACTTCCTTTTGAAATGTCGGAACTGTTAATCTTACTGCTACTAGAATAATTATCATTATTATAAAGCTTTATATTGCTGCCACCTGAAGATTCTAATTTTAAACTACTTAAGGCATCAGTAGTATTGGTTGCTCCATAAGTTATTGTTGTTAATAAATTCATATTTGCAGCTGGTGCAACTGCTGAAACAACACTTAATGCCAACACAAATGAAATCATTCTTTTTATACTTTTATTCATGTTTCTTCCTCCAAATTTTTATTTAATAGTGTAAATCCATTTTTATATCCAATTTTTTCATAGCTTACTTTACACTTTTACACTATATTAATTTTATTCAAGTTTTTCATAAGATTATATATTTTTCATGAGATTATATATAATATCTTACCATTTAAATATTAGTTTTACACTTATTCAAATATTAACCTACCTTAATTATATATCAAAACCTCTAAATCTTCTTAGACAATTTTTAAGATTTTCTTATATGTCATATATTTTAAAAACAACTTTTTTATAGATGTATATTTTTACTTATTAGCTATTACATGATACTTATTCATTTACTATCATATGGTTATATGGTTATTTGCTTATTCATTTATTACTTAGTTACTTGTTTGCCATTACATAGTCATTCACTTATTTAAATAGCAACTTAATTTTCTCCAAGTTAAAATTTAGATACTTTTTATGTATTATTAAAAATGTTTCTTCAAATAATAATGGTGTAATAATAATGTGGTGACATTCACCAAGTTCAATAATATTGTGACTGTCGCTAGAATTAGGAGTGATGATATGAATAACGAGAAAAAATCATATAATAATGAAGCTTTAAAGGCAAATTTTGATGAAAAATTAACAAATCCAGCTTCAGCAAATGAAACTTACATGGAGAAGATGAAGGAGGTTTACTTACCTGATGAGCAAAAGGATTCTTCTCCAAGTGAAGAAAGCATAGAAAAAGCAAATGACTTGACCTCTGCTAAGTCAAACCCTGTTGAAGATGCTATTTCAAGAATTGATTAAATAAGGAAATGAATTATTTTAAAGATTCAAATTCCTCATTTATAATTATCAATATGAATATTTAAATTTATCATTTTAATTTATGAATATTTTTTTTATTACTGGTTACAATTATACTGTACCCCATAATACTGTTGCACTAAAGTTTATCATTTTAATTTAGTGCTTATAAAAAGTCCCCATAAGATAGAGATTCTTATGGGGACTTCTTTTTAGTCTAAGCAGCCTAACTAACACAAATTCTACTTTTATTCTTCTTCTACTAATTCAACTTCTGATAAATCTATTTCTAAATTTTCAAATCATATAGATTTAAATTTGTCATTCAATGTACTACTATGCTTTAATTCATATTTATTATCTACTAAATAGTAAATCCATACCTTTTTATTCATTGGTGATATAATCCAACATTCAGCCACTCCATATTCTTCATATAAATCTTTTTTTATTATAAGATCATCATCTGAATTTGATGGACTTAGTACTTCTATAATTTATAATTTTGACCTTACCATCTTATAGATTTCTTCAGATATTTTAATACACTCTTCTGCTTCATAATCACTTACTATAAGTGGATTATCTGCTGGATAACGTGTTTCTATATAATATTGATTTACAAAACCACAATCCTTAATATATTTTCTAAAATCACTATCATGTTTTTCACTCATTTTGCATAAGTATATTAGACTATGCCCGCTTACAATTCCCTCTCCATTATATATTAAATAAGCTTTTAATAATTTTTCAACTGCTTGTTGTGAGTGGAATGCTACTACATCATTTCCGCATTCATGTTCTTTTAATATCTTTGCAGATTTAATATCTCTTTCTGCTTTTTCTATCCAATCTTTATATCTAAGCGTATCAACCATATATTTTCACCCCTGTGTTTATTATAGAATATGCAAAACTGCTTTTATCATTAACACAATTATCCCATTCCTGGCTTGTATATAAAACTAAATCAAATGGAATATTACTTTCTATCTCTATATACATATTTGTTAATAAATCTCTTTTATTTGCTACATCCATAATAATGCATATATCAATATCACTATTTTCTCTAAAAGTGCCTTTTGCTAAAGAACCAAAAAGTATTATCTCTTTAGGATTATATTTTTCTATTACCTGTTTCTTTATATAATCTATTTCTTTATTAAAATCATTAATACTCATTTTTTTAGATACTCCTTCGCTCATATATAACTTTTCCATGCTCATCTATATGTTTCTTCAATTTTTCATTTGACAAACTTTCATAATGAAATAAATCAAAAAAATATGGCATTGAGCATACCTCATTTAAATATTCCTCCACTAAAATCACTCCGTTTTGGTGCTACTTTATCTATTATTAAATATTATATCCCAAAATAAAAAAATGCACTAATTTAATTAGTGCATTTTTTAGCAAGCATAAACTGGTAATTATACCCAGGGGTCAGTCCCCTTTAAAGGAGACTGACCCCTTTTCATTTTTAAATTCTGAATTTATTAATTTCAGAATTTAAAAGTTCTGCCTTTTGCTTTAATTGTTCAGCTTCTTTTAATACATCTGCAATTGCCTCTGTTTGGGTTTGAATTGATGCTGTAACTTCCTCTGAGCAGGCTGCTGTTTCTTCTGAAATAGCTGCAATATTGTTCATTGAGTTAACTACATCATTATTGCTCTTATTCATTTCATTAACAAACTCACCCATATAATCTATTGCATTAGTTATTTGGTCTGTTGCTTGGGCAATTTTATCAAAAGCTTCATTAACTTCATTTACTGAAGTAAACTGTTCTTCTGAAACTACTCTTACATCCTTCATAATACCAACACTTTTTAAAATATCATTTTGAATTTCTAAAATAATATTTTCAATGTTTTTAGTTGCTTCTGCTGATTGTACAGATAACTTTTGAATTTCTGATGCTACTACTCCAAAGCCTTTCCCATGCTCACCAGCTCTTGCTGCTTCTATTGATGCATTTAAAGAAAGTAAATTCGTTTGCTCTGCTATTTGGTGAAGAGCTTGCAATATTTTTTCTATATCAAGAGATTTATTTTTAAGATCTTCTATATTTTCTTGAGTTTTTTCTACAATATCTACAGTAGTTGCAGCCTTTTCTTTAAGCTCATCTACTTTTTGGATTCCGTTAGCAATAGCTTTTGAAGAATTTATTGCTTCATTGATCATTAAATTTGTCTTTTCAGATAATTGATTAAATTCCTGACTCATATGATCTCCAAGTTTAGCACTTTCTTCTGCTGCATATGCTTGATTAGAAGCACCTTGAGCTATTTCCTGAACTGTAACATTTATTTCTTTAGCAACATTTGTAGTTTCATCTGACTTATGTGTTAAAATGTTGGAACTATCTTTTATTTCTTTAGTTAATTCCTTTGTACTGTTAAGAAGATTAGAAATCTTCCCTATCATTTCATTAAAGCTTAAGCTTAAACTTCCAATCTCATTTTTTGCCTTAACTGAAGATTTTACTGTAAAATCTCCTGTAGAAGCCCTCATAAGAAGATCCGATATTTGAATTATAGGCTTTGATATATGCTTTGAAACTACTAAAATCACAATACCTGCAAGTAATAATATAATTACTCCTACAATCAAAGTAGCCTTAATTACTTTGTTAATAATAGCTTTTGCACTTGATTCTTTTTGGATTGTTATAACAGACCAATTATCTGACTTACCTTCAAGTTTTATAGGTGTATAAGAAGCATATAAATTTTCGCCTTTATCTTCAAATTTAGTACTTCCAGCTTTTCCTGACATTACTTGTCCTATTATTTCATTATAACCTTGTGCTAAATCAATTGGCTCCTCTTTTGTATTTCCTGTTTCTACGCCAGTTGTCTTAGTCATTTTCTTGTAGTTATACAGCTGTGCTAAAACTTCATTATCTGGGTGAGCTACTACAACCCCATCTCCATCTATTACAAAAGAGTACCTTCCAGATCCTTCATCTGAATTTTCCTTTATTAATTCCTGAAGCTTGCTTAAATTTATATCTGATGCCATTACTCCTTTAAATTTATTATCTTCAATTATAGGAATAAATACAGATGTAACTGGATTTTTAGTAGAAACTGAATAATATGATTTAGATACAAATGGCGCAGGACTTTCTTTTTCTTTTATAAACCACCATCTATCTGCTCTATTAGCAAGTGCTCCTGCTGATCTTCCTGTTTGCATTCCTGTTTCATCCTGAATATATAATAATTCGAAATATGGATTTCTGCTTGCAGACCCTTTAAGTAAGCCTGCCTTAACCTCTGAAGTCGATGTTTTAAGTTCTGAATTATAAGCTAATTCTTCTGTAACCTTATATGCAGTATCCATAAAAGAAGAAACATTTTTTGATATTAAATTCGAAATCATTTCATTCTTACTATTAATTTCACTATCATAATTTTTTGATAAAATAGTGCTTACACCAATAATTATTACAACAGTTAAAACAATTGAAACTGATAGCATAGTAAAAAGTAATTCACTTTTTATGCTCCTGATTTTTAAATTTTTAGCTATACTTTTTTCTTGACCATTATTTTTTTCATTTACTTGATTTTCATATTTCTCTCTTAAAGTTTTCTTTTTTACACCATTAGATTTCATTATTATCCCCCATTTATTCATTTACAATTTACAGTGTACATTTTGCAGTGTGCAGTGGCAATTTACTTTACATTGTACAATTAACAATTTAAAATCTTATAGTTCAAGTCCTTAAACGATTTCTTAATTTGTTTCACATAGGACTTTTCTACAAATTAAAATTTTTATCCCTAAAATATATTATATTATTACTTTTAATTTTAATTATAACATATAAATATTATTGTTTTAATGTATATAATCTACTTTTTACAAAAAGTACAACTTTTCTACTTAAATTTTACACTTACCTAAACAAACTACTAAGAAACCAAGTTAATTAGTCTCTTAATAGCTTATTTTTACTTTAAATCTGCAATTATAATGTCGAGGTAATTTTTCCCAAGGGTCAGACCCCAGGGGGAATCCCCCTGGGGTCTGACCCTTTAGCTTATACTGTGAATTTATCTATTTCTTTCTTTAATTTTTCAGCTAAATGTTGTAAATCTTCTGTATGCTGGCTAAATCTGTCCATTGTAGCAGATACTTCTTCTGCTGATGCAGTTACTTCCTCTGTTGATGAAGCTGTTTCCTCAGAAATAGCTGAGCTATTTTCTATTTGTGTAACAAAAACCTGCTTTTGAACTTGCATATCATCTATTGAAGTTTTAACATCTCCAACTTTTTCTGTTAGGGTTGTAATAGATAATAATATATCAGTAAATATTAATTCTGTTCTTATTACCGCTTCATTTTGTTCAGAATTAATTTTCTTATTGTTATCCATTGCCTCTACAGCTATCCCCGCTTTTGACTGAATAGCACTTATTATAGACTTAATTTGTTCTGTAGAATTTTGCGATTCTTCTGCAAGTTTTCTAATTTCTTCAGCTACTACAGCAAACCCCTTACCTGCTTCTCCTGCACGCGCCGCTTCAATAGATGCGTTTAGTGCTAAAAGATTGGTTTGCTCTGTTATTTCAGTTATAGCATTAGATATTGAACTAATCATCTGTACACTTTCGTTCATACTTGAAACTATATCCGATACTTTTGTTGTAGCATCCATTGTTTCATTATTTTTATTAATTAATACATTTACAGTGTTTATTCCTTGTTTACTTAAACTCTTAGTTTCTTCTGAAACATTGCTCATATCTTCAGTTGTATCCGCAATTTTATCTAATTTCTTAGATAGATCTTCGATACCAATTGCAGTTTCTTGGGAATTTTCAGCTAAACTGATAGCTCCTTGAGATATCTCTGAAACAGCAAATGAAACCTGTGACATGGACGCTGTTGTTTCTTCTGCCATGCTTGAAAGATTTGCAGTAGTCTCAAATACTGTATTAGAAGTCTGCTTTGCACTTTCTAATAATTCACCTATATTTTTAATCATAGAATTATAGTCATTTGCAAGCTGACCAAGTTCATCCTTTGATTTAACCTCTACAACTCCTGATAAATCTCCCTCTGAAGCTTTGGCAAATACCGCTTTTAATTTATTAATATTTGTAGCAATACCTTTACTTAATATCAATGATAAAATTATTGCTATTACCGCCATTACCACCATTACTATTGCACTAGTTAATAGTATTGCTTTAGTGTCACTTGATAATTCGCTTTCTTCCAATCCAGCTATTAACTTCCAGCCTGTCATTTCATTAGTTTCATATACACCAAATTTTTGTACTCCATAATAATCATAAGCAATAAATCCTTCTTTACCAGACTTAACTTCATTCCAATAAGATAATTTTGTAACTGTATCTCCACCAATTAAGCTTTTATCAGAATGAGCTATCATCACTCCATCTGTGTCAGTAATAAATACAATCCCTGAATTACCTACCTTTTTTTCTGCTATACGATCTGAAAGTGTATTTAATGTTAAATCCAATCCAACAACACCTACAATTTCACCATCTTTTACAACAGCTTGTGCAATCCCAAGAACAGTTTTTCCTGTAACTGCATCTTTATATGGCTTAGTTATTACAGGCTTTCCTTTTGCTTTTATAGCTTCTTGATACCAAGTTCTTTTAGTTGCATCATACCCCTCTGGCATTTTTGCATCAGGATATATTGCAAATTTGCCAGAAGCACTTCCATAATATGAATCAAGAATATCCTTATTGCTATCATTTAAGTTCTTTAACAAGTCAGGTATGTAATCAAAATTCTTCCCATAATCAACATTCACTAAGTTATAATTGTTTGATAACATTGATATTCTCTCAGTAAATCCAGCAAAATAGCTATTTAGTCCACTGTTTACCTCAGAAAGTGTCTGTTCACTTGTAACATTTAATTTTTTGCTAAGTATTGATTTTGATTGGTTGTAGGAAATAAATCCAGTTATAATTAATGGTATTACACAAATCAACACTAAACTAAGAATTAATTTTGTTCGAATACTATGTACATTAAATTTTTTTTGTGACATTTTCTCTCCCCCTCTTATTTTCCCTCTAAAACAAAGACTAATGATCCCAACATAAAGCTCCTTATTTCAATTATCATCATTTTTTTACAAAAGTAATAAGAATTATTTATGTTATTGTTAAATATATACTAATAATACAAAAATTTCATTGCCTTTATTCATCAATATAACACAAATCCCTTAATTAAAACATTTTTCCTTATAAACTTAAGTTATCTATATCATTTAAATGTTTACATTGTCAATGTAAAATTTACAATTATGAACTGTAAATTGAAATAAGCTGTATAGAATAATTTATACATATCCCATACAGCTTAAAACTTATTATATATGTTCTAATTAATTAAATTCGTAAATTAGAATTTGTGCATTAGATTAGTTAAAAGGTAACCTTCGGTAAGAAGTAAGAGGTAAGAGTTAAGGAAGAAAAGCCAAAGGGATTTCATCCAAAACTCTTACCTCTTACCTAAGTTTAAGTTCCGAATTGTAGCATATCTACTATTTCTATAAGTGCATAAATTCTAGTTTTAATGAAGATCTCTAGAAATATACAAGCACATCTAACTTTCCACAATTTCTTGGAATTATATTATCTGTTATAATTTCTCCGTTTATAACTACCTTTATTTTATTGTGGCTCATTTCATTATTATTTATTTGAGTATTGTGCTTATTCACTTCACTACTATTATGGCTATTCACTTCACTACCATTTTCTTTATTTATTCTAGAAACCTTTATTGTATAATCTTCTTTTTCATTGGAAATCTTTATTTGGAATTCCTTCCAATCCATTGGCACACAAGGATTAACTATATATCCCTTATCTTTAACCTTTCTAAGTCCAAGAATATTTTCAATTCCTACTCGGTACATCCAGCCTGATGCTCCAGTGTACCAGCTCCAGCCTCCACGTCCTGCATGAGGCTCTTTTATATAAACGTCTGCTGCCATAACATACGGCTCTAACTTATAAGTCATACATTCCAGCTCTGTTCTAGAGTGATTTATTGGATTTATCATATTAAAATACTTTACTGCCTTATCTCCAAGACCAAGCTTAGTTAATGCTAAGATTACCCATACAGCCGCGTGAGTATATTGACCTCCATTTTCTCTTACACCTGGCACATAGCCTTTTATATATCCAGGTTCCAAATATGAGTTATCAAATGGTGGTGCAAGTAATAATATCATGCCTTTATCACTTTTTACAAGATTTCTCTCTACTGCTTCCATAGCTTCAATTGCTCTTATTCTTGGATTTCCTTGTATTGATGCTCCAGCTCCAGCTTTAACTTCAGTTTCTTGTAATTTATTTGATTGGTTTTCACTTATAGAATTTTCATTTTGCTCTAAAGCTAAGTTAATTGCTTCTGATTTTTCTGAAGCTGAATATGTTACTTCTGACTTTAATGTTTCTTCATTATTATTACTACTATTTTCAACTGCTCCTGAATTGTTATTTTCAAAAGCCCCAGAAATTATAGACCAGCTTTGAGCTAAAGAATCAATTTGACACTCTGGATTTTCTCTTGAACCTAATGGAGTTCCATCGTCAAAGTATGCTCTTCTATACCAGCCGCCATCCCAAGCATTCTTTTCTAAATTTTCTCTTATGAATTCTTTTGTTTCTTCAAAATGCTTTCTCACTTCTTCATCTTTTTTAATTTTAGCAATTTCAATAAAGCTATCTAAAATAGAATACAAGAACCATCCAAGCCATACACTTTCACCTTTTCCTTCATTTCCAACTGTACTCATTCCATCGTTCCAGTCTCCACTGCCCATTAGTGGAATGTTATGACTTCCAAATTTCAAGGATTTTTCAATTGCTTTTAAACAGTGTTCATATATAGTTCCTTGTTTTGAAGATTGATTTACTATTGTATACCTTTCATCTTCGCCTTCTCTTAATGGCTCATCTTCAAGGTATGGTGCTGTTTTTTCTAAAATTTCATAATCCCCTGTAGAATTTATATATTCAGCAGTCACATAAGGCAGCCATAATAAATCATCACTAAACCTAGTTCTTATTCCTGAATTTACAACTGGATGCCACCAATGCTGTACATCACCTTCTACATATTGCCTTGAAGCACTTCTTAATATTTGTGCTTTAGGAATTTCAGGATTTACTACTCCAAGAGCCATAGAATCCTGAAGCTGATCTCTAAAGCCATATGCACCACCACTTTGATAAAAGGCACTTCTACTTAAATATCTACAGCTTAAGGTTTGATATAAAAGCCATCCATTTAAAAGATAATCTAAAGATTTATCTGGTGTCTTAACTTGTATATTTCCTAGGAAATGGCTCCAATATTGTTTTACCTTATCTAATTCTGCTTCTACATTAGCAAACTTCTCATATTTATTGATAATATTTTCTATTTTATCTCTTTCCTCTTGACCAAATAAAATTACTAATTGCTTCTTTTCACCTTTTTTCAACTTAATTGTGGTTTGTGCGGCTAAACAAGGATCATAAATACCACCTGATTTATCATTGAGCTTTTCCTTATTTAACGCTTCTGGCTTAGACAATTCACCTCCAACTCCTATAAACGCTTTATTATCTCCAGTAAAGCTTAAGGCTTCTCCTCCTAATATAGTTAAGTAAGCATCTAATTTACCAAAGTATTGACTATAAGGATTTTTTCCACCTATAAATCCCTTACTTTGAGCTGATTTTCTTGAATTTATGTCTTGAGTTGATTTTCTAAAATTTATGTTTTGGTCTGATTCACTTTGAACTGATTTTGCTGAATTTATATCTTGGTCTGACTCCATTCCACTTATATATGTAGAAATATATCTTGAGCTATCATATTCATAAACACCTAAAACAAGCTTAGAATAATAAAATACAGAAACACTTCTATCTTCTTCACTTAAATTTTCTAGTGTTACTCTTTGTATTTTCAAGCGCTCTCCTTTAGGTGCAAAAACTTCAAGCTTTCCATTTAAATCATAGGCCTTATGTATAAATTCAGAATATCCAAAGCTATGTTTTATTAAATAATCACCTGAATCTCGCACCGGCTTAGGTGATATAGAAAAATATTTTCCTGAAATATTATCTTTAACATAAAGAGCTTCGCCTGCTGGATCTCTTATATAATCATTACTCCATGGTGTTATCTTATTTTCTCTTGAGTTTCCACACCAAGTATATCCAGCTCCTGTTTCAGATATATGAAATCCGAAATCTTCATTTGAAATAACATTAATCCAAGGTGCTGGAGTATTTTTATAATCAGATAACTTAATTATGTAGCTTTTATCTTTTTTATTAAAACCACCATAACCATTAAAGAAATCTAAGTCTGCTATATTAAAATCTGAAATTTCATTAAATTCTTTATTTGAGTTATTTTTAACTGGTTCATCTGCATCTAGCTTCTTATTTTCTTCTATTTCTTTGATTTCTTCTATTGCTTCTGTCCTTTCTATTTCTGTCTTCTCTATACTTGTTGAAACTTTTGCTGCTTCTTTAATTTCTTTTGAGGATTCCACATCTCCAATTATTGATTTTGCATTCTTAATGCTTTGAGATTCTTCTATACTCTGAGGTTCTTCTATATTTTCATGTTTCTCTATATTTTGAGATTCTTCTATATTTTGAGTTCCTTCTATTTTCAGATTTTCTTTTTTTACCTTTGCTATATCACCTGGCACTTTCATACCTTTAAGTAAATCTTCTCCAGTTATTAAATCTTCATCATGATCATATTCTGCATAAGGTACATTTGAATTATTTCTTAAGGCTATTTGAGAATTTAACCCTTCTTCTTTTAATTCCATATAAGGTTTCATGTTTTTCTCTACATATATATAAGATTTCAAACTGTTTTTACTATCTACATATATTCTTGAAATTCCTATTAATAAATTTTTAACTTCCTCATCCATAGTTGCCTTATTGTGAATAAATATTCCACCTGGTTTATTTAGCAAGCTATTTTCGCTAGACATTCTTATAGCATCAAGAATATTCTTTTGAAGTGGAGCTTCATAAGAAATTTCTTCATTATTATATATAATTAAATCCAGTTTTAATCCTTTAAGCTTTAAATAATAATGGAATTTTATCATATCAAGCACAAGATTTGTATCTTCCTCAGTTTCAATTACAGCCATAATAATAGGAAGGTCTCCTGAAATTCCATAAGCCCACAAATCTTTTTGATGCTTTTTTATGTTAACAATATATTCTTCTCTATTCTTTCTATTTGAGGTTAAGAAGAAAATTTCACTTGCAGCACTTTGGAAGCTATTAGCCTTACCGCTTCTTATACCTAGATTTTTTAACTCAAGCTGTGTACTTATACTATAATTTTTAAATACCTTATTAAGCTTAGCAAAATCATTATTTTGTCTGCATAGCTCTATAATCTGCTCTTTAGAATCACTTATTCCAGTTAAGAAGTAAATTTCTTTTTTTGAATTTGGCTCCAATCTAATTCTTGCCCTCAGGCTCATTATAGGATCTAAAACTGTTCCAACTGTATTGCTTAAAGACTTATCATTATCCATTACTACAGGTGATTTTAATTCTCTATTCCTGCCTATAAAGTTTATTCTTGAAGTTTCATAGGTAATAGGTCCCTCAAGCTCACCTTCTGATACTATTTTATGAAATATGTATGGAACCTTTGCGCCTTTAACTCTTCCTCTTCTACTTCCTATTAAAATATTTTCTCCTTCCTCATATTCTGTTTGAATAAATAAATTTGAAAAAGCTGGATGAGCTGCATCAGCACTAAAGGCTGCCAAGGTTATTTCCATATAACTTGTTATTTCCAAACTTCTTGCTTTATCACTTAAATTATTTAAAGTTAATTTTCTAACTTCAAAGTTTTCATCTGACGAAACAACTATCTCCATTTCAGTTTTAATATTGCCCTCTTTCCTTATAAACTTAGCTTTATCCAAATTAAACTCTGCTTCATATTTATCTCCAGAAGTTTTACAAGGTTCAAAGGTAGAACTCCAATAATCATTTGAATTTAAATTCTTTATATAAAAGAACATTCCACTGTCATCACTTGTAGAATTCCCCTTCCATCTATAAAGCATCATATCATTCTTTTTAGAATATCCACTTCCACTTGCAGTAATCATAGTTGAGTATTCACCATTAGAAAGCAATAAGACCTGTGGATTATCTTGCTTTACTTGTTTAAAGTTTCTTGGAACCATGATTTCTCCCTCAAAATATCTATTTTTTATTGAAAAATCATCATTTCTCTCGAAAACCACATGTTGTGGAATCTTTTCTTTCAACAAAAGCTCTGTTGCTTTTACTTCTGGTAAGGTGTGAAATCTATTAATTAAAATATTATCTTGAAGAATATTGTCTAAAGCCATAAGAGACATCCCTAAATGATGCACCATATAATTCACAACTTTATTAATCTTTTGTGGATTATTTATTGTTTTGAACTTATCCTCATCATAATTATCTACATGCCTATCATATTCTTCTTCAAAGTTATCAACATTATCCACATTTTCCACACAGGAATTGTTGATATCTTTTATATATTTATTCTTTCTACTATCCACCTTTTTTGCATAGTTATCCACATTTTTTAGATTGTTATCCACATTTTGTGTATAGTTTTCCCCAATTAGCATATCATTATTGTGATTTTTATTAATTTTTAAGGAGTTTTCCACATTCTTCTCATTTTCAATTTTATCAAAATTTGAATTTGACGTTGGTTTTTCTTGATTTTTTACTTCTGAAAAGGTCATTATATATTTTCCCTGTCTTGCCATAGTATAATCTATAGCCTCAATGAAGCCATATCTTCCTGTTGCCCCTGCTTTTTCAAGTCTTTTAAGATTTTTAATTGCAGTATTTTTTGCAAAAGGCACTGTCATTAATGTTGAATAAGGAGACACTACAAGTTCATCTTCAAGTCCCCTTTTCAGCCCAAGTCCAGGTACACCAAAAGCCTTATATTGATAATTTTCAGCTGCATCAAATTCATAAAAAGCAGCTTCTGATATTCCCCATGGAATTTTCTTTTGTTTTGCATAAGATATCTGTGCCTTTATTACAGCTTTATAGGTTTGACTAAACAAGGTTTTGGGGTAATTTCTCATTATTAATGAAGGCATAAAATATTCAAACATAGTTCCACTCCAAGAAACTAGGGAGTGAGTATGAAATGCATTAGTCATTGCCCTGCTCAACTTAAAATAATGCGCTTCTGGCACATCATTTTTAGCAATTGCAACAAATGAAGCTATTCTCGATTCAGATGCAAGCAAATCATAATAGGAGTTTCCAAGTGAATTTTCCTCAACATTGTAACCAATAGAAAATAGTTCTCTAGTATTATCATAAAGAAAATTAAAATCCATTTCCTTTGTAAGGTTATCAATATCTTTAATTATCCTATCAATTTTATCCACATAGCTTTTAAACATTTGAATTTTTTGACCTAAATTTTCTTTGAAGTTATCCCCACTTTCTCTTCTATACTCCTCACATCTGTGGATTAATTCTATGAGATTGGGAACCCCTTCAAAAAACTCCTTGCTGTACAGTTTTTCTAAGCCTTCAAAAATATTATTGTAGTTTTGAATTTTTTTCTTAATTTCATCTATAAGCTTATTAAGCCAGTAATTTAATTCTTCATTATTTAATTTTACATCGTATAAGCTTTCTTTTTTATACATTTCTCCTTTATCTTTGTTTGAATTTTTAAGCTTATTTAACTTTACATCAATTGGTTCTAAATCATTTATTTCATTACTTAATTCATATAACAATTTTTTATTTTTCTTTAAAATATCTGCTTCATAAAATATGTCTTTATTTTCTTTCAAATTGCTTATTTTATTTTTCTCTTCACTCAACTTTTGAAGTATATTTAGTTTCTGCTCCTCCTTAAAGTCTTGAAGTTTATATAAAGCTTCTTTTAGAATATTTAAGTATTCTCCTATATTATGTTGTGGTAAAAATTTAATTTTAATTGAATCAGCTTCTTCTTCTATTATCTTATAAACATCATTTAAGGCTGATGTTTCTTTTATCCTTATTACCTCATTATATTTAACCTCTTCAATAGCCTGCTTCAAAACCCATAAATCGCTTAGGAGATTTCCACTGTCAACTGTTGATACATATCTTGGCCATAGAGGTTTTCTACTTTTTGTATCATACCAATTTAAAAAATGACCATGAACTCTTTCCAGTTCCTTCATACTATTTAAGGTAAGCTCTGTCTTATCAATAAATTCCCACATAGTTATATATCCCAAATCATATGCAGTAACATTTGAAATAAGTCCCATTCCTATATTAGTAGGAGAAGTCCTGTGGGCCACACCTTTAAACGGTTTTTCCTGATAATTATCTGGTGCTAAATAATTATTTTCTTCATTAACAAAATCTTCATAATATGCATATATTCTTCTAGCTATTTTTTGTAAATAACTTTTTTCTTCATTATTTAATGTATTTTTATCCTTGGTAGTCTCCATGCTTATGCAATATGCAAAATAAGGACTTATGATCCATAGAATTGCAACTGCTAAATTATACGCAATTACACCAATTGAATTAAAGAACGATAAATAAAGAATCACCATCCCCATTACTGGTGAAATCCACATTCTCTTAAAGCAGGATAGAAAATCATTGCTTGAATTCTTTTCTACAAACTCAGCTGACTGCCACTCAAGCATATTCTTCTTAGAAAAAATAACTCTAAATAATGTTACCAAAATAGCATGAACCATTAAATATGATTGATAAGGTATAAAGCTTACTATTAAAACAACCTGTTCTAAGTTTTTAAAAGTTCCCATAAGCTTATTTTTAGGTGTTACAACAAAGTCTGTCACAGTAAACACTAAAGAACTTATTAAAGCAAAAAAACAAAGTGCTGCTATTTGATTCCCTGCTGACAAAACTGTTAAGGATAAAATAAGTGCCAAAAGAAGATTAGGTGCTAAAAGGCTTCTTCTTAAATTATCAAATACCTTCCACTTATATAATAAAGTAAGCTTATTAGAAAACAGCCAGCCTATTAACTGCCAATCTCCCCTAACCCATCTATGAAGCCTTTTGCAGCTGGATTCATAAGACCCCGGATACCCATCAATAAATTCCACATCACTAACCAAAGCACATCTTGCAATTCCACCCTCCAAAAGATCATGGCTGAGTATTTTATTATCCTTTATTGTATTGTGAAGTACTTCATAAAATTTATCTATGTTAATTATTCCTTTTCCCGTAAAGGAGCCTTCTCCAAATAAATCTTGATATGTATCTGAATAAGCTGTTGAATATCCATCAACTCCTTCTTCTCCTCCAAATATTCTTGAAAAATAAGTTTGATTTTTAGCCTCTAAGCTAATGCTTACCTTAGGCTGCATTACTCCATAACCTCTGACTACACGGTTATCCTTTATCTTTGGGGAATTTAAAACATGACTCATTGCTGCTACTAGCTTTACAGCACTTTCTCTCGGCATAAAAGTATCTTCATCTAAAGTAATCAAATACTTAACCGCTCTTAATTCCTTAATATCTGAACTAAAAACATTAAAGGTATGCTCATTACTTCCTCTAATAAGAGCCATAAACTCCATAAGCTTTCCACGTTTTCTTTCTCTTCCCATATAAACCTTTTGCTTGTCATTATAAACTCTTACTCTGCTAAAGAAAAAAAAGCGATTACTTTTCGATCCCTCATAAGAATATTTTTCATTTAATTTTCTGGCGCACTCTATTCCGCATTTTATTACTTCTTCATCATTTTTCTCTACTTCCTCCTTAGAATCTAAAAAATCACAAAGTAATGCAAAATATAAATTTTTATCTTTATTCCCACAATAAGCTACTTCAAGCTTTTTCATAAGTTCTTTAATCTTTTCTTTTGAATTTGTAATTGCAGGAATTACAACTACAGTTTTACTTTCTTCTGGAATTCCACTGCTGAAATTTAACTTGGGAACTAATCTAATTTCTGAAGCCTTATTTACAGTCCAGTTTGTAATACCAATTATTATTTCATTTACAGGAATTAAAATAAGCAAAAATGAAATTAAATATTGAGTTCTTGTATATGCTATTCCTAAAATACTGGTCATATATATAATGAAAAAACTTATCAAAAGAGT
Source organism: Clostridium sp. C2-6-12 (assembly GCF_009928485.1). Taxonomy (GTDB): domain Bacteria; phylum Bacillota; class Clostridia; order Clostridiales; family Clostridiaceae; genus Clostridium. Next base: position 238,761 of record NZ_JAABNP010000001.1, on the reverse strand, counting down.
TCCAAGTATATTCATGGCTAAATACATATTTTCTGAGAAATTAAATTTAGCACGATTATTGTGACTCTCCAATTCCTTTATTCCATCGTCAATTAAATAATACCCAACATGGCATTTATAATCATCTTCATTATTGTCCATGCTTTTTTGAGCAAGTTCCAAAATATTATTTGTTAAATCAATTTCATTGACCTTTAGCTTTCTTGCTAACCTTTCAAGCTTATGTCTATAATAATCTTTTGATTTAAACTCCATATTACTATAGACCTTTTGAGGATCCTTTTTCAGCTTCTTTTCAACTAAAGAAGTATTTTCAAAAAACTTTCTCCAGCTTATCCCCTCAATCTTTCTAATATGGGTGATATATTCACCAATATAATTTTCCAACACCTCTTCTCTTAATTGGCTTTTAAGTTCACTCTTTTCATAATCCACACTTAAATTCCAATTAGTCTCCATAAATTCATAAAATCTTTCATCCTCTATAGAATTCTCTCTTAAAACCCTAAAAAATTCTCTTAGAAATAGATGACTTACATGATCAAAATCAACCTGAACACTTCTTAACTCCTGATAAAGAATATTAAGATTATCCTTCATATTACTTTCTTTTAAATTAGCATTATTTAATTCTCCAACATTTTTACAATATACAGGATTATTATTGATAATATCAATAACCTTTTCAGCTGTAATCTTTCCTTGTATAATTTCTTTTTGAATAGATGTAAGCTCATCAGTATACTCTGACAGGCTTATTATAATTGCTGTTTTAAGCATAAGAGGAAAAGCCCACAATTCTCCCATGGTAAAACCAGCTTCATTATTCTCTAAATCTATCTCGCCACTCATTTCTGTTCTTTTTTCCTGAAGCTTATTTATATAAGCTATTAATTTATCACAATCAATTTCATTTTGATTATTTATATAATCTTTAGCCACTAAAAAAATACGTGGCACCATTTCCTTTGAATCTATAGAAGTTAATCCCTCAAAATAGTCTATTGGCATCTCCCTTTTTATCGCTTTATATTCTTTTTCAATTAAATATATATTATCTAGAAGCCATTCTGAGGCTCCAAGAACTTTGCAGCCTTCTTTGGACAATTTGCTAAAATATTTATAATTATCATGTATACTAGAAAATGCATCTGAAAGTTCTCTTAAAACATTCCTTCTTACACCATAAGAATTATTCTTTTCCAAGTAAAAAACTCCCTTCAATATGTAATCTTAACAACTTCACATAGAAACTAGAAAAACATACTATTCTAATTTTTTAACTGTGTTTCAATGCCAATTACTCAATAGAGATATTTTTACCATAAATATATAAAATATTCTTAATAGCATGTATTAATATGATAGACTTGGAGAATAACATAGTGTTTTTGACATAAACTAAAGTGGAAAGGTGGTTAAATTAATGAAAAAGTTCTTTTTTATGTTTTTATTCTGCTCATATTTATCCTTTAATTTATTTTTAGTACCTTCTATGGCTGAAACAAAAATTCTTAAAGAAGGACTATATAAAGCAGAAGATTTAAATTTATCTGAAAACAAAATAAACACCATTAGAAATCCATCTAATGATGAGTATACTTTTATAATGGTTTTTGATTCAAATCAGATTACACAGCAATATATGCAATTAATACCTAATTCAGAAGAATATATTTTAACAACGCTACAGCCAGGATATCAATTATTAGTAGTTACTAATGATGAAATTATTCTAGAATTTTAAACAGAAAGGTGGTATATACCCTTGAAAAAAGCTGTTATCATATTTTTACTTTTTATCTATTGTTCTTTTCAATCACTACTAATGCCCGCTACAGCCAGTTCTCAAACCCTTAAAAAAGGTTTTTACAAAGTGAAAGATTTGCAGCTTTCGCCTAATACACCTTATACAGTACAAAACTCTACCTTTAACGAACGTATTTACATAATTATTTTTGATTCTCATGCAACACCACTTCAGGGTATACGGTTAAAACCACAATCTAAAAAATTTAATATAATTCCTCTTCAACCAGATTATAAGGTTGTATTAATAGGAGATGGCGAAGTCCTCATATCTTAATGCTGACCTAAAATATCCCAAAAGATATCAGGCACTTCAACTTATATTACTCCCATATAAGACATTTCAATTTTTATTGACTATATTATTTTCTTTTCATAAAAATAGGTTAATCTAAATTCTTTATATTTTTAGTGTTGAACGAAAATAAAAGGTATAGATAAATAAAATCTATACCTAAGTTCAATACAAATCTGGATACTATTTAATTAGCCCACTGCACTTATTTAATTAAAAAATTCAGTAAATGCCTTTATAGTATATTCATTGTCCTTTACTGATGCTAATTCTCTTATTGAATGCATACTTAGAACAGGTGCTCCCATATCTATCACTGGTATATTTAACTTACCTGCAGTGATTGGTCCTATTGTTGTTCCGCCTCTTAAGTCTGATCTGTTTACAAAAGTTTGGCATGGAACTCCAGCTTTTTCACAAATTCCTTTAAATATTGCACTTGCATAGCTATCTGTTGAGTAGCTTCCACTTGCTGCAATCTTTAAAACTGGGCCTTTACCTAACATTGGCAGATTAGTTGGATCACATTTCTCTGGATAATTTGGATGCATTCCATGTGCTAAATCTGCTGAAATCATAACTGAATTGCTTAAAGCTCTTCTAAATTCTTCTCTATTCTTACTTAAACCTAAAGTTATTCTTTCTAAAATGTTTTCTAATATAGAAGAATTAGCACCTTGAGCTGTTAAGCTTCCTATTTCTTCATTATCTAAAGCTACCAAAACTTTAGTTTCTTTAATTTTGTTGCTATTTAATAAGGCCTTTAATCCTGCAAATACCATCCAAAGGTCATCTAATCTTCCGCAAGATATAAGCTCTTCATTAGGTCCTACAAACATACCTTCTGCATATTCATATAAGAATAAATCAAAATCTAATATATCACTTGGGGCTACATTTAAGCTTTCTGCAACTAATTTAATTAAATAACCATCCTTTTCTAATTTATCCTCAACAATTGTAACTAAAGGTAATGTATCCTTTTGTCTGTTGAATGCATATCCTTCATTAACTTCTCTATTCATATGTATAGCTAAATTAGGAATTATTAAAACAGGTTTATTAATATCTACTAGTTCTACTTTTGGTTTAAAAGGATTTTCTCCCTTTAATGTAACTCTTCCCGCTATGCTCAATGGTCTATCAAACCAAGTACTTAATATTGGTCCCCCATAAACTTCTGTATTTAACTTTAAATACTTTCCTTCAACTAACATTTCAGGATTTGGCTTAATTCTGAAACCTGGTGAATCAGTATGTGCTCCAATTAATCTAAAGCCATCTTTTTCAATATCTCCTGTTCCAATCTCAAATGCAATTACTGCTGAATCATTCTTTTTAATATAATACTTTCCGCCCTTTTCTAAATTCCATGTGTCTTCTTCTTTAATTTCAGAATATCCTTCTTTATCTAAAATAGTCTTAATTTCATATGCACTTTGAAATGCAGTTTTGCTCTTGTTTATAAAATTTAATAATTCTTGTGTGTTATTCATAGTTACTTTCTCCCTCTTTTTCATGCTAATCAATTTATTTCAAATAATAATTAGCTTATTTATATAAATTAACATCATATGCTTAAAAACAATTATTTTTTATATTCCTCTATTACCATTTTAAATTGCTTTATTAGTAAATGATTTTCACTTCTTCAAATGTCATTCTTCTAATATCAGACTATCAGTAACCTCCTTAAAATATTTTCCTTGAAGAATCGTCCCCAAATTTATCAAATGGTACCTAAAAACAGTATTAAGGAATTATTTTAGGATCTAACTCAAAAATCTTTGCGGCGCCCTCTTTAATTACCTCCATTGCCTTCTTAAAAACCGCATCTTCTACTTTATTATAATCCATTATAAGTTTCCTTCCAAGTCTTGCTATATATTATAATAATCAAATAAAAGTAATTTATACAAGCACATGTTTATTTGCTAGCTAATTTATACTTACACACTTTTTCATACAAATTTCTTATATGAACATATTATATTTTATAGTACATATGAATATGTTTTAAATAAATGTTGTTAAAAATTTTAATCCTATAGAGCTTCTCTATATCTCTATATTATTAATTGCTGCATTTTAATCTTTTCTATTTTAATAAATGAATTTTTATTGCATAAACAAGATATCATATCTATATAATCTATTTTTCTATCCAAATTAAAAAGTACAAAAAATGAAAGATAACTATCTAAATATTTTGTAGCTACTCCTTTAAATTTACCTAACCATTTTCTTAAGTTTACTATAATGTATTTTACTCTATTATCAAGCTCAACTTCTTTCAATAAACCTTTATTATGTTTTTGAGCTTGCACACTAATATACCTATCTTGATAAGGAACAATATACGATCCTTCTTCAATTTTGGAATAAATTTTACTCTTAAATAATTTCCAATCCCAAAAATCACAGAATGCTGGTATGACTAACATAGAATCTTCATTCCCTTTTGCTGCTACCACCCAAATATTTCTTCTTCTTTTTGTCGTTATATTTCTGCAGCCTTTATAATTTTCTTTTAATATTGTTTTGTTCATATGTACATAACCTTTTAAGCCACTAGGAATACTGTCATTTTTTAAAATATGTAAAATCTTATGTCTCCAATAAAATGCTGTTGCTATATTAATGTCTAACTTTTTAGCACAAAATCTTAACGATCTTCTTTTCATCATTAATTCAATGAACTTAATCCATATATTTAAATCCTTTTTTGAGTAACTCCATAAGGAATTGGTAGCTTTTGAATAGGTCTTTCCACACTCTTTACATTTATATCTTTGTTTCCCATTATAAGTTCCATGTTTAATATATTTACTTCCACCACAAATTGGACAACATTTAATTATTTTATTTTTATAAACATTATCCTTTATAAACTCATTTATATGAAATTTTAATTTTTTTAACTTCACTTTTTTTCGTATCAAAAAGATTCACCTCAATATATAAAGTATCAGTATTGTTCAATTTCTTATAATTATCAAAATTGCTTAATTAAAATAAAACTGATTAATAAAATATATTCTATATGTTCTAACAAATTCTGTTCATCAAACCTGTGTTTTTATTTATAACTTTGAAAACAATAAATAAATTTATAAACAAAGTTACTAAATTTATTAAATAGAATATTTATTAGCCCAATGCTTTATATTACTTATTTCTTCTTAATACTTTCCACTTACTATAATTTTTAAACATACTACCAACATTTATTTAAAACAATAGTATATACAAATAAATTAGTTATAATGGAACCTCCCATATTATATTTTTTGCACAACCAAATTAACTGAATTCATGAAAAAAATTCTCATTTAAAACTTTATCTATATAATGTTAAAAATCATAAAATAAGTCAGGCAATAAATTCCGAAAAATTTATTGCCTGACTAAAATTAATTAACAATCAATACTAATGTTAAATATATTCAATTATATAAGGTCATTAGCTTTAAGCTGAGCTTTTAATGTATCTAAATTCTTATCTTCCATTGGAAATAATGGCATTCTTAGCTGTCCTACATTATATCCCATAAGACCAAGTGCAGTCTTTACTGGAATTGGATTTACTTCTATAAACAATGTATTAATTAGATCTAAATATTTTGTTTGAAGTTCACAGCTTTCTTTTACCTTACCTTCAAAATAAAAGCTACAAATATCATGTGCTTGCTTTGGCATAATATTTGAAAATACTGAAATTACCCCCTTGCCCCCAAGAGATAAGATCGGTACTATTTGGTCATCATTTCCTGAATAAATATTAAGTTGATCACCACAAAGAGCTTTTATCTTTGCAATAGCTGAAAGATCCCCACTCGCTTCTTTCGTAGCTACTATACGTGGATGTTTAGCTAATTCAACGTATGTTTCAGGAGTTATGTTAACGCCTGTTCTTGATGGCACATTGTATAAAATAATAGGAATATTCACTCTATCAGCAATGTAATTATAATGCTTGATTAAACCACTTTGAGTAGTTTTATTATAATATGGTGTAACTAATAAAAGTGCATCTGCTCCAACACTTTCTGCATATTTAGAAAGTTCTACAGCATAAACAGTGTCATTAGAACCTGTTCCCGCAATTACTGGCACTCTTTTATTTACATATTCAACTGTGAATCTAATAGCCTCTCTATGTTCATCATCTGTCATAGTAGAAGATTCTCCAGTAGTTCCTGCAATTACAATTGCATCGCTACCATTTTCAATATTAAAATCTATTAATCTTTTTAGTTCGGAAAAATTAATTCCATCTTCTGTGAAAGGTGTAACAATAGCAACTGCTGCACCCGTAAATATAATATCCTTCATAAAATTTTGCCCCCTTGAATATTTTCTATATTGATTATAACACAGTAAAGGCCTAGTATAAACTTAGAATCTCTTAAAATTCAAAATATTATTCCATTATTAATGAATAATTATTTATCAATAATGAATAATTAGTATATATTCATTATATAATAAAAGTCATAATATATGTTGATTATGCTCTTATATCCTCTTCTATTTCTAAATGTATCCATAAAAAGTATTTAATTAATTAAAGATATTTAATATAATGAATATATTGCTTATTTCTAGGAGATTATTATTAAAAGATTGGAGTGTATTTTATGTTTTTCGAACGTATAGTTAAAATGTTTATAAAAGATAGTTCTAACATTAAAGATGAAAAAGTTAGAAATTCATATGGAATGTTTGGTGGAATTGTTGGAATTTCAGTAAATGTCCTTTTATTTATAATAAAATTTTCTGTTGGACTTATTGTTTCAAGTATAGCTGTTATGGCAGATGCCTTCAATAACTTATCTGATGCTGCTTCTTCTTTAATAACTATATTAGGCTTCAAATTATCTAGTAAACCTGCAGATAGGGAGCACCCATTTGGACATGGTAGAATTGAATACCTTTCCGCCTTAATTGTTGCGTTTATGGTAATGTTAGTTGGTGTGCAGTTTATTAAATCTTCTTTTGAGAGAATATTAAATCCAACACCTGTAATTTTTGATTTAGTTCCATTTATATTACTCTTTGTGTCTATATTCCTTAAAGTTGTACTTTCACGTTTTAATAAATTTGTTGGAGAAAAGATCAATTCCTCTGCTTTAAAGGCCGCTTCAATAGATGCTTTAGGAGATGTATTTACCTCAACTTGTGTTGTTATATCATTTGCAGCTGCAAATTTCACTTCCTTTCCAGTAGATGGTTACATCGGTATGGCAGTTGCCTTCTTTATAGTTTATTCTGGTTTCAACTTGGTGAAAGATACTATAAGTCCTCTCCTTGGAGAAGCTCCTGACCCAGAACTTGTTAATTCAATTAAAGAAATGGTACTATCCTATGATAATATATTAGGAACTCATGACTTAATCATTCACAATTATGGCCCAGGCAAATGTATGGCATCCATTCATGCTGAAATACCTAGTGATATTAGCGTCGTTACAATTCATGAAATAATAGATAAGGCCGAAAGAGAAGTTTCAGCCGCCCTTAAAATTTATTTAGTAATACATATTGATCCAATTTGTATTATTGAAGGTGAAGTAAAAAAAGCCTATGATGAGATTTTATCTATAATTAGTGAGTTTAACTATATTGAATCAATACATGATTTTAGAGTTGTTGGTGAAGGCGACATTAAAAATTTAATTTTCGATGTAGTGGTTGAGCCTCCAAAAGATTTCACAATAAATGATCATGAATTAATTGAAAAAATATCTAATGGCGTTAAGAAATATCATCCTTCTTATAATTGCATAATTACTATAGATAAACATTATGTATAAGGTGCTTTAATAACCAATTTACTAATTGCTAATACTCAAAAAATATTCACATCATACTAATTAATATATCTATATATTTATTGGTAATAGCATTTTACAAGCCAACTTCAGTTTAACCATTTATATCACTGGCTTTCAAAATCAAAAATTTGTATAACTGGTCTAAACAATAAAAAAGAGAAACAAATCTGACTATATAGATTTGTTTCTCCTTTTTATGTTTACATATTTTACAATATCAAACAATTATAGAACTTTAGATAAAAAGTCAATTGTACGTGAATTCTTAGGATTTTTAAATACTTCCTCAGGAGTTCCTGATTCTATAATTTTTCCACCATCCATGAAAAGTATTCTATCTCCAACTTCTCTTGCAAATCCCATTTCGTGAGTAACAACTACCATTGTCATTCCTTCTTTTGCAAGATCCTTCATAACAGTTAAAACTTCTCCAACCATTTCAGGGTCTAAGGCAGATGTTGGTTCATCAAATAGCATAACATCTGGCTGCATTGCTAAAGCTCTTGCTATCGCTATTCTTTGTTTTTGACCTCCTGATAAGGAAGCTGGATATGCATCTATTTTATCTAACAAGCCTACTTTTTCTAATAAGGATACAGCAATTTTCTTTGCTTCTTCTTGAGATAATCCTTTTACTTTAACAGGTGCTAAGCATATGTTTTCACCAACAGTCTTATGAGGGAATAAATTAAAGTGTTGGAAAACCATACCCATCTTTTCTCTCATCTTATCTATATTAGTTGATTTTGCTGTTATATCATTACCCTCAAAAGTAATTTGACCAGAGGTAGGCACTTCTAATAAGTTAAGACATCTTAAGAACGTACTTTTTCCTGAACCTGATGGGCCTATTACAACTACAACTTCACCTTTTTCAATGTGCTCGTCTATTCCTTTTAGTACTTGATTTTTGCCAAAGCTTTTATGTAAATCCTTAACGTATATCACTTGCCTTCATCCTCCTTTCAACATAACCTAAACCTCTTGTAAGTGTAAATGTTATTATAAAGTAAATAACTGCTGCAACTACTATTGGTTCTAATCCTAAAGCCGTATTTCCTCTTACAGTAGATGCGTTGTACATAAGCTCCGCTACACCAATAACTGAAACCATTGAAGATTCTTTTATTACTGAAATAAATTCATTTCCAAGGGCTGGTAAAATATTCTTAAAAGCTTGAGGTATTATAATTTCAAACATTGCCAATCTTTGATTCATACCTAAACTTCTTGCAGCTTCCATTTGTCCCTTGTCAACTGCATCAATTCCAGCTCTTATTATTTCAGATACGTAAGCTGCTGAATTTAAAGATAAAGCAATTACACCAACAATCAAATCTTCCATTGCAATCCCCATTACCTGAGGCAGACCATTTAATTTAGGAAATCCAATGTAAATAATATATATTTGAACTAACAATGGTGTTCCTCTTACAAATTCAACATAAGCTATTGAAAGCCAAGAAAAAACTTTTATTTTAGAACGTCTTATTAAAGATATAACCAATCCTAGTACTGTTCCACATATAACAGCCAAAAACGCTAATAAAACTGTGATAACTGCACCTCTTAAGTAATATTCGTAATACTTATCCAAAAATGATAGATTCAATACTTTCCCTCCTAATTATTATTTTTTTATTAATATATAAGTTCTAATTAAATTCATAAATTAAAATTTAGCGATTAGATTAGTTAATAGATAATATGTAGGAAGTAAGAGTTGTGGCTTTTCTTCCTCAACTATTCACTTTTACTTCTTACTTCTTACCTAAGTTTAAGTTCCGAATTGTAGCATAGCTATTCTTTTTATAAGTGAATAAATTCTAATTTAATAAAAAATATTTCTCAGATCTTATATATGCAAATGATTATTGTCTATTTATAATTCTCAAACTACATTTCACTATTATAAAGTATTAAACCTTAATTATCAACTTCAAATAAATAATCTAATGCTGTTTGTAAAAATAAAGCCACTCCCTTATATAACAGAGAATCATCCATAAGATATTTTGAATTGTGAAGTGGATATATTATTCCATCTTCAAAGGCCTTAGGGTTATATAAATAAAAATAGCAGCCTTTAACCTTATCAAAGAAGAAGCCAGCATCTTCTGCTCCCATAAGACAGTCATTTTTTCTAATTTGAATTTCATCTTCCTTAAGTATTTTTTTTGATGAATTTATAAATCTGTCTACCATTTCATCATTATTTACAACACCTAAACATCCACCATCAAAATTTAATTCATAATCTGCTCTCATGATTTTGGTTAAACCTGAAACAATTTCCTCAATTCTTTTGACTACATATTTTCTCGTTTGCGCATCTGTATTTCTTGCTGTTCCCTTTATTTCTACCACATCAGGAATAATATTATTAGAATTTCTTCCTCCTTGAATGCTACTGAAGCTAATTACTGTAGGTATAGTTTGTTTTATTTCTCTAGTCAAAATATATTGAATATTATTAATAACTAAGGTAGCAATAGAAATAGGATCTATACATAAATCAGGTGTAGATGCATGACCACCCTTTCCAATTATTTTTATGTTGATTGGATCTTCGAAGGCACTAAGACTTCCATACTTAGCTATTACATCTCCATTTTTGCAATTAGCTGTGTAGTTATCAACATGCAGTGCTAATATTGCATCTACCTTAGGATTTTCTAGCACTCCATCTTCAATCATTGCTAATGCACCACCAGGGGCACATTCTTCTGAAGGTTGAAATATTAATTTGACTTTACCATTTATTAAATCTTCATTTTTTTTAAGTATTTTAGCAGTCCCAAGCAATATTGCCATATGTCCATCATGACCACAAGCATGCATATTGCCGTTTTCAGATTTAAAATCCAAATTTGTTTCTTCTTCAATTTCCAAAGCATCCATATCTGCTCTTATAGCAATTGTTTTGCCTTCTTTGTTTCCTAAAACAGCACATATTCCAGAATGATTTTCGTATGTAACATAATCTATGCCCATTTCCTCTAATCTGCTTTTTACATATTCACAGGTCTTTGGTAAAACCATTCCTATTTCAGGTATTTTATGAAGATCTCTTCTCCATTTTATTAATTCATCATTTATTTCTAAAGCTTCATTCATTATATTCATTTTATAATTACACCTCTATCTTTAATGGTTCTAATAACTTGAAATTACACAGCACTTCAATTAAAAGTTATACAGATGTTATCCTTAATTGTTCTAATAATTTAAGGCATCACAATCTTAAGATTTTAAGATGTGTTGCCTTAATTATTACTACAAATATGTTCTAATTTTTTTGCTATTATTATTCTGTTGCTAATTTATTTGCATCTACAAAGAATTGTTTGATCTTATCTTCTTCTTTTAATTTCTTTAAAGTTTTATTAATTTCTGTTTGTAATTCAGTTGAACCCTTTTTCATAGCTATTGCACATCCACCATCTGGATCTTGAACTTCTAAACCACTTGCAATTGCAATACCTTGGTTCTTTTGAATTGTTAAGTCTGCAACTGTTGATTCAACTAAAACTGCATCTATCTTTTTATTCTTTAAATCTAATACTAAATCTGGAACCTTGTCTAATGCTTTAATGTTTCCAGCTTCAAAATTAGTTTTTGCTATTCCTTCTTGAATTGAACCTTTTTGAACTCCAATTTTCTTCCCTTTTAAATCTTCCATTTTACTTATTCCAGCTTCTTCTCCAGAACGAAGGATAAATCTATGTGTAGCAGTAAAATATATATCAGAGAAATCTGCATTTTGCTTTCTTTCATCTGTTGGAGTCATTCCTGCAAATATCATGTCTACTTTATCAGCTTGAAGTGCTACAAGTAAACCATCAAATGCCATATCTTTTACTTCAAGTTCTACTCCTAAGTCTTTTGCAAATTGTTTTGCAATTTCAATATCAAATCCAACTACTTGATCTTTTCCATCTATTTGTGCATGGAATTCATATGGTGCATAATCTGCACTTGTTCCTACAACAAGCTTCTTTTTAGCTTTTATTGCATCTAATGTTGATGTTTTAGCAGCAGGCGCTGCATTTCCTTCTTTCTTTTCAGTTGTAGCTCCGCCTCCGCAGCCTACCATTCCTATCGCTATAGTTGCTACAGCTGCTATAGCCATTAACTTTTTGATTATTCCCTTTTTCATATAATAATACCTCCAAAATATTTTATTTAATAGTGTAATATTCATACTTATATATCTTACTTCCCCTACTTTACACTATTAATTACTTCCCATTTATTCGATAGCATAATTATACACTTTTTTTTATATTTACTCAATAGTAAATTCTTAATTTTTTTAACTTTTATGCATTAAAATTAAAATTATATTAGTTTTTATTAGTATATCCGTTAATTTATCCTTTTATGTATACAAAATTACCTGCATAAAAATAAATTGCCCTTAACTATTGCTAATAAGGACAATAGTTAAAGACAATTTATATTTATGAAAAATTATTCATCATTATCTTGGTATTTTTCTAGTAGCAGTGACAATTTATTTACTGTGATAACTATCACCTCTTATTTAATTAATATAATGTTGTTTCTATTACAGATAATCTATGAAGAGCCCTTGTACACATTATATATTTTAATAAAGGCTGAATTTCTTTATTATCTACCACTATTACTCCATCAAATTCAAGACCTTTTGCAAGATAAGCAGGTAAAAGCACCTTTCCGCCCTTATAAATCACATCTTCATTGTCTAAACTTTGTATACTTATTTTTTCTTTAATAAGAGATGCATATTCAGACAATTCCTTTTTATCTTTGAATATTACTGCAATATTTTCCAAACCATCTTCTTCATAATCTTCAATTATTGGAAGAAGAACATCTATAAGCTCTTCTTTTGAAGATGCTGTTTCTTCAATTATTGGTTCTCCATTTCTAACTAAAGGAACTATTCTATCTTCATCTACAAATCTATTTGCATATTCCATTATTTCTTGTGTTGATCTGTAGCTCTTATTTAATTCATAAGATTTAATTTCAGCATTTGATTCTTTAAATATTTCATCTAAATGAAGCATTGCAGGTTCTTCATCGATTGTAATCAATCTTTGATTTGAATCTCCTACTATAGTATAGCTTAAACAGCCTGTCATTCCCTTTATTATTTCAAATTGTATAAAGCTATAATCTTGTGCTTCGTCTATTACAATATGTTTAATTTCTGATTTTACCTTTAAGCCTTCTAGTTTTACTCTAAGATAAAGAACTCCCACTAAATCTAAATATCCTAAACTTGATGGATTTCCAGATATAATTTCATAATTATTCTCATTATCTAAGGAAAATTCAACCTTCCTTGACTCATTTAAAATGTTGCTTAAAACTTTCTTATTAACATTTTCTAGAGCTTGTATTCTGTTTAAACATTCTTTAGAATTCATAATGCTCATATATATGTTTATTACTGACTCAGATTTAAGCCAGCTATCAACCTCTTTACGAGAATTTATAACTTCCCTTATTATTTCTCTTATTTTTATTTTTCTTAAATATTCTATATTTCCTTTTTCTACTTCAAGATCTTCTGGTGATAAATTATTTATCTTTTCTTTCATTTCAGCATTTAATTTATAAACATGCTCATCTCTTTTATCCTTAATCTTAGAAGTTAAAATTCTTCTTATTTTTTCGCTTCTTCTAAACAAAGGCATATCTTTATAATATCCATTAAACATTTCTTTAATATCTGAAACAGATACAATTTCTTCTTCATAAAATTTAACTGGTATTATTTTAAAATATTCTTCCTCTAAAGTTTCTATCAGTAAATCTAATAATTGAACATATTTTTTTGAAGTCTTAAATTGATATTCTTTTAAAACTTCTTCATTTCCATTTATAGCATCTTCTATATAATTTTCAAAACTCTTTGAATTTAAGTGTTCTAAACCAAGTTCCTTTTTAACGAAATTTTCAAATGTACTTTGCTTTACATTTCCTTCTCCTAGTGTTGGAAGAACTTGACCAATATAATCCATAAATATATCATTAGGTCCAAAAATTAATACCTTGTCTCCAAATAATTTTCTAAAATTATAAAGTAAATAAGATACTCTATGAAGTGCAATTGTAGTTTTTCCTGAACCAGCAACACCGTTAACAACAACTACCTTATTTCTATCTTCTCTTATAATTTCGTCCTGTTCCTGTTGAATAGTCATTACTATATCTTTTAACTTATCTGAAGAATTTTCGGTTAAAACCATTTGAAGTATTTCATCTTTAACATCCAAAGCTGAATCAAATACTCCCTTTAACTGTCCCTTCTTAACTATAAGCTGTTTTCTTGCTAATATATCGGCTTTTCTTTCTCCTGATGGTGGATTATATGTAGCTTCCCCAAGGCTCCCCTTATAAAATAAAGCCGCAATGGGAGCTCTCCAGTCTACAATTAAAGGTTCATAGCTGCCTTCTAATGTTAACCCATATCTACCTATATACATATCTTCTGGAATATCTTCATCTTCTTTAAAGGTGACTTTTCCAAAGTAAGGAACTTCCTTAAGTTTAGTATACTCCATAAGTCTTTTATCTATTGTCTTATAAGCTTCTTCTTGAACATAGTTTTCATGGTCAAAGTAATCTATAACCTGATCTTCATCATCCTTATATTCTTCAACATACTTTTTTCTTGCATCAAGAATATACTTTGTAACATTCTTTCTCTTTTCTAAGTAGTTTAATATTTCTTTATTTAATATATCTGTAATTTCTTGCAGTTTACTTTCTTCTTTTAAAAAATCTAAATCTTTATTCATACTACACCCCTTTGATCAGTTAGCAGTTAACAGTTTAAAGTTAACAGTTATGGTTGAAACCCTGTAAGGTTTCTTTTGAATTTTTAGTTTAAAAAAGCTTATGCTTTTTCCTTTATTGTTAATTTTACATTTTAAATTGTTAATTGGATATATAATTTTTTAGGTTTAAAATGCACAATGTTGAGCTTTAAACTTTTTAGTTTTTACTCACATTGTGCATTAATGATTATTTTTTATTGTAAATTATATATCAGAACTTATGAGTTCCGCTATTTCTAATTTTGTTTACCAAGTAGGTCCATTATTTTCTGTGTCATTATTTTTGTTTTCTGCATTGGCACTTACATCATTTATCTTATTTGAACTATCCTCATTAACATTACCTGCTATTTCTCTTGTATCTGCATTTTCAGATTCTAGTGAATTAGCTGGATTTATAATGTCAGCTTCTGCCTTTTGGTTAGAAGTAATAGTTTTATCATCTATTACTGTGTTTAAAGAATTCTTTTTAGCTCTTCTTTCTTGTAATTCTTTAACACGTTTTTCATTTTCTGATTTTTCCTTTTCTTTTTCTTCCTTCATTTCAGGATATTTCTCATAAACAATATCAAAGAATTCATCTCCAAATATAGTTTCCTTTTCTAAAAGAACTTCAGAAATCTTATCTAATAAATCTCTATTTTCTCTAAGAAGCTTTCTTGCGTTTGCATGAGCCTCTCTTATTATCTTTAAAGTTTCTTCGTCTAAAATAGTTGAAGTTTCTTCACTACAATTTCTAACAGCTCTTCCATCTAAGTATCTATTTTGTACAGATTCTAAAGCCATCATATCAAATCTATCACTCATACCATAAATAGAAACCATACTTCTAGCTGATGCAGTAGCTCTTTCAATATCATTTGAAGCTCCTGTGGATACTAAATTAAACACTTCTTCTTCTGCTGATCTACCACCAAGCATAACTGTTATTTGATTTATTATTTCTTCTCTTGATGTTAAGTATTTTTCTTCTTCTGGCAGCTGCATAGTGTAACCTAATGCACCCATTGTTCTAGGTACTATTGTAATTTTATGAACTGGATCTGTTCCCTTAAGCATTGCTGCAACAAGTGCGTGACCTACTTCATGGAAAGCAACCACTTCTCTTTCCTTAGGCGATAAGATCCTATCCTTCTTTTCCTTACCAGCTATTATAACTTCAACAGCTTCTCTTAAATCTTCTTGAAGAACAGCTTTTCTTCTTCTTCTTACAGCTCTTAAAGCACCTTCATTAATAATATTAGCAAGGTCAGCTCCTACAGCTCCTGGAGTACTTCTTGCAATTTCAGTTAAATCTACATCTTGAGCCAAGATTACATCCTTAGCATGAACTGCAAGTATAGCTTCTCTTCCTTTAAAGTCTGGTCTATCAACTATAACTCTTCTATCAAATCTACCTGGTCTAAGCAAAGCTTTATCAAGTATTTCCGGTCTATTTGTAGCTCCAAGTAAAACTACACCCTTTGAAGAATCAAATCCATCCATTTCAGAAAGCAATTGATTTAAAGTTTGCTCTCTTTCATCATTACTTTGCATTTGATTATCTCTGCTCTTACCAATTGCATCAATTTCATCTATAAATATAATACATGGTGCTTTTGCAACAGCATCCTTAAATAATTCTCTAACTCTTGAAGCACCAACTCCGACAAACATTTCAACAAAACTTGAACCTGAAAGAGAGAAAAATGGTACTTTAGCTTCTCCTGCAACAGCTTTTGCAATAAGTGTTTTACCTGTTCCTGGAGGTCCTACAAGCAGAACTCCCTTAGGAAGCTTAGCTCCAATTTGAGTATATTTATCAGGTGCATTTAAGAAGTCTATAACTTCCTTTAAGGATTCTTTGGCTTCCTCCTGCCCTGCTACATCATCAAAGGTTACTTTTATTTCGCTTTCCATATAAACCTTGGCGTTGTTTTTACCGATGCCCATGACACCGCCTCCGCCGCCTCCCATTTTAGAGAACATAAATCTCCATAGGAAGAATATAGCTACCATTGGCAATATCCAAGTAAGTAAAAAATTCATAATTGGAGTTTCTTTAGGATTTTTCCCTGTAAAATTAACTCCAGCTTCATTTAACTTTGTTATTAAAGTTTGATCATTAATATTAGCTGTATATAAAGTTTTACCCTTATATTCCTCATTTTTTTCACTTGGTGTTATTATTAAATTTTCACTTGTAATAACTACTTCTGAAATCTCTTTGTTTTCTAACAATCTTGTAAAATCATTATAGTTAATTTGCCTTGTTGTTGCTGTATCTCTTGCATAATTAAAAGCAAGTAAGAATGCAAAAGCTATTAAAAAATAAGTAATTGCAACTGTAATTGAATTCTTATTTTTATTATTTTTGTTGTTTCCATTATTATCATTCGGCATCTAATCACCTTCCCAAATCTTTATTATTTTTTCTATAGTAATATTTATCGATTAGATTATTCTTTCCACATATCCTTTGTAATATCCTCTATTTCTTTTCTTCTATTCAATGTGAATGTGTGGTCTATTTCAAAATATTCTCCTCGATTAACCAAAATATCTCCATCCTTGAACTCTCCTTTAATTTTATCTTTAGCTATTCTATACATATCCCCATTTTCTTTTTCAACAACTGCATAATTTTCTTCAATTCTATCTACTATATACTTCTCATTCATTTTCCAACCCCCATTTCTATAGCTGTAAATCAATTCAAAGATCAGCTAGAATATACATACTAATTGGTAATAGTTATTGTAATTATATCCCATTCTTCATAATTATAAACTCGTCGAACGCTTATCTAAGATTTCCAAAATCCTTAATTGGATAATATTTAATTCTTGCTTTTCCTTGTATATCAGAAGCATCTATATATGGATTAATCCAGAATCTTGCATCATTTGAACGAGCTCTGTTATCTCCTAAGAAAAAGAATTTATTAGGCGGTACATCATATACAAGTTTCTTATTAATTATCTCATTATTTTTTACATAATCCTCTTTAATGTCCTCTCCATTTACGTTAACAATACCTTCATGTATTTCAATATGATCTCCAGGCAGTCCAATGGCTCTCTTTATGAGTATCTCATTAAGTTCATCTGAATAAAATACAATTATATCTCCTCTTTGAATTTTACTTGTATCATAAACTTTAGTCACAATTAATTTGTCATTCACATTTAGTGTAGGAACCATAGATTCACTTGGTATATAAACATTATAAACTACAAATTTATTTATTAAAAATGCAAATCCCATTGCAGCTATGATAGGAATTACCCATTCTCTAATAAATCCATTCTTTGCAAAAATAAATGCAAACAATGATTTTTTTTCTGAATTTTCTTCATTTAATTCCATTATACTCTCACTTTCTCAAAATAAATCTTCTTAACTTATAATAATCATCATATTTTGATTTAGATGGTTAATATAATATTTTAATACTTTTTATACTTTTTTTCAACATCAACTTTCTTGGTAGATACAGGATACAATCCCAGTATCTTTTGTAAATTTTATCTTTCCCTAAATTTAAATTTTATATGTCTTCATTTTTACATATTATTTATAAATTTCAAATTGATTTACTGGATAATACTTTATTCTTGCCTTCCCTTCTATTTGGGACTTATCAACATAAGGATTTTTCCACTCTCTTGAATCACTGGAGTTTGGTCTGTTATCACCTAAAAAGAAATACTTTCCTTGTGGCACTTGATAAATACCATTAGAATGATCTTTATTCTTAACATAATCTTCTTGGAGCTGCTCTCCATTCCTAAAAACAACACCATTTTTAATTTCTATTTTATCTCCCGGAAGTCCTATCAATCTTTTTATCAATATATCATTATTGTATTCCTCCTGTTTAAATAAAACGATATCTCCTTCTTTTAAACTGTCAAAATCATGGACTCTCGTTACAATGAGCCTATCTTTGACTCCTAAGGTTGGAATCATAGAACCACTTGTAATCCAAACACCATATCCAACAAAATTCCATATAAACAGTGCTATGCACGCTACAATAGCTATATCTATAATCCATTCTTTTATTGTAGCTTTTTTCTTAAGCTTTTTGTTTTTTACTATGTCGGTCTCACCATTCTCTTCCATAATACTATGCCCCCAATCCAATATGCTAATTGACGATTAAGCACTCATTATTCATTAAATTTTATTCTATATATTAGTATAACATATTTTTTTCTTTTAAATATTTACAAGTTGTGAATTTTTAAACACAATTCTTCAATTTTAATAACAAAAAGCTGTTAAAATTGAAATTGATCCTATCAGCTAGACTTGATCTATTTCTATTTACAACAGCTTTTTCTTTTTATCTACTAAAAATATATATTTGTCTTTATAATTTCAACTAATCAACGCTTCTTTTTAATGCTATACTTACTCAATCACATCGTTTTTTAATATATCTTCGTAAGTTTCTCTTCTGCAGACAAGTCTTGCCTGATTATCTTTAACCATTACAACTGCTGGCTTTGGTATTCTATTATAATTACTAGACATAGAATAACCATAAGCTCCTGTAGTCGCTATAGCTAAGATATCACCACTTTTTATTTCTGGAAGACTAACATGCTCTAATAAAATATCACCTGATTCGCAGCACTTACCTGCAATAGTTACAGTTTCTTCTGCTTCACCTTTCATTCTATTTGCAACAGCACATTCATATTCTGCATTATAAAGAGCTGGTCTTATATTATCAGTCATCCCTCCATCAACAGAAACATATTTTCTAACCTTTGGAATCTCTTTTACTGCCCCTATAGTATATAAAGTAGTTCCAGCGTTAGCTACAATACTTCTTCCTGGTTCTATTGTAAGAATTGGTCTTTCCTGACCAGTTCTTTTGCAAACCTCATCAACTTTATTAATTATGGTATTGCAATATTCTTCTGTTGTTCTTGGCTCATCCTGATCTGTATAATATATTCCAAAGCCACCACCAAAGTCTATTTCTTTTATTAAGTAATCAAGATTTTCTTTAGTAGTTCTTACAAGCTCTAACATTATCTCCACAGCATCTTCATACGGTTCTAAATCAAATATTTGAGATCCAATATGACAATGTATACCTGCAAGATTTATATTTGGTAAGCTTATAGCTTTTTTAATAGCATCTTCAATAACATTTTCAACTGGTGCAAATCCAAATTTTGAATCTATTTGCCCTGTTTTTATATACTCATGTGTATGAGCTTCAATCCCAGGAGTTATTCTTAAATAGATATTTTGAACTTTATTATATTGCTTAGCCAAATCACTTAATGCTTCCATTTCATAATAATTATCTACAACGAAATTTCCAACTCCAAATTTTACTCCAAGTTCAATTTCATCTAAAGTTTTATTATTCCCATGGAACATTACTTTTTCAAGAGGAAAACCTGCTTTATAAGCTGTATAAAGTTCACCACCTGAAACCACATCTAAGCACATATTTTCTTCCTTTAACAGCTTACACATTTGAACATTCAAAAATGCTTTTCCTGCAAAAGCAACTCTGTTATTATTTTCTTCACATTTAAAATATTTTCTATAATCTAAGCAATATTCTCTTATTAAAGCTTCATCAAATACATATAATGGACTTCCAAATTCCTTCACTAAATTTTCAGCACTAACTCCACCAATTGTTAATTGATTATCCACTACCTTCATTGTTCCAAATAATTTCATCTTGCTAACCCCCGATTAATTTTACTTTTGCTATTTTTACTTTAGAAAAGCCCTAAGGCTTTTCTTCCCCAACTGTTAACTGTTAATTAATTATCTAAATCCCCTTAGAATTTATTGCTTAACTATTGCTCATTTTTCTCTGCATAATCTGCAGCTACTACTTACAGTTACCATATAAACAATTACCCATTTTCCTGTATTCACATCTGAACTTAATTTTATTTAGAAAGCTAGCCCTGCAATAAAATACAATCTCGAGAACTTAGTATTTTATTTCTTTCTAAACTATCAGAAATCGAATATCCCCACTGACTCACTGCCACCTACAAAAAAACGCCACAGAACATATCTGTGACGAGTGGTAAAAGCATATATGCTAAATTTCTATGCAAAACATTTCCATTAATTATTAATTTATCAAAAATATATTGTTATTTAGCCTTAAAAATATTTATACACTATTTATCTTTCAAAACCTTAACTCATATTTATTAATTTTTAACTCTTAATGAAAATCAATGCCCTTGTAGCTCAACACTTTTCGTGACAGCTATTCATATATTCTATGAATATCCAGAAATAAATCCCTGCATATAAATTTATCTCTTCGGCTATAATACCTTTTAGCATAAATCAACGCCTGCCGACTCCTTATACTTACTCTTTATTACAGCACCTCTACCCCAGGTCATGTTATATTATCATATTATTAAACTGTTACAAATATGATACCATACTTTTAAGTTAAATCAACAATTTTTTTATCATTGGAAATAAATATCTCTTTTACAACATACATTTTTACCATTATATATAATTATTGGTTAAAATATACTGCAAAAAATTTTATAGGTCTTTCACCTTTAACTTTAAATATTCTTTATTAATTTTCTGATGCATGTTGATCTGACTTTTTGCTTTCAATAAACTTAAAGTCTTCTGCAACAACTTCGGCTATATATTTTCTATTTCCAGCTTCATCATCATAACTTCCTGTCCTTAGTCTTCCACTTACTGTTATAAGGCTACCCTTTTTCATGTATTTTACTATAACCTCTGCTTTTTTTCCAAAAACTCTTATTGGAATAAAATCAGCTTCTCTTACACCATCTGGTAATCTAAAATTCCTTTGTACTGCAATGATAAATTTAGTATAGACCTTATCGCCATTTTCACTATGTCTAAGTTCAGGGTCCTTTACTAATCTTCCTAATAATATTATTTTATTCATATCTTGCCTCCTGAATATTTTTTCTTTAAAGTTATATCCAATTTAGCAATTTATATTCAATAAATAATATTTTCTAAACTTTACCTTTAAGTTTTTCTATTACAAAATTTATTTCTACTCCAAAAATAAATATTATTGATATAATAAATAACCACGTCATAAGTACGAATACTGCTCCTAAGCTTCCATAAAATCTAGAATAATTATTGAAATTATCAATATAAAATGAAAATCCAAATGATACTAGCACCCATCCAAATGTACTAAATATAGCTCCTGGAATCACTTCTTTCCAGGTTAATTTTTTAGCTGGTGCAAGTTTATAAATAACTACAAATATAAATATCATAACTACGACTATGAATACATATCTAAAAATATTCCAAAGAATTATTAGTACCTTATAAAGCGAAAGATTACTTTTCATATAATTTCCTATTACATTTCCAAATACCAACATTCCCAATGCTAATATAATAATTATAGCCAATCCAAATATACCAAGCATAGATATAATAGAAAGCTTTACAAAAGATCTATCTTCTTTAAAGTGATAGGCTTTATTTACGCTTTTTATTACGGCCTTAAATGCAGATGACGAGGTCCATATCATTAATAATATGGATACCCATAATAATCCTGTATATTGATTATCAAATATCTCTTTAACTGTTGACTGAGTTAATTCTAAAACACTTCTAGGTAACATAACATCTAATCCCACTAAAATATCTCTTGAATTTAATTTACTGAATCCAGCTAAGGTCATTAGAAATAACATAAATGGGAAAAAAGATAATACTAAGTAATAGGCCATTTGAGATGCTAATGCAAATACATCATCTTCGTTAATTTTGTATAAAAGATCTTTAAATAAAGTTTTCAAATTAAAATTCAATCTTTTCATTTAACCACCAAATTTCATTAACATAATATTTTATTTTACTCCATTTTAGCACATATATTCATAAAATATTTTAGATTTACTACAAAGATTTATTGCAACTAAAAATCTATTTAGGAAACTTAAACAAAGAAAAACCATGTTGATTTAGTTTTACCTAAATTAAATCAACATGGTCATTTTTATAAATATAAGATTTAATTAATATATGGCTTATTCTCAAATTAAGATAATTTAGTTTGTAAGAATTCTATTAAGTTATTAACTGTTGCCATATCTTTTCTTTCTAAATCAGTAGGTTGTAGTTTTAATCCAAAGATTTCTTCAATCTTTAATAAAACTTCTATTATTCCTAGCGAATCAAGTAACCCTGCTTCGAATAAATCAGTGTCTTTTTCCTCTGCTATATCATCACTACCTGTTATTTCAATTAACATATCTAATACTTTTTCTTCCATTTTTAATTCCTCCTATTTTTTAAATAAATATCCTGAAAATAATAATAACCCAAAACACGCTATATGAAAAGTTACTGCTATTTGAGCATATTGAAACCACTTTTCTTTTTTATGAGCTTTATAAAACTTTGATTTACGTTGATATATATCAGTTAAAACTAATGCTGCTCCTTGATATAATCCATATAGTATATAAAACCATTCTAATCCATGCCAGATCCCCATGACTCCCATTGTTATCATTTGTCCTACATGAGATGCAATGATTCTATTTTTAAACCTTTTGTTTCTCATACTATTTAAAACAAATCTTGAATATATGTAATCCCCAAACCATTTTGATAATGATATGTGCCATCTATTCCAAAATTCTTTCATATCTTTACTTAGGAATGGCTTATTAAAGTTCTCTGGAGTTCTAACTCCCAAAATATAACTAGTACCTACTGCAAATGCACTATATCCTGCAAAATCAAAAAATAAATACAAACTATATGCATACATATAATTTAATGAATTTATTAAAGTTATATCTTTAGGAATTTTATCCATCCACAAAGTACTGATTAAGGCAGATAATACAAACTTATAGCCTATTCCTCTTACTATATGCTCAATTCCAGGTATTAAATAATCATTTATATATTCTTTTCTTTCTATTTTTCTTTCTAAATCCTCATTAAACCTTCTTGATCTATCTATAGGTCCAGACGTTAATACAGGGAAAAATATAAAGAAATACAATGTATCTATAAACTTTATTTCTTTAATGGTATTATCATATATTTCAATAATCATTTGTATAGCTTTGAAGTTAAGGTATGATAAGCCTATAAAGCCTATTGTATTAAATCTTGTTATAGGACTTACCTTTAAAATAATTATAGGTGTAATGGAAAGAAATAACACTAAGTAATATAGATACTTATTGTCTGTTTTCTTTCTAAGCATAGAATATCCTTTAATTAATATTAATTCACCAGCCAAAAACATAAAAAACAATAGCATTTGTCTGCTTTTATAACCAAAGGTAGGGACTATTATTAATATTGATAAAAACAATCCATAATACTTAATTCTTTTTTGCATCACGCCTAAGATTATAGAAGGTATTAGAGATATCATTAATATATATAAATAAAAATAATCTCCATATTGAGTTAATGTCATCTTAGATCCTCCATAAGCTTCTTTCTGTCAATCTTCCCATTTGTATTTTGAGGGAATTGTTTTAAAATCTTAATGTTTCTAGGAATCATGTATTCTGGTATAAACTTCTTTAATTCATTTTTAATTAATGTAGCATTCTTTAAATTAGATAAATCATTTTCTACATTAAGAACTACAAAAGCAGTTAAATGAGAAATCTTATTATCTTCATTAAATACAGGTAAAACTGCTACATTATTAATATTTTCAAGTTTTCTGAAGTTATTTTCTATATCTTCAATTTCTATTCTAAATCCATTTAATTTTATTTGAAAATCTTTTCTTCCAGAATAATATAAGATTCCATTATCATAATATCCTAAATCACCAGTTCTATATCCTTGTCTATTATCTGAAGTTTGGAAAAATGCCTTGTTAGTCATTTCTGGATTATTAAGATATCCTATACTTACACTATCTCCTATTATAACAAGTTCACCTTTTTCACCATCACTTAAATTGTTTCCTTGTTCATCTTCTATTCGGAGTTCACAATTAGGCATTGGATAACCTATTGGCAATTCCTTTTCATCTTCTATCATTTTTTCATCAATGTCAATTACTGAAATAGCAACTGTTGCTTCTGTTGGTCCATAAGCATTTATTACTTTAGCATTTGGAAATCTTTCTATAAGTGTTTTTGCTGTATTCTTAGTAAGCACTTCCCCTATGAAGATAAACTTTGAAATTTTATTCATAACAGTTCCATTAAAATCATCAAATTTACAACATATATCAGCTAAGGTAGGTGTTGAAACCCAACATTCTACATCTGATTCAGCTAATTGATTGAACATTTCACGCAAATCTTGCAGTGTACTTTTAGCTAAGCTGAATAATGTTTTTCCATTACATAAGCCTAAATATAATGGAACTACTGATAGATCAAAAGAATAAGCAGGTTGATTTAACATTACTGTTGAACTTTCATCCATATATGTATCTTTTTCAAACCAGCTGATGAAAGAATCTAAATTTCTTTTATTTATTTGTACTCCCTTAGGTTTTCCTGTACTTCCAGAGGTAAATAAAATATAACAATTATCTTCGTCCTGAACCCAATTTTCCTTTTTTACTGTGATTGCAATTTCGCTGTTAAAAATATTATTTATTTCTTCTAAATTAAATTTTTGAGCTCCATTTGCTTCTATAGGATATTCAGTACAGTTAAATACGATTTTAGGTTTAACTTCACCTATTACCTGACTTATTCTATCAGCTGGGAAAGATATATCTAACGGAACATATGCTCTACCAGATTTTAACGCGCCCATCATTATAGGTAGAATTTCATTTTCTTTGTTTCCATAAACAACGATTGGTGTTCTATCTTCTTTAAACTCTTCCAATAAAAAAGTTGCTATTTTGTTTGAAAAATCACTTAATTGTTTATAAGTTAATTCTTTTTCTAAACATTTAACTGCTACTCTTTCAGTACTTGCAAACTTATCAATACTTTCTAATATTTTCATGATCCCGTCCCCCACTATTATTAAAATTGATTATATACAAATGGCATGTCACTTAATGAATAGAAAAAATACACTATTAGTGCCAATACTATAGTTACCGATAATATTATAGTTCTTTTTAATTCTGTATTATTTATTAAAGTGCTTATAAATCTCTTCACTTACTTTAAGCCACCCTTCTTTTCCTAAATGCATTATATCCACTAAAAAGTCTTTTTCATAATCATAATTTCCTAAATCAAGTACATCTAATCCATCAGCATTAGCAAGACCCTTTACTTTTTCATAGTATGCATCTCTTTTTTCCTTTTCTAAGCCTAAATGATCATCATACCAACCATTAACTGGAGGCAATATGATGTATGGTTTCATATTAAGATCTTTACATACACCTAAAAGAAATTTGTAATCATCCATTTCTCTTGAATTAACTAGATCCATATTGCTATATCTACCTTTAACAGTATCTTCTACTGATGCTATTCTATTGTTGTAGTACTCATCTGTAAGATGAAATTTGTTGGTAGATGGAATTTCACTATTTTCTTTTTGAATCTTATCATATTCTTCTTTCCAATTAACTTCTTTATATTCTGAATTATTTTGTTTATCTGGAAGTTCTTTTAATTTTTTATAAATCAAAGCTTTATCCTTAATATTGGATAAATATTCATTAACCTCATAATATGGTTTAAAAGCTAACAACACAGCATTTTTAAGTGGGTTTTCAGAATAGTATAATCGTGCATATAAAGCTTCTGCATGATATTTGTTAGCACCTGTTAGCATCTGATATACTCTTTTAGCATAATAAATCTTATTTTCTTCACTTATTTTAGGATTATTCAAAAAGTTATAAAATTGTATATCTGAAAAATTAACAACAAAATCTCCTGCATCCATACCGTGTAAATTTTCAAACCATTGAATTGAAACTATTAATGCTATTCTTTGATTTTCTTTTAAATCACAGCTTCCAAGCAGAGTAGCTTGTTGCAAATCTTGAGTGTATGCACGTCCAAAACAACTAACATTATATTCAGCTCCTTTAAATGGGAAAAAATTAATTGAATTTTGCGGAACTGAAACCCCAATTTCTGATGAACCCATTAAAAACAAATCACCTTTTTCAGCTAAAATATTTTTAATTATAACACTTCTATCTTTAGTTAAATCTCCATAATTACGGCCAATTTGTGAAGGATTTTTTTGTTTTACCAAATCCGCTATTTGTTTATCTAAAAAGTTATTAATTGCTATTACACTTATAAACGCAACTAATATTGGTATAAAAAAACTCATTATTTTCTTCATTAATAGCAACCTCTTCATCTTAAATTAATATTTAAAGCATATAAAAGAAAATAACTAACCAATATACTCCATTTTGTACTATAATGTCATTGCAAAGTTTTACTACAACCTTACCATAGCGCAATTGCATCTATTTTATATAGCACAAAATATAAATCATATACTAATTGTTATTTTCTTAGATGCCTTAAATTATTTGAGACAACTTATAACTTATAAATTTTTTCTCTATTATTAATAACATTTTTAGTTGCATTTCTTGTGTCGTATACAACTTTAGCTCTAGCTACAATTGCTTCATAATCGTAACAACTATGATTTGTTGTTATAACTACAATATCTGAATCATCTATAACTTCTGTCCAATCTACTGAATGATAAGTTTTATCCTTATACTTAGATACTGGACAATATGGATCATTAACCATAAGATCAGCACCATTCTTTTCCAACAATTCTATTACCTTAAATGCTGGTGATTCTCTATAATCATCTATATCATTTTTGTAAGCAACGCCTAATAAAAGGACTTTAGCTCCATTTAATGCTTTCTTATTTTTATTTAGAATTTTCAT
Organism: Clostridium sp. C2-6-12; assembly: GCF_009928485.1. GTDB lineage: Bacteria > Bacillota > Clostridia > Clostridiales > Clostridiaceae > Clostridium. The sequence continues at coordinate 211,124 of NZ_JAABNP010000001.1, read as the reverse complement.
TACATTATCTAATACAAAATCAGCCATTGAGTCATTGATTTCCCCTGATGTTGCAATTAATTTTGTATGATAATCATATTCCTTTGCCTTCCATTCTAAATAGAATGGATCAAGTGGTATACAATGTCCCCCTAAACCTGGACCTGGATAAAATGGCATAAATCCATAAGGCTTAGTTTTAGCAGCATCAATAACTTCCCATACATCAATTCCCATTCTATTACATAAAATAGCCATTTCATTAGCTAATCCAATGTTTATATTTCTAAAAGTATTTTCTAATATTTTTTCCATTTCAGCTACCGCTGGTGATGATACAGTGTGTATATCTCCTTCTAAAACATTTCTATATAATGCTGCTGCAACTTCTGTACAATCTTCTGTGCATCCCCCAACAACCTTTGGAGTATTTTTAGTGTTAAAGTCCTTATTACCTGGATCAACTCTTTCTGGAGAAAATGCTAAGAAGAAATCTTCTCCACATTTAAGACCACTTTCTTCTAGAATTGGTTTAAGAACTTCTTCAGTAGTTCCTGGATAAGTAGTACTTTCTAAAATTACAAGCATACCCTTATGTAAATATTCTGCAACACTTTTTGTTGAATTTACTACATATGATAAATCTGGTTGCTTATATAAATCTAATGGTGTAGGAACACAAATACAAATAGTGTCTACATCTTTTACAAAGCTAAAATCTGTAGTAGCTTTTAAAAGCTTTCCTTCCACTATTTTTTTTAGATTTTCATCCACTACATCCCCTATATAATTCTTTCCTTCATTAACAAAATTAACTTTCCAGTCTTGAACATCAAATCCAATAGTTTGATATCCAGCGTTAGCCTTTTCTACAGCTAATGGTAACCCAACATAACCAAGTCCCACTACACCAACTTTAGCTGTTTTATTATTTATTTTATCCAATAATTGTTGTTTTAATATTGACATGTTATACCTCCACTTTTTCAGTTAACAATTAACAGTTAACAGATTCAACTATTCCATTTTCTTTTTTATATTCTTCTCCACACGCTGTGCATGTGGCATGATCTTCTTTGAACCTTAATTTTTCTCCGCATTTACATACATATCCTAGCAGGCCTGCTGGGTTTCCAACAACTAGAGCATAATCAGGAATATGTTTAGTAACAACAGCTCCTGCACCAACAAGTGCATATTTACCTATATTATGACCACATACTATAGTAACATTTGCTCCTATAGATGCGCCTTTTCCAATTATTGTTTCCTTATATTCACTCTTTCTTTCAATGAAACTTCTTGGATTTACTACATTTGTAAATACACATGATGGTCCTAAAAACACATCATCTTCACAAATTACTCCAGTATAAACAGATACATTGTTTTGAATCTTAACACCATTTCCAAGCTTTACACCTGGTGATATAACAACGTTCTGTCCTATATTACATTTTTCCCCGATTTCACAATTGCTCATAATGTGAGAAAAGTGCCATATCTTTGTTCCATCTCCTATTTTAACATTGTCATCTACATAGCTAGATTCGTGAACAAAATAATTATTATCCATAAACTAATCCTCACCTAATCTTCATGTTATTTATTATAATATTGGTTTATTCTTTTATACTTTCAACAATATAATTTACTTCTTCTTCAGTTAACTCTGGATAAACTGGTATTGCAAAAGTTCTATGTGATAGATATTCTGCAACTGGCATATCACCTTCTTTATATCCAAGATTTTTATATACTTTTTGAAGATGTAATGGTACAGGATAATATACTCCTGTTGCTACACCTTTTTCCTTAAGCTTATTTAGCATAGCTTCTCTATTTTCTGATTGAATTATATACATATGATATACAGGTTCATTTTCTTCACTAATAAACGGAGTTACTAAATCAGTATCCTTTAGCTTTTCATCATATATTTTAGAAATCTCTCTTCTTTTTGCATTCCAGCTGTCTATATGAGGTAATTTCACTCTCAAAATTGCTGCTTGAATTGCATCTAATCTTGTATTATATCCAATTAAATAATTATAATATTTTAACGGATTATATACTGTATCATCAGCATTTTGAACTGTTGCAACTTCTTCAGTTATGTTATTTAATAAATTATACGCCTTTTGACCATTTTCTCCACTTCCATGTGTTCTTAAGGCTCTAGCTATTGTTGCAACATTATCATCATCTGTTACAATCATTCCGCCATCTCCTGCACATCCAAGGTTCTTAGTTGGAAAGAATGAGAAACATGCAACGTCTCCTAATGTCCCAATTTTTCTATTCTTATATTTACCACCAATTGCTTGACACGCATCTTCTATAACCTTTAAATTATGTTTTTTAGCTATTTCATTTATTTCATCCATCTTTGCACTTTGGCCAAAAATGTGCACTGGAACAATTGCTTTTGTCTTACTAGTTATCTTTTCTTCTATCTTAACTGGATCTATATTAAAAGTGTCCTTTTCTACATCTACAAATACAGGTATTGCTCCAACTGCTGAAATAGTTTCTGCTGTAGCAAAAAAAGTAAATGGTGTAGTAATAACTTCATCTCCATGCCCTATTCCTAAAGATTTTAATGCAATAACCAAAGCATCAGTTCCATTACCTACTGATATTGCATGTTTAACTCCTATATATTCTGCAAATTCTTTTTCAAATCCTGTTACATTACTTCCCATAATATAACTTGCAGAAGAAAGAACTTCTTTAGTTACTCTATCTAAATCTTCAGAAATAGACTTATATTGAGCTTTTAAATCAATTAATGGAATATTCATTTTCCTCGCTCCTTAATTCTACTTTAAAATATCTTATTAAATTTCATCTTGTTCCTTAAAGTGAAACTTTTCAGGTGAAGTTTTTATACTCCAACTGAATTTAGTTGAACTTATCCAGGAGCGTGCAGCCGTTAACTTCCACTTAAGCACAGGACCAAAATCTGTGATTTAGTGTAATTTGCTTACTGGTCTAACTTTATATAAAATAAAGTGGAAGTTTTATGGATGCTAGCTATCGGATAAAACCAACATGAATATTTTAACATACTTAAATAGATAAATAAACTTTTTGTTTTACCTATGTTCAATCTTGTCAACATTTATTTATAGGATACCATTCATTAGGCAGTAAGATTTCATATTTATTGGTTGTATACCTATCATCTATAAGCAAAACTCTCCCTTTATCAGTTTCAGTTCTTATTACTCTTCCAACTGCTTGTTGAACTTTGTTTATTCCTGGAAACACATAAGCATAATCATATCCATTTTCTTTATAGAAATCTTTTATTATTTCATTTTTCATAGATATCATAGGGTAACCTACACCAATTATTATACTTCCTATTAATTGTTCTCCTGGAAGATCTATTCCCTCTGAAAACATTCCCCCAAGAACACAAAACATTAGCAAATTATTGTTTTCCTTAAAAAGGTTTAAGAATTCACTTTTTTCTTCTTCTGACATATTAGGTTTTTGCTTTATAAGTTGGAATCTTTCAATTTGAGACTGATTCATTTCTTCCCACAGCAATTCCATATATGCATATGATGGTGAAAAAACTATATAATTACCTATATTTTTTGAAATAAAATCTATAATTTTATCTTTAACAGATTTTAAAGTTCTTTTTCTATGGGTATACCTTATGTTAAGTGGACTAACACAAACCTTCAAATTTTCTTTTTTAAATGGCGAAGGAAGTTTCAATCTATAGGTTTCATCTTTCCCTCCAAGCATATCTATATAATACTTTATTGGTGATATAGTTGCTGAAAAGAAAATTGCTGATTGACATTTACCTAGATATTCTTTTAAATTTTTAGCAGGATTTACACAATATAAGGTTAATATAATATCTTGATTTTCTTTTTCTATACAAGTTACATAATTTTCATCATATAGCTGCATAGTTGAAACAAATGCATTTATATCAAAATACAATTGAAGTATATCTTCATATCCTTCAAATCTGTTACCTCTGACTAAAATCTCTTCACTTTCTTTTAAATAAAGTTGCAGCTGTTTATTTAAATCTTTAGGAGGTTCTTTCTCATAAAACCATTTAACTTCTTTATGCTCACATTCATTTCTGAGCTCTACAAGATGATTATTAATTTTACCTAATATATTATGTATTTTGTTTAATTTACCTTTTGCTATTTTTTTGCATGACAATATTTGATTTTTACTCAAAGTAGCAGAATACATTCCTCTTGCTCTATCTACTAAATTATGTGCTTCATCTATTAATACTATATTACCTACACTTTCAAGCAGTCTTCCTAAAGATGCCCTAGGATCAAATATGTAATTATAATCACCTATAATACCATCACAATAAAGACTTACATCTAAAGAAAATTCAAAGGGGCATATTTTATATGTTTCTGCATATTTCTGCAATATTTCCGAGGAAATTCTTTCTTCATTTTCAATAATACATAATATAGCTTCCTTTACTTTAGCATAATACTCTTTTGCATATATACACTTCTCAGGATTACAATCAAAAGTTTCATTAATACATATTTTTTCTTTTGCAGTAATGGTAATGTTTTTAAATTTCAATCCTTCTTGTCTTAATCTTTCAAAAGTATCCTCTGCAACTTCTCGATTTATAGTTTTTGCTGTTAGATATACTATTCTTTCTCCTATACCTTCCCCTATTGCTTTCACGGCTGGAAATATAGTTGATATTGTTTTTCCTATTCCTGTTGGAGCTTGAGTAAATAAGATTTCTTTTTCCTTTATAGTTTGATAGGATATATTAATCAACTTACGTTGACCAGCTCTATATTCATCAAATGGAAACTTAAGATTTTTTATAGATTCATTTCTCTTTTCTTTATGTCTAAAAATTAAAAGAATAAACTTTTCATATTCATTTAATATTTTAAAAACAAAAGTTTCTAATTCATTAATTGAAAACTTTTGTTCAAAACTTTTAACTTCATAAGTTTCAAGCTGCATATAAGATAATCTTATATAAATTTCATTCAAGTTATTTTGCTTTCCATAAATAAAAGCATATACTTTTGCCTGAGCCCAATGTACTTCATTAGAATCATCTATATTAGAAAAACTTTTATATGTAGATTTAATTTCCTCAATTATAATATTATTTTTCTCTATTATAATTCCATCTGCTCGTCCTTCAATATTTATTACACTATTATCTAATTGAAATTCATAGGTTAAATATACTTCCTTCTCATAATTTTCATATATTTTCCCATTATCCTCTTGAATTTTCTGATGAGCTTTTATTCCCTCAACAGCTCTGGCACTTCCTGAAAATCTATTATCTATGTCTCCATTTTTCAAACAAAATTCTACTAAATTTCTTACGGACTCTTTTAATATGATTTTATCCATAAATTTTCCTCTCTTTAACAAGCTCCTAACCAATTTCAAAATCACTGTATTTTTAATAATAAAAACATCTATAAAACACTCACTTAATTAGCTATTGTAAATTCTAAGTTAATTAAGCAAGTGTTTCAGCACATTTTTTCTTTATACTATTTTATCCTATATATTTTATCTTTTACTCTGTATCATATTCTTTAACTATTTTTTGAACTAGTTTCTTAATAACACTCGCTTGGGCTATAAGTGATAAGACTAATAAAAATATTCTTATTCTTTCTTCATCTTTTTCTTTTAACTCAAAGTTTTGTATCATTTCCTGTAATTTATCTCCATTAGTAAGCGACGAGAGCAAATAATCATCTAAAGTTTCTTGTTGTATTTGCATGAAAGTTTTATATGTTTCTTCCCATGATAATATATCATCATTTCTGTCATTAATTTCGTTAAATGCAAGTCTAAAAACTTTTTTAATTTCTTCTGTTGTTAATAGAGGTCTCATATAGCTTATCAATACTAATTGTATTAAATGCATTTTAGTGTAACCTCTTTTTTTGCCATCTTCAGGTTTTGTTATAACTTCACTTTTAATATAATTTTGAACTATATTATTAGTAAAGTTTTCGTCAACAAATTTATCATTTAAATAATCTATTACTTGAGATAGAAATAAATCATACTTTGGAAAATCTTCATATGAAACTGAATTTCCCTTAGACATTTCTTCTGCTAATTCTCTTAAATAATCCGAATCAAATTTTCTTCCCATTTTATACACCCATACTTTCTTCACTTAAATAACAAGTATATTATATAGTAAGTATTAACTTATTACAAACTACTTTTAAACATAAGTTCTTAACAATTTTATTTTCTCACATATAATTGATCTTATTCAAAAAAATCCAGATTTAAATTATACGTACGAAAAAATATCTAATTTATGTAAGCACTCGACATTATTACGTATAGTATTCTCCTTTTTGCTAAAGTATTACCACATAATAATAGTAAAATTATAACTTTTTCTTACTTGTATGTAAATATAATGAAAATAATTTTCGTCACAACTTTTCAAATCTGCTGATATGAGCCATTTTAACGTAATTTATTATTATAAAAATAATTTTGTAATTTTATAGACAAAACCTATTGACTTTTCTAAAATATGGTAGTATATTTTAAGTAAGATGTTAATTAAAGTTGAAATTTGTAATTTCTTATAAATTAATTCAAAATATTCATTGACTTTATATTACATGCTTGGTAATATAATATAGTAGAATGTCGAATCGTGTAATTAGGAGGAATTTTTATGAAATCAACAGGTGTAGTTAGAAGAGTAGACGAATTAGGAAGAATTGTTATTCCTATAGAGCTTAGAAGAACTTTAGATATTGCTGAAAAAGACGCATTAGAAATTTATGTAGACGGTGAGCAAATAATTTTAAAGAAGTATGAGCCAGCTTGTATTTTCTGTGGAGATGCAAGAGACGTAATCAACTATAAAGGTAAAAATATTTGTACTAAATGTTTAGACGAAATCAAAAACAACAAATAATACTTAATACTTTAATACTATCCAATAAGTTTAAAACCATTTAACAAACTATCTTGAAACAACTTCAAGATAGTTTGTTTTTTTATATATTAGTTGAAAATTTATAAACTTCACTTTTAGGCAATTCTCTTTCTTTTGCCACAAGCTTTATAGCTTCTTTTTTGTTCATACCGTCATTCACATATTTAATTATATGTTCTTCAATAGATAAATTAACCCAGGTTTCTCTTTGCTCTTCTTTTATATCTTCAAGTTTTTTTCCTTCTAGTACAAGCACAAATTCTCCTCTAGGCTTTTTTTCATCAAAATACTTCAAAGCTTCACTTAAATATCCTCTATATATTTCTTCATACAACTTCGTCAATTCTCTACATACTGCAATTTTTCTATCCCCAAACACATCTATTAAAAATGATAAGGTATCAACTAATCTATGAGGAGCTTCATAAAATATAAGTGTTTCCTGACTTTGTAAGAGTTCATCAGTTATTGCTTTTCGTTCCTTATTTTCTCTAGGTAAAAAACCTCTAAAAAGAAATTTTGTTGTATCTAAGCCCGAATAAACTAATGCAGTTGTTATTGCCGTTGCTCCTGGTAGGACTTCAAATTCAAGATTTTCCTCTATACACCTTTGAACTATTACACTCCCAGGGTCTGATATTCCTGGAGTTCCTGCATCAGACACTAATGCAACCTTTTTCCCTTCCATTAATAATTCAATAATCTTATCACTTTTATTTTGTTCATTAAATTTATGATAACTTATCAAAGATTTTTTTATTTCAAAGTGATTTAATAGTTTTAAAGTCTGTCTAGTGTCCTCTGCTGCTATAACATCAGCTTCTTTTAAAGTCTCAAGTGCTCTTAATGTAATATCCTTCAAATTACCAATAGGGGTTGGTACTAAATATAGTTTCCCGTTTTCCATAATTATATCCTCCCATATATTAAGTCTATTTCTTTGGTATACTTGCCATTTTCATCATAAACATACAATGGTGGATCCCACTTTAAGTAAGCCCCCCCATCTCTTTGTCCTTCAACTAAAACAATATTCGGGGCTTTACCTATTTTAGGATGTATCATTTTCACTCTTTTAGGTTCAATTTTATACTTTCTCATGAGCATAAAAATATCTGCCAAACGTTCTGGTCTATGAACCATAAACATTCTTCCATTATCTTTAAGCAAAATTCTTGCCGCAGAAATCACATCTTCTAAATTACATAACACTTCATGTCTGGCTATAGCAAGTTTATCATTAGGATTTAAAATACCTGAGCTATTTAATTTGTATGGAGGATTTACTGTTAACACATCAAATTTTTCAATTGTCTTTAAAAATTCTATATTTTTCAAATCCTCATTTATAAAAAATAACTTTTTCTCTAAGGCGTTTAACTTTACGCTTCTCTTAGCCATGTCAATCATGTCTTCTTGAATTTCTAATCCGTATATGCTTTGCGGATTATATTTGCCGTATATTAAAAATGGAACTATTCCTGTTCCTGTACATAAATCCATTACTCTATGTTTTGTTTTTACATTAGCAAAATCTGATAATAAAACAGCATCTACACCGAATTTAAATCCATCTTTCTTTTGAATTAATTCTAACCCTTTAAGCTGCAAATCATCTATTGTTTCATCTTGCTCTACATATTTAAATTTATCATCCATATTATTTTTCCTCTACTATTAATATAATAAACTTATATTAAATTAATCATCACATCTATTTTAATCATTTTCTAAAAAGTCTTAGTTACACCCATCACATTATAACATCACAGCTTTAAGAAAAAAAGACCTCCTGTTTATAAACAGAAGGACTTTTAATATAATCAGATATTAACAACTAATTTCTTATATTTACTATGAAATTATTCTTCTTCCCGCATAAAAATTATATACCGGACTAACCTTTACTACATCACCTGTTTGTGGTGCATGGATCATTTGACCGCCACCAACATATATTCCCACATGACCTGCATGTGTAAATACTAAATCACCTGGTTTAAGCTGATCTTGACTCACTGATTGTCCTTCGTTAATTTGCGAGTATGTAGTTCTTGATATGTCTACCCCCGCTGCATTTTCATATACAAATTGAGTAAATCCTGAACAGTCAAAGTTAGCTGAACCTGTTGCTCCATATACATAAGGCTTTCCTAATTGTGCATATGCTTCATTTAATATAGCTTGTGCATTCCCTGCTGATGGTACTATTGCTGAAGAACGGCTTCTTCCTCTGCTTGCTGTCACTTTAACTTCAGCAGCTTTTTTTGACGAAACAATAGCTTTAGCCTTTTCTATCTTTTCATTAATTTCTGATTTAACAATTTCACTCTTAATTTGATTATCTCTAATATTTCTTAATTGAACAATAGCTGATTGAAGATCTGCTGTTGAACTATTAGAATTACTAATAAGATCAAATTGAGATTTTACTGTTTCTCTTTCTAATTGTGATAGATACTCCGAATCAAATTTGCTCTTTTCTGCTTGAGCTTGATCTGCTAATACTTTTTGTTCTTTCTTTTTACCATCTAATTCACTTATAGATGCTTGTACTTCTTTATTAAGTTTATCAATTTCATTTTTCTTGTCTTCTAATGATTGAATTTTATCATTTAATTCTTCTTTTTTCTTCATTACACTTTCTATATTTTCTTTATCTTTTCCAACAATTTTGCTAACTGCTTCTGCTCTAGAAAAGAAATCACTTGTTGATTCTGATTCAAGTAAAAAACTCAAATAACTAAATTCTGAATCTCCTGATACATACATTGCCTTAACTCTTTTCCCTAAAGCTAAATCCATTGTAGTAATTTCTTTCTTACATTGTTCTATATCCTTTGTAGTGTTATCAATGACTTTGTTAATATTTTTTATATCTTTAGTATTTTTGTCTACAGTTAATTGTAGAGGTTCTATCTTCGTATCTAAGTCATAAATCTTATTTTGAATGTCTTTTATTTTATTTTCAATTTCTGCATATTTCTGTCTCGAATCACTTAATTGCTGATTATTTGGTGTCGCAAACGCTGGTACTGAACTACCTATAACGATTACGCTGGCTAACATAATAGCTAGAATTTTGTTTTTCATTCAAAGTCGGTTTAAAACAACCTTCCCTCCTCCTTAATCTATATCTTTTACAATTATATCACTTTCATTAAAAATCAACAATTCATATATATGGCGAATTTTTAATTTATTCTACTAATATCTATATATAATCCATTTTCCCCACTTATTCTAACGTATCCTTTATATTTCTCATAATTTAATTATTGATAAATCTTTACAGGTTTAAACCTGTTCTTCCTTTCTATTATGAAATTTGCTTATTTCAAACTTTTTAGAACTTATTAAAACTACTTTTTCACTATAAAATCTCTCAAATTATTGACAGAAAAAATACTTATATATATAATTAAGTATAACTTCGGGGTGTGGCGCAGATGGGAGCGCGCGTGGTTTGGGACCATGAGGTCGCAGGTTCAATCCCTGTCACCCCGACCATTTTTTGATTCTAATTATTTTGACTTAAGGAAACAAACTCCTTAGGTTTTTTTATTATTTTTAATTTGCTTACTACTTTGAACAATATAGCTTAAAAGGAGATTTATATGTTAACAGATATAAAAGGTACAATCTTTGATCTTGATGGAACCTTAGTTGATTCTATGTGGGTATGGGCACAAATTGATGTGGATTATTTAAAGAAAAAAGGATATTCTATGCCAGATGATTTAAGAAACGAAATTGTTCACTTAAGTTTTAATCAAACAGCTGTTTATTTTAAAAAGAGATTCAAACTTGAGGACTCAATAGAAGAAATTCTAGAAGATTGGCACAACATGGCATTTAATCATTACTCTAATAATGTAAAATTAAAATCCGGTGTAAAAGACTACTTGAATTATTTAAAATCCTCTGATATAAAAATTGGTTTGGCTACAAGTAATTCAATTCCCTTACTAGAAGCTTGTCTAAAGAACAATGAAATTTACGATTATTTTGATTCAATCACAACAACAGATGAAGTTTCCAATGGTAAGAACTGTCCTGATGTATATTTACTAGCTGCTGATAAGTTGGGTGTTAATCCAAAACACTGTTTAGTATTTGAAGATATATTGCCAGCTATTCAAGGTGCAAAAGCAGCTAATATGAAGGTCATTGCTGTAAAAGATGATGAGTGTTTAGACTCTAAAGAGGAACTTCTTAAATATGCCGATAAATATATTAATTCTTTTACTGAATTATTGTAAAAAAATGTTGTCTCAAACAAAATTGCTTTGAGACAACATTTTTATATGTGTAACTATTTTCTTTCTACACCATATTTATTTTCTAATTCTTTTAACATTTGATCATATTTAGCATGTTGATTTTGTTGTAATAGTTGATTTAAAACACCATCTTTTACTTCATCAAAGCTCTTAATTGAAGCTTCATTCTTAGCATCTACTAATATTAAGTGGTATCCAAATTGAGTTTTAACAGGTTCTGTAACAACTCCAATTTCTGCTGTAAAAGCAGCTTCTTCAAATTCTGGAACCATCATACCCTTTGAAAACTCACCTAAATTTCCACCTTGTTGATTAGAAGGGCATGTTGAATATTTCATTGCAGCATCTCCAAAAGATATCTTTTCTCCTGAAATTTCTTCTTTTGCTTTTTTAGCTTCTTCTTCTGTAGCAACTAAAATGTGTCTAGCAGAAACTGTTGCTGGTTGACCAAATGCTTCTTTGTTATCTTCATAATATTTCTTAACTTCATCGTCAGTAACAGTAATATCAGATAATATCTTATTTATAGCCATTGAAGTTATAACTTCCTTTGATATACTTTCAATTGCATCTTTGTATTCTTGAGTCTTATCTAATTCTATTTCTTTTCCAAATTTATTCATTAATTCAAAAGAAATTAATTGTTCTAACAATTGCTTCTTTTTACCTTCGTTTTGCAGCGCCCCTCTTTGTTCTTCTGGATATCTTGAAATTATTGCGTTTAAATCTTTTTCTGTTATTTCATTTCCTGCCGCAACTGCTAATACCTTATTTTCCATTTTAAATTCTCCTTTTTTATATGTTATTTTTATATTTCGTCTAATCAAACTATATACCACTCTATTTTAACAGTATCTACAACTTCTAACAATAAGGTAAATAAATTAATTTAAGATTATGGATTTTTGGTAAATGTATTGTACATAATTTTGTCCTAAAATGTTATACTATTGTTGGGTGATGTTATGTCTGAAATATTAAAAAATGATTGGAAAAATTATTTAGAATCTGAATTCCAAAAAGACTATTATGTTAAATTAAGAAAATTTTTAGTGAGCGAATACAATTCAAAGGTTATATATCCTAATATGTATGATCTTTTTAATGCATTGCATTATACACCTTATTCAAAAGTTAAAGTTGTAATATTAGGTCAAGATCCTTATCATGGTCCAAAGCAAGCACATGGTTTAAGTTTTTCTGTTAATCCTGGAGTAAAAGCACCTCCTTCATTAATAAACATGTATAAGGAATTACAATCTGATTTAGGCTGCTATATTCCAAATAACGGCTACTTAAAAAAATGGGCTGACCAAGGAGTATTGCTTTTAAATACAGTGCTTACTGTAAGAGCTAGAGAAGCTAATTCTCATAAAAATAAAGGCTGGGAAGAGTTTACCACAAAAATCATTCAAGTGCTAAACGAAAAAGAAACTCCTATAGTTTTTATTTTATGGGGTAACAATGCTATTTCTAAAGCTAGCTTAATTACTAACCCAAAGCACTTAATTATAAAATCTGTTCATCCAAGTCCACTATCTGCAGCAAGAGGTTTCTTCGGCAGCAAGCCATTTTCTCAAACAAATAACTTTTTGATTTCTACCAATCAAACACCTATTGATTGGCAGATTGAAAATATATAAAACCAGGGGGTACTTTATGGAATATAAATTTATTTCTAATGATAAAGAATATGTTTTGAACGAAGGAAATTGCGACGGAATATTTTTTTATGATGAAAATGAAATCAATGGAATATCAGTAGATATGGTCTTAAAAGCTTTAAATGACGGAGAAGAAGTAAATTTCTCAACAGAATATTTTGCAGATAAATGTTCTTGTAATTCTCAAGAACAAATCGGTAAGGCCTACCGATATTTAGAATATCACTTTTATGTTTATACAAAAAATAATGAATATGTAATTAATACACTTAGTGAAGAATATAAAGATACGTCTTTCAACAAACTTTTCAGAGCAGGTAAAATTGATGATAGTTATATTGTAAATGTAACAGTTTGCCCTGATTGTGGTTCTTATTATATTGGAGTTGAACAATGTACTGTTTAATATAAAAGTTATATAGTTTAATTTACAATTTACCAGGTGCAATTGATGCCCTTTATGGGTAGTCTGTAACCAACTAATGTTGAAAACCTCTGGTTTTCTTAAAATATTTTTACCGAAAATCCAAAGACTTTTCATCCACACTTATCAATTGCACACCGGTAATTTTACCCAAGGGTCAGTCCCCATATAACCCTCTCTCCTTCTCTCAAAGGTGGCATATCCCCTTCTGAAAATAATAATAAAGACGTACCATCTCCTGTTTTATCTACTGCAAGCTCAGTAACTAAATCATCTTTTCGTTGGCTTTTCTTCATTCTCCTTCCCTTGCTATTATCCTTGGTTTCTAAGATGACTAAATTATTCTGCTCAGTATTAATAGCTTCTGAAGCTTTAGCGATATCCACCATACCACTATCAACATTTTTTACATTATGACTAATTACTTCTTGCCTTTCATTGCAATCGGTTATTTTAGTTCCTAAACTCTGATTTTCCTTCAACGTAGCTAAACAATTCACATACTTGTTAATGTCGCTTTCCTTTGTTGAATTTATATTATCTGAAGTCTTATAATTTTCAGACTCAACTTTATGAGTTTCACTTTGTTCTTTATCTTTATTTTGTGCAGGCTTACACTCTTCTTTGATATTATCTGATACTATTTTGCTGTCTTTAGTTTGCTTGTCCTCTTTTATATCCACTTCTTTATTACTTGGAGAAATAGGTTTTCTCTCTTCCTTATTCTTAATTTCTTCTTTTTCCTTCACCTTAATATTTTGATGTTTTACGAACCCTTTTACTCTATAAATATTATCTGCTGTAACTACAATCATTTTTAATTCTATCAACACATCTAAAGCTACTTTAATTAATGCAGCCTCTCTACCAAACTCTATTGCTAGAGTATCTATTGTATAGGGAATATCCTTTGCCATATATAAATCCCCTTCTTTGTTAGCCTTTCCAGCTAAAATAATACTTCTTGCAAAAAAGTAGTGAATGAAATCTCTTTCTAGTCTTTGATCTATAATTTTTGTTTTTGTGTCATCGTATAGGTCTAATTTGAATTTTACGTATCTTCTTTCTCTCATATTTATCATCCCCCTTTATATTTTAATAATTAATACTCAAGAAATCCTGTAAGGATTTCAACTATAATTTCCAATTGTTAACTGTACATTGTTAATTGAAATATATCTCATCTAATATATATTGATTTTTTTCAATGTTTACATATATATTAAAAAATATTTTTCAGATAAATTATTTTTTATAGGTAGAAATTTCTACATGATTTTTTTAATCGGCAATACAGATTATAAGTATATGGTATTTCCCTTAATTGTTCATTTTGGAGTCCTAGCCAAGTAGTTGCCAAAACTTTGAATGATGCAACATATTAGCAGGAATTAAAGCTATTTAAACACGCAAAAAAAGCACTAACATAAGTTAGTGCTTTGTGGTGGCTCGAACTGGAATCGAACCAGTGACACGAGGATTTTCAGTCCTCTGCTCTACCGACTGAGCTATCGAGCCATCTCACCTGGCAACGTCTTACTCTCCCACACAGTCACCCGTGCAGTACCATCAGCGCTGTAGACCTTAACTGTCCTGTTCGGAATGGGAAGGAGTGTTACCTCTACGCCGTCATCACCAGATCACAAATAGTATTATATCGAGATATGGATGTTATGTCAACATCTTTTTAAAAGTTTTTTTATTTTTTATTAAATACTTATTTTATGAAGCTTCTAAGCGGTTTACTATAAGTCAATTTTCTTCATTTAATAAATTAATTGTGAAATAAAAATAATAATTAATTAAGAAGGTGTTATTATGAGTATAGAAAAATTATCAAAAATTTTAAAGGAAAGCAATTAATATAGTTTTCTTTGGTTGAGCTGGTGTCAGCACTGATATACGAATATAAACCCACTTTTTATAGTGTAGATAATGTTACTATATCTTCTTGTGTTTTTGTAATCATATTAATCAGTATATCCTTATCCATTAAACTTTCTCCAAAAAATATATTAATCAATTCCTTTTCCATATTAGTATTACTATCTCTCTTTATTGTTATTCCCAAGGTTCATGATGTGTATATAATGTAGGTGGAACTCCTAACAGATTAACATCAAATTTTAATGAAGGTTCTACTTTCGAACTAGCATTATGTATTCTCATAGAGATTGTCCAACCGCCATCACAAACTACATGCACCGTATTACCTGAACTCGGTTTGAAATCAATATTAAAAAATCTTTCCGGCATTACTAATTGAGGGATTTTTACTTGTGGACGAATCCTTCCAGCAGCTCGGTTTAATGTTCCATAAAGGCTATATACTTGAACTTTTGTTACTTTTCTTTTATCATCTGTAATTACCTTATAGAAATCATTTAATCCCAAAAGATAACTTAATAGTCTTTTAGGAATTATATTAGGATTTTCAGAATCAAGTCTTTTTAATTCTTTCATAAAAGCTTTTAACAATGGTATGTAATAACGTTCTTCTTTATTTTCAATTTCTCTCCAAAGAACCTTTTTGCTTTTCAGCTCTCTTAGTTCATCAAACATTGGAGTTATCTCTTCAAAATATTCATTTGAACAAGGTATACCAAACCACATTTGTCCAAAATCTATACTAGGAGATAATCTACTATGCTTTACAGCGGAATGATTATGCTTACAACTTAAACCTATTTCCCATTCATTCTGTCTTCTTATACATAGAACATCTCTTACATCTCCTGATATCCCAGCAGCATCTTCTTGTATTGTTAAATATAAAGGGTTATTTTTTAATGGATTTTGCAGCTGAGGTTCCAATCTTAAAATAACCCTTACAGCTGCATTAGCCGCTAAATCCATTTTTTCTTTTGTTTTTTCATCAGCGCCATTGTAAAAATCTCTTGCCACGTTTAAAGCACTGGTATCTTCTAGAATAACTTCTTGTTGATCAGAAAGCTCTGAATTTAATGAATTAAGGCAAGCATATTCAAAAGCTTTTCCCAAACTTGTTTGTATAGCCACTCTATTCCCCCCTAAATGTTATTTTTTAACCTATACTTACTTCTTGTAATAAACTTGTATTAGCTATGTCTACATTACATAAGCTAAGTGTATTGAATACTTTTTTTGCGACTGCTTCAGCTAGTCTAACTGGAACAGCATTGCCTATTTGTTTATATTTACTAGTTAAGTCTCCAATGAACTCCAAATCTTGAGGAAAAGTTTGTATTAAAGCAGCTTCCCTCCACGAGAATCTTCTTGTAATTCCATTATCACCAAACTTCCATAAATCTTTACCTACATTCTCCATATCTGGACTAGATGGGTGTAGTGTAACCTGTTTAGCCATAGCTGGAATAGTGTAAGAAAATTGATCCCAATTACGTTTGCGATTTCTAGACATATATCTTGAGCTATAAGGAGCATTGCAAATTTCTTCTGGTAACGGTTCGGAAATGTTTGATAAAACATCTCGTAAAGTTACTTTATTATCTAATGGTTTAGGAAATTCAAAATTAATAATATTTAAATCATTCCTAAATCCAACAATGATAATTCTTTGTCTATCTTGAGGAACACCATAATCACTTGCATTAAGTAACTTATAAAATAGAGTATATCCCTTTGAATACATATCTGATTTTAAAGCTTCAAATATTTCGCCGTTACCTAAAGTGAGCATTCCTTTTACATTCTCACCAACAAAAGCCATAGGTTGTTTTTCCTCGAGGTATTTTACATAGTTTTTATAAAGACTGTTTCTACTATCATCTAGCTTACGAGGACCTGCTAAAGAAAAGCCTTGGCAAGGCCAACCTCCTAATAGTATATCAGCATTAGGAATAGTTGAAAGATCAATCTTACTTATATCTCCACATACCACTGTTGCATCGCTCCATAGACGATGAGTAGCACAAGCATCTTTATCTATATCATTTGCCCAAATAGTTTTAAATCCAGCATTTTCAAATCCTAAATCTAGACCTCCAGCGCCACAAAAAAAAGAAACTACAGTAAGTTTTTTTCTAGTATTGTTAATCTTTTTCTCAGTATTTGTTTTCATTTTTGCACTCCTTTATCAATTAATAGTATATATCAAAACTATTCAATCCACCATAATTTTTGAATAAGTATAACATTTATTTTATAAAAAGGCCAGTAAAATATTGCCTGTTACTCATTGGATATAATAGCAATAAACTGAAAATGAAGTAGGTGAACATCAATTTTAATATTGTTGACCAATGTGAATTTGTCTGTTAACATATGCAATCTAGATCCTAAGTTTTCAATTATTAAGGTTCCGTATTCATAACTTCTCATTAATTTATTCCAATCCATATAATCTTCTAAGTGTTCGGGAATGTCATTATATAACTCTTGGTATCATTCCTGAAAAGCAGTTTCTTTGTTACAAGCTCCTATGATCTGATAACTATATTGATATTCCAAAATCTCTAGAACCTCACTTGCAGTTCCAACTTTAAACAATGCTGATAGATCATCAGGAGTTATTTTAAATTCTCCTAACATCTCAAAAAAGGAAAGTGAATCTCTATCTGACACATTAACATCTGTATCTTTAAGTTGGTCCTCCGTATCATTCATTCTTAATGGATTAACCTTTTTCTCTAAATCTATAATATCATATAAAGAATATACGTTCCCATAGATATAATTACCATTTCCTAAGTTTGTTATACATATTTCAATTTTCATTTATAATTCCTCCTTGATGTTTACCAAGGAAAGCATACTACTATCTCCTTTGCATATAAATTTGGTTCTACATTTGCTTATACCTTGAAAAAGGCTTTTGATATGATATTTAAATTAGAATCTATTTAAATAGGCTATGATAGCTTGATTAAGAGTAGTTTACCTTGTCTTTATTAATAATAACGTGAATTTTAAAATTCGGGAGCCGCCTAATTTACAAATAAAAAAAGAATAGCCATTATAGCTATTCCTAAATAAAATATTTATTTTATCTATCCCTAAATAAATCTTCATCAACACATACATCAATATCAAATTCATTGCTGTTTATACTTAAAATTTCTATGTTATCTATGCTTGTATCATTAATCTCAATTGCATCTTTATATTCCAGATCGATAGATGAAATGTTTAGGAAGTAATTCATTATCAAATCAAAAGCCAATTTAACTTTAATTTTACTATTATGGTATACATGTTTATTAACATATTCTGTTATATATGTAGTACATTCAAGTTCAACTTTACTTTCTATATTTCTTATATCATAGTCATTATCATCTATGACTACGCATTTAATTATATTGATGTTATCAATAGTTGATTGAATGTAAAGGTCCTATTATGATATTTTAATATGTTTAAGTAATTTAATTTTTTCATAAACTATGCCATAATAAAGGTATTAAATTGTATTTTGGAGATGATTATTTTATGGAAAATAAAATAGAAAATTTAGCTCAAATTATAAAGGATAGTAATAATATAGTTTTCTTTGGCGGAGCTGGGGTCAGCACTGAATCAAATATCCCTGATTTCAGAAGTTCCAATGGTTTGTTTAGTGAAAAGCTTAATGCAACATTTACACCAGAGCAATTAGTATCTCATACCTTTTACATTAAATATCCGGAAGAATTTTTTAGATTTTATAAGTCAAAGCTTATATATCCAGATGCTAAGCCAAATAGCGGGCATTTAGCACTAGCAAAGCTTGAGGAATTAGGAAAATTAAAAGCAATAGTAACTCAAAATATTGATGGTCTTCATCAAATGGCAGGAAATAAAAATGTTTTCGAACTCCACGGATCTGTTCATAGAAATTACTGCATTAAATGTCATGCTTTTTATGATGCTGATTTCATTTTAAAAGCAGACAACGTTCCTACTTGCACTAAATGTAGTGGCAATGTAAAACCTGATGTGGTTCTTTATGAGGAAGGTTTAGATGATAATGTAATAAGAGGTGCTATAGATGCTATTTCTAAAGCTGATACACTAATTATTGGAGGGACTTCACTTGTAGTTTATCCCGCTGCAGGTCTTATCAATTATTTTAGAGGAAAAAATATTGTTCTTATAAATAAAAGTTCTACTTCTGCTGACTCTAAGGCTGATTTGGTCATTAATGATTCTATCGGAAAAGTTTTAAGCGAAGCTGTGAATAATTTATAGTTTTTATCTTTTTATTCTTAATACCACTCTAAACAAGTGGTATTTTTTATTTTTCATAATTACTTTCTTTTAAGTTATTCATTTCTCTCAACAGTGTTGAGATTTTTTCATCAAAATATACACTGCAGCCAATTCTTTCGATTTTCTTAAGAATTCACCTCCCACTTTTGTAATATTTAAACATTATTATAAATATGTAAGGTTAACCAATTACAATATTTATACTTTTTATGGAGGTTTAATTATATGAAAAATAAATATTTTATAATTTTAATACTTGTTCTTATAGTCTCTTTACTTGGAAATGCTTTTTTTATATTGAAATTAAAGCAGCAACCTTTAAGTATTGATGTTGGAAATGCAAATTCTAGAGCTACTTATTTTACAATTCATAATGTCAAACAAGCTCATGAAATAACTAAAGGTAAAGGAATTAAAGTTGGCATTTTAGATCACTATTTTGGATATGGAGCACACAAAGAATTATACAATGATTGCATTGACTTCTTAAACGATCCTAATTCTCTAAATAATATAAGTGAGCATGGCTATTGGATGGCTACAACATTAAAAGAAATCGCTCCTGAATGTGAAATTTACGGTTTAAATACAATCAATAGTAAGGACGAAAACAGCAAAGTGGATGCAATAATAAAAGCTATCGATTGGGCTATTGAAAATCACATAGATATCTTAACTTATTCTCAACCAGCTATATCTGAAAATAATCGTAAAAGATTTGATGATGCTGTAGATAAAGCAACAAAAAATAATATAGTAACTACATTTATACATTATGATAGTCCCAATAATCTTTGGCCAGGAGGAATGGTTTCTGATGATAAATTGGAAGCTAGTGCAAGAAAACCTGACTTAAATATTCTTCACTATGATTATAATTCCTTACTTATAGATACCTACAGTCAATATGAGAAATCAAAAGATGGAGTTCGAAATGGTGAGAACACTCCTTATTTATCAATTTCATCTACTTCAGTTGTTACAGGAGGTTTTGTGGCCTTATTAAAAAGCATAAACAATACTCTTACTCCAAATGAATACAAAGACATACTAAAGAAAACTAGTTCTAATATAGTCTTTAAAGATCCTTATACTTTAAAGGAATCACAATGCTCTAATGTTCCTGATATAGGAAAAGCGGCACTCTATATTAAAGATAACTTTAAGTAATAATATAACTACATCAATTTTATAAAATTTAACCACATTTATTTTTTATAATATTTTCTAATAATTCCATTATTTTTAAAAGCATTGATTATATGCTAAAATTACTTTGAATTTAACTTAATTATGGAGGCAAAAATGAAAAGATATAATATTCTAGTTGTTGATGATGACAAAGCAATAACGGATGCAATAGAAGTATATTTGACTAATGAAAACTACACTATTTTTAAAGCTTATGATGGATTGCAAGCTTTAGATATGTTAGAAAACGAAGATATACATCTCATTATAATGGATATAATGATGCCTAATATGGATGGTACAAGAGCTACAATTAAAATAAGAGAAAATAAACAAATTCCAATAATAATGCTTTCAGCAAAATCAGAAGATACAGATAAAATACTAGGTTTAAATTTTGGCGCAGATGATTACATAACTAAGCCATTTAATCCATTGGAGCTAATAGCTAGAGTTAAATCTCAAATGCGTAGATACACTCAATTTGCACCTCTTAAAGAGAATAATAATGTAATTGTTATAGGTGGAATAGAGCTTAATAAAGAAAGTAAAGAAGTATTTGCTGAAGGCGTAAATGTAAAACTCACTCCCTTGGAGTTTAAAATATTAACGCTTCTTATGGACAACCCTAACAGAGTTTTTTCTATTGAAGAAATTTATGAAAGAGTTTGGAATGAACCTGCCTATAACAATGTTGATACAGTTACTGTTCACATCAGAAGAATAAGAGAAAAAATAGAAATTAATTCTAAAGAACCAAGATATTTAAAGGTGGTGTGGGGAATTGGATATAAATTTGAAAAACAATAAAAGTATTAACTTAAGAATATTAATTTTATCGCTTTGTATTATTATGCTGCCTATTCTTTTAGGCATATATCGTTATTTTCATGATGGAGATTATTCCTTATATGTGGGGTCGTATTTCTTATTTTTTCTAGTTATAATTATAATGATTCTTTTATTAATAGACATGGTACAGAACAAAACATTGATTTTTAAAGAAACATCTATTACAAAATTATATAATGGAATATTTTTAGAAATACGTGCATTTCTAACTATAGTAATTATATTATCATGGCTTTGGTTATATAGATTTGTAGCTCACAGTCTGAATGCTTTTACTTTTACTCTATTAACTATTTTTACATTTATGCTATTGTACTTGGCACTAATAGATATATATAAATTATACCTGCTTAATAGAGCTAATAGCTTAGAAAATCATATTTACGAAAGATCTATACTTTATAAATTATACAAGCTAGTTAGAGAATGTTTTTTAACAAAATCTATAGCCTTAAAAATCATAATATTTATTGCAGTTTATATCTTATATGTAATTTTAGTATTTATAATAAGATATTTAGTAAATACAGATTTTGATTTTCCCCCGCTATCACTATCGGCTATATTAGACATCTCACTATTAAACGATCAGTTTTTAGACTTTATACTATTTTCTATTATTCCAATTATATATTTAATTTATAGTTTCATCCAAATTAATAAAATAAGCACATACACTTACAATGTAGCTAATGGAAATTATAATACTAAAATTGATATAAGCAAACAATTACTTTTCAAAGATATTATCAAAAACATTTCTAATATAGAGAATGGTCTAAACAAAGCCTTAGATAAAGCTGTCAAAAGTGAAAAAATGAAAGGCGAACTGATAACCAATGTATCCCACGATTTAAAAACTCCACTAACTTCCATAATCAACTATGTAGACCTTTTAGATAATGAAAATATTTCAGATGAAAAAAGAAAAGCTTATTTAGGTATACTTAAAGAGAGATCTCAAAGATTAAAAGTCCTAATTGAAGATTTATTTGAAGCTTCAAAAGCTGCATCAGGAAATTTAGAAATGCATATGGAAGATATAGATCCTGTAGCACTTCTTAGACAAACTCTAGGTGAATTTGAAGATAAAATACAGATGTCCGATTTCGAATTTATAAAAAAGATACCTGATAAAAAAATAAATATATATGCAGATGGTAGAAAAACATTTAGAGTGCTCCAAAATTTAATTTCCAACATTTTAAAATATTCACTAAATGGTACTCGAGTTTATATTGATGTTGAAGAACATGGTGATTTTGTATCTATAACCTTTAAAAACATCTCAAAGTATCCATTAAATTTTACAGAGGAAGAAATCTTAGAACGGTTTAAAAGAGGCGATTCTGCTAGAACTACCGAAGGTTCAGGCTTGGGTTTATCAATTGCAAAAAGTTTAGTGGAACTTCAAGGCGGAATTTTTGAGCTTAAATTTGATGGAGACTTATTTAAGGTAATAATTTTATTAAAAAAACAAAAAATTTAATTCAAGTTATGTATAAATAAATTTAAATTGGTAATAACTAATAAGGAAGTATTTAACTTCAATATTTAATCGCCTCTCCCCCATTTTTATTTATATACAATTTACAAAAGCCATGACTATGATTAATCAAATCTTAGTTATGGCTCTTTAATATTTATCTTATTTTATATATTCTTTATTAAAATTCTCCTAAGCATATCTAATCCAGTTATAGTTGCTTGAAGTCTTACTCTACTTCTATTTCCGTTAAAGATATGTTTTTGAACAGTTACTTGTCCCTTTACATATACTCCTATATAAACCAATCCAACTGGTTTTTCTTCAGTACCCCCATCTGGACCTGCAATTCCTGTAGTAACAATACTAACATCTGTTCCTGCAGTCTCTGCAATACCAATAGCCATTTCTCTCGCTGTCTCTTCACTTACAGCTCCATACTTATCTAAAGTCTCATTTTTAACTCCAAGCCTCTTATGTTTTGCCTCATTAGAATAAGTTACAGCACCTTCTAAAAATACTTCTGATATTCCAGGATAATTTATAAGAGTACCTGCTATCATTCCACCTGTGCAAGATTCAGCTGTAGAAATAGTAAGTTTCTTTGAAATCAAAAGTTTAGCTACAACATCTTCGATTGAAACATCTTCTGTTGCATATACATTGTCACCTAAACGTTTTTTAATTTCCTCTTCCACTGGTGCTATTAATCTTAAAGCCTTTTCTTCATTTTCAGCCTTTGCTGTCACACGAAGCAGCACACCAACTTCTTTAGCATAAGGTGCAATTGTAGGATTAGTTTGAGCATCCATTAAATCTTTAACTTCTTCTGCTACAGCACTTTCTCCTATTCCTAATATTTTTATCATTTTTGAAACCAAAACCGAATCAGATTTTTCTTGAAGATAAGGTCTAACCGTCTCTTCAAACATTGGTTTCATTTCTCTTGGTGGCCCTGGTAAAATAATCATTATCTTATTATTTTCTTCAATGATTACTCCTGGTGCTGTGCCGTTATCATTATTTATAACAATGGCTCCTTCTGGGATTAATCCTTGTTTTAAATTATTTTCACTCATTTTTCTTTGTCTGAATTTAAAATAGTTCTTTATCTTTTCAATTGATTCTTCATGAGGAAGTAAATCCTTATTAAAATATTTTGCAGCAACTTCTTTTGTAAGATCATCATCTGTAGGCCCAAGTCCACCTGTTGTAATTATAATATCACTACGGCTGTAAGCCTCATTAAAAGCATGCACAATTCTATTTTCATTGTCACCTACTACTTGCTGATAATACATATCTATTCCTAGCACTGCCAGCTCTTGTGCCAAATATTGAGCATTAGAATTAACTATGTCTCCTAGCAAAATTTCAGTTCCTATAGCTATAATTTCTGCTTTCATATTTCCCACCCTCTACTCTATCTATTTAACTTTATAACTTCTTTAAAGCTTTTAAACAATCTTAGTTTATTAATTATTAATTGTCAATTATTTCATAGAAAAAATGTAAAAACTTCAACTAATAACACATATAAATTTATAACCTTTTATAACTACAAGATTTCTTAGAAATTACTTGATAAAATATACATCAATAAAAAAACTATAACCTTGCTATACATATTTTTGAAAATTAGTAAAGCCTATCCGATAAAATCATCCGATAGGCTTCATATTTTGCAAGCATATTATTTTATAATATGCTATCTCTAAATTAAAATTTAGAGATAGCTTATATAAAAAATTTTTTCATCTCAAAATATTTTAGGTACCAATTAAAATCACAATTCTACTAACTCTTTAAAGTAAACTTTACCTAAAATAAAATTAGTAATATGTATGAGAAGAAAAAATTCATTGCAAAGTTCTTCTATGCTTATAGTATATGTTGAAACATTAATGCTTATTCATATTTAAAAACTTATTTTAAAAATTTATTTCTCATATTTGTAAATTTTAATATCTTCTAAAAATATAATTTTTATATGTTAAATCTAGGTTCTCTTATATACAAGCGATTGCAAGACAAACATTATTTGTTAATTTATTTATCTTGTGTTTCAAGTAATGCTAATGCAACTGCACCTACTACTCCTGCGTTTGTACCTAAACCTGCTGGAACAATTCTAACTGACTCAGCCATAGATTTAAAACATCTCTTATTAACAACTTTTCTTACTGTATCAAATACAATGTCTCCTGCTGCTGCTACTCCACCACCAATTATTATTACTTCTGGATCAAAAATAGATACAGCATTAGCTACAGCTATTCCTAAATAATTTAGTGCATTATCAATTATATCCTTACAAACTGGATCTCCTGCTTCTGCTTCCTTAAATACTTCATATGAAGTAACAGTTTCATATTTTCTTAATGAAGTTTCAACTTTACTAGTCAATGCTTCTTGTCCTCTTTTTGCAATTGCAGTTCCTGAAGATGTTGCTTCAACACAACCAATATTTCCACAATTACATCTTGGACCATCTGGTGCTACTGTCATGTGTCCAATTTCTAATGCATTTGAAGTATGTCCTCTATAAACTTTTCCATTTAAGACAGCTCCACCGCCAACACCAGTACTTACAGTGAAGAATACTACATCTTTAGCGCCCTTCCCAGCACCAAACATATACTCTCCAATTGCTGCAACGTTTGCATCATTATCTAAAAATACAGGCATACCAAATTTCTTATTTATAGGTTCAACTAAATTGAAATTTTTAAATGGAAGATTTGGTGTATAAATTATAGTTCCCTTTTCAGCATCTAAAGGTCCTGGTGAACCAATTCCTATTCCTTTTATTTCATCATAGTTTACAGTTCCATCTTTAATTACTTTTTCAATAGATTCAATAATTCTATTTAATACAGGGATTTCTCCTTCGTTAGCATTTGTTGGCACTGTTGTTTGACTTATTACCTCACCATTTAAGTTTGATAATGCAGTACTTATTTTAGTACCTCCTAAATCCACTCCTACAACATATTTTTGCATAATATACTCTCCTTCATTTCATCTAATTTCCCAATTAAAAACAATTTGTTCTAATGAATATTATACTATATAATTTCTCCTTAATAAAACCTGAATTTTAAAATATTATTTTTTTACAATTACTTTATTTGCACTTATGTAATAGTTTCCCAAATCATCATATTGAGTATAATTAATAATAAATTTATTATCTTTTAGCATGGAAGTAATCATATCTATATCCCCTCTATTATCTTTATCTATTCTTATTACAAAATTATCATCTTTTTCTATTATGTTTAAATAATCAAATATATTGCTATATTCACTTAAACCTACATTTCCACTAATGTCCATACTATAATCTGACATTAATATTCCTCCTTAGTAATATTATTTTAAAATTCAATTCTATACAAAGATTAGTATTTCTTATTTTTCTTATTTTTATCCCATTAAATCAGCAATAAATTTCAGTTCTAGTTGCTAATTTATACTGTCCAGATTTATTATATTTTCAAACAAATAAAAGCACTTGCACCAAAATATAAAATGATTTTAATAATTTTATATCCTTTGGCAAGTGCCTATTACATTATATTTTTTTAATTTCTAAATATAAAACCTGTATCTGCCTCTATATTTCAAATTACATTATTGATTCTTAGCTGCCTTTATACTTTCGATAGCTTTTCCCAATTCAATTTCTGGAACCTCTTCATATCTTACAAGATCCTTAGTAAATGCACCTCTACCTTGAGTTAATGAACGAAGCTCAGTAGCATATTTTCTAATTTCTGCAAGTGGAACTTCTGCTGTGATTTTTTGTTTTTCGCCTTCTGGTTCCATTCCAATTACTCTGCCTCTCTTTTTATTTATGTCAGCCATTACATCTCCCATATATTCATTAGGTAATGTAACTTCAATTTTCATTATAGGTTCTAGTAAAATTGGTTTAGCTTGTTCAAGACCTTTTTTATAAGCTATTGAAGCTGCAACCTTAAATGCCATTTCAGAAGAATCTACAGCATGATATGATCCATCATGAAGAGTAGCTTTAAGTCCTATAACTGGACATCCTGCTAAAACTCCATGTG
Organism: Clostridium sp. C2-6-12; assembly: GCF_009928485.1. Taxonomy (GTDB): domain Bacteria; phylum Bacillota; class Clostridia; order Clostridiales; family Clostridiaceae; genus Clostridium. Next base: position 183,998 of record NZ_JAABNP010000001.1, on the reverse strand, counting down.
ATATACACTCTCTTAAGCCTTTTTCTACTGCTGGAATAAAGTTTCTTGGGACTGCTCCTCCAACAACTTCATCTACAAATTCTAAATCTTCCCCACCATCTTTTCTTGGTTCAAATTTAATTACAACATCACCATATTGACCATGTCCACCTGATTGTTTTTTATGTTTACCTTGCACATCTGCAAAACCTTTTATAGCTTCTTTATAAGGAATCTTTGGTAGACTTAATACTACATCTACTCCATATTTGCTCTTTATCTTACTTGCAATTACATTAATATGAGTTTCTCCAAGTCCTGAAATGATTATTTCTGCATTTTCTACATCTCTAGTAACTTCAAATACCGGATCTTCCTCTTTTAATTTATTTAAAGCTTGAGAGATTTTTTCTTCATCTCCCTTAGCCTGTGGTATTGCTGACATTGAGCATACAGCCTTTGGAAAATTCATTTTATCATACATAACTTTAAAATCTGGACTTGCTAATGTATCTCCAGTGTTAGTATATTGCAATTTAGAAATTGCACCTATGTCTCCAGCTATAATCTTTTTAGTTGGTATTTGAGCTTTACCTCTAATAAAGCAAATATGAGATAACTTTTCAGTTTTATCCTTATTTACATTTAATACTGTCATATCATCCTTTGCTTCTCCAGTCATAACTCTAAAGAAAGATATCTTTCCTACAAATGGATCTGCAATTGTTTTAAATACCAATGCTGAAAAAGGCTTGTCCTGATCAAGATTTAAAAATACCTCTTCATTTTTATTAACATCTAGTGCCTTTTGTGGTATTGCATATTCTGGTGAAGGGAAACACTCAACTATATCATCAATCAAAGAATCCATTCCTATAACTTTAGTAGCACTTCCGCACATAACAGGCGCTATGTCTCCACTTGCACACCCCTTTATTAATCCATGATATATCTCTTCATCACTTAAAGTTCCTTCACTGAAATATTTATCAAGTAATGCTTCATCAGTTTCAGCTACTGATTCCATAATCATTCTCTTACAATCTTCAATTTTTTCCTTTAATTCTTCTGGAATATCCAAAATCTTTACTTCTTTAGTTTTAACATCATATATTCTAGCTTGCTTTGAAATTACATTTACTACCCCTTTAAAGCCATCTTCTATTCCTATTGGATATTGAATTGGAACAACACTTATTCCAAATTTTCTATTAAGGGAATCTAGTACCTTATCAAAGCTTGCGTTTTCTCTATCTAATTTATTTATAAAAATTGTTCTAGGTAATTTTATTTTATTGCAGTACTCCCATGCAGACTCTGTCCCTGCTTTTATTCCTGAAACTGCACTTACAACTATCATTCCAACATCTACTGCTCTCATACCTTCAATACATTCACCTTGAAAATCAGCATACCCTGGAATATCTACAAGATTAATTTTTATATTTTCTAATTCAATTGGAGCCACTGAAAGAGAAATAGAAAATTGTCTTTTCTTTTCTTCTGTATCAAAATCTAAAACAGTAGTTCCATCTTCAATCTTCCCTAATCTGTCAGTAATTTTTGAATAGTATAAAATACTTTCTGCTAGAGAAGTTTTTCCAGTCCCGTTGTGTCCCATTAAACCTACATTTCTCAAATTTTTAATACTATAATCCTTCATAAACCCCGCCAAACCCTTAAGTCACCTTAGAAGCTGGCTTCCACCTGCCTTTCATCTCGTATGCTATCTAGATATAAGTCCTCTTCTAAATTTTTAGAAATATTCAGGATTTCTATCTACATTAACTAATATATTATATGTACTGCACAGCAGTATAATTAATAATTCTATTTATATTTCTGAAATCCTTCTCATTTTCTTAATTTTCTGAAAATTTGTTTTTATATATAAGTTGGCTCGTATTTAGTCACAGAAAAGTAATAATACAACTCTTTGTATTCACTTACTTTTGTATTATAATATTCTTTGGATGGTGACAGTCACCAATTATATTAAGGAGAATTTATTACTTATGGCTAAAAATATATTTAATTCAACTTCTAAGGGGAATTTTAAAGACTTAAGTTTATTTGGTGAAAGATTCACTAAATTTGTTGCATATACCCTTGTGATTCTTTTTTTAATCCTATTTGGGACATCGGCACACTCTGTATATGAAAACTATAAAGATTTAAATATGATAAATATTATCCTGATAATAATTTATTCTGTATTAACAATTGGCTTAATATATGGAATTTCGAAAAAAGTAGATAAGAAAAAACTTCTTTTTGCAATTATATTTTCAGGCTTTATACTGAGATTAATTTGGGCTTTAAGCACTAATAGTTTTCCTGTTTCTGACTTTAGAACTATGTATGACGCTGCTAACAACTTATTAGATGGAGATACAAGTGCATTTAAGGGACTTGGATACTTTGCAAGATTCCCTCACATGATGCCTTATTCTTTATTCCTTGCCCAAGTAATTAAAATATTTGGAGATAATGCATTATTTGTAGTAAAAATGCTTAACGTATTATTATCTACATCATCGATTATACTTGTTTATCTTATTTGTAATTCTATATTTAAAGATTATAAAAGAACTTTATTTGGTGCATTTTTTATGGCTATTCTGCCTTCATCAATTTTATATGTTCCAGTGTATTGTTCTGAAAATATAGCTATACCATTTTATTTATCCAGCATATACTTTTTTATTCTGGTACTAAATAATAAAAAGAATTCTTTATTTTTATTGTTATCTGGTTTACTGCTATCTATAGGGCATTTATTTAGAATGATAGCTTACATAGTAATAATTGCATATATAATGTACATACTAATTTATGATAATGAAAATCTAAAAATAAAGCTTAAAAATATAATTTTACTGATAGCGCCATTTATGATAGTTTTTGTAATGTTTTCAAATCTTCTTATAGCTGAAAATATTACAGACAGAAAGCTCTGGGATGGTAGTGAACCTAATATTACTTCTGCTGTAAGAGGTAGTAATATACAAAGTGGTGGAAGCTGGAATCCTGAGGATGCTGAATTTATTTCTAATCTTTTAGAGGATAGAAAGGCCTTAGAAAAAGCTTCTAAGGAAAGAATAATCACTAGATATACAACTACTCCTCCTTTAGACTTAGCCATGTTCTTCATAAAGAAATTTGGCTCTCAATGGTCACATGGTGATAATAGTGGTGCATATTGGGCTCAATCCGGTATTCCTGAAGATCAAATAAAAATAAATATAGAACATCAAGGTGTCCTTTGGTATCAATTGGTTTATTCTATATTCTTATTTCTTATTATTAAAGGATTATTTAATAGAGATGTATATTTAGATAATAAAATTATCAACTTATTTTATATAATTTTATGCGGCTTTGGAGTTGCATTTTTAATCCTTGAAACCCAAACCAGATATGCATTTATAATAAATTTTGTCTTTGCACTCTTGCCTGTTACAGCAATAACCTCAAGTGGCAAAGGTAAATAGTATTTATCTTTTTGAAAGGAAGTAATTTATGAAATTTTTTAAATTGTTTTATGTAAAACTCAAAAATTGCATTATAAAATTTAGAGATAAATTTTTAGACAGTTCAATTGCTAAACTTCGCTTTTTTACTGTATTAGATATGTTAATAAAAAATATTATATTTATGACTCTTGTACATATGAGTTCTTCAGACTTTAGTACAAGCTTTACTAAAGCACTTTCATTTATAGTAGTTTATTTGGGCTTTGTACTTTTACTTTTCTCTTTTGGCTATCTTCTTTCTAATAAGAAACAAATTTTGTTTTATATAATTCTAAATGGTTTATTCACAATTTTGATAATTGCTGATTTATGGTACTTTAGAGTTAATAGAGACTTTTTAGGGCTTGAAAATATTTTTGTTAGAAAAACCTTCAACCCAAGTGAGCTTTCAATAATTAATCCTAGAGGTATTGATTTAATATTTCTTGTAGATTTAATTTCAATTATTGTTTTGTTTATTAAAGAACAAATATCCAATTTTCAAAAAAGAAGCCTGCCAAAGTTTGCCTTAAGCTTAACAGCTTCTATTTCAATCATAGTAGGCGCAGTTTTGTTTATTGATATATTTAAATTATCAAATTATTCAACAGCTAGTATATCTAAACCCCAATGGAATCCATCTGAAACAATTGCAGCTTCAGGACCTATTAGTTATCATCTACAAGAAGCTTCAAAATCTATTACAAGGTTAGTAAGCAGCCCTTCATCAGATGATATAAATCAAATTGAAGCTTGGTTAAATTATAATAAAGAAAATCTTCCTGATAATGAATTCAAAGGACTATTTAAAGGAAAAAATGTTATTTTTCTTCAAATTGAATCTTTAGAAAACTTTGTTATAGGAAAAAAGACTAATGGAAAAGAAATTGCTCCATTTTTATCTAAGCTAAGTAAAGAAGGTTTATATTTCACAAATATCTATGAGCAAAATAATGGCGGCGATAGTATCGATTGTGATTTCTTAATTAATTCTTCAACCTTTACTTTAGGTGACCAAATTACAGCTTTGAATTATGGAGACAATACTTATCCTAATTCTATGCCAAAACTTTTTGAATCAATAGGCTACGAAACAGTAACATCTCATGCAGAAAACTTTGCTGCTTTTAACTGGTCTAAATTACATAAAAATGCCTTTGGAGTTGATAAAATATGGAGCCTTAATGATTATGTTTATGATGAAGCTGTAGGTTATGGTATATCTGACAGAACATTTTTAAATCAGCTTTCTGAAAAGCTAAAAACAATAAAACAACCATTTTTATTTCAATCACCTACATTATCAAGTCATGGTCCTTTTAATTTGCCTAAGCAATACAGACAATTAGACTTACCTAAAGAAGTTGATGAAAGCAAACTTGGCGGATATTTTGAAAGCATACATTATGCAGATGCCCAAATAGAAATGTTTTTTGATAAGCTTAGAGAATCAGGCATATTAGACAATACGGTAGTTGTCATGTATGGTGACCATACAGGAGTTCACAAATACTATAATAATGAAATAAAAGATTTAAATTATGAAGGTAACTGGTGGAAAGATTATGATCATAAAATTCCACTAATAATATATACCCCAAATATGAAACCATCTGTAATAACTGCTTCAGGAGGTCAATCTGATTTCTTGCCTACAATTTCTTATTTGATGGGTATAGACAAATCTTTATATGAAAATACTTCTATGGGAAGAGTTTTAGTTAATACTAACAGAAATGCAACCATAATACGTACTAAAGAAATCGAAGGTGATGTTAAAAGCCCAGAAGAAGAACAACATGTATTAAACTCATATATTATTGGTGAAAAAATAATCAAAACCAACTTTTTTGCTAAGTATAAACCTAACTAAAGGATATTTCTAAAATTAATATATTGCTTTTAATTACCTTACTCGTCTAAAAGCATCTGTACAACTAAATATAGAGCTTATTTATTAAAGTTCATATATTAACAAAAAGCTGATTTCTAAATCATTTAGAAATCAGCTTTTTAAATTTAAAAACATATAAATAAACTTAGTTTACAGCACCTTCATTTTTCTTACTAAATGCAAAAAACTTCATAATAATAAATGTTACAGGCACACCTATAATAGCTGCTAAAACAAAAACTAAAAGCTTATTCCAGCCTAAAGTATTATAAAAAATCAATACAAATATATTTTGTATAATAAAGTTAGGTATATATGATACACAAAATTTTATGTACTTTTCAAACCCCATATGTTCTTTAAATACTACCTTACTATTTAAAAAATATGAAATAGTCATTGCTGTAATATATCCTAATACAAATCCAACATTAACAGGTAAAAACAATGAATAAATATAAGCAAACAATATACCATTTATAGTATTTATCCCACCTACAATTAGAAAATTAAAAAATTGTTTTGTTAGGAAGATATTTTTTACTCTCTTAACTATTCCTGGTTTATATTCATCCCATTTAACAATTTTTGTTCCACTTACAATGAACCTTTTATCTGCTAATAATGATAATGGAGCATCTGACAATGAATCAGAATAAAATTCCTCTATAATTGAATCCTTAAATTCTTTTTTAAGTCTAGTTACTTTTTCTTCTCCATAGCAATTTTCACCTTCACATACACCGGTATTCTTATTTACCTCTGATGCAATTAAATGCTTAATTCCTACTCTTTTACATATTGGTTCTAACAAAAATGTTGGAGATGCTGAAATAATTAAATCTGAATCTTTTTTATTCTTTAAATACCATTCCTTAATTCCTGATTGTTTTTCATTCCAAAACATTTCAACTAAATTATCAGTATCATCTATTCCATTCAAAAAATAATAAAACTTTTCCTTGAATTCTAGTTTAGTGCACATTCCAAATAAATATTTTATGAACCCTAAAATTGGGGTAGGCAAATATTTAATTAAACCTGGTTTCTTTTTTAATGCAAATAAATAAAAGTCTAGTGTACTATCTCCATCATAAATGGTTTTATCAAAATCATAAACATTCATATTATCTATTCCTTTATTCGCTTTCTTCTTTTTGTTTTAAACATATATTATACACAATAAAATAATTGCATATAAAAGCACCATTCCAATTAATATCTTATCCTTTAAAAGCACACTTACAGGATCTCCATCTGAATCCCCTTCAACATTCAAGCTATATTTCATACAAATTAACATAACAAGAGGAACTGTCCACACTATGTTTATGAAACTGTTTGAATATTTTTGTATAGTTGTAGAATCTACACACCATAATGAATAAAAAACTATAGTTAATCCTAAGCACATATACATATTCTTATCTAAGAAATCATGATTATAATATTTTAAAACCTTACGTGTTTTACTACCCTCTGTGTCTAATTCATTTCTTCTTTTACCCAATCCTAAATAAAATGACATAGCTATTACAGTTAAATACAACCACTTAGAAACCTCTATAGATGTTATTGCAGAACCATATAAAACTCTAAGTAGGAATCCTGATACCAATATAGTAATATCTATAATTGGCAGATTCTTGAACCCCATACTATATGCAAAATTAAAACCTATATACATTATTACTAAAATCCATGCCTTAAAGTTAAATCCACAGGCTAAATAATTTAATGCAATTCCTATTACAGCTATAAAAACAACCAAAGTATATGCTGATTTTATTGATACTGCTCCAGATGCTATAGGTCTTTTACACTTTGTAGAATGTCTCCTATCTTTTTCAACATCCTGTATATCATTAATAACATAAACTATAGAAGATAATATGCTAAATGATAAAAACCCCAGTAATGTCTTTTCCAACAATCTCACATTAAATAAACTTTGATTAAAAACAAGTGGTAAAAAAATCAACACATTTTTTAAATAATGATGAACTCTCATTAATTTTAAATATTTCTTCATAATGTATACCTCAATCCTAATATATAACTTATACAAAATAACAAAAATTATTAAAACAGTCGTATATATAAAACTGAATAATAATCTTTGTTACTAATTTTATTAAATTGGTTATCTAATCTAAACTCTAAAATAATCATTAAATATCATAAACTTATTTAAAATACAATAATATATGTTTCCTAAATAAATATCAAGAAATTTACACTTTAAACATTATACTATATTCCTTGAATTTTAACAATTTTTATATTACCCCTGTACAGTTAATTATCTTTTTATTAATGATCAACAATTGGGGAAAGTATTTCTTCCCTAGCCCTTTGTCATTAATTATTCATTTCTATAATTATCCATTAGATTACCCATAATAGTTGCTGAAGATGGAGGCGTGAAAGTTATAGCATTTGCTCCAGCTTCAATGGTTTCTTTTATAGATTCTTCAGTTGGTCCACCAGTTGCTATTATAGGGAATTCAGGAAACCTATTTCTTATATTTCTAACTATATTAGGTGTGTTTTTACCACCTGAAACATTTAATATAGTTGCTCCAGCTTCAATCCTTTTAGCAATATCCTCATCTTCTGAAATAACTGTTACTATAACAGGTATATCTATGGTTGCTCTTATTTTCCTAACAATTTCGTTTGTTGTAGGTGCATTAACTACAACTCCCATAGCCCCCTTAAACTCTGCATCCATCGCTAAATTTATAACTCTTTTACCTTGAGTTATTCCTCCGCCAACTCCACAGAAAACAGGAACATCAGCTGCCATTACAAGTGCTTGTGTTATTAAAGGCTGTGGTGTAAATGGATAAACTGCTATAATTGCATCTGCATTACTATTTCTTATTAATGCTACATCTGTACTAAATAATAAAGACTTTATTCTTTTACCAAAAATCTTTATTCCACCGCAGCTTCTTATTACTGTAGGAACTTCAATGACATGACTTCTAAGCGTTCCTTTTATTTGAGGAACAAATTTAGCTTCTTTGTTTAACATATGTTTCATCCCCTCCCTATTAATGAAGTTATTTAATTTTTTATAATTACAATTTACTATATAATAATTTCTTTCATTTGTGCCTATTCAATTGTTAATTTTGCAAATTATTTTTTGTCCCATTATACATGTATAGGCTTCATATTACCTATATATTACTTCTACTAAAACAAATATTTAAATATAATTTACAATTGGGAGTTAATAAATATCCGCTCCTCGATTTTTTCTAGCCATTTAATTTTCTTGTACCTTAACCATTTATTCCACCCTCAGCTAGAAACACTAATTAATTATACCATAATATCATCTTATTTTTCTTTAACAATTTCTTATTATTTCCATTTATATTATACTCCTTTATCTTAGTTGATAAAATAAATTTATTATTAATAATTTATCCACATTATCCACAACTTTTGTCCACAATTATGTGCATACTGTGATAAATGTATAATTTATTATTCACATAGATTAATTTATCAGAAAATCTATTTTCAAAATTTCTATTATTTATGTTTATTTTCTTCATTTTATTCATAAATTCCTTATTTCTATAATTATTAGTTATTGAGATTATTATGATTTTTAAAGGAGTTATCCACAGCTAGTACTCACTTGTTAACATTATAAACATCCTAGTATTTTAAAGGCTTTAGGGTAACTTTTCATAAAATAGATATATAGTTTGTCCACATGTTTATACACAACATACATACTTTTACATAATCTAGCATTTTTCTTTTCTTAATCTAAAACATTTACAATATTAGTTATGCAAATCAAATCATATGATCTAATCACTAAAACTTCATATTTTAGAGTTAAGCTTATTTTTATTCCCCGAGTTCTTAATAATTTCTTAGTTTTTTGTTAACTTTACTCATAATACCTTAATAAATCATTAAACTAAACTCTAGTCTATTGTAGTATGTACTTTCATCACATATACTTTAAATCAAGAAATAAATTTTGTAAAATAACTTGTATAAAAAATTTCAATTAAAACATTTACTAAATAGCTTTCATAAACTGCTGCTTACTCATCAATTTTAACCAATTCAAGGGGGGATATTATAATGAATCAAAATGAATTTTTCAACATCCTTATGGATGGTTTTAAAGATTTTCCTGAATCAAAATTACGTAATATTATTTCATATTACGATAATAAGTTCACTCAGGGGATAGCTCAAGGGAAAACTGAAGAAGAAATAGCTGCTGAATTAGGTAATCCTAATTTAATAGTTAGTCAATATAAAAGTGAATTTTTAGATATAAATGATATTTCAATGCCATTTGAAGCTGAAAATATTTCTTCAATTGAAGTTAAAAATTCTAATTCTGAACCAATAACTTATGAATCTAATTTAAATACAATTAATGATAATAGTTTTGTTTCAGGCGAATTTTTATCCACAGATGGTATTATTAATGACAATGATGATACTACTCAAGGTAATAATAATTTTACTATTAATGATACCTTAGATAAGGCTCAAGGAATTTTACTCAATGATGATAATTTAAATCATAATAAATATTCTAAACCTTATGAAGATATTAATTCAAGCAATGGTTTTTACGACTTATATACTAATAATCAACCTGTTAAAAGTGAAGACTTAAATTATGATACCAATACTTCAAGCAGCAAAACTAATAATTATAACACTGTTAATTCAAGCTCAAAAAACTCACAATCTACAGTTAATTTAATTTTAAAAATTAGCATTATAATTGTAACATTATTAATATTTTCACCAGTAATAACTGGAATAATCGGTTGCATTATAGGCCTTTTTGGTGTTGCTATAAGTATATTAGTTGGCAGTATTGGATTGTTGGTTGGAGGAACCTTTACCAGTTTAGTTGGAGTTCCAAACGTTCCAATGTTTGTAGCTAATTTTCCTTATCCAGTAATCGTGCTATTTTCATTAGGCTCAATTTCATTTTCACTATTCTTAACCTTAGTATTTTATTACCTCTGTAAGTTTCTTGTAAAACTATTAGTAAAAGCTTATAGAGCCTTAAAGTTAAAAGGAGGTGACTTATAATGGCTAAGAAATTTATTTCTACTAAAATGAAAATGCTTATGCTTATACTATTGCTTCTATCAATTACTTTTTATGCATCGGGATGTATTGCATTAATTCAAAGCGGTTATAAGCTCTCTGATTATCCAAATGAACTAAATATAAGTCCTGATTCCTTTAAATTTAATGGAAATATAAATCTTTTTGATTTTGATGGTTCATCTTTATCAAAAGAATATAATCTTAATGATAATATCAATGAAATCTCTATTAATTTAAACTCACAAGATATAAAAATTGAAAATTACGAAGGACAAACACTGAAGGTTCAAGTCAAGAGTGGCAATTCAGCTTCCAGTGAATTAACAGAAACTGAAGAAGGACATAAATTAAGCCTAAATACCAGCTATAATACTCCTGGAAATGCAAAAATCTCTCTAAGCATTCCTAACAGTTTTAAAAGCAAAGGTGATTTAAAAATCGTTACAAGCAGTGGCGATATAAATGTATCTAACGTTTCTTTAGATACATTAAGTGTTTCTACAGCAAGTGGCGATACAGAAGCTTCAAATTTAACCTTAAACTATTTTAGTTTAAACAGTTCTAGTGGAGACACACATTTAAAGAATGTTTCAGTTTCAAATGAATCCAAATTAGTTTCCTCTTCTGGAGAAATTGTTGGAAATGGTACTTTGGGGCAGCTAACTGCTAATACAACTTCTGGAGATATGGAATTAAAGCTTGAAAAATCACTTGCTAATTCTTCTTTAAGGAGCATTTCTGGATCTATTAATCTATCTCTTCCTAAAGATTCAGGCTACAAGATAAATTATGATACAATTTCTGGCCGTTTAGAATCTTCAAATGGAAAGATGTCTCATGGAGATGAAAGCTCAATTATAAATATTAACACTACAAGTGGAAATCTTAATATTAGGTAATTTAGACATTATATAATATATATTATATAATGTCTAACATCTAAAAAATATTGTTCATCAAACTTAAGTTGGTTGAACTAGTAATAGGTAATAAAGCAAAACAGATAAGATTTTATTTTCAATTCATCTTATCTGTTTTTACACATAAAAATTGGTAAATTTACACAGGGGTCTGACCCCCACCAATTGCTTCCTTTAATGTGTGCCATGCTAGAACTGCACATTTTACTCTTGCAGGCATATTTGAAATATTTTTGAAGGCCATTGCATCTTCTAATGCATATAATTCTTCATCATCTTTAATTTCTCTTTTGATCATTCCGATAAAAGTTTCTGTTAGGTTTAACGCCTCTTCAACTTTTTTGCCTTTTATTAAATCTATCATTATTGATGTTGATGCCTGAGATATGGCACAGCCTTGACCTGTGAAGGCTAAATCTTCAATAACATCATCTTTCAATTTAAGTTCTAAGGTTATTTCGTCTCCGCAGCTTGGATTATGTCCTTTTTCCTTTATATCTGGATTTTCTAAGTTTCTCTTGTTATGCTTTGAAGTGCTATGTTCCATTATTAATTCTGTATAAATTGCATTTAAATCCATCTCATTACCTCCATTTCAAAAACATCTCATATGTTTTTTCTGTTGCTTCTATTAATTTATCTACATCTTCTTTTGTATTGTAAAAATAAAAACTAGCCCTGCAGGTTGCATTTATACCCATGTATCTCATTAATGGCTGCGCACAATGATTTCCTGATCTTATTGCAACGTTGTGAGAATCAAAAACTGAAGCAACATCATGAGGATGAACTCCTTCTATATCAAAGGATATTATTCCACCTCTATGGCTTAAATCCTTAGGACCATATATCTTAACATAAGGCAGCTTTTCAAATTTTTCTATAGCATAGCCTGTAAGTTCCTTTTCAATTTCATCTATCTTGTCCATGCCTATATTTTCTAGATAATCAATAGCTGCTGCAAGCCCTACAGCTCCTTCAACATTTTGTGTTCCACCTTCAAATTTTGATGGCAGCTCAGCAAAGGTTGCTTCCTGCTCATAAACATATTCAATCATATCTCCACCAACTATATATGGAGGCATATTTTCTAAAATTTCTTTCTTACCGTAAACCACACCAATTCCCATTGGTCCTAAAAGCTTGTGACCTGAAAACACTAAGAAATCTGCATCTAAGTCTCTTACACTTACCTTTATATGTGGTACACTTTGTGCTCCATCTACTATTACCTTAGCACCTTTTGAATGGGCATATTCTATAATTTCTTTAACTGGATTTATTGTTCCAAGTGCATTTGACACCTGTGTTATGCTTACTAGCTTTGTCTTTTCGGTAATCTTATTCTTAATTTCTTCTTCTGGAATTTCTCCATTTTCATTTACATACATATATTTTAAAACTGCTTTTTTAGCTCTTGCTACTATTTGCCATGGAATAAGGTTTGAATGATGCTCTGCTATTGATATAACAATTTCATCACCTTCATTTATATTACTCATTCCATAAGACGAAGCTATAAGATTAAACCCTTCAGTTGCATTTTTAGTAAAAATTACTTCCTTTGAAAATTCTGCATCGATGAATTTTCTAATCTTATCTCTAGCATCATCGTAAGCTTGAGTAGCATCTATGCTCAATTTGTAAGCACCTCTATGAGGATTTGCATTACTGACCTTATAATAGTTTTCTATTGCAGCTAAAACTTGTACAGGCTTTTGAGTGGTTGCACCACTATCTAAATATACTAACCTTTCCCCATTTTCATCAGCCTTTAAAACAGGGAAATCTTTTAAAAAATCTATATTATTCATTTTTCAATCTCCTGTCTGCCTTGTAATTTTTAATCGTCTCTCCACATCATTTATTGCTCAATACCATATCTACATCACTTTTTTTCAACTTTATCTAACTTATTGATTTTTTAATTCCCAGTCTACACGTTCCAATATTTCTTCTATAACATCATTATTACCAATTGAATCTATTATTGGATTAAAGGCTGCTCTAACAATTACAATTTTAGCTTCATCATAGCTTAAGCCTCTAGACATCAAGTAGAACAATTTATTTTCATCAATTTTTCCTGAAGAAGCAGCATGTTCTCCTGATACATCATCTTCTGAACATAGTAGTATTGGCATTGCCTTTGCTCTTGCTTTTTTTGAAAGCAACATACAATATTCATCTTCTGCACCAACACTCTTAGAGGCACCTGTCTTAAAATCTAAAGTTCCCTTAAAGGCCTTTTTTGCTTCCCCTTGAAGAGCCCCTTTTACATTTATATTAGATTTACTCATCTTTCCTTTATGTGTAATAATGTAATTAATATCAATAACCTTATTTTTGCTTCCTAAATATATTGAATTAACATTTGAAGCTGCTTTATCACCAATTAAGTCTCCATGATAGTTATAAACACTATATTTTCCACCAAGATCTATAGATACAAAATCTACCTTTCCCTCTTCTTCAATATCAGAAACATTTGAATCAAAATGAGCTATATTATCATTTAAGAAATTCACTTTAGTCAATTTTATTTCACTGTTTTTCTTTGAAAATACTGTACAAATTCCATTATGATAGCCAGCTGCATCATCTAAAGATTTATATTTTACTATAATTGATGCCTTTGAATTTTCTTCACCAATTATAATTAAATTATCTACTAAGGAACTATTGTCTTTATCAAAATTGAATTCTATTATTATTGGTTCATCTATAACTTGATCTTTTCCTATTGTTATTAAATAACCATGATCAAAATCTTCTTTACCTTGCTCTATAAGCTCTTCACTAACTCCATATTGAAATTCTTTATATAAAGGAAGTATTTTGTCTTTTTCTAATTTTTGAATATCAACGCCATCTGCACCTTTAATTTCAACATTCTCAAAGTTTCTCATTTCTTCAATATTTAATTCACCAAGGCTTATATCATTAATATTAACCCAGCTTTTTGTTCTTATTGGAGTTTTATTTAAATTATTAAATTGTATAGCCTTCATTTTCTTCACCTACCCTATGCTTCCTTCTAGTTCTATGTTGATTAAATTATTCATTTCTACTGCATATTCTAATGGTAATTCCTTTGAAATAGGCTCTACAAAACCTCTTACTATCATTGATTTTGCTTCATCTTCACTTATTCCTCTAGTCATAAGATAGAAAATAGATTCATCGCTTATCTTACCTATTTTTGCTTCATGCCCAATTTCAACATCATCATTTAATAAATCTATTACAGGAATTGTATCTGATTTTGATTTATTATCAAGCATTAGAGATTCACAAGATACCATAGACTTAGAATTATATGCATTTTCAGTTACCTTTAATACACCTCTATAAGTAGCTTTTCCACCATTTCTAGAAATTGATTTTGAATTTATAGTTGAAGAAGTGTTTGGTGCAGCGTGTATAACCTTTGCTCCTGTATCTAAGTTTTGTCCCTTACCTGCAAAAGATACTCCTGTAAATTCTGCTCTTGCTCCTTCACCTTTTAAAATACTCATAGGATATAGCATTGATATTTGTGAACCAAAGGAACCTGATACCCATTCTATTGTTCCATTCTTTTCAACTATTGCTCTCTTAGTGTTTAAGTTAAGCATATTCTTTGACCAGTTTTCTATAGTGCTGTATCTTAAAGTTGCCCCTTCTTTTACATAAAGCTCAACACAGCCAGCATGTAAGTTTGTAACACTATATTTAGGCGCTGAACATCCTTCAATAAAATGAAGTGTTGCTCCTTCATCTACAATGATTAATGTATGTTCAAATTGTCCTGCTCCAGGTGAATTTAATCTGAAATAAGATTGAAGAGGAATATCTACATTAACACCTTTAGGAACATACACAAAAGATCCACCAGACCAAACTGCTCCATGAAGTGCAACAAATTTGTGATCATTTGGTGTAACGCACTTCATAAAATATTGCTTAACTAAATCTTCATGTTCTCTTAAAGCAGTTTCCATATCAGTATAAATAACACCTTGTTTAACTAAATCTTCTTTTATACTATGATAAACTACTTCTGAGTCATACTGTGCTCCAACTCCAGCAAGGGATTTCTTTTCAGCCTCTGGAATTCCAAGTAAGTCAAAAGTTTTCTTAATATCTTCAGGCACTTCATCCCAAGAACCTACTAAACTGCTCTTTGGCCTTACATAGGTTACAATATTGTCCATATCCAAAGCTTCTAAGGATGGTCCCCAAGTTGGCAATTTTAATTTATTATATGTTTCTAAAGCTTTTAATCTAAAGTCCCTCATCCATTTTGCTTCATTTTTTTCGTCTGAAATAGTTTCAATTATATCCTTTGTTAATCCCTTTTCAGACTTAAAACTAAAGCTGTCTTCATTTTTAACATCATAGATTCCTCTGTCCATTTCCTCTATATAAGTCTTTTTCTTATTTTCCATCTTATTTCACCACCTTTATATAACTAAATTTTCTTTAAAAGATTCATATCCCTTTTCTTCAATTTCACGAGCTAAACTTCCATCTCCAGTCTTAACGATTCTTCCATCAACTAATACATGAACGTAATCAGGGTTTAAATTTTCTAATATTTTTGTATTATGAGTAATTATTAAGACTCCATTATCTTCATTCGAGAACATTTTAATACCTTTAGAAACAATTCTTATGGCATCAACATCTAGCCCCGAATCTGATTCATCTAAAATTGCTAGCTTAGGATTTAAAGTTAACATTTGAAGTATTTCATTTTTCTTCTTTTCTCCACCTGAAAATCCTACATTCAAATATCTACTTGCATAGCTTTCATCCATTTTTAATTCCTTCATATTATTTTGTAAATCTAAATTGAATTTAAAATGTTTAAGCACATTTCCATCTGTAGTTCTCTTTGCATATTTCAAAAAATTCTCTACTGTTATTCCTGGAATCTCTTCAGGATATTGAAATGATAAAAACAAACCTTTTTTTGCTCTTTCATCAGTTTTTAATTCATTGATGTTTTCTTCTTCGAATTCTATATCTCCACTTAGTATTTTATACTTAGGATTATTCAAAAGAGCATTTGCCAATGTAGATTTTCCTGCTCCATTTGGCCCCATTATTACATGAATTTCACCTTTATTTATTTCTAAATTTAATCCTTTTAAGATTTCCTTATTATCTGCTTCTACGCTTAAATTATTAACCTTTAATAAAATATCACTCATGGCTATTCTCCTATCTAAAATTATTTATTTCAACTTACTTAAATTTACAATTCACAATGTACTTGGTGCAAGTTATGGTTAATGGGCTGCAATCTTTAGTTAACTGGGTTCCATTCACAATTAACATATTACAATTGACAATGTTCAATCGCGGGATGAAATCTCTCAGAAACTCCTTTAATTTATGATGTTTAGTTAATATTACAACCTAATATTATTTTAAATTTAAAAGTGCATTTTAAATGCACTTTAATCTTAACACACACTTTTTTAATGTGCAATACAAATGCACATTTTAATTTCATTTTTTTATAGAATAGGTTATAATGTGTCTATGAAAGGATGTGGAAATGTGAACTTATCTAAGTTTTCGGATTATTCATTTAGAATTTTAATATATTTAGCTCATAATCAAGATAAATTGTGCACAGTTGAAGAATTAGCAGATAGTCTAAAAATATCAGAACACCATTTAAAAAAAATAGTTCATAGATTGGGCAAAACAGAATATGTGATTTCCAGTAAGGGAAGAAATGGCGGAATAAAGCTAGGCATGGATCCTAAAGATATTAATTTAGGTAAGATATTAATTATTACTGAAGATAGCTTAAATTTATCAGAATGTTTTTCTAGTGCAAAACATTCTTGTACTCCAAGCTCAGAATGTAAATTAAAAATTATATTATCATCTTCTATAAATTCCTTTATTGATGAAATTAGCAAGTATACTTTACAGGATATTATGTAAGAAGGCCGCGGCAGATCAATTGGCCATGTATCTACTAATAGTCTTAAACCTAATCTAATATTGTAACTTAACTAGAAGGTTAATTATAAATTGTAACACATATAATATGGTTGTTGAACGCCAAAGCTTGTTCAACAACCATATTTTTTATCATATATACTACTTTATAGCTAAATCCTTTGAAATCGCAACAACATCTAACTTTTTTTACAATTTAAATTTTGCAATTATACTACTTAATTCTTCTGCTTTGACAGCTTCTCTTGTTATAGTTTCTGCTACCTGCTTCATTGCAAGTGAAGTTTCATTTATTCCCTGTTGTATATTATGTGTACTGCTTGAAACCAATTCTGAATTTTTAGCTGTATCAGATATAGCCGCACTTACCTGTTCAACAGATGCATTTACCTGCTCAGACATTTCAGCTATTTTTCTAGACATTTGACTTACAAATTCACCATCTTCATTATATTGAACTGCAACGCTTCCATATCCATTTAGATCTTCACTTACATCAGTTTTTATGAATCCTAATATCTCTTTACTATTATCTGAAAGATTACCAAACGCAGCTTCTACTCTTTGAATAGTATTTTGAATTGTAACTACTGAAGAAGAAGATTCTTCTGCAAGCTTCCTCACTTCTTCTGCAACTACTGCAAACCCCTTTCCTGATTCCCCTGCCCTTGCTGCTTCTATTGCTGCATTTAAGGCTAAAAGATTAGTTTGTTCTGCTATAGCTGCTATGGAATCTGCCATTACCTTTATTTCTTCAACTACCTTTGATTCTTCAATAGCCTTTTTAATATTTTTTTCTTTTTCTTGATATACGTTTTTTGTATTTTCAATTGCTCTCTTACTATTTATTTCTACAGTTCTAGCTCTTTCTTTTATCTCAGTTGAATTTTTATTTCCTGATTCAGCTTTTGCTGCTAATTCTTCCATATTAGCAGTTACTTGTTGAATTGATGCATAAATTTCCTCTACATTTCCACTATTAGCTTGAGTCTTTGAATCTATCTTCTCAAATTCCGAATTTATTTCTTCAATGTTTGCCGATAATTCTTGAACTGTTGCAGATGCTTCTTCACTTAATGCAGATACATTGGTTGCATTATCAGCACATACTTTTATTAATTCCCTAAGATTATCTTGTGCTTTATTTAACGACATTCCAATCATCCCAAATTCATCATTTCTAGTAACTTTTATATCTGTTCCAATATCATATTTGCTCATTCTTTCAGCTAATGCTTTAATTTTTCTTAGTGGCTGCATTATCATAATACTTGTAAAAAACACTAAAATTGCAGTTATTATTGCTGAAACTACAATAGCTATAATTGCTGCATTTAAACTTGTTTTTATTGCTATTCCTACAGCAACTCCTATAGCTATTAAAACTGTAAATGCCACAAAAACCTTTGCTCTAATGGATAGGAAAATTTTAATTTCTTCTTTTACATCATTATTCATATAGTTTGTCTCCTCCTTCACCTTGCCCTCTATAAATATAATTTATTTTTATCTAATAAAAACATACGATAATAAATAAAATTTTATTGCTACGGATTATGATATATTTATGAATGTTTAGTTATATTATGCCATATTAGAATATATTTGCTTATTACACAATAGCATTTCTATTTTACCTTTTCAACTAGATTCATAGAATTTTTAGATAATATTAAGAATTCGTTAAATTCTCCAAATATGTTGAAAACGCTACCTTATATCCATACTATCATTCCATATCTTAATAGCATTTATAAATACATCATAATAAAAATTTCAAATTTATAATTAAAATAATAAACTTTATAATTCTTTATATCTTATTATTTAAAATATGATAAAATTATTCTATTACTAAAATATACATATATAAAAAAGTAGGTATGCCAGAATGCGGATCTTTTCTGAAATAAAAATCTCTTGATTAATAAAAAGTAAAGTGACGCAACTACTTTTATCCTACAAATTTTAAAAAATGGGGGCTAAAAATATGATATCAAATACTATGAAATCTCTTGTTTCAAATAGTTCTACTATAAGGGCTATGTTTGAAGAAGGAAAAAGATTATCTGAACTATATGGAGCAGAAAATGTTTTTGATTACAGCATAGGTAATCCAAACGTGGAACCTCCTAAAAGTGTGAAAAATGTTATAAATGAAATTTTAAATGAAGAAACTCCAAATCTTGTTCATGGATATATGAATAATTCTGGATATGAAGATGTTAGAACGGCTATAAGTGATTATCTAAACACTAAAAATGATTTAACTCTTTCTAGAAATAATATTGTTATGACTTGTGGAGCAGCTGGTGGATTAAATATAATATTAAAATCAATATTAAATCCAGAAGATGAAGTAATAACATTTTCACCATACTTTGGTGAATATGCCAATTATGTTAAAAACTTTAATGGTAACCTTGTAACGTGTTCTACTAACACTAATACTTTCGAACCAGACCTGGAAGCTTTAAATAAAATTATAAACAGCAAAACTAAAGCCATAATAATAAATAATCCAAATAATCCTACTGGTGTTATTTATTCAAAAGAAGTAATTCAATCTCTAGCAGATCTTCTTAATGAAAAGCAAAAAGAATTAAATACAACTATATATTTAATTTCAGATGAACCCTACAGAGAAATTGTCTATGATAATGTTGAAGTTCCTTGTCTTCTAAAATATTATGCTAATACCTTCATAGGATATTCTTATAGTAAATCCTTATCCTTACCTGGTGAACGTATTGGTTATGTTGTTATAAGCTCATTAATGGAGGACTTTGAAGAAATGGCTTCCGCTTTAAACATAGCAAACAGAATTTTAGGCTTTGTTAATGCTCCATCATTATTCCAAAGAGTTATTGGCAGAACTTTAGGTTCAGAAGTAGATGTTGATATATATAAGAAAAACCGTGACTTACTATATAATCACTTGATTTCACTTGGTCTCACCTGTGTTAAACCTGAAGGAGCATTTTATCTTTTCCCTAAAACCCCAATTGCAGATGATAAAAAATTCTGTGAGGATGCAAAACAATTTAATTTATTGCTCGTACCTGGTTCTACCTTTGGCTGTCCAGGTCATATGAGATTAGCTTACTGTATTTCATATGAGAAAATAAAAAATTCATTACAAGCTTTTGATAAATTGGCTGCTTTATATAATCTAAAAAAATAAACAAAAGGTACCTATCAAAAATATATTTTTGATAGGTACCTTTTCCATTTTAGTCATTCAATATTTGAATTATTAAAAGTTTTCTCTTCCTTGAGTTTTTGTAAAGTTAAAAATAAATCTATGATTAATACTATTAAAAAAAGAAAAGTTCCCATAAGTAAATTTTCTTCATATTTATCATAAAAAGTATATACAGCTGGCTGCAAAAAATGAATACCTATGTAACTAAGTCCAGTCCAATATATAGAAAACTTTATAGTTATAAAACCATGCAGATTGTATTTAAAATCAGAATAATCCCAATAACTTTCATCAAAAATATATTTAAGAGCACAACCACTTATATATTCAACTGTTGTTGGGATCAAAAAGCATAGTATTACTAACGGAAAACCTGTTATTCCTAATACTTCATTGCATAAAATTAAATATGTAAATGCAATACCATACATGGGCTTAAACGGACCATTTAAAAAACCATCTTTTTTTAGTTCTCCTGTGATTATAAAGCTATAAGCTTCTTCAATCCCCCAGCCTAAAAAAGAATATAGTATAAAATTGAATATTAAATAAATTATCAGCTCCATAAATTAACTTTCCTCCTTGATTTTTATTCCTATGCAATTCTTCTATTCCCTTGCAAATAGATTAATTTTCTTACTTTAAATTAAATTTAGTATTTTCATATTTAAACCTTTTTATCCAAACAATAAAATTTTTTATATTAATCTTATTGACAATTATTAATAATAGCAGTAAGATTAATACATCAATTAAATTGTATTCAATTAAATTTAGAAAAATTCTTAGGAGGAATGAATTTATGAAAGTATTAGCATTAAAATTTTATAAAAATGGGGAAATGAAAGAAGCCTTTGCATTTGGAGGTTCTCTTGAAAAAGAAAAGATTAACCCTGACAAAACATATCCATCAAGCTTACAAAATTATTTAATCGACACTGGAAAAGATGTAATTCTAGTTGATACAGGTCTTCCAGTTGAAACACCTGATTTTGAAAAGAAATCAGAACAAATGATATATACAGGTGAAAAAATCGCCGATTTTAAAGAAGCTTTAAAAGCTACAGGATATGATATAAAGGACATCACTAAAGTAATATTAACTCATAAGCATCCTGACCATGCTGGTGAATTAAGATTATTTGATCATGCAAAAATATATCTTTCTCACATAGAAGCAGATGCAATGAACTTAAATGGTGAGAATGTAGTTAAAGTTGATTTTAATAACGGACCATATAAGAATTTTGAAAAAAGTGAAATTATAAGCGAAGATATTATTATGATTCCTGCATATGGACATACTACTGGAAATTCATTAGTCTTAGTTAATACTGGGGATAAGCATTATATGATTCATGGAGATATAACTTATACTGATGAGGCTTTAAGACAAAATCAACTATCAGTAGTTTTTGAAGATAAAGACTTAGCTAGAGAAACTTTAAATAATGTTAGAACTTTCATAAAGGAAAATGATACAGTATATTTATCAACTCATACACCTGAAGGCGTGAACTCTTTAGAAAATAACATAATCATGAAATTATAATTTAATCTATAATGTCAACATTGAAATTTGCAACTTTTAGTATATAATTTGCGCCCTTTATAGATAGTATGTGACCCATTGTGATATTGAATTACTTTAAGTTAACAATAAATTTTTTCTCTTTTGCCATTGTTTTAAATAAATGTTGTTGGTTGCTTGTGTGGAAATATGCAGCTAACAAAAGTGATCTTGCGTACCTCTATAGATAAATGTTGTTATGAATATAATTTTTACAACAACATTTCTTTAAAACATAACAATAAGGAATCAAAATATTTATATAATTACCCTTTTAAATGCTAATATATAAATATTTTGATTCCATTATTTTTGCAATGAATTTAATTAACAATGCGTAGTTTACAGTCAACAATTAATTATGATTAATAATCTTCAATCTGTTATAATAAATATTGTTCAATTATTTATTTAAATAATAGTTAAATAGAAAACATTTCGTGGAGGAATATTACATATGGAAAAAATTTATTATGAAAATCAATATCTTAAAGAATTTACTGCTGAAATTGTTGATATAAAAGAAATTGATAACAGGTTTCACGTTACTTTAGATAAAACAGCCTTTTTCCCAGGTGGAGGCGGTCAAAACTGTGATCTTGGTACTATAGAAGATCAAAAAATTATTGATGTTTACGAAAAAGATGAAGTTATTTACCATGTAGTTGAAAAGAAACCTCTTAAAATTCATAGAGTGAAATGTGAAATTGACTGGGATAGAAGACGCGATGGTATGCATCAGCATTTAGCTCAACACGTATTATCAGGTTCCTTCTTTAACCTATTTAATGCAAATACTTTTGCAATACATTTAGGTAGTGATATAAGTACAGTTGATATTTATGGAGTTTTTACTGAAGAGCAAATAAGAGAAGCAGAAAGATTAGCAAACAAAATTATAGGTGATGCTATTCCAGTAGAATCTTTTATACCAACAAAAGCAGAATTGAAAAAACTAACCCTTAGACGTGCTCTTCCAAACACAGAAGAGGATATAAGAGTTCTTAGAATTGGAGATTTTGACATCAATGCATGCTGTGGTCTACATCCTGCATCAACACAAGATTTAAGACTTATTAAAATCAAAAGATTTGAAAAGCATAAAGAAGGAACGAGAATAGAATTTTGGGCTGGTGAACGTGCTGTTGCAGATTCATTTAAGAAAGATGAATTTCAAACTTCCATCTGCAGATATTTAAGCTGCAACGAAAATGAGGCTATCAATGGAATTAAAAATTTAAATGAGCGTCTTCGAGAAGCTAATGAACTTAACAAGAGTTTAAATATCTTACTTGCTAAATATCAAGTTAAAGAAATTCTTGAAAATGCAGACAAATTAAATAACAAAAAAATTATCAAACAAATATTTGATAGTGAAAGCTTAAAATATGTAAGCAGCCTTACTTCTAAGCTTGTTGAGAATGAAAACACTATTGCTTTAATGGCAGTAAAAGCTGATGATAAGGTTAATCTTATTTTTGCCTGCTCTAAAGATGTAAAAGAAATTAAAATGAATGACCTTTTAAAAGATGCTATATCTCTTATTGATGGTAAAGGTGGTGGAAGCCCTCTTCAAGCTCAAGGTGCTGGTAAAAACAACGCTAATCTTGAAAGTGCAATGGACTATGCTGTTAATAAAATAAAACAAACTTTAAATTAGACTATTACTTTCTATATAATAAGTACATTCTAACTATATCATTGTATTATTCATGTAATAATTTATTATTATATGAAAATACTTATTAATAATATTTATAAATAAGCTAAAGCCAGCTTTAGTTAAATCTTATTAATCTAAATAGGATTTTACAAAAGCTGGCTTCTAAAAATAAAAATCAGACCTTGAAAATTAATTATTCAACTAAGAATTTCTTATAATATCTATAATTTGTTCTCTTGCTTTCTTTGATTCTGGAAACATGAGAAGCGGCCATACATGAATCATTGATTCATATTCATAATAATCAATTTCAATTCCTTTTTTCTCTGCTATTTCTTTAAATCTCTTGGCATCTGGATATAATATATCATTTGTTCCTACAAATAAGCTAATTTTCCCAAGTCCAGTGAAATCACCATATATAGGGCTTGCTAAATAGTATTTTGATCCTTTTTCAGAAAAATACCATTTTCCAATTTGAGTTAAGGCAGTTAAAGCTAATATAGGATCAGCATTTTCTATTTGCTTTATTTCTGGATTAGTAAAAGACACATCTAATTCTGGCGATATAAGTATTATATTCCCAGGCTGTGGCAATTGCTTTTCTTTCAATAATTCTGCTAAAGCAAGGCTCATTCCTCCACCAGCTGAATCTCCCATTATCACTATATTCTTATCAAATGTTTTTAAAAGCAAGTTTTTATATATAGGAATAAGCATATCAAATATTTCTTTTCCATCATGTTTAGGTAACAAAGGATAAATTGGAATAGTTATTGTACAATTTAAAGCTTTTGACACCTTGGCTAAAAACGCCCAATGTAGTTCATTAATTTCATATACATATCCCCCACCATGAAGATAAAGAATTTGCTTTTCGGTAACTTTCCCTGAGGGCTTCATCACATAATAAAAATATTCGTTAATTGGTTCTTTTACTATATTAAATCTTTTTTTTAATATATTTGGCGGTTCAGGACTTTCAGCTAATTGCCTTCTTAATATATATTTTTTTAGTTCTTCACCAGTTAATTTCCACATCTTATTAAACTTGATAGTCTTGAGTATAAATTTAGCTATTTTACTTAAAATACTTTCCATAGTGCCACCCACTTTGTTCGGTTAAGAGTTATATATTTAATTAGTAGAAGATAATTATAACTTCCATCAGTCTTACTGACTTAACTGAATTCTATAGATCTCTTCCACTAATTAACCATAAATATAACATATTTGATTTAGAGAATAAATTTATTATTTAATTTTCTTCAATCTTAACTACATCATAACCTTCTTCTTCTATAGCTGCTTTTAATTCATCATCACTATTGTTAGTATCAACTACAGCCCAGTTGTTTTCAAGACTCACTTCTACTGATGTGACCTTATCCAATCCTTCTAATGCTTCCTTTACGTGTCCAACACAATGTTGACAACTCATGCCTTCGATTAATATTTTCTTTTTCATTATAAATCACCCTTTCATTTAATTAACTGTAAAATTTCTAAGTCTTAGTGCATTTGTTAGTACTGATACTGAGCTTAGACTCATTGCAGCAGCAGCTATCATTGGATTAAGTAATGGTCCTCCAAAAATGTGAAGTAAGCCCATCGCAACTGGAATACCGAGCACATTATATCCAAATGCCCAAAATAAATTTTGTTTTATATTTTTAATGGTTGCACTACTTAACTTAATTGCAGTAATAACATCCATCAAATCACTTTTCATAAGAACTATATCAGCTGATTCTATTGCAACATCAGTTCCTGTACCTATTGCAATTCCAATATCCGCTTGTGCAAGTGCTGGGGCATCATTTATTCCATCACCTACCATAGCTACTTTTTGATTTTCAGCTTGAAGCTTTTTCACTTCATTAGCTTTATCTTCAGGCAATACTTCTGCAAGTACTATATCAATCCCTACTTGTTTTGCAATTGCTTCCGCTGTTTTCTTATTATCTCCAGTAATCATTGCAACCTTAATTCCCATTTCATGAAGAGCTTCTATTGCTTTTTTACTGCTTGGTTTAACAGTATCTGCAACTGCTATGATACCTCTTAAAATTTCATCTACAACAACATACATTGGAGTTTTTCCCTCTATAGCCAATCTATCTGATTCAGTTGCCAAAACTGATAAATCAATATTATTTTCTTGTATCAACTTTTTATTTCCTATTAGAATAGTTTTTTCATCTATCTTCACTTCTATTCCATGACCTGGAACTGCCTTAAACTCTTTTATTTCCTTTAAAACTAAATTCTTTTCTTCTGCACTTCTTACAATTGCTTCTCCCAGTGGATGCTCAGAGCCCTTTTCAGCACTTGCTGCTAAAACTAATATATCTTCTTCTGAAATTCCATTAGTCAAAATATCTGTAACAATAGGTCTCCCTTCTGTAATAGTACCTGTTTTATCAAATACTATTGTCTTGATTTGATGGGTAGTTTCTAAGGCTTCTCCACCTTTTATTAATACGCCATTTTCAGCACCTTTACCTGTTCCAACCATTATAGCTGTTGGCGTTGCAAGACCAAGTGCGCATGGACAGGCTATTACAAGTACAGCAATAAATATTGTTAGTGCAAATACTGGTGTTTCACCTGCCATAAGCCAGCCTATAGCCGATATTATTGCAAGCACAATTACTGTAGGTACAAAGTAAGCTGATATAACATCTGCAAGCTTTGCTATTGGTGCTTTTGAGCCTTGTGCATCTTCTACTAATTTAACTATTTGAGCAAGTGCAGTATCTTTACCAACCTTTGTTGCTTTATACTTTATAAATCCTGTTTTATTTATACTTGCGCCTATTACATTACTTCCTATAGTTTTTTCTACTGGAATACTTTCACCAGTAAGCATTGATTCATCTATTGCTGTGCTTCCTTCTATAACAGATCCATCTACAGGAAGTTTTTCTCCTGGTTTTACTATAACTATATCTCCAACTACAACTTCTTCTACTGGAATTGTAATTTCAGTATTATTTCTAACTACTGCAGCTGTCTTAGGCGCTAACCCCATTAATGCTTTGATAGCTTGTGAAGTCTTACCTTTTGAAATTGCCTCTAAATATTTTCCAAGTGTTATTAAGGTTAAAATAACTGCTGCTGATTCAAAATATAAATGCATTGCATATTCAGTTTCTCCTGAATTTATCTTATAAATTCCAAATAACCCATAAATAAATGCAGCCAATGTACTAATAGCAATTAATGAATCCATATTAGGACTTAATTTAAATAAATTTTTTATACCAATATGATAAAATTTGTAGCCCATTATCATTACTGGAAGTGTAAGCACCACTTGAACAAGTGCAAAATTCAATGGATTCATCATAGAGTCGATTATATGAGGAAGTGGCATTCCAAGCATATGCCCCATAGTTATTATTAATAGTGGGATTGTAAATATTGCTGATACAGCAAATCTGATTAATAATATTTGGCTTTCCCCTAATTTTTTATCCGCTATATTTTCTTCTTCCTTAATTAATTTATATCCTGCCTTATCTACAGCCGCATTAATTTCTGTATACCCAATTTGATCTTCATTTATATTTACAGTAAGTTTTTCAGTTGCAAAATTAACGACTGAACTTTGAACTCCTGGAAGTTTTTTAGTAACTCTCTCTACTCTGTTAGCACATGCTGAACAAGTCATTCCTTCTACCTTAAAGGTATAAGTCTTCAAATTTTTCTTTATTCCATAACCTGCTTTTACTACAGCCGCTTCAATATTTTCATTATTTAACTTTGTATTGTCAAATTCAACGCTTAAAGTTTCAGTTGCAAAGTTAACATTTGCATTATCAACGCCATCTAATTTCTTAACTACTCTTTCGACTCTATTAGCACATGCAGAACAGGTCATTCCCTCTATCTTAAATGCTTTTTTATTCATAATATGAATATCACCTCTTATCGTTAAAATATAAACACTTTCTTGCTATACTTATCATTCTATTATCCACTTTTGATTAATTTATTTAGAAAGTATTTTCTCTAAAACTTTATTAAATTCTTCAATCTTTTCTTCTGGATTATTATTATAGCAAGCATCCTTAACACAATGGCGTAAATGCCCCTGAAGAATCATTAAATCAGCCTTTTTTATTAAAGATTGTACTGCTAAAAGTTGATTTGCCACATCTATACAATACCTATCCTCTTCTATCATTTTTATTATTCCTTCTATTTGCCCCTTAGCTGTTTTTAAAGATTGTACTGCTTTTTTTCTTTCTTCACTCATAATTTCCCTCCCATCCCCCTAGGGGGGTGTTGTTATTTTTAGTATATATCATTAATTTATTTTGTCAATATACTTTTTCATTTATCCTAATATTCTATTTAATATTCTATTTAATATTCGTTAAGTTCAATTAAATGTTATTTCAATTCCATTATTATAAATTCTATACAAAAAAGGTATAAATTCAATTCATATCAATCAAATTTATACCTTACACTTCCACATATAAAATTGATATTTTCACTTTTCAAAGAAATTTCTAAAAGCTTACTTCTATCTAACCTTATATATTGGCATATAATATTAACTTATTTCCTGAGCATTTTCCTTTAAATATTCCACAAATACCTTCACAATATGTGGATCAAACTGCTTTCCTGAACATCTCTTTAATTCAATAATAGCATCATTCTTACTTAAAGCCTTTTTATAAACGGAATTGCTAGTCATAGAATCATAAGCATCCGCAATGCTAACAATTCTAGCAACTAATGGTATGCTCTCTCCTTTTAATTTTAACGGATATCCTTTCCCATCCCATCTTTCATGATGAGTTAAAACTCCCTTTGCAACATTATCTAACTGATTAGAAGCTTTTACTATCCTGTAGCCTTTTTCTGTGTGAGTTTTTACTATTTCAAATTCCTCTTTTGATAAGTTTCCCTGCTTAAGCAGAATATCTTCATTTATTCCAATCTTTCCTATGTCATGAAGCTTTGCAACAATTGTAAGTTCATC
Organism: Clostridium sp. C2-6-12; assembly: GCF_009928485.1. Lineage (GTDB taxonomy): Bacteria > Bacillota > Clostridia > Clostridiales > Clostridiaceae > Clostridium. The sequence continues at coordinate 155,168 of NZ_JAABNP010000001.1, read as the reverse complement.
CATTATAGACATAGGCAAGGATAATCTTTCTCCAATAATTAGAGCATTATTAACTACGCGTTCTGTATGTTCTTCAGTCTCTAAACTTTTAGCTTGAAGCCCTGTCTGCAAAGAATACATTATGGAACTATTTAAGCTATTTTTTTGAAGAAGTTTTTGCCTATAAACCTTATCTTCTGCTTCTCTTAAAGCATCATAAATAGTTTTATCAAAATTATCTGTTATTGCTGAACCTAAAGCCATACTTATATCAATTAAATCATGCTTATAACTTTTGCACTTTTTAATTATTTTTTTTATGGTATTTTCACATTCGTAGTCAGTAGTATTTGGAATTAAAATTACAAATTCATCTCCACCAGTTCTAAATATTAACTCTTCATTTCTGCAAACATCATTCAACACTTGAGCTATGAGCTTTAACAATTCATCACCCTGACTATGTCCCAATGTATCATTCACAAGCTTTAAACCATTAGCATCTCCCATTATTACTCCTACTGGAAAATATTCTTCACTAAAGAGTTCCTTAGCTTTTTCTTCAAAATAAGTTCTATTATATAAATTGGTTAAAATATCCGTAAAACTTATTCTTTTTAATTCCTCTTCAGCTTTTTTCTTTTCAGTAATATCTAAAATAAGCCCAACTACTCCTACAACTTCATTTTTCTTGTCTATTACCGGTACCTTTACAGCTTCAGTATATATCTCTTTTCCATCTTCACCTTTAATTATTGTCTCAGCTTTTATACTTTGCTTTTTTAGTAAAACTTCTGTATCTTCTTTAGTATACTTAATAGCCAATTCTCTTGTTGGATGTATATCAAAATTTGTTTTTCCTATTAATTTATCTACATCTTCTTTTCCATTATAAAACTCATTAAACTCTCTATTTGCATAAACATATCTTCCTTCTTTGTCTTTATAAAAAACCATCCCTGGCAATGTTTCCATTATTACCTTTAATACATTTTCCTGCTCTTCTATAATTTTATCTTTTTCATTTACAATATCTAAATTAGCATATATCCCAGCTAATGCTGTTAATTTCTTATCTTCATTAATTAATGGAATTATAGTAATTTTTGCGTACTTTCCATTTAAATAACCTTCTTCTGTTATTGGGTTTAAAGACTCTATAACTTTATTACAATATTTATTACTTTCATAACTTATTGCTTCATCAAAGATTTCATTTTCACTTAATCCAATAAAATTCTTATTCGTATCTTTATATATCTTTTCAAATTCTGAATTTACATATATAAACTTTAAATTCAAATCTTTTATCCATATAGGCTGTGGAATACTATCCACTAGTAATTTGAACATATTGTATTCCATTTTGACTTTCTCCCCTTTAAGTTTATCTAAAATGATTATACCACCAAACATTAGAAATTACAGTTAACCCCTAAATTTTTAACAAAAACCACAAAAAGCATACTAGAGCTTCTCAATTATTATCAGAATAATTTTTGAGAAACTCTTTTATACTTTAAGCATTAAAGTTAATCTTAATATTTACAATTTCACTTTTACTTCCAATTCTTATTGGCGGTCCCCATGTACCATATCCTGAACTTACAATTAAGTTAAAATTATCTTTTTTCAGATACCCATAATCCTTTTCGTTTAAATAACTTGTAATCAAATTACCCGGAAATAATTGTCCCTTATGTGTATGCCCAGAAAGTTGTAAATCAACCTTTTCTTTTTCCGCTTCTTCTAATTGCTCTGGTCTATGATTTAAAACTATAATTGGAAGTGTTTTATCTACATCTTTCATAATTTCCCTTAGAGGCTTAACATCTTCTCCTGTTATCCTCCTATTTGCTGGATCATTTCTTCCAACTATATAAAAACTATCGGCTACTTTTATCTGCTCATCTTGTAAAAACTTAATTCCTCCATCTTGAAAATATGAAATAGTCTGAGATAAATCGCCAGCTCCATATTCATGATTTCCTGTAATATCATAAACACCATATTTTGATTTTATATTTTTAAAAGCTTCTCTAGAATACTCCTTCAAATCAGTAGCTGTATTCTCATCAAATATATCCCCGCAAAACAACACTATGTCTGGATTCAATTTATTTATAGAATCCACCATTTTATCTACACCTTTTTCTTTTATAGTTATTCCCATATGAACATCAGAAATCATAACAACATTTAATGATTTTATTTCCCCTGCTTTTTTATTTACATTGATTTCATAATTAGTTACAACTTTATCTTGTGCATTCCAAATTCCAAACCCAACTATAATAAAGACTATTATAAATACTGAAAGACCCCTGAAATAAATCTTTTTTAATATTTCACGTATTGAATTTGATAATTTAATTTTTCTTGAAGTATATCTTAATATATTTACGGATAAAAATATCATCACTGAATATATAAATATTCCCATATAAATGAAACCAATTAAAGCAAATATATATGACAGCCCACTATCTGTATTTACTATTCCCTTAATTATATTACTTATAATAAACGAAAGAGCTATTATCCAATACGTCACCCAATATATTACAAAGTATACTCTATTCTTAAATTTTAATTTACCATTTAAAATTATTCTTTTAGCTTTTGCTCCTATATAGTAACAAAGTCCTATATATAAACCCAATAAAAGAAAAACTATCAGCATTACTTTAATGTTCATTGTTATTTACCTCTACTTATATCTCTTGATTTTATAGTCTTTATCAACCAGTTCCTTTAATCCACCTTCTGCTAGTCTCGCGAAGTATTTTGCACAATTTAAAATTGCATTTTCATCAACTTTGTATTGTGGATGATGATGTGCATAAGATAATCCTGTCCCTACAATAATAAATACACCTGGTATCTTCTTTTGGTAATAAGCAAAATCCTCTCCTTCAAGTCCCATAGAGATTTTTTTCACATTATATCCTGATCTTATTCCAAGTTTTGTGCTAAACTCAACCCATTCTTCAGTATTATTTGTTGCTGGTGAACCTGAATGCCAAATAACCTCTGCATTTCCACCAAAGGATAACGCTATTCCATTAGTTATTTCCTTCATTCTTCTTTCAATTAACTCACGTATATCTTCATTTAAAGTTCTAACGGTGCCTTCTATATATGCTGATTCAGGAATTACATTCCATGTATTTCCCCCTTCTATATGGGTTACACTTAAAAGTGCTTTTTCTGTTGCTCCTATATTACGACTTACTATTGTTTGAAGCGCTGTAACTATGTTAGTAGCTATAATAATTGGATCTACTGCTTTTTCCGGCTTAGCTGCATGACTTCCAACTCCTGTAATCTTAATTTCAAATCTATCTACGGCTGCAGTCACTGCTCCAGTTTTTATTCCCATAACTCCAACTTCTGAATCTGAAACATTATGTACCCCAAAAATCGCATCTACATCATCCAAAACACCTGTTGCTAGTATTTTTTTAGCTCCATCTGCGCTTTCTTCTCCTGGCTGAAAGATAAATTTAACAGTTCCGATTAAAGATGACTGTTGCCTTTTAACTAAGTATGCTGCTCCCAAAATAGCTGCCATATGAAAATCGTGTCCACAAGCATGCATTCTCCCATTAATTTTAGATTTGTATTCTAAGCTTGTCTCTTCTTGAATCGGCAATGCATCAATATCACATCTAATTGCTACAACTGGTCCATTAGGATTTCCCTTTACTTGGGCAACAAGACCTGTTTCTAGAGGCAAGTCAAGTATTTCAATATCTGCTTTTTTTAATAGTTTCTTTATTAATTTCGTAGTTTCAAATTCCTCATTAGGCAACTCAGGATTTTCATGTAATTTTTTAAATGTGCATATAAGCTCATCATTCAAATTCTCTATAACTGATAATAATATCTTATTCATAATATTATCCCCCTTTGATTATTGCTTAAATTATAGCATCTCTTCTTAAGGTGTCAATAGATAAAACAGATACTATACTCTATATAAAATCAAAAGCTTCACAACCTTTAACAGTAGTGAAGCTTTTCTTTTCTCAGTACAAAATCCTTATATTTTTATTTCATAATATTAGTAGCGGTCATAATTCCTACAACAAATATTATATAAAATGTAATATATCCTAAAGACCATGGGCCACTGAAAGAATATTTAACCTTCTCACGAGTCTTCAGTATTCTTGTATCTTCTTTTAATACTTTAAGAAAATCTCCCCAATATAATTTAACGAAAACAAATAAAGCTGATATTCCAATAAATAAATAGATGAAACTAAACATTCCTTCTAATGCTGGCATTTTTAGAGATGCTATTCCTGTTGCTATAAAAGCTATAGTGTTATTAAAAATATGTGCAATCATTGATGGAAAAATAGACTTTGATTTAATTGCAATAAAGGCTAGTACAATTCCCATTAAAACTGGGTTAATAAATTGAACTAAATTTAAGTGAAACATAGAAAATAGAATTGATGATACAATAATTGCAGTGAAATTTCCGTACTTCTGCATGCTCTTAAGTATAAAACCTCTAAAAATAATTTCTTCGAAAATAGGTCCAATAAAACATACATACATTAAGAATAGAAATAAATATTCATTTTGCTTAGGAAAACTAAAATCTGGCTGAGGAATTGTTACTCCATAATATTTAGCAATGCTAGAGTAAACGAGATAGATTAGGCTTGAAAGAAGCCCTACTCCTATACACGAAACTGTTCCTATAAATAAAAATTTCTTAGAAGCTTTATTAGATGTAAACATGTCTTTTTTTAATTGAATCTTGGTAGTTTTAATTCCTATTATAATTGCAACAATATCTCCAATTATACATGGTAAATACCCTGTCAAAAAATTATACAGATCCCTTGAAACCCCAAAAATCACATCCGCTTCTTGATTACTCTTTATATCTATTCCTAAAGCATTACCTCTTGCCTTAAGTATAAATATAATTAGATATCCAACAGCATAAGTTAATATACCTAATATAAGAAGCATTTTCGCACAATTTCCTCCTGTTTTCTTTAACCCATCTTTTAATGCTAGTTTTCTAACCATAACTTCTTGTTGAAAATCATTTATCATTCATACTAGCTCCCTTACTTAATCCTCTAAAAATATATAGATCTTCTCTTCTATCCTTTTTAATATCAAATCTATCTTTAACCACTTTAATTTCTTCCATTTTTAAATCTTCTATTATTAACATTTCTCTTGAATTCATTTGATTTAAAATTTTCCCATCTGGATTTACAAAAATTGATTTTCCACTATATTCAAGACCATCTCCAAAACCAACTCTATTTATACCAATAATATAGCATTGATTTTCTATAGCTCTTGCCTTTAATAGAGTTATCCAATGTTCTTCTCTTGCCTTAGGCCAGCTTGCAGCTAATGTTATTAACTGTGATTCTTTAGATGCAGCTTGAAATATTTCTGGAAATCTTAAATCATAACATATAAAAGGAGTTATTTGAAATTCCTTTATCTTGCAACTAGATATTTCATTCCCTTTATAATAGTTTTTATCTTCTCCACTATACGTAAATGGATGTATTTTAGTGTATAAAACTAAAATCTTACCTTTTTGAGATACAATTGCATATTTATTCTTTCCCTTTTCATCAACCTTGGTACCAAATCCCAACCCTATATTTATGCTATTACTTATAGCTATATGACTAATCCATCTTAGTATTTCTTCTTCAGATAGCATAAATTTACTCACATCCATTGTAAAACCTGTCAAGGCCATTTCGGGAAAAAGTATTAATTCAACACTATTTTGAGAGGCTTCTTTAACAAAGCTTTCAATTTTTCTCATGTTTTTAGGAACATCCTCCCAAAATACATCCATTTGAACAATTCCTATAATCAAAAGTTTCTACCGTTCCAACCCCAATTTTCAACTTCTTCATACTTAACGTATATTTTGTTTTGAGGTATTCCTAATTCTTCTTCATATATTTTGCATATTTCTGCTGTTAAATTAGAATAAGCATCTTTACTTGATTTCCCAAAGACTTTTACTTCTACAAATGCACCCTTTTCTAATTTTTCACCAGCAAAATATAAAGAATATTCATCTTCAAAACCAACCATTAAAAAAGTTTCACTTTTACCAGGAATCAGCTCTATTGCTTCTCCTAGTCTCTTCTTTATTATTTCCTCTTTTTCACTTGAGATCTTAACAGTAATTTTTGATCCTATAAATGGCATAGCTTCATTCTCCTTAATACAAGTATTTAGGTTGATAAATTTAATAAAGGCAACCTATAAACCTTTTCCTAAAGAAAAACATCAACACCTATATATTTGACTTGATGTTTTTCAATACTTAGCTTAATTATAGCACAAGCGACACATATACTCACTGTTATGTTTATTTTTTCATGAATATTAAATTTTTTCTTAAAGTATGGTATATTATTTATATCGTGAATATATATTCGATATGGTTAATAATTTATATAATATTGTCTTGCAAAAAGTAAGATATACTGTCCAAAAAAAGCTTTATGCTAATGATTATAAAATTATTTGTGGGAATTGAGAGGAAGGGGTTTTATTATGGTTATTGATAAGTTCATGCCAAAAATTCTAATCATTGACGACAATACTGCTAATGTTTTACTTCTATCTAAAATGTTAAAAATAGCTGGTTACAATAGTATTAAAACACTTAATGATTCACGAGAAGTTTTAAATACGCTCTCTGAATATATTCCAGATCTAATACTCTTAGATTTTAGAATGCCATTTATAGATGGACTTGAAGTAATAAGAGCACTTAATTGCGAAGATGTCTACAAAAATATACCTATTATTATGATTTCAGCTGAAAATGATAAGGAATACTATGAAAATGCTATTGCTCAAGGTGCTGTAGCTTTTATTACTAAACCTTTTAATTACAATGATATAATATCAAAAATAAAAATAGCATTGCAAATGGTTTAATCAATAAGTAAAACTTCATATGGTTGGGGGTATACTATGGTCAAAAAAGAAACTAATGAAAGTATTTCACTCTATAAATGGATTTGGCAATCATATATTGATACAGCATTAATTCCGTTAATACTTGTTGAATTAATTTTTATTTGCATTTACTTTGGCTCATTTACTTGGTCTCAAAGTAACAATGTAAGTCTTCTAAAAGAACAAGCTCAAAATGAGCTTCAACATATTGTAAATCAAGAATCTAATTCAATTAATTATCAATTAGAAAGTATTGAAAATTCAGTAGTCCTTTTTAGTAATCAAATTAATCAGGCTTTAAAAAACACTACAACTTTAACACCAGCTGATTCTAACGGACTAGTTTATTCAAAAAATGGTAATTTATACACTAAAGAAGGCAGTAATTATGGCGATGTATCAATATTTTACAGTAACGTTATTTCTAATAAAGATAATCAACTTGAAAAAGTTTCCAAAGTCTTAACAACACAAAAATTAATGGTTGATATAAAAAATACCGAGCCTCTTGCAACTTCTATATATTTTAATTCCTTTGATTCTTTAAATATAACTTATCCATATTCTACTGTTATTTCTAGTTCTAATTCTTTAATGAATGCTCCTTCTTATAATTTTTATTATGAAGCTGATGCTAATCACAATCCTGATAAAAAAGTAAAATGGACAAATGCATATGTAGATCCAGCCGGCAATGGCTTAATAACCTCAGCTATATATCCAGTTTATAATAATAACTTTTTAGAAGGTGTTGTTGGAATTGATATAACCCTTGATACCATTGCAAATCAAGTTTTAACAATGGAAATTCCATGGCAGGGATATGGAATGCTAATCGATAAAAAGGGCTGCATTCTTTCATTTTCAAATAGAAATGAAAATGACTTTGGGTTAGCTGAAAAAAGTTACGATAAAATTCAATTAAGAGATAAGCTAAATACTGATGAGTTTAACTTGTATAAAAATAAAGAGCTTTCCCTACTAGGAAATCAAGTAGAAAATAATTCTTCAGGTTTTTCAACTTCTAATATAAAAGGAAACTCTAAATTTATATCTTGGGCAACAATACCAAATACAGAATGGAAGTTACTTGTAATCGTTCCTGAGCAGAATATTTATTCTAAAATCAATTCATTAAAAGATAGCCTAATTGAAATGGGGATATTTGTAATATCAGGTTTGCTTTTGTCTTATTTTATATTCTTTGTTTTGCTTTATAAGAAAGCAAAAGAAACAAGCTATACTTTTGCAAATTCATTATTAGAAATAGGTACTATTGTTCAAAGAATTAGTAATAAAGAATATAACATAAATCCACCTAAGTTAAATATTACAGAATTAAAAGATGTTTCAGGTCAACTAATTAAAATGGGACAAAATTTAGGTGATACTAATAAGAATTTATTGTTAACCCAATATCAACTTATGAAAAAAGAAACTGATTTAAAAGCACTCGTTAACTCTATTAACGATATAATTTTAGAAGTAGATGCTAAAGGTACTATTACAAACTTCTGGTCCCGAACTCATAAGGAATTATTTAATCTATATATGCAAGGTTGCTTTAGTTCAATTAGCGATCTTTTAGATATTGAAACTTCTAAACTTGCTAGGAAAAAAATTTTTTACGTAATGAAGACTAAAGAAACTACTTCTATGGATTTTAATTTAGAATCAAATTCAGGCTTAAAATGGTTTCAAGCTTCCATATCTCCACGTTTAAATGATTCAACAAGAGTTGTAGTTTCTGCACGTGATATAACCATTCAAAAGAAAATGGCCAAATCACTTATTGCTGCAAAAGAAGAAGCTGAAAAAGCCAGCAAAGCAAAATCCGAGTTCTTATCAAGCATGAGCCATGAACTTAGAACACCACTTAATGCCATTTTAGGTTTTTCTCAAATTTTAGAGTTAGATCCAGAATCACCACTTACAGGATCTCAACAAGAAAGTGTTACTGAAATCTTAAAAGCAGGTAATCATTTGCTTGAGCTTATAAACGAAGTCCTTGATTTATCAAAAATTGAATCTGGTAAACTAAGTATTTCAATTGAATCAGTTTCAGTAAAATCTGTAATGCTGGAAGCACTTTCTATAATAAAACCATTTGCAGATACCCATGATATAAAATTAATCACTTATGATATAGAAAATGATGATGAATTTGTTTATGTTGATAATACACGGTTAAAGCAAATCCTCATCAATCTGCTTTCTAATGCAATTAAGTACAACAAACAAAATGGAGAAGTAACTTTTTACCATGAGAGACATGATGATAAATATAAATTCCATGTTATTGATACTGGTATTGGATTATCTAAATCTGATTTAGATTTAATATTTAAGCCATTTCAGCGTTTAAATAAAAATAATAATACAATTGAGGGAACTGGTATTGGGCTTACTGTTGCAAAGCAATTGGTTGAGTTAATGAATGGTGAAATATATGTAGAAAGTGAAAAGGGTGTAGGAAGTCACTTTTGGGTTGAATTCCCATCTGTCAATGTATGTGCTATAGACTCAGAAGAAGATGTCTTATCTAATGAAACTCTTAGTTCTATCTCTGAAGACAAGCATTATACAGTCCTTTATGTTGAGGATAATCCAGCAAATTTAAGGCTTGTAGAACGGGTTTTAAATCAAATTACAAATATAAAAATGCTTTCTGCTATTTCTGGAGAGTTATGCGTAGATTTAGCAATTGCCCACAGACCAGATCTTATTTTGCTTGATATTAATTTGCCTGGAATTGATGGTTATGAAGTATTTAAAAGACTTAAAATGTATGAAGAAACTAAAGATATACCTATTATTGCAATCAGTGCACATGCAATGCCAAAAGATATTGCAAGAGGTATTATGATTGGGTTTAGCGATTATATTACAAAGCCAATTAATGTTGCGAAATTTACAGAAAAAGTTTCTAGTTTACTGCTAAATACAAATTAAAATAATTGGAGTTAAAATAAGTACCTGGAGGTGTATAAATTATGGATTATAATAATAAATACGATATAGTTGGATTTGCCCATGATTTAGGCCTTAGTATTGAAGACGTCTCAGAATTATATGCAGAATTGGTTCATGAACTTAATTTAGCACTACTTGAATTAAAAATTCTTATGATTGATAGAGATATTAAAAAAATCCAAAATATAGTTCACAATATAAAAGGAGTTTCTGGTAACTATAGATTGACCGATTTATATGAAGAAACCTCAAAAATCAATGATGCACTAAAAAATTCTGACTACCCAGACTTTGAAAAAGATTTAAATCATCTTTTTAACGTTACTTATGGTTCTATTAAAGAAATAACAAATTTTTTCAAAAGAAAGTCTATATCAATATAGACTTATAAATTCAAAAGAGATATGCATCCTTAAAATATGCATATCTCTTATTTTAACTTGATATATTATATTCCACTACAAAAATTTAAACCCATTTCCATTTTTAGAAAAAACCTTAGTCTTTTTCCGTCTTAACTCTTAACTGAATTCTCCATCAAGTTTTAACCTTTTCATTACCTCAATAAGTTTTGCTGTATTGATTGGCTTTGTTACATATACTTCACAACCTAGTTCAAAAGCTTTTTCAACATCCTTTACGTTATCTAAAGCTGTAATAACAAATTTTTTAGAAAGCTTATCCTCATTTATATTTTTTTCTTTTTCGATAGAGCTTATCATCTTTAATGCCTTTAATCCATCTAATTTAGGCATCATTACATCAAGACATATTAAATCATAAGGTTCATCTTCTTCCACTGAAAACATTACTGCTGTAACTGCTTCTTCTCCATTAACTACCATGTCACAATCACCATATTGTGAAAAAAACTTAAACAAAAATCTTCTATTTACATAATCATCTTCCGCAATAAGAATTTTCATCAATTGACCATCCTCTCTGTTAGAGTAGATTGATATTTGTATATTCTCTTTATTTTGGCTATTTTTAAATTAACTTTGCTATATTATCTCTCAACTCTTCAAATACTACTTTAACTTTATCCGTGTTATTTTTTCTTGCATTAATCTTTAATTTAAAACCCAGCATTACTAAATCATCAAATTTAGAAAGAACTGCAGAATTATTTATAAATTCAGCCAATTTCCCAATTTTCTTCATATCATTTTCAGCTTCCTTCATCTTCAAGGTAAGTTTTTTTAATTCCTCATTTAGTATTACAACACTTTTTCTTTTACCTAATCCTTCTAATGAATCTGCCTCATCTAATTTCCTATAATTCACACCAAAATTATCTCCTGCAACTATTTTTAAATTTGCAGTAAAGCTGAAAATACTACCCTGATCCTTGTTACTCTCAGCCCATATTTCTCCTCCTAGCATTTCAACTAACTGCTTAGATAGCGCAAGTCCTAATCCTGTACCGTTATATTCACGAGAATAAGAATTATTTAACTGGCTAAAACTCATGAATAGCTGACTCATATCCTCTTCTTTAATTCCAATACCAGTATCCTTAACAGAAAATCGAAGAAAAAGATCTTCATCCTCTCTAAAGTTTTCTTCAATCATTAAAACTATGCTACCTTTTTTAGTAAACTTTATTGCATTACTAATTAAATTGTTTAGTATTTGCTGAAGTTTCCCAAAATCCCCATACAAGGCATCTGGAATATGATCAAAATTATTACATTTCAATACAAGTCCCTTTCTTCTAGCATCATAGCTGTAGATCTTTAAGATTTTATATATTAGTTGTTTTAGACTAAAGCAGTCTTGCCTTAGTTCCATTTTTCCAGCTTCTGATTTGGAGAAATCAAGAATTGCATTGACAATATTAATTAAAGAATATGCACTATTTTTTGCAATTGTAAGATTCTCCCTATTCTCACCATCTATCTCTTCACTCATTAAGGTAAGTTCAATCATTCCTATAATACCATTAAGCGGCGTGCGTATTTCATGACTCATATTTGCAAGAAAATTACTTTTTGCTCTATTTGCTGCCTCAGCTTCTTCCTTTGCCCTTATAAGAATATTTTTCATTTCTTCATCAGCTTGTCTTCTTTCAATTCTCGCATGTAATTCATCAAGTTCACGCTCAACAGCTGGTCCAAGCCGTGCCAGTTTATCCTTCATTATATAATCTCTGCAGCCAGCACGCATAGCTTCAACTGCTACTTCCTCACCTATTTCGCCAGATACTATAATAAATGGAATATCTAGCTTAGATTCGTTTAATATCTGCAATGCCTCAATAGAATTAAATTCTGGCATTACATGATCTGATAAAATTATATCCCAGTTCCTAGTCTCCAATGAATTCTTTAATTCTTCAGCATTTTCAACTTGTTCATAATTTACATTAAAGCCACTTTTTCTTAGTTGTGCTACTTCAAAATTTAAAAATGCTTTTGAATCCTCTATTATAAGAACATTAATATCATTTACCATTAACCTCACCTCATGAAAGAAGAATTGAGTTTAGTTATCTTTTGATTTTTACATATATTGAGTCATATCATCTAAATCTATATTTTTTACTGAATTATTATAGGCTGAAAAATTATTGTTTCTTTTTAAATTAAATTGACTCACTTGATCCTTTAGCATTTCTGCTTGGGATGCTAATTCTTCACTTGCAGATGCACTTTCTTCTGATGTTGCCGAATTAGTTTGTACAACAGTTGAAACTTGCATAACTGCTGCATTAATTTGTGCAATACCTTCTGCTTGTTCATTTGAAGCTACTGCTATTTCACCTATAAATTCAGCAACCTTCACAGTATTTTCAACAATTTTATTTAATGCTCCAGCAGTTTCATTTGCTATTGCTGTTCCTGCTTCTGCTTTCTTAATTGATCCTTCAATCATATCTGTTGTTTCTTTAGCTGCCTTTGCAGATCTTGCAGCTAAATTTCTTACTTCTTCTGCAACTACTGCAAAGCCTTTTCCATGCTGCCCTGCTCTAGCTGCTTCTACTGCTGCATTTAAAGCTAATATATTAGTTTGGAAGGCAATTTCATCTATGACTTTAATAATTTTATATATGCTTGTTGAAGCACTGTTTATTTCATCTACAGCACGTTGCATTTCCTTCATTTGTTCATAACCATTTTCAGCATTAATCTTAGCCTTTTCTGCAATCTCATTAGCATTTGTAGCATTTTCTGCATTCATCTTAGTTTGAGCAGATATTTCTTCTATTGATGCTGTTAATTCTTCTATTGCACTTGCTTGTTCCATGGCACCTTGAGAAAGAGCTATACTAGAGTCAGATACTTGTTTTGATCCAGAAGCAACTTGTTCAGCTGCTGAATTTATATAACTCATAGTATTATTTAATTTATCTGTCATCTTTCTAAAAGAAGCTCCTAATAAACCAATTTCATCTTTACTTTCTATATCAATTGTTACATCGAAATCTCCACCGGCAACCTTATCAGCAATTTTAATTATTTTACGAACAGGTTTGCTTATTGTTGAAGAAATAAATACTCCTATTAATATTGCTATTATTACTCCAACAACTAAAATTCCTATTGTTATTGTGGTTGTACTTGCAGCTATTGCATCATTACTATCAGCAGTATCTTTTGCAAGCTTTAATTTCATATCTGTGAATGAACTAATCTTATCTTGTAATTCATCTAATGCTGGTTTTCCTTCACTATACAGAAGTTTTACCGCTTCTTCATTTTTATTTTGATTTTTTAATTCTACTATTTTATTCACAATATCAAGGTATCTAGTCTTAGAGGATTTCAAATCCTTCATAACTTGCTGTCCTTCAGTTGTAAGTGTAGTTTTAGTTAAATCTTCATAGCTAGAGTCAAATTCACTACTTGCTGATTTTATTTTATTTATGTTCTCTTGTATTTCTGATGAATTATTTTTAAGTAATACATCTCTCACATTTCCTCTTATATCATTTATTGAATTACTAATATCAATAACATCACCTAATGGTTGTGTCATCTTTTCATATAACTTTGAATCCAAATCACTGATTTTATTAACATTTACAACACCCTCAACACCTATAACACCAGCTATAAATGCTACTATAAAAAATCCTATAAGTATTTTCCCACTTATCCTCATATTATAGAACCATTTCATTATTAATCCCTCCCAAAACTATTCAATATTATTTAAACTATCAATATCCTCATAATTTATTAATTTATCGCAATCTAAAATTAATTTGACCTCATTGTCTATCTTCCCTATTCCACTTATATATTTGTTGCTCACTTTGTTTATATTGGGTGGCGGTACAATATTTTCATCCTGTATTTTTAATACTTCTGAAACACTATCTACAATAAGTCCAATTGATAAATCATTTGTATCAATAACAATTATGCAGGTTCTGTCATTGTACTCCCTAAATTCCTTTTTAAATCTTAGTCTTACATCCATTACAGGGATTATCTTCCCTCTTAAATTAATAATTCCTCGTATATAGTTTGGAAGTTCTGGAACTAAAGTTATAGGCTGTATTCCAATTATTTCAGTAACGTTATTTATCCCTATTCCATAAGATTCATTATCCAATACAAAAGTAAGATATTTTCCTTTTTGAGTATCTTCTTCTATATCTCCATTATCATTAATCATATCTACATTCATTCTAACACTCCCTCTCCCAATAGAACTCCATACTTAGCCAAATAATAAGATTCCCCTTAGTTAAATGCTTTGACTTATACTATTTAATTGCTTTGAAACAACATCCTCCTTAAATGGTTTTACTATAAAAGATATTGCTCCTGCTATTATTGCTTCTCTAACTAGTATTTCATGTCCCATAGATGAAATAACTATAATTCTTGCTTCTTTATCAATTGCCTTTATCATCTTTATTGCATCTATTCCTCCTACTTCTGGCATAGTTAAATCCATAGTAACAATATCTGGTTTTAATTGCTTATATAATTGTACAGCTTTTAATCCATTTTCAGCTTCTCCTACAACATTAAATCCTGATTTTTCCAATAACATTTTTAGAGATAATCTCATAAATGCTGCATCATCCACCACTAATACTTTTTTCATATGCGTCTCTCCTTCAAAAAACATTATCTAAATTTGTATATTTTTCTTAATAATCTTATTTTAAATATTTTTATAATTTGTTTGTAGTACCGTAAGTCATGTAGTCAAATGCAAATTGCACAACAAATTTTTATGAAAATGCAAATTGCATTTATTTTATATATGTATATTTACATAATTGCGCATTATTTTATCCATTGTTCTGATATTCACAAAATGGTATAATTTAAAATAAGCGGTCATTTAATTGTTAAAAATTATGAGATTTTTTGATTTATTTTGTATTATTATACAAATTTTAATTCTTTGGGATAAAGAGGGGTTTTTTATATGACAACAGTAATCATTGCTGAAGATCAGAAACTTTTAAGGGAAAGTTTTAAAAATATAATTGAAAATAATAGTGATATAAAAGTTGTTGCTTGTGCTACCAATGGAAAGGAAGCATATGACTTGTGCAAAGAATATAAACCTGATGTGGTTTTAATGGATTTGTCTATGCCTATATGTAATGGTACTGAAGCTACTAAATTAATAAAAACAGATTTTCCATCAATTAAGGTTCTAATACTTACAGCTTCTAATGATAAGGTTGATGTTACTGAAGCTATAATTAACGGAGCTGATGGATATGTATTAAAAAATATAGGTACTGAAGAATTAATTTTATCTATAAAAAGTACTTCTTTAGGGTTAGGTATCGTTGATAAAGATCTTTTAGAACCTGTGGTTTTAAATCTAAATAAAGAAAATAAAAAAACTGGAAATATAATAGTGGACGTTTCTGGTATAAATGTTTCTTTAACAGAAAGAGAGTTAAGTATTGTATCCATGATAGTTGAAGGAAAAGATAATAAAGAAATCGGTGCTTCTTTGTTTATTGCTGAAGGAACTGTAAAAAATATTATTACTGAAATCATTTCAAAGCTTCAATTGAAAGATCGTACACAATTGGCAGTATATGCTGTTCGTAATGAATTAGTCTAAATGAATTATTAATAAATGATGAATGATTTAGGTAAAAATCACTTACCCAATCCATTCATCATTCTTCTTTCACATCATATTTTAGTATTATCAATTTCTCTTCAGATAATTTCAGAAAACCGTAGACTTTTCGTATTTGAAACTTAAGGTTACCTAATCATTTCAAACAACACATGTGGAATATTTGAAAGAGAAACTTGTTTTTCTACTGCTCCTATATCAAACGCCACCTTTGGCATTCCATAAACAACAGAGGATTCCTTATCTTGTCCTATAGTTTTTGCTCCAAACCTTCTCATTGACATAAGTCCTGTTGCTCCATCCTGCCCCATACCAGTGAGAATAACTCCCACAGCATTTTTACCTGCTGTTTTAGCCACAGATTCAAAAAGTACATCTACAGATGGACAATGTCCACTAACTTTGCTTCCTTGAGTAAGTTCAACAATATATTTGTCTCCTGCCTTTTTAACCTTCATATGCTTATCTCCTGGTGCTATTAATACACGTCCTGGCTCTATAACATCTCCAGTTTGAGCTTCCTTAACATCAAAACTCGTCTGCATATTAAGCCTTTCAGCAAACATTCTTGAAAAAACAGGTGGTATATGCTGTACCACAACTATTCCAGGAACTGTTTTAGGAAGAACCTTTAATATACTATATAAAGCTTCTGTTCCTCCTGTAGATGCTCCTATTGCAATTAATTTGTTGCTGCTAGGAATCAAAGTTCTTTCTGTTATTTTATTCATATTAGCTCTAGTTAATTGTGCCATATTAGCTGATAAGTTTACATTTGCTGCGCCTTTTATTTTAAGTATTAACTCATTTATGAAATTTTCAAAAGCATTAGGAATTCTAGCATCAGGCTTACTCAAAAAGTCTACTGCCCCTGCATTCATAGCATCAAATACAATATCGCTTACTGAACTTACTACTATTATTGGAATTTTATACTGGGGAAGGAGTCTTTTGATGAATTCAACACCATTTAACCTTGGCATTTCCACATCACAAGTCATTACATCTGGATGCAATTCTAACAGCTTATCTCTAGCATCATAAGGATCTATTGCTTTTCCAACAACTTCAATTCTAGGATCTTTTGAAATCCCCCTTGATATTGCTTCTCTAAATACCATACTATCATCCACTACTAATACTCTAATCTTTTTCATATCCGTCACCCTTTAAAATCATAATAAATCTTTGCCTCATATCCATTAGTAAATATTATGTTTTATTCCTTTCTATATACAGATGGCATCACATACTTAAATCCAGTTTTTTGGCCACTTAAAGATTCCGAATGACCTATAAAAAGATACCCTCCATATTCCATGCTGTTATAGAATTTATTAATTAATTCATTTTTTGTATTCATGTCAAAATAAATCATTACATTTCTACAGAAAATCACATGAAACTTTTTATTGAAAGGAAATGTTTTTTCCATTAAATTAAATCTTCTATACAAAATTTCGCTTTTAATCTTATCTGAAAAAATAAAATTATTATCATCAAGTTTCTTTAAATATTCTTTCTTCCACACTTCTGGTAAAGGCATTATTTGTTCTTTTTGATATATTCCTTTTTTGGCATGAGTCAAAACCTTATCAGATATATCTGTTGCTAGTATCTTCTTATCCCACCATAACTTCTTCTCTTGACAAAATTGGTCTATTATCATAGCAAGTGTATAAGCCTCTTCTCCAGATGAACAACCTGCACACCACAATCTTAAATCTCTATCCTTAACCATAGGCATAATATTAGGTAATACCTTTTCTTTTAAATAATCAAAGTGATTCTTTTCACGCATAAAATATGTGTGATTAGTAGTAATTTTATTTACCAAAGTATTAACAGCATTTCCTGTTTTATCTGAAATTAAATATTGATAATACTGAGAAAAATTATCAAAATTAAGCTCCGCCAAAACATTGTGAAGTCTGCCAATTATAAGCATTTTCTTTTCTTCTTTTAAGTTAATTCCATAATGTGCTTTAATATATTTAGCTAACTGAGTGAATTCTATATCTGTTATTGTAACCATAATATCACCTTCATTAATCCCTTCAATTTAATTATACTTTTGCTATTATATTCCCCATATCTATAATAAGACTTATATTTCCATCTCCTAAAAGTGTACACCCTGCTAAATCCTTTATATTTCTAGTATTTTTAATATAGCTTGGAAATGCCTTTACAACCACTTGTTGTTGACCCAATAATTCATCCACCCATATACAAAAACCTCTCTCATCATGTTCTGCCATTATTAGAACACCTTCCCAAAGCTCATTAAGATTAGTATTTACTGAAAAATGTTCATTTAATCTAAGTATTGGATAGCACTGACCTCTCACCATAATCATCTCATTATTATCCGGATCTAATATTAACTCTTCTTCCTTTGCCCTGAAAAACTCTTTTATTGAGCTTGTAGGAAGAGTATATCTTGACTCTCCAACCCTAACATTCATTCCATCAATAATAGCAAGAGTTAGTGGGATTTTAATTGTCATATTTGTACCAATTCCTTCAATACTATCTACACTAACTGAACCGCCTATCTTCTCAATATTTTTCATTACAACATCCATGCCTACTCCTCTTCCACTATATTCTGATACTGATTCTTTAGTAGAAAATCCAGGAAGGAATATCAAATTAAATATTTCTTTTTTAGTCATCTCATTTTTATTTTTCTCAAGTATATTATTTTCTCTTGCCTTTTTGAGTATTTTTTCTTCATTAAGCCCTTTACCATCATCTTTAACTATAATTAAAACATCACTACCTGCATTTTTTGCTTCTAAAATTAAATTACCAACTGGTTGCTTACCCTTATCTATTCTTTCTGCTGTAGTTTCTATTCCATGATCTATTGAATTACGAACTAAGTGCATTAATGGATCTGATATATGCTCTATTATATTTTTATCAACCTCAGTATCTTCTCCAATGATTGTTAACTTAACTTCTTTATTCATCTTCTTACTCATATCTCTAACAATTCTATTCATCTTTTGGAATGTTGCTGATAATGGTACCATTCTTATTGACATTACAGTATCTTGCATCTCTGATATTATTTTACGAAGCTGCCTTGCCGATTTTTGAAAATTGTCAAGTTCTAGCCCTGCTAAGTCTGGATTTTGTGTAACCATTGACTCAGAGATCACCAATTCACCAATAAGATCCATTAGTCTATCTGCTTTTGCTACACTTAAACTTATAAATTCTTGGTGTGAACTATTCTTTTCAACTTTTTTTTCTTTAATTACATTTTTATTTGTTTCTTCTAAAGCTTTTGTTTCATTTTCTTCTATTGAATTTGTCTCTTCTTTCCTAACTTCATTTATTACTTCTTTATCATCTATAGTCTGAATAGCATCTGTAGCTATGCAAATATCCAATTTGCTTAAAAATACAGTTTCATTTATTATTGATCTAATAGTTTGAATATCTAGTTCAGAATAAAAAATTATTTTAAATCCATTTTTCCTAATTTCCTCACTAGCTTTTTCATCATCATCTATTATATTTTCTGGCACACTACTTATTACTTCTGCCACTTCAGATAACTTATGAAGAATTCCGAAGCTTCTTATATTCTCCATACCACAATCCTCAACAAAATGAGCGCAAGCTTCGTATTTTTGTCTTAGGATTTCTTCTTTAGCTTTTCCACTGGTAACAAAAAACTTTTGTTGTTTTGGCTTACTTTCCTTCACAGCCTGCCCATCGCCATGCTCTTCTTTAAGTTGTTTTAGGAATTCTTTTATTTCAATTGTTTTGTCAGAAGCATCACCATCTGGACTATCTCCATTTTGAATTTTCTCTATTTCATTTTTAATAAAATCAATAGCATCTAACACAATATCACTTAAAATATTATTGTCTACATTTTCTGGTTTCTTTTCTCTAATATAAAAGAACAAATCCTCAACAGAATGGGACAGTTCCGCAATGTTATTAAAAAGCATCATTGCTGATGACCCTTTTACTGTATGCATAATTCTAAATATTTCATTTATTGAATCGGCGAAGCCGTTTTCTTTTTCACCATGAATTACTAGTTGTTCTAGTTTCTCTATAAGTTGATTAGTCTCAAAAATATACATATCTAACATGGATTCATTACCCATATTTTCTGACATATCAATCACCTCTCCTTATATCCCAATAAATACATAAAGTTTCCTATAATGTTATATTAATTCCTTTAAAAGCATCTTTTAAGTCCCACTGGTCATTGATTTAAATGCAATTTGCACTACTATGTCGTAATATGAATGCAATCTGCACAATTACTAAAAAATCTACTTTAATAATTTTAAAAAAAGCATTCAACCAAATTAACAATATTAAAACATGTTAATTTACATTGAATGCATTTATAATACTAAAGTCTATATTTAATTCAAATCTAATTATTAATTAGTTTTCTTTTCATCTGGCGGATATTTTCTAATTACAATAATCTCTACTCTTCTATTTTTAGCTCGTCCTTCTTCTGTATTATTATCATATTTAGGCATATATTCACCATGGGCTTCAATAGATGCTCTGTTTGCTGTAATTCCAGTTGAAGTAACCATATAATTCATTACATTTATGGCACGTGTAGCACTTAACTCCCAGTTTGAAGGGAATCTAGCATTCTTAATTGGAACATTATCTGTGTGACCAACAATTTTAACTTTATTCTCTAAATCATGAAGCATATCAGAAAGCTTAGAAAGCAATGGAGATACATCGCTTCTTATTTCCGCTTCTCCCGATTTAAATAATACTGCATCTTGTATTGTTATCTCTAATCCTTCACTTGTAAGATTAACTTTAACTTTATCTGAGTAACCTTCTTTTCCAATTTCTTGTTCAAGCATTTTCTTTATTTCAGTCATTTTATCTTCTTCAGTCTTACTGTTATATACTCCAGTTCCATTTCCCTCTCCGCCTTCACTTTCCATAGGAATCATAGAACTTCCATCTCGCTGCATAACACCAGAACCACCTGCGAAAATTATGTTAAAAGATTTACTCATTGCTTGAAGTTTTGCACTATCTGTTTGTCCCATTGCAAACATAACAATAAATAGTGCTAATAGGAGTGTTAACATATCTGAATATGGAAGAAGCCATGCTTCATCAACATGTTCTTCATGATGTTGTTTTTTCTTACTCATCACTCTTCTCCTTAATTAATTATTCCTTATTATTTTCTTCAAATCTAACTCTATCCTTTGGTGCTAACATACCTACTAATTTTCTTTCAATACTCTTTGGATTATTCCCTGCTTGTATTGCTAAAATCCCTTCAAGCATAATATTCATATTTTTCATTTCTTCTAAAGATTTTCTTTTTAATCTATTTGAAAATGGATGCCATATTAAATATCCAGTAAAGATACCAAAAACTGTTGCAACAAAGGCTGATTTTATACTTTCTCCTAGTTTATCAATATCATTAAGATTACCAAGCGCACCAATTAACCCGATAACCGCTCCTAAAACTCCAAGTGTTGGAGCTGTACCACCTGCTGATGAAAATGCTGTAGCCCCAAGACGATGTCTCTCTTCCATACTTTCAATTTCTATTTCCAATACTTCTTTTATAAGATCTGGTTCTAAACCATCGACAACCATTTCTAAGCCTTTTTTCATAAACTTATTTTCTAATCCTTGTATAGTGCTTTCAAGAGATAATAATCCGTCTCTTCTAGTAGTTTGAGACATTTCTACAAGTTGTTGTATAATTTCTGCTGGATCTTGTTGCCCCTTAGCATTAAAAAGAACTCCAAAAATTTTCGGAAGCTTCATAAATTCACCTTTAGGAAAAGAATTTAACAAAGCAACTATAGTACCTCCAATAATAACCAGAAATGCTTCGGCACTCATTAATACTTGCAGACTAGCTCCCTTTTCTAGCATCGCCATAACTACAATTATCAATCCAGCAATCAAACCAATAACTAAAAATATATCCATGTTTGTCCCCCTTTTAATATGTATACCCTAATCTACCTTAAATGTCGATTTACTTTAGTTTATTTAAACTTCTCTACAAAATACTAATTAATTCAACTTTTTTTAAGGTTTGTGAAAATCCACTTAATACTATAATAACATAATTTTTTTTAATATAGAACAATATTTTTGCTATATTTTTATATAAATACCATATTTGAATCCTGTTATACAGTTATTTCTCTATACCAGTTAATATAAGTTCTTTCACTTTCATAAAAATGCCAACTGTAAATAACAACATTTTATAACATTTTCTGCATATATATTCACTTGCTTAATTTCATAATAAATTACTTATAGAATAAAAATCCACTTTAATCACAAATAATAAAAAACACTCAAAATTTGAATGTTTTTATTATTTTTAAATGCATTCTTAATTCAATTTTGAAAATTTAATTATCATAACTCATTGCCAAATATCAACAACTCTTTTAACCTAAGCCAAATATTTTATATTAATTCTTTATATTCCAGTTCCCATTCTATATGTTCTTTTATTTCCTTATCTTTAATATAATTCTTCAATTCCGTCACTTTACTGCACCCCCAGCCAAAATCCTGAGTAGGCATATCTTCCAATCTTTCCAATGGTGAAACACTTAACTCTAGAACCTTTTCCGCTAAAGATAAATCTATATTTATTGTTTCAGAAGTTTCATATTGTAAATTCAATTCCTCTTCTGAAGGTTTTGCTAAATCCTTTAATTCCTCTACCAATGCTAAATCCAATTCTCTTACATAATTTAGCTCACTAAAATCCTTTTCCTCGTGGACTATATTTGATTCATCTTTCACTGACACAATTTCTTCTGATTTTAAATTTTTTAGACTTACTTTCTTTTCAACTCTATCTTCCCTTTCAACATTTATTAAATTCATCTCATCTACTTTTAATATTTCTTCGCTGAAAAACTCCTCTTTATCTATTCTAAACTGTCCTACTTTTTCTATTAATTCATCTGCTTTGTATAGCAAAACATCTGCACTGCCGTTTACAGTCTCAGCAAATTTTGCAAGCTCTATAGATGAATCTGTTACCATCTCTAAAGAATTTGAAGTATTTTTAACTTCTTCTGATAATTCAAATACAGTGTCAACAATTAAATCCTTATTATGTCCAATATCCTTAAAAGCATCATTTATATTTGATACTCTAGGCGTAATTTCATTAACTAATACAGCAATTTCAGAAAAAGAACTCGATGCATCGTAAATTATATGCTTTTGCCTTTCCAATTCACTATCCATATTAGAGGATTCCTCAACAAGCTTGTTTATTATTTTCATAAGCCTGTTTATTATTTTAGAAATATTTTGTGATGATTCTTTACTCTTATCAGAAAGCTTTTTAACCTCTGATGCTATTACGTTAAACCCCTTTCCAGCTTCTCCCGCACTTGCTGCTTCAATTGCTGCATTAAATGCCAAAATATTTATTTGTTCTGAAATTCCATTTATAATATTTGTAATTTGATTTACATTTTTCATATCGCCCTGCATATATTCTATGCTCATTGAAAATCTTTCAAAACTATCATTAACACTTATGATACCTTCATTTAATTCCTCAATATTTTTAGCCCCTGTTGAAGATTTTTCATTAATAACAGAAACATCTTCACTGATTAAATGCAACTCTTCTTTTACATCATTAACTTTATCACCAAAGTCAGTGAGCTTATTAGTTATAACTTCAAAATCACTACTTTGATTACTAGTATTAACAGAAACTTCACTTATAGAAGCAGATATTTCTTCTGCTAAAACAGATAAATTTTCTGCAACCTTTGTTAAAGATACTGAACCTTCCCTTACTATATTTGCATTATCCCTTACTGACCTTATCATACCTCCAACAGAATTTTTCGCCTGACCTACACTTAAACAGATTTCACTTATTTCATCATTTCCTCTAATATATTTGTCAGAGATCTGTGTATAAAAATCTCCTTTTGCAATACTATCAACATAAGTCTTTGCGCCCAGTAATCTGCTTATAACCTTAATTGCAAATCCAATTATCATAGCAGATATTAGTATTATCATAATAATAGTAACCACTGAATCCACAACAGCTAAACTACTCAATGCACTTAACAAATCTTTTTCTTCAACTGTAATCCCAATAGAAAGCCCTGTTTTACCTATTGGACTATATGAAATATATTTTGTTTTTCCTTCATAAATATACTTTCCAATTCCCGACTGGTTTCCAATGATCATGCTTTTTCCTATATTATTTAAATCCTCAAGTGAACCTTTATCCGATGTCATATTCGTAATATTCTTATTATCACTTACAAGAGTTTCATCTTCTGCTACTATGAAATTTCCATTACTATCTACAATTAAAGCACTTCCCGTTTGTAAAAACCTTATTTCCTTATTTAAAAAGGCAAAATCTTTACAATCTTTCACTGATGTAATGGTACCAATTATATTGCCTTTTGAATCTTTAATAGGCACTGAGTAAGCTATAACTTTAGCATTTGTAACTGGATCTACGTATGGATTTGATATTGAATTTTCCCCTTTTATTGATTTCATAAAACTCTGGGTTGTTTTTATTTTCTTAGTGTTTCCTGCTGTATCTATAGAATTTCCTTCTTTATCACTGATGCTTAATCCAACTTGACCTATTGTATTTAAAGCTGGCTTTAAAATATCCACCTTATCCTTTAATAGAATATTCTCATCAGAAATTGTTGGATTGCTTGCTATTACCTCAAGATTTCTAATTTCATTCTTTATCTGATCATCAGCTCTTCCTGCTGCTGTTTTGGTCATTTCTGCCATTACATTTAAATTACTTTTCCTTAATGAATCACTTGCAAATTTATATCCTAATCCTGATAACACTGTAAATGCAACTAACAACATTGGTATTAGAAACAATATAATTTTCACTTTAATACTTTTTATTTTTCTATTCATTACTACCTCCTGAATAAAAGACTTTACTCTCCAAGGCTCATTGTAGTCTACTTTAATAAATTTCTTATTAAAATCTGATTAAGGCACTTTAAAATAATATTAAAACTAAGTTAAAAATTCCATTTTTACCTCTTCAAATTGTTTTTTCCTAACTTATCCAAATACTATTACTCTTAGTCAATGAACATATATAATTTATCTTGACAATAATAACTCTTTATAATTAATATTAAGTTAATATATCGATTACAAAAAATGTCTTATTTTTAATTAAATTACTGCTATAATTTCACCAATTCTAATATTATGACAATCCCATTCTACCCATTGTAATCAGCATTATTTAGACATCATATTAATCTATATAGTAAAATGGAGGAATTTTAATGAAAAAGATGAGTATTAAAATGAAGTTATTTTCCTTAATGAGTTTTATATTTCTAATTATTATTACAGATAGTTTATTTGGATTATTCAGTGTACTTAACATAAATAACGGAATTAAAGGAATGTATAATGACAGAGTAATACCATTGCAGCAATTAAAAAATATTTCTGATCTTTATGCTGTTAATATTGTTGATACTGCTCATAAAACACGAAATAAAAATCTTGATTGGTCTCAAGCAGACAAAAACATAAAAGACGCTAAAACAAAAATTGATATTAATTGGAACGCATACATGTCTACAACTCTTACTGATAAGGAAAGCAAGCTTGCAGGTGAAGTAAATCAGTTGTTTAAAACTGCAAATACCTCTGTAGATAAGCTTCAAAATATAATAGCTCACAAGGATGATGCAGCCCTAACTGAATATGTGACAACTGAACTCTATCCATCAATTGATCCACTAACAGCTAAAATTGGCGAGCTTGTTCAACTTCAATTAGATGTATCTAAAGAAGAATACGAACAATCCCAAAAGGAACTCAATAGCCTTATAATAGAATATTCAGTTATAGGAATTGTAATATTAATAATAGGTGTCTTAGTTGTAATTGTTATAAAAAACATAATAAATCCACTTAAATTAATGAATAATAAACTTGATGATTTATCAAAAAATGGTGGAGATCTTACACAAAAAATCAATATTAGCTCAGGTGATGAAATAGAGTTAATGGCAAACTCTATAAATTCATTTTTAGAAATGCTTAGAAATATAATTTTACAAGTTAAAAATTCAACAATTGAAATAGATGGCTTATCAACAAAAATGGATAGCAGTGTTTATGACTTAAATACTGGACTTGAAGATATTTCTTCAACTACTGAAGAAATGTCTGCTGGAATGGAAGAAACAACTGCATCAACAGAAGAAATATTATCAATCTCCCATCAAGTAGATAATATATCAACTAGTATAAACCAAAAAGCAGAAGAGGCTTCTGAAAATGCCAGTGAAATTAGCAAACGTGCTGATTTGGTACAAAAAATGGCAATAGATTCAAATGATAAAGCTAATATAATCTATAAAAGTTCTAATGCAAAACTCAGAGAAGCTGTACAAAATGCAAAATCAGTTGAAAAGATTCATGTTCTTGCTGAATCCATAATGTCCATTACTGAACAGACAAATCTCCTCTCATTAAATGCAGCTATTGAAGCAGCTCGTGCGGGCGAAAGCGGCAAAGGATTTGCTGTTGTTGCTGAAGAAATAAGAAAACTAGCTGAAACTTCAAGAGTAAGTGCAAGTGAAATTCAAAATGTAACAAAAACTATAATTGAATCAGTTAATAATTTATCTTCAAGTTCCTCTGAAATACTAGACTTTATTGAAAAACAAGTTACTAAAGATTATGAAAAACTCGTTGATATTTCAAAACAATATAAGACTGATTCCGAATATGTACTTAACATTTCAAACGAATTAAATTCCTCATCCGAAGAAATGACCACTATGATTCAAAATGTTGTAAACTCAATAACAGAGATTTCAAAAGCCACTGAGGAATCAACTCAAGGTTCACTATCAATATCTCAAAGATTATCAGACCTTAGCAGCGAATCTAACAATGTATCACAAATGGCTTCAAAATCAAAAGAAGCTTCTAATAAATTAAATACTATGATTGAAAAGTTTATCGTTTAATATCAAAGGAAAAAGTTTTTTATTGTATTGACACAAAAAAATACAATGATTATAATAAATAATATTAATAGGAAAATACGTTGATGAGGACAGTAAGCTAAAATCTTATTTTTCAGAGAGAGAATAGTTGGTGAAATATTCTTAAATAAATTTAGACTGAAAACCACCTCTGAGTGACTTTAAAAAAGTCCGTTTTATCACGTTACGATAACTTAAGTGACCTGATTTATATGGTTATTTGTAAAATATTTTTAATTATTTTATGTAAATATTATAATATTAATTGTTTTTACAAAGCCTGTATTATTTAGGTAATTAGAGTGGAACCACGGATACTACTCCGTCTCTATATATTTAGAGACGGAGTTTTTTTATACAAAAATTACATTTAAAGAAATCACATAGTGATTTCAACCAAAAATGCTAACTGTCAAGAGTTAGCAATTAAGAGTTAACAAAACAACTAACTCTTAATTCTTAACTCTTAACTGAATTAAGGAGGATTTAAAATGATAAAAGTAACTTTAAAAGATGGTTCAGTTAAAGAATTTGAAGCTGGATTATCAGTTTATGAAATTGCAAAATCAATTAGTGAAGGCTTAGCTAGAAATGCTTGTTGTGGACTTGTTAACAACAAGGTAGTTGACCTTAGATTCCAAGTAAATGAAGATGTATCCTTAGGAATATGTACCTTTGATGACCAAGAAGGTAAAGATGCTGTAAGACACAGTATATCTCACGTTTTAGCTTATGCTGTCAAGAGATTATTCCCTGAAACAAAATTAGCTATTGGACCTTCTATTGCTACAGGTTTTTATTATGATTTTGATAGAGAGGTTGCTTTCACAGCTGCTGACCTTGAAAAATTAGAAGCTGAAATGCAAAAAATTATAAAAGAAAATCCTGAAATTTCAAGATTTGAACTTCCAAGAAACGAAGCTTTAGAATTAATGAAGGATGAACCTTATAAGGTTGAACTTATAAATGATCTTCCTGAAGATGAAACAATTTCTTTCTATAAAATGGGTGATTTCACTGATTTATGTGCAGGTCCTCACCTTATATCATTAAAGCCAGTAAAAGCAATAAAACTTACTAGAAGTGCTGGTGCTTACTGGAGAGGCGACGAAAAGAACAAGATGCTTACTAGAATTTACGGTACTGCCTTCTTAAAGAAAGCAGACTTAGATGCTTTCTTAGAAGCTTTAGAAGAAGCTAAGAAGAGAGATCATAATAAGCTTGGAAGAGAACTTGGAATATTCACAACTGATGAAAAAGTAGGTCAAGGTCTTCCATTATTAATGCCTAAGGGTGCAAAAATTTTCCAAACTCTTCAAAGATGGATTGAAGATGAAGAAGCTAAAAGAGGATATGTTTTAACAAAAACTCCTTTTATGTCAAAAAATGATTTATTCAAAGCTTCTGGACATTGGGATCACTATAAAGATGGTATGTTTGTGTTAGAAAATGATGGCGATGACTCAGAAGTTTTAGCATTAAGACCAATGACATGTCCATTCCAATTTACTGTATATAATGCAGAGCAACACAGCTATAGAGATCTTCCAATAAGATATAACGAAACTTCTACTTTATTTAGAAAAGAATCTTCTGGTGAAATGCATGGACTAATAAGAGTAAGACAATTTACTTTAGCAGAAGGTCATATAGTTTGTACTCCTGAACAAGTTGAAGAAGAATTTAGAGGAGTAATTGATTTAATTAACTACGTTATGTCTACACTTGGTATAGATGGTGATATAACTTATAGATTCTCAAAATGGGATCCAAACAATACTGAAAAGTACATCAATAATCCTGAAGCTTGGGAATCAACTCAAAACCAAATGAGAGTTATCTTAGATCACTTAAATATAAATTATACTGAAGCTGAAGGTGAAGCAGCCTTCTATGGACCTAAACTTGATATTCAATTTAAAAATGTACATGGTAAAGAAGATACTATAATAACAGTTCAAATTGATTTTGCTCTAGCAGAAAGATTAGGAATGTCATATATAGATAAAAATGGAGAAAAGAAAATTCCATTTGTTATCCATAGATCATCAATTGGATGTTACGAAAGAACTATTGCAATGCTTATAGAAAAATATGCAGGTGCATTCCCTACATGGCTTGCTCCAGTTCAAGTAAAAGTATTACCAATCTCTGATAAATACGGTGATTATGCAGATTCAGTTGTAAAAGCCTTAAGAAATAAAGGTATTCGAGTTGAAGCTGATTACAGAGCTGAAAAGATCGGTTATAAGATTAGAGAAGCAAGGCTTGAAAGAACTCCTTACATCTTAGTTGTAGGAGAAAAAGAAGCAGAAAATAATGAAGTTTCTGTAAGAAGCAGAAAAAATGATGATGAAGGCGCTGTTAAGTTAGATGCGTTTATCGAAAGAATTGTAAGTGAAATAGACAATAAAGAAAGGTAATTCAATTAACAATTTGCAATTAACAGTTAACAATTGTTAAGGATATTACTTTAGAATATCTTGAATATATATTTTTATTTAACCTTAACCTTTTATTTCTTTATTGCAAATTTTGATTACTCGAAAAATTTTAAGCTGTGGAAAAACTTATTTTGTTGGTTTTTCCACAGCTTATATTTATAATTT
The DNA here is from genome assembly GCF_009928485.1 of Clostridium sp. C2-6-12. GTDB lineage: Bacteria > Bacillota > Clostridia > Clostridiales > Clostridiaceae > Clostridium. Next base: position 125,485 of record NZ_JAABNP010000001.1, on the reverse strand, counting down.
AAAAACTTTAAACTGATTCAAGTGCTTGTTTCACATCTTCAATAATATCTTCAATATTTTCAAGTCCCACTGATATTCTTATAAGACCTAGTGTTATTCCTGCTGCCACTAATTGTTCATCAGAAAGCTGACGATGGGTTGCACTTGCTGGATGAAGTACGCAAGTACGGCTATATGCTACATGAACAACATTTTCTGCAAGCTTTAAGCTATCCATGAATCTAATAGCATCTTCTCTACTTCCTTTAATTGAAAATGAAATTACACCACTGCAACCATTTGGAAGATACTTCTTAGCTGTTTCTTCATACTTGTTTCCTTTAATAGTTGGATAATTTACAAATTCAACTTTATCACTTTCATTTAAGAATTCTGCTACAGCTTCTGCATTTCTACAGTGCTTTTCCATTCTTACAGGAAGTGTTTCAAGACCTAAATTCAGAAGAAAAGCTGCATTTGCTGAAGGGTATACCCCTAAATCTCTCATAAGCTGAACTCTTGCCTTTGTTATGTAAGCTGCTTTTCCAAATTGCTCACTATAAATTATTCCATGATAAGATTCATCAGGCTCAGTAAATTCTTTAAAATTACCATTTGTCCAATCAAAGTTTCCACTATCAACAATCACACCTCCAATTTGAACAGCATGTCCATCCATATACTTACTTGTTGAGTGAACAACTATATCTGCGCCAAATTCTATAGGTCTGCAAAGTATCGGCGTCGCAAAAGTGTTATCTATTATAAGTGGTACATTATTTTTATGTGCAATATTTGCAAACTTTTCAATATCAAATACAGCAATTGCAGGATTCGCAATAGTTTCTCCAAAAACAGCCTTTGTATTTGGTTTAAAAGCTTTTTGAATTTCTTCTTCCGAAGCTTCTGCATCGACAAAAGTACATTCTATGCCAAATTTTTTAAGCGTAACTGCTAAAAGATTAATTGTTCCTCCATATATAGTTGATGAACTTATTATATGGTCTCCTGCACTTAAAATGTTTATTACACTTAATAAAGTAGCTGATTGACCAGAAGTTGTACAAAGTGCACCCACTCCTCCTTCAAGTGCTGCTATTTTCGCTTCAACAGCCCCAACTGTTGGATTAGAAATACGCGAATACATATGACCGTCAGATGCAAGATCAAATAACTCACCAATTTTCTCTGTAGAATCATATCTGTAGGTAGTACTTTGATATATTGGCAATGCTACTGGCTCACCGTTTTTAGGCTTGTACCCTTCATGCAAACATTTGGTTTCAATTTTCATAATATATAGCCTCCTTACATAAGCTTATTGATTAAAGTCAACTTTAATTATACCTCAAAAAATTTTTTAATAATATCCTTCTTCTATATCTAAATATGCATTTTTCATATTACTAAGCAGCTGGTTAAATTCATCAATTTTAATTTTAGCTTGATTTATTTCTATTTCTTTTTGCTTAATCTTCTCTTTTTCCTTCTCTAAAAGTTCAGCCGCCTCATTAACTTTTTCCTTTCTTTGAGCGAAAACTTCATAATCCTTTTGGAAATATAGCTTTTGCTTTGCTTCTTCAATTAAAGCTTTTTCCAAATCCATCATATTTGATTCATTAATAAGCTTACTAGCTTGATCCACCCAAACTTCTGGTGATAATAATCTTTTAAATGTTCCTATCTTATCTTTTGCTTTATTTAGGTGATTTTCAGCAGCTTCTTTTTTAATTCTTATGTCATCGTATTTCATATAAGATGGTAAAAGAACCCTTTTTTCTGAATTCATTACGATCTGCTTAAATTCTTCTGTATAATTTTCATAGCTTTTGCAAGCTTCCTCATAAGAATTTGATAAAGCCGTACAATTTTCCTCTAATTTATTTTTCTCCTTTATTAACCCTTCTAACTCACTTTCCTTATCTTCTTTTTGAACAAAAATATCATTATATTTTTCTTGCTTATGCTTCCATAACTCAACTAAATTATTGTAACTTTCTAAATCATCCTCATATTCTTTAGAAAACATTAGTTTTATAATAACTATAAAATTAACTAAGAGCGGCAATATCTCCTTTTGCTGCTTGTAGTTTATTCCTCCTTTTACTAAAAATATAACGATGGTAAAATACTTTTTGAAAAAATTTTTTCCTAAAGCATCTTCCCCATATATTTTTAAAGCAGGTTTTTGAACTATTACTTTTTCTACCTCAAATATAACTTGCGCTATTATTTCATAATTCCTGCCAACTTCAAATTCTACCATTATTAATAAAATTTCAAATGGATGCGCTTTTATAAACGATTTAAAAGCTTTCTCTGACATATTATTTAAATCTAATTTATCGTAGTATGGTTTTATTTTGTCTAAATTCTCAGGTATTTCCTTAGCTGCTATAACATTATTATAAATATCTTCTGCTAATTCATCACTTATCTTTAAATCAACATCTTTATTTTTTAAATATACAATAGATTTTCCTAAATAATATGAATTTATAGCATCTAATTTATTTATTCTTCCTTTAAAATCCTTCTTATCCATTAAAACTTCATAAGCTTTATCTACAATGTTATCTAAAGTGTGTATAAATTCTCTTCTATTATTTATTCTTCCTGAAGTGTTTTGGCATAACTTCACAAGCCTATAGTAAAATATTAACTTAATTTCATTATCATTTATATTTTTCAGCTCAATTAAATTTTTGTTTATTAACTCCAAAAATCTATCTTCACTTGCTTTTAACATTAAATCTTTTGATTTACTTATTAATGTAGATACACTATTACATATAGCATAAATTATTCTAAGTTCTTTTCCTTCTAATCTTAAAAAACCAGTATAAAAAGGTTCATATTTCATTTCTTTTTTAATTCTTTCATTTAAGATTTCTTTAAAATTTCTAATTTTCCTCTTAGCATCACCTATGTTTTTTCCATAGTCAAGTATATTCTCATTAAAAATTCTATCTTCAAAGCTGATTTTCATAGTTAAATTATTTATTTTACTTTCTAATATTTTATGCAACTCATTATCATAAGAAAATTCTATAGTTTCTAATATATCCTCATACTCAATGGATAACTTAATTAAATTTTCATATACTTCTCTAAGTCCATGAAGTTCCTCATTTAAGCTTTGTTCTGTTTTAATTATTATGTCATCTTTTTCTTCTAATTCTCCAATTAAGGTTTTTAAATCTTGTTTTTGTATTTCTGCCTTTACAAGTCTGCTTTCCGTATTAAAAATTAGCTCCTGAATTTCTTTACAGCTTTCTTCTAAATGCTCAAATTTCTTAATGTATAAACTATAATTCTTTTCCACTTCAGCAACTATATATTTTTGACTCTTAAGCTTTTCACTCAATAACTTTTCAATATTTTCTAATTCAATTTTTTCTTCCTTTATTCCTATTATAATTTCATTTAATTTTCTTATATCGTCCAAGCTACTTTCAACTTCCATAAGTTTCTGTCTTAGATTTCTTATTTGATTATCTTTTAAAGAAATATCTTCTTTAATCATTTTAATTTCTTTTTCCTGATACTCAATTGTACTTGGTGCTTTAAAATTTAGTTCTTCTATGGATAGATTTTTTTTAAGTTCAATATTTTTTAAATACCAACACAAGATTTCATGAATGTTTTCTAAAACCTCTATGGGATGCCTTGAAATCTTTTTATTCCTATTATAATAAGACGCATGCTCATACCCATTAACCAATACAAGTTCAATAGCATTATGTATTTCATCTGGGAAAGAAAAATTAGAACTTTCTCTTATATTATCAATTAATTTCCAAACCGCAACATTACTTTCTATATTATGTTTTTCCCCTATACTTTTTACAATTGCTTCTGCAACTTTCCTAATAATCATTTTTGTTATTTTAGGACAATATTCACATATGTATTCTGCTTTTACTAATTCATTATAGTATTTTTCTAAACTCGTCGATTTTAAATATGCAAAATTACTCTCATTATATACCACACATTCTCCCCCTAATATTTACCTCTAGCTCAAATATACTCATAACTTGTTGTATTGATTTTTATTAAACCACTCTATAAACGCTAAAAATTATAGCTTATCAACGAAACGTCTTACTCTCTCAATTTAATACTATAAATTGATTTTCAGTTAGAATATAATCTACAGGTACATCTTGTTCACTCATTGGTACCTTATCTAGCATTTGAAGGTCATAAGCTAATGCTAATTTAACAATTTTATTTTTGTTTTCTTTCTTTATTTTCTTAAAATATCTGTCGTAAAACCCTGCACCATACCCCATTCTTCCACCTTTTCTATCAAAGGCCACTCCTGGAACTACAATTAAATCAAGTTCATTTGGATCAATATATGGAGCCTCTATTGAAGGTTCCAAAATTCCATAAGTACTTTGTACTAGATTATCTAAAGATGTGATCTCAACTGCATCCATATTTCTGGTTTTAAATTCTGTTCTTGGAACATAAATCTTTTTATTATCCTTTAAAGCTTTATTAATAATTTTTTTAGTATTTATTTCAGAAGCATATGATATATAAATAAAAATTTTCTTAGCTTCTCTATAATACTGAGTCTCGTAAAACTTTTTTAATATTTCTTTATCCATTTCTTCTTTTTTATCTAAATCTAAATTATTTCTTTTTTCTAAGACTTCTTTTCTTAATATCTTTTTATCTTGAAAACTTGCCATAATGATCACCGTCCATAATTATAATTTTAGTTTCAACAATTTTTAATCATATACCTTGCACTATAAATAATTCCTAAATATATTTTAACATAATTTATTTAATGATTATGCCTCATACTATAAGTTTTTCAATAATATTAATATAATAAAACTATTACTTGAGATAATTTTTTTCTTTTTAATGTCTATGCTTGATTATAAATTTATCTTTTAATATAATGGACAAGAAATATGTGATAATTAGAAGGAGCGTTAATTATGAACTATAATGTTGAATTAATACGAGAAGAAAACTTCAAACCAACATTTTGGTCTGGCGGTATGGCTACAGAATTAATAACCTATCCACAAAACTCTGATTATGCAAGTAGAAACTTTTTATGGAGACTTGGAGTTGCTAAAATAGATATATTAGAATCTACCTTTAGTAACCTGCCAAATGTATCACGAAAATTTATGGTCATAGAAGGAAAAATAACCCTTGATCATGAAAATAAATATACAAAATCCTTAAACACCTTTGAACAAGATGATTTTATGGGAGACTGGAATACAAGAACCTATGGAAAAGCTTCAGTATTTAATTTAATGACTAGAGAAAATTACCATGGTGAATTAATTCATTTAAACATTCCACCAAAAAAACATTTTGATTTCAAATACCATACTCAAATAAATAAAGACTTAATAGCAATTTGCTTCTATGTTATAAATGGAACCTTTAAAACAACTTTAAATAACAAAGAATTTATAGTTAAACCTAACGATTTATTAAAGGTTGATTATATAAGTTCCAATTTTTCACATGAATTCACTTTCTATAATGATTCATTAAATATTACAGATATAATTGTAAGTATAATTTATCGTTCGTAACTTGTAATAAAAATTTATATTTAATCTACTATAACTATATATTGCAATTGACAATTTACAGTGTACAATTGATGCCTTTATGGATAGTCTATGACCAATTATCGCTGAAATCCCTGATAGGGATTTCGGCAAAGTTCCTCATTGTGGCATAGCTACTCTTTTTATAGGTGATAAGTTCCTTATTGCAGCATAGCTGCTCTTTTTATAGGTGTATATTTTTTACTTTTATTTCATTTCTTTTAAAAATTACTTCTTTAGTTATTTCGTAACTTTCTTCATTTATAGTGATTTTATAAATCTCAGGGCATCCTTCTTCACGCCACTTTTTCATGTACTTTGCAGTAGCCTCAGTATCAGTATAGTAATTTTGATCATAATAATCTGAAAACTCTAAGTAAGATAGTATACTCTTTTTATCCAATTTCAAATTTTCTTTATCTACATTATTACATATAGGAATAAAAAATCTTAACGGTACTTCATAATCATATCTAGCTTTCTCCTTTAGACTTTTGGATTCCATAAGTGCTCTTTTAAACAACACATTATCTTTGTCTTTTTCATCAATTTTTAATTTAAAAATTATTTTTCCACTTTTATTTTTTTCTAATTTTATTTTAATCATTTGCTCACCATCTTATTTGTTTCTTTATAAACTTTCTTATATTTTATCACGGTAAGCAATCCCTGTCTAAAATTAGATAATAAAAAAGAACTTCCACTTTAAATGTAAAAGTTCTTTTTATATAAAATAATTATTTTAACATTAATAATTCTCTACAAACACTTCAAAATATCCTTGTGGATGTGCACATGCTGGACATGCTGCTGGTGCTTCTGCACCTTCATATATATATCCGCAATTAATGCATTTCCAAAGAGTTCCTTCTTCCTTTTTAAACACTGTTCCAGCTTGTATATTTTCAGCAAGCTTTTTATATCTTGCTTCATGACGCTTTTCCACTTCACTTATTCTTCTATAAATAAATGCAACTTCTGGATATCCTTCCTTCTCTGCAATATCTGCAAATTGAGGATATAGTTCTGTCCATTCTTCGTTTTCACCTGCAGCTGCTGCAAGTAAATTCTTTAATGTTTCTTGGTGAAATGAAACGGGATAAGATGCAGTAATTTCTATTGGTTCATCAATATAATCTTCCTTAAGGAATTTATAAAATCTCTTTGCATGCTCTTTTTCCTGCTCAGCAGTTTCCATAAATATGTTTGCAATTTGAACAAAGCCTTCTTTTTTAGCAATGCTTGAATAATATGTGTACCTAGTTCTAGCCTGGCTTTCACCTGCAAAAGACTTCATTAAATTTTCAGCTGTTTGACTTCCCTTTAAACTCTTCATATCTCTACCTCCCAAAACATATTGATTATTAAGAATTATAAAAACTCTTATTAAAATTATAATACTATCTGGAATATTTATCTACATTATTATTTATATTCCATTAAAAATCAAATTAATAATGCAGATAGCTAGCTTCCTGAACTTTCATAGTTTTTTATTCCTGTTAGCCATACAAAATAAGCAATAATAGAACCTATAACAGCTACTAAAAATGTCAATATAACTCCATTAAATATACTTTCCTTACCCAAAAAATATGCTCCTGGATAATAACCTGTAAATGCAAATGGAATTATAAAAGTTAGTACTCCTTTTATTGCATTTGAGTATATACTCATTGGATATTTTGCAAAGTTACTTATTTGATAAGCCATAAATAAATATGATTGTGCAAATTTGATCCAAAAAGCTATAGATGCTACTGCTAGTTTGATGGCCGTATATATAAAGGTTCCACATATTATAACAAATATAAATAATACTGAGTTTTGAAAATTGAAGCTTATATTTAAATTACTTGAAGATATGCTTAGAAGAATTATTCCTATAATCAGCTCTCCAAAGCCATCAGGTTGAAATCTTTCTGCGATTATTTGAAACAATGGATTTAAAGGTCTTATTAAATATCTATCAAAGTTTCCATTAACTATTATGTTTCCACTTAGCATCCATAAATTATCTGTAAAAATGTGATCAATGCCTCTAGGTATTTGTGCAAAGCCATATATGAATAACACTTCATAGAAGCCCCATCCATCTAAACTGGGAATTGAATTGAATATTAGATTAATAAACACAACATTTATCCCTTGAACTAAAATAAATCCAATTAACCCTAAAATAAAATCAGCTCTATATTCAATAAGTGATTTTATATATTGCTGTAAAAATTTCATATATAAATTTATATACTTTTTCATTTTATTCTAGCCCCCTAAAATAGTAATCTTTTTAATCATTGTGCTCCACATAGCCCTTGCTATAACTACCAATATAACAAGCCATACAATTTGAATACTTACTGCTTTTATCAATTCCAAACCTGTTAATTTACCTAAATAAATCATAGTTGGAGTATATATCATTGAACTAAAAGGCAGAAAATTAAACATCCATTGTATAGCTTTTGGAAAAAATACAATTGGTATTAATGTTCCTGATAACAATTCTGATACAGCCCCCATTATCTGAGTTAATCCCCACATGTTAGTTATCTTAAAAGATAATAATCCAAAAGCATAGTTATAATATAAATTTATAAACATTCCTAATATTGTCGTTATGAAATAAAATATTATATTAAAAATATTTAGTGTTCCTGAGAATTTGTAATATAGGATAGTAATAAGTATAAAAGAAACTGTAAATATAACTACAAAATTATATGCAACATTTCCAATGCCTTGAAATATCATTCTCTTTTCATAGCTTATTGGCCTTATTAAATTTATTGCAATTGAACCATCTTTGACTTCTCTATACATTTCATGAATCATACTTGCAGATATGACTACTGAAGTAATAAAGGACATTAATATGTATATTGTCATTTCATCTAATGTGAATCCATTTATTATATTACTTTTAGAACTTCCATATACGGCTTTCCACAAATAATAAGTTACACCAAGCATTACTGCATTTCCTAATATAAAAATAATTGCATCAGCCCTATAAGATAATTTTCTTTGAAAAACATTTGTAGCAAAAGGCAGATAGGTTTTTAAATTACTCTTTATTTTCATTACCTACACCTCATTTCTATATATTTTTTTAACTATTTCCTCAACAGTTGTCTCATTTACAGAAAAATCAACAACTTCAAATTTTGCCATTAAAGCTCCTATGATATCTGTAGTAGATACATTATTTTTATTAAAAGTCACTATTAGCTTATTCTCTTTAATGCTAAGCTCTATATTTTCATTATCTAATGCTTTAATAAATTCTACTTCTTTTAAGTCTATATCCTTCTTTAACTGCACCTCTATATTAGTCATATATCCATACAATTCTTTTATTTCCTGTAATCCTCCATCATAAATTAACTTTCCAGAATCAATTATAATTATGCGATTACATAACTCTTCTATATCATTTAGATCATGAGTTGTTAAAATAATTGTTGTTCCAAAATCCTCATTTATCTTCTTAATTGCTTTTCTAACATTATCTTTGACAACTACATCTAAACCAATAGTTGGCTCATCCAAATAAATTATTTTAGGATTATGAATAAATGCTGCAGCAAGATCAGCTCTCATTCTTTGACCTAAAGAAAGAGTTCTTACAGGACTTAGCATAAATGGTTCTAAGTCCAATATTTCATTTAAAAAATTCATTCTTTCTTGGAAATCCTTTTCATCAACTTCATAAATATCTCTTAAAAGTGAGAAGGTTTCTGATAAAGGCAAGTCCCACCACAACTGAGTCTTCTGTCCAAATACTACACCTATATCCTTAGCATTTTTCTGTCTGTCCTCATAAGGAACTCTTTCATTTATTAAAACTTCTCCGCTTGTTGGCGTCAGAATACCTGTCATCATCTTAATGGTAGTTGATTTTCCAGCACCATTTTCACCTATATATCCGACAATTTCCCCCTCATCTATTTTAAAGCTTATACCGTCAACAGCTGTTTTTACAGTATATTCCCTTGAAAAAAATGATTTTATTGCTCCTTTAAAGCCAGGATACTTTTTATTCATTTTAAATTCTTTTCTTAAATTTTTTACTTCTATCATATTACTCGCCTCTTTCTTAGAAGAATATTAATTATGTTATAAGTGGAAAGTTCCGCATTATAGCATAACCACTCTCTTTAGTAGTGATAAGTTCCGCATTGCAGGATAGCTGCTCTTTTTATATGTGGATAATTTTCTCCAGCTCATCTTCATTAAGAAAACCATCTGCTGCACTTTCAACGCCTATTTTATAAGATGCAAAAACAATAGCTTTTTCTAAAGCTTCATATGGATTTCTATTCTTAGAATAATAGTGAATAAAACATGAAAATAAAGCATCACCTGCACCAATTGTATTAATAACTTCTCTTGTCTTTACGGCTCTAATTTTCTTTATACAGTTATCCTTTTTTACATACAACAATGCGCCTTCACTTCCAAGACCTACAACAATAATTTCATTATCATATTCTTTAGCTATCCCTTTTATAAATTCTTCAACAGACCCCTTTACATTTTCATTGCTTAAAAAAAGTATGTTAGCATATCTCATGTAGTCTGCATTATAAGCATCATATATATCTCCCAACACTTGTACATCCGTAGCAATAATCTTCCCACTATCTCTTGCTATTTTTAATAAGCTCCTTGAAAAATTAATATTACATAAACATACTATTGAAGAATCTTTTATAACTTCCTTAAAAACATCTTCATCATAGGAACAATCTTGTATTTCTTTTAAGTCACAATAAATTTGTCTTTTCCCACTATCATCATATAAAACAACTGATTGAGCTGTAGCTGAAATAGTTTCCTCTACATATCTTGTATCTATACCACAGTCAATCAATGATTTCTTTACAATCAATCCAGCAGAATCCTTTCCTATCATAGAAAGTAATTTAACTTCATCTCCTAGAGTCGTCAATGCTTTTCCCACATTAAGACCAACTCCTGAAGCTTGGGCTTGTATCCCAAAGAACGGAAAATTAATCGGTGAGTACTCAATTGGAAATGAATTAATTTTTACTGTAGTTTCCACGTTAACCAATCCAGCAACTACTATTTTATTCATTTATATATCCACTCCTTTCTCTAAATACAAAATATTTCTGAATAACTTTCTTTAAATTTCTAAATTAAAATATAAATTACTAATTAATTTATATATTTAATTATTTTGCATATTGTAAAAAACATAATATAATTTCATTTTTATTCCATATGATGTGCTAATTATATCAACTATCACTTGATTTTATTTGTACATTCCTAATATAATATGTATATATATACTTCGAAATTATAAAGTTAGTTTATTTTGATTGGAGGTCTTAATAAGTTGAATAATCAATCTACTGAAAATGATCTTTCCTTTATGTCAGATAGCAGTATTTTTAGTAATGATATATCCTTTCTCATTGAACTTAGAGCTAAACCACAAATTTTTGAAATAATTAAACAAAAGCATATAAATGAAATATCTGATGATATATCACTAGAAGATAAAAAAAATGATCTGATAATTTGGAATGCAATATATACAAAAGAGGTAGCTCACAATGGAATTCTAAAAAAATATCTTCACCCCATATATAATAAGTTTTATACTTTAATTCCATCTCTTAGCACATTAAAGGATCTTCAAGCACTTGAACTAAAAATGGCAGATACCTATGTTAACTTAATCATTAATGACCTTGAAGTAAAGGAAAATTTTGTTTTAAACAGAATTTTAAAACATATGCATCTTAATATTGAAAGTAAAATCTCACTAAAAAAATTAGCTAGTGAAGTTGATTTATCTGAAGGATATATATCTGCTACTTTCAAAAAAGAAATGGGAATGTCTATTATGAAATACGCTAAAAAAATCAGAATAGATAGAGCAAAGGTTCTGCTTCTAACAACTAATAATAGTATTTTAGAAATAAGCATGACACTAGGCTTTCATGATCAAAGTCATTTTCATAAGGTTTTTAAATCTTTCACTGGGGTTTCTCCTTCTGAATATAGAAATACAAACTTTGGATAAAAATACACAGCCCTCATTAATCTATTAAGTAATAAATATATTTCAACTGCTGTCAGTATTAAAATATAGCAAAAGCTATGCAGAATAAGATATTTATAATACCTTATTCTGCATAACTATGTTTTTTATTAATTTAATATATACACATCTAAAAAGAGTGGCTATGCCACAATACGGAACTTCTCTGCAATGCAGAACTTTATTGAAAAGCCCTTAGGCTTTTCCTCCTCAACTGTTAACTATTAATTCTTAACTGAACGTAAAATTATAGTTTCCAAATGTCTTTATTGTATTGTGCAATTGTACGATCTGAAGAGAAGAAGCCAGCTTTACTTATATTAACTAAAACTTTTTTATTCCAAGTTTCTCTATCTTCATAATCTTTAAATACTATATCTTTAGTCTTGATATAATCTTCTATATCAAGTAAAGTCATAAACCAATCTTTATTGATTAATTCATTTTGAAGTCTTGTAAGGTTTTCTTTATCTCCAACCTTAAGCATTTCAGGTCCTACTAAGAAATCCACCAACTTCTTAATTGCAGCTTTCTTGTAGAATTTCTTTGAAACATAGTCTGCCTTCTTATAATGTTCAATAACTTTTTCACTAGATTCACCAAAGATATAAATGTTGTCATCTCCAACTAATTCATGAATTTCAACATTGGCACCATCGTCTGTTCCAAGTGTCAATGCTCCATTTAACATGAATTTCATATTACCAGTACCACTAGCTTCCTTAGATGCAAGAGAGATTTGTTCTGATACATCACAAGCAGGTATTAATTTAGACGCCTTAGTTACATTATAATTTTCAACCATAACAACCTTTAAGTACTTATTAACTTCTGGATCATTATTAATGATTTCTTGTAAGCAAAGGATAGCATGTATAATATCTTGTGCTATTATATAAGCTGGGGCAGCCTTAGCTCCAAATATCATAGTAATTGGCGTAGTTGGCTTTTTACCTTTTTTAATTTCTAAATATTTATTAATAATATAAAGTACATTCATTTGTTGTCTCTTATATTCATGAAGTCTCTTAATTTGAATATCAAAAATAGAATTTTCATCTATTTCTATTCCTTGAGTTTCCTTTAAGTAATTCTTTAATAGCACCTTATTATTTTTCTTGATTTCACCAAGCTTATTTAATACAGCTTTATCATCTACATATTTAGCTAAATCTTCTAACTTAGCAGCATCCTTCTTGAAGTCTTCCCCAATAAGTTCTGTAATATAATCAGCTAATTCATTATTACAGTGTAATAACCATCTTCTGAATGTTATACCATTTGTTTTATTATTAAATTTTTCAGGATAAATATCATAGAATGGTTTTAATTCTTCATCTTTTAAAATTTCAGTATGAAGAGCAGCAACCCCATTTACACTAAAACCATAGTGAATATCCATATGAGCCATGTGTACGCGCTTGTCTTTATCTATAATAGCTACTTTTTCATCTTTGAATTCTTTTTTTACTCTGTTATCTAATTCTCTGATTATTGGTAATAATTGAGGTACAACCTTTTGCAAGTAAGTCATTGGCCATTTTTCTAAAGCTTCTGCAAGAATTGTATGGTTAGTATAAGCGCAAGTTTTTCTTACAATTTCAATAGCTTCCTCCATTCCAATTCCTTTTTCACCAAGCAATCTGATTAATTCTGGAATAACCATTGATGGATGCGTATCATTAATTTGAACTACTACATGTTCATTTAACTTATGAAGATCGTATCCATTTTCTTCAGCTTCAAGCAAAATTAATTGTGCTGCATTACTTACCATAAAGTATTGTTGATATATTCTTAATAAATGTCCTGCTTCATCACTATCATCTGGATATAAGAATAAAGTTAAGTTTTTCTTTATATCTTCTTTATCAAAGTTTATACCTTCTTTAACTAGAGATTCATCTAAAGTATCTATATCAAATAATCTAAGTCTGTTTGATGCTTGATTGTATCCTGTTACATCTATATCATATAAAGTTGATGTAACTGTAAAACCTCCAAATGGAACTTCAAATTTAATGTCAGATTTATTTAACCAACTGTCACTTGTAATCCATGGGTTTTTAACAGCCTTTTGCTTATGATCTTCAAATACTTGTTGAAATAAACCAAAATGATAATTTAACCCAACTCCATCTCCATTTAATCCTAATGTTGCAATAGAATCAACAAAGCATGCTGCTAATCTTCCAAGTCCACCATTACCTAAAGAAGGTTCTAATTCAGCATCTTCAATTTCAAGTAAGCTCTTTCCGTTTTTAGCTAATACCTTTTTAACTTCTTCATAAAGTCCTAAGTTAATTAAGTTGTTAGATAATAACTTACCAATTAAAAATTCAGCTGAAATGTAGTATAACTTCTTTTTGCCTTTGTTAGTGCCTTTTTTCTTGATTGTTCCTTTAGTCATTTCTAATAATGCTAAATAAATTTCTTCATTGTTAGCCTTATCAATAGCAGTGTTAAACCTTTTCTTTAAAATCTGATTTAAATTCTTTTCTACCATAAAATTTTCCCACCTTTAAATTAAATTCTTAATATATGATTTAATTAATAATCTGTATTTAATCATGATTTATATATACAAATATTGACTTCAATTTACGATTATTATATCAATTTAATTCAATCAGTTTTGTACATTTATATTTTTTTTTGTATATTAATCATGCGATTTTAGATTATAGATTTATTTTTCTTATAACTACAAATTTAATTAATAATTTAAAGTGGCTTTCATTATGAAAAAATGAAGAAAATCAGGCTTTTACACCTATATCTTCTCCATTTTAATAAATTTATCTTTTGTATTTTATTCATGAATCTTAAATTCATTTACCAACATAGTTAACTTTACAGACATATCTTCTAATTGATTTGAGATAGCACTCATTTCTTCAAATTCGCTAATTTGCTTTTCTATATCTGACATAATATGACGAATCTTCTCACCATTGATTTCTTCTTTTGAAATTATTGTATTCATAAATTCTTGCACATTTTTAATTGTCTCAGCTTGTTTATAAATTAACTCTTTTATTTTATCTGCACTATGCTTAGTATCACTAACATCTTCAATCACTTTCCCAATATTGTCACCTGCAATGCTTGATTGTTTGACTCCATCACTAATTTTATCCTTTGTTATTCCAACTATTTGAACTACTTTTTGTGTACTTTTAGTTATATTCTTTGTTAAATTATCTATATCTTTTAATGAATTTGCGCTTTCTTCTGCTAATTTTCTTACTTCTTCTGCAACTACAGCAAATCCTTTTCCTGCTTCTCCTGCTCTAGCTGCTTCAATAGATGCATTCAATGCCAGCAAATTGGTTTGCTCTGATATTTCTGATATTGTATTTACGATAGCTCCAATTTTAATTGTTTCATCTTCCAGTTCTTTAATATATTGAGCCACATTCCTGGATGAATGATCTATTTCTCCAATTGTATTTATAATTTCTTCTATAGAATCCTTACCCTTTTGTGCTGAATTATTAACGCCAATTATAAAGTCTCCAACTTGCTCGCAAATATCTTCAATTTTGTTTGAACTCAATACTAAATTATCTATCTGACTATGAGTTGACTTAATTATTTCTGAATTATCTTCCATACACTTATTCATATCATCTACAAATATAGTCATATTTTCTGTATTACTCGCTATACTGTCCAAAGATAGATGGACAACTTCACTAGCACCTGTCACCTCTTCAGTTGATATCTGCACTTGATTTATAATATTTTTCAAATTATTTTTTGCTTGTTCAACAGAATTGATTATAGAACCTATTTCATCCTTACTTTTCACAGACACTGTAGTTGTTAAATCTTTATTAGCAATAGCAGTTGCTACTTTCACACCTTCTTTTAAAGGTTGTACTACTGCCCTATTTATAATTAATATAGGTATTATTGAAAATACTATAATAAGTATGATTGCCAAAATACTACTTTTTATTATTGAATTATATATATTATCATATAAAGGTTCCATAGATATTCCTATATCTACAGCTGAAATCTTAATATCACCTATTTTCAAATCGGTTGGTACTTGAATATCAAGAACTCTAGCTCCAGTGGGATCAACATAAAAACTTGGACTTTCCTTTTTATCTTTAACAGTTTTAATTGTTGCCTCATCATCTGCAAAACTCTTACCAATTTCTTCTTTTTGACTGTCGATAACATCTGTCATTTTACTATCTATTAATGCTATGTATTGAATTCCATGGGCATTTCCTATCTGTTCTATGACCTTTTGTAAGCTTTCTTTAGTAGCTTCTTTAGATTCTTTTTCAATGTTTTTTGCTGTAATCCTTGCAATATTAAGCCCATCACTCTTCATTTGTTCCAGTTGTGAATCATATTGAGATTTAAGCACTATGCCCAATAAACCCATTCCAACTAAAAATATTGATATGATTACAATCAATACCATCTTTGCTTTAAAAGACTTACTAATAAATTGAAACATATTATTCCCCCTCGAAAATAAAATTAACCTAATCAATACCCATTAGATATAACCTTTATAATTCATAACTAATACCTATATTGGTTATGAATTTTACCCAAATTATATCCTGAAGAGACATCTTTTTACAAATTCCATCATCATAATTATATCATAGTGATATTTGTGTAGCAATTTATAATTGACCTATTGAAATATATGTTTCAATTAGTTTTAGCAAAATGATTTTTTTAATTAACTGTAAATCCCAAATAAATTTGTATAAAAATAATGCCGCCATAAACGGCGGCATATAAAACCTAATTAGCTGAGGAAGCTCCTCCAACTAATAACCAAGGCTTTTGTATTTGATTTTTTAATGTATTATAGCTATTAACAGCAGTTCTAAAATTGTTTTCCAAATCATCATTATCTAAAACCAAATTGTTATAATCAGTTTTTGTTATTAATCCCATATCGTATTTTAATTTTGCATTGCTAAGTTGCTTATTACTAATTTCTACACTACTCTTCATAACATTAATTTTATTTTCTAAATCAATAAGCTTTGCATAACTATCCTTTAATATTTGTCTATAACTCTTTTTCTTTTCATCTAAACCAACTGTTGCTGCATTATAATTATATCTTGTCTCTAAGTATGTTCTATACTCTGCAATGTCTTTATTATAATCGTCCAATGCCTTTTTAAACTTGTCACTGCCTTTTTCTATAACAGTCACTCCATCTACATCTAAAGTATCAGAATAATTACTTGCTTTTGGTGCATCACCTGTTGGTCTGTCCTTTTTAATGTCCTTTACATAATCCTTTAAAAGTTCATTACTTTTAACATTATATCTCAAATATTTATCTATTATTTTATCGAAATATGAGTCTACTGAACCATCTATTTTAAATATTTCATATGCTTGATCTTGTTCTAATAAATATTCACTCAAATCTTTGCCAGTTAATACTTTAAAATAGTACTTATTATTATTTAATTGATCCTCTTTAAACTTGATATTATTTTTTTGTGTTTCAAGATCATTTTGTGCATTTTTTAAATCAATTGTAGTTATAAGCCCTAAATTCTTTTTTAGCTCATTATCTTTAAGTTGTTTAGTTTTTATTTCTATTTGTTTTTTTAACTTATCTAGTTCATTTTCCTTAGCTACTAAATCTGTGTATTTATCAGTAACAGTTTGAGCTATTTGATCCTCAAAAAACTCTTTATCTTCTTTTGCTTGCTTTACTGCTAATTCTTGAGAATCATATTGATATCCATCATCATTAACTTTTTCTTGAAGATCTAACTTATCTTCTTCTAACCTTATTTTCTTTTCTTTTAATGTTAATGTTTGACTAGTATTGAACGCTGCATTTATTGCATCCTTTAAAGTAAGAACTGGTTTTTGTTTTACTTGATTTTGCGCATATACAATATTACTACCTTGTGTAACCGCATTTGTTGTTGCAGAAGTATTTGTACTAGTAGCTGCTGTTGTTGAAGTATTAGCTGTTGTAGCAGTTACTGTAGAATTACTAGCAGTTGTTGAATCTGCTGCCAATACTGGTATCGCTGTTCCACTCATAACACTTATACCTATTGCAAATGCAATCAATTTATTTATATTTTTCCTCATTGTTATTCCCCTCTTCATTTTAAATTATATATTCTTCACTTAATATCTTTTCATTATTATAAGGATACTATTTACATCTTTAACTTAATAATAATCCATATTAAGCAAGTTGTAAAATAGTTCCTTATAATTTACTTTATTTCTTCAAATCAATATTTTCATTCTCATCTATTACTTTAGGTTCTATATCATTATTAATAAATTTGCTAAACTTAGGTCTTACCTTTTCAGCTTTGAAATTTTCATATTTCTCAGATATTCCTTCAGTAAGTTTATGAATTTTCTTTCCAAACTTCTTTTCCCAATTATCAAAGATCATATAAATAACTGGTATTAATACTAAGGTTACTAAAGTTGATACAATAAGACCACCAATTATTACTACTGCAAGTGGCTGCATCATTTCTCCACCTTCATGTAAGGCTAATGCTGTTGGCACCATACCTAAAGCAGCTGTTAAAACAGTCATTAAAACTGGTCTTAATCTTATAGCTGCACCTTTTGCAACTATTTCATCTAGTGGCATATTCTCTGAAGCTCTTCTCAGCTGCTCAATATAATCAATCATAACTATACCGTGATTAACAACTATACCTACCAGCAATACTACTCCCAGCATTCCAACTATACTAAGACTTATTCTAGTTATTAGCAGTGCAGCAACAACTCCAACAAAGGCATATGGAATACATGACATTATTATAAGCGGTTTACTGAAGGATTCAAATTGAGCTACCATTACCATATAAACTAATACTATGGCAATTAATACTGCATAAGCAAGACCACCCATTGATTCATTCATATTTTGTGTATTTCCACCAAAGGATACTTCATAATCTTTAGGAAGATTTAATTGATTTACTACTTCCATAGCTTTCTTTGATGCTGTTCCTGTATCTATACCCTTTAAGCTTGCAGTAATACTTATAGCATAATCTCCATCATTTCTAGAAATCTTCTTAAGTCCATTAGCCATTTTTATATCAACTATATTTCCTAAAGGAATTTCTTGACCTTTATTATTTAATATTTTTATTTGCTTAATATCTTCTATATTATTTATACTATCATTTTTAAATTTCAAGTTAACATCTACATCATAATCATTGATTTTGGCTGTAGTTACAGACTTTCCACCTATAGCTGTATTTAATATTGAGCCAATTGAGCCTGTGTTAACTCCATACTTATTTGCTTTTTGTTTATCTATTTTAAATTGTGCTTCTTGAGTAGTATCAGCAATTGAAGTTTCGATATTTTGAAGTCCATTTATATCTCCAAGTTTATCTTTAATTTGGTTTGCTAAAACATCTAAAGTATCTAAATCTGCGCCTTTTAATGTAAGAGAAAGATCACTTCCACCAGAGCTTCCGCCTCCACCAAAACCACTATCCATGGTTACTGCAACCTTACAATCTGGTACAGTAGCCATTCTTGCCTTAATTTCCTCTTGTACCTTTGCTGTAGATAATTTTCTTTCTTCTTTTGGTACTAATTCAACATGTATTGTAGCTTTATTACCACTTCTTACTGAAGTTCCAGAGGTTATCAAAGAGGTTATTACAGTTTTTATTTCTGGAATATCTGAAATCTTTTCCTCTGCCATAGCCACATAATAATCACTTGGTTTTAAATCTAAACCTTCTGGTAAGGTTATAGATATACTTAATTTTCCTTTATCTGAAGCAGGCATAAAGTCCATTCCTATAAATCTAGCTCCAAATATTGATAAAACAAATAGTGCAGTACTTAAAAATACAACAATTTTTTTATGCTTTAAGGATTTATCAATTAAGTTTTTATATCCTTGACTTATTTTATCAAATATAGGAGAAGGCTTTTCTTTCATCTTACCTGCACTTTTTCCACCACTTAACTTATTAAATACACTTGGAACTATGGTTATAGCTGCTATAAGTGATATAGCTAAAGCTGAAATAATTGTTTTTGCTAATGCTCCAAACATAATCTTAGTAAGCCCATCTGTAAATAAAATTGGCAGGAATACGCAGATAATTGTTAAAGTTGAACCAATTATTGCACTTGATACTGTAGTTGTTCCATGAAAGGTTGCATCTTCATTGGTTAATTTTTTATTATTCTTATATTTGAATATATTTTCTATAACAACTATGGAGTTATCAACCACCAGACCAACTGATATTACAAGAGAACTTAAAGTAACTATATTAATTGTTTCACCTGTAAAATAAAGTACTGCAATTGTACCAATTATAGAAGTTGGAATAGCCAACGAAACTACTAATGATGCTCTTATATTCTTTAAGAACACTAATATTACCAAGAAAGAAATAATTGCAGCTGTGAATATTTCTGTTAATACATTTTCAATAGAAGTTTTAATATATTCACTTGAATCATTAACTATAGTAATCTTATATTCAGAGTTACTTTTATTTAATTCTGCTACAGCTTTTTTTACATCCTCCATAACAGCCAAAGTATTAGCATCTTGTTGTTTATTAACATCTAAAACTAAACTTTCTTTTCCATTATATCTATATATATCTTCCTTATCTTTTGGACCAAACTGAACATCGCATATTTGATCTAATCTAACAGATTGTCCCTTATTAGTTTGGATTTGAATTTGTTTTATATCCTCTAAGGATCTTAGCTGATCCATACCTCTTAAAGTAACTTTATTTTCCCCCTCTGTTATTGTTCCATAAGGGAAAGTTTTATTGCTATTTGCTAGTGTACTCTTTATTGTTGATAAACTTACATTATAACTTGAAAGTACAGCTGGATCTGCAACTATATTAACTTCTGAATTTTCTCCACCTTTTATATCAGCTGAAGTAACTCCATCTTGAGCTTTAATCTTATTTTGAATTACATCTTCTGCATATTTCATTATATCATCAGAAGGTTTATCTGAAGTTACTACCAAACTTGCTATTGCTCCTGCATTTATATCAATCTTTAATACTTTAGATTTCTCTACACCATCTGGCAATTGAGATTGTACATCATCTACTTTTGATTTAACGTCATTTAATACTTTATCAACATCTGTTCCATATTCAAATTGAACTACAACGAAGGAAACACTTTCTTGTGAGATAGTCTGGGTCTCCTTAACTTTAGAAACAGCAGAAACTTTTTCATCAATCTTTTTACTTATTTGCTCATCTACATCTTCTGGACCAGCACCCTGCCACATTGTCTGTATAGTTAAAACTGGTATATCCATTTTAGGCATTAAATCTGCTGGCATCCTTGTATATCCAATGGCTCCAAACAAAATCACTACAAGAAAGACCATTATTATAGTAAGAGGACGTTTTATTGAAGTTTTTATTAAATTCATTTTATTAGTCCTCCTTTGTTACAGGAAACACAAGAGTTCCATCCGAAATTAAGTTTAGTCCTCCAATAACTACTGTATCATCTTTGTTAACTCCACTTTTAATTTGAGCTGATTTTTCAGTTAATATTCCTGTTGTTACTTCTGTCTTAACTGTCTTATTATCAGCATTTACTAGATATATGTATTTCTTCCCACCATCTTCAAATATAGCTTTTTTAGGAATTGTAACTGTTGATCCTTCTTTTTCTATGCTTAATTTAACTTCAGCCGACATTCCTGCCTTAAATTCATCTGCTGAATTATCAACTACTATTTGAACATCATATAAAGATGTGGTTCCAGTTGATACTTCTGGCACATATTTAACTGTACCCTTTACTTTTTTATTATTAATTGTAACCTCTACTTCTTTTCCAGCTTGGAATTTACTTAAATCTGCTTGAGTTACGTCTAAATCTATTTGCAATGTGTTTGGACTAGAAATAACAAATGCAGGCTGTTGTTGGTTTATAAGCTCATTTGCATCAAAATTTTTAGCTGTTATAATTCCATCAACTGGTGCAATTATAGTTAATTTTCTCAAATTACTAGCTGCTATATCGTATGAAACTTGCGCTTGATTAAGCTGCTTTTCAGCCAAATCCTCTAATTCAGCCACGCTTTTACCATTTGCCTCATCATATGATTTTTGTGCCATATCTAAACTTTGTTTAGCTTGATCAAAACTAGCTTGTGATTTTTTGAATTCATCTTCACTAACAGCTTCTGCTTGATATAATTGAGTTTTTGCATCATGGCTTCTTTTAGCTTCATCATAATTTCTTTGAGCTGTCTTTAAATTTTCTGAAAGTGAATTCTTCCCATTTGTATAACTTGCTTTTGCAATATCTAAAGCTGCTTGTGCTTGCTTAACGCTATTTTGTGCATCATCACCTTTAATAACTAAAAGCTTGTCCCCTTTTTTTACCTGCTGCCCTAAAGTTACATATATTTCTTGAATTGTTCCACTCATTTCTGCCGTAACAGAAGTTTCATCTTTAACTTTAGTTGCTCCTGTAAAAGTATTTGTGTTTTCTATTTCTCCACCCTTAGCCATTTGTACTGATACAGCTATTGGTTTTTCTTTCACTTCTGGTGCTTTAGTACATCCAACAAGTGCTAAAGAACTAACTACTAAAAATAATGCTAAGTATTTTTTCATATTTTCCCCCTGCTTTTACATATTATCGCTTAAGAATTTTAATACTAATTTGTTATTAAAGACTAACAAAAATAAACTCTTATGTTATTAATCTTCTTTTTCTAATGTAATTACTTATTCTAATAATAAATGGAATTAATTAAGTTTTTCTTAAGCAAAACTTAATTCTAACTTATATTTTTATTTTATATATTCATTATTGTTGTATAGTCACTCTTTTATAGGTGTTTATTTTTTGGTTATAGTAGAAATAAATTCTATTCTTTATATTGATTATATTTTTATAACTATTATAAGTCAATAATCTTTTCTATTGTTTTCAATTTGTTAATAGTTTATAATTTATCTTATAATTATCACAGGAAGGATTTGTTTAATTATGGATAAAGATAATTTATTAAAAGTAGCAGATTCATTAATAGACTTTTTATGGATTATTAGAAATAATGTACTTACTCAAAATGATATGAGTAAAAATTTTCACCCTGCACTAGAAGGAGAAAAGAAATGTTTTGCTGATTCGTCAATGCCTCCTTCACATGTAAGAGTCATATTTTATCTTTTAGAATTCAATTCTTCTCCTATTTCACAAATAGCAGAAAATTTGAAAATATCAAAACCAAACATGACACCAATTATAGATAATTTAATTAATTACGGTTTAGTCAATAGATATACTGATCCTAATGACAGAAGAATTCTTAGGGTAGAGTTAACTGATAAGGCCTTAAAAATATTACATAATTTAAGGGATTCTATTCGTGATTCATTTGCCGAAAAAATCTCCCCCTTGTCCGATGATGAAATAGTTATGCTGGATAAATCTATTGAAAATCTTGTGTTTTTATTAAAGAAATTGAAATAAAAAAAAATCAGAGAAAATTATATAACTTCTCTGATTTTTTTATTTTTATTATTTTTCTATTGCTTCTCTAAAGGATTCTATTAAATCTTCTACATCTTCAAGTCCAACTGACACTCTTATTAATGTATCTGTAATTCCAAGCTCTTCTCTTTCTTCTTTTGGAATTGATGCATGGCTCATTTTAGCAGGATATGAAACTATAGTTTCAACACTTCCCAAACTTACTGCCACTGCAACATTTTTTACATTATTTAAAAACACAGTAGTTCTCTCTAAAGTTTTAAACTTAAAGGATAAGACTGCACCTGCTCCATTTGCTTGCTCTAAATGAAGTTCTTTTCCCTCCATTGATTCAAGTCCAAGATAATAAACCTTTTCTACTTCTTCCCTTGATTCAAGCCACTCTGCTAACCTTTGAGCACTTTTTTGAAGAGCATCTAATCTAACCTTTAAAGTTTTAATTCCTCTGACTAACAGCCATGAATCTTGTGGCCCAAGCACAGCCCCAAAGGTATTTTGAATTTGATAAACTCTATCTCCAAGTTCCTTAGTCTTAGTCACAACAAGGCCAGCTATAACATCACTATGTCCTCCTAAAAACTTAGTCGCACTATGTACAACTACATCAGCTCCTAGTTCTAGTGGTCTTTGAAGATATGGAGACATGAAAGTATTGTCAACTATTGTAATTGCATTTCTTTCCTTAGCTATTTTAGCTGCACCTCTTAAATCAGTTACCTTTAGTAATGGGTTTGATGGTGTTTCTAAATAAAGACCCTTTGTATTTTCTTTAAAAGCCTTCTTTATCTCTTCAATATTTGAGGCATCCACAAAAGTAAATTCAATATTAAATCTTGAAAATAACTTTGTAGTTGCTCTATAAGTACCACCATAAACATCTCCGCAAATTACAATATGGTCTCCTGCTGAAAATATTGATAATACAGAACAGATAGCTGCCATTCCTGAAGCAAATGCAAAGCCACGTTCTCCTCCTTCAAGCTCAGCTATTAACTGCTCTACAACATCTCTTGTTGGATTCCCTGATCTAGCATAATCGTACTTTCCAAAGTTCTCTATATCAAATTGATGAAATGTTGATGTTTGATATATTGGAGTACTTACTGACCCTGTTACTGGATCAATATCTCCACTTGCATGTATTAATTTAGTTCCAAAATTCATAATTAACGCCCCCATAATTCAGTTAAAAGTTAAGAGTTCATAGTTAAGAGTTGAATGATGAATTTACTGCATTAACTCTTAAATTTCAACTTTTTATTTTTTTATTTAATGTTGCTTATTTATTTAGTTTAAACTCATGGTTTCAAAAAAATTCTGTATTGTACTTAATAAATTTTTGGTTGTGATAACGCACCTTTTTTATATATGTAACTCTTAGCACTGAACTGAGTTAATCGCGTTTTCTAAATCATTTAATAAATCTTCTATATTTTCTATACCAACTGATAACCTAAGCAGATATTCATCTACACCTAATCTTTGTTTAATTTCCTCTGGAATTTCTGAATGAGTTTGTGTAAATGGATATGTTATTAATGTTTCTACTCCTCCTAGACTTTCAGCAAATCTTATTACTTGAACATTATTTAAAATTTTAGGTATTAATTCTTTATCCTTTACTCTGAAAGATAAAGTTGCTCCGAAACCTGTTGATTGCTTTTTATTTATATCATATCCTTCAAAATCTTCTAATCCAACATAATAAACTTTTTCTATATTAGGATTACTTTGAAGGTATTTTGCTATTTTCAATGTATTTTCTTGCGCTCTATCTAGTCTTATATGTAGCGTCTTAAGTCCTCTCAAAACTAACCATGAGTCAAAAGGTGATAGTGTTGCCCCTGTTGACATATGAATTCTTCTTAGCTTTTGAATAATTTCTTCATCGTTAGCCACTATAAATCCTGCTAATAAATCATGGTGTCCTCCTATAAATTTTGTACCACTATGAATTACTAAATCAGCCCCTAATTCCAATGGTCTTTGATAATAAGGTGTTAGGAACGTATTATCTACAAGCAGTAGTAATCCTTTTTCTTTGGTTATTTCAGCTACTGCTTTTATATCGGTTACCTTCATCATTGGATTGGAAGGAGTTTCTATAAATATACCTCGTGTATTCCCATCTAAAGCTTTTAATATATTATCCGTGTTTGTTGTATCAACAAAAGTAGCACTTATTCCAAAGTCCTTATAAATATCTTCAAATAATCTATATGTCCCTCCATATAAATCATCAGATAAAATTATATGATCCCCACTTTTAAACAAATGTATACAGGCAGTAATTGCTGCAATTCCTGATGAAAATCCTAAAGCTTCTTTCCCCCCCTCTAAAACAGCTAAAGTTTTTTCTGCCTCTTCTCTTGTAGGATTTTGAGCTCTTGAATAATCATATCCTGTACTATTGTTTAATCCATGATGCTTAAAGGTAGCTGCTTGATATATAGGATAACTTATAGCTCCTGTCCTTTTGTCTCCACCTGATGCTCCACTAACTGCTATTGTCTCAAAAGACTTTTCTAAACTCATTTTTTTGCCTCCTTAATTTATTTGCTTAATGCTATGTTTATTCAATTTTATTATGAAAAAAAATCACTTCCTAAAAATTAAGAAGCGATTATTCAATCGTTATTATAAGTTATAAAAACTTAATCCACCTCTCATTTTTCAAGATAATATCTTGCAGGATTTAGCACCACGAAAAAATTAATATAAATTTTCATCAGGTTGCCGGGTTTCAAAGGGCCAGTCCCTCCACCACTCTTAATAAGATTAACTTATTTAAATATTTAATTTGTTATTATTAATTATACATAGGTAAATTCTATTGTCAATAATTATTAGTAAATTTATCGACTTTGTGTGCAATTAAATTTATTATTTCATGTATATATTTTATAAAACCATATCAGAAACTTATACCACTTCGTTATAGAATAAAAGTAGGCACATTACTGAATCTTTCTTCAATAACTCGCCTACCTTTACTCCACAAATTACCAATCAAATATTTTTTAGATACTTTTCTTAATATATTAATAATTCATATCAATCTCACTCTCAACACCATAATGATCTGATATTATTGCTTTATTATTACCATTAAATATAACCTTACTTGTCATTACTTTAATTTTTTTATTACAAAACATTAAATCCAATCTTAGTTTTTCTTCATTATGATCCCAACCTGCAATTTTACCTTTTACAGTAACACCTGAATCTTTTGTTTCAGATAAAAGATATAAATCCTTCAAGCCTTTTTGAATTAAATAATCATAACCTTCACCTTTTATAAAAGCATTATTATTAAAATCTCCCATTATAAATGCAGTAGTTTGATTAACTCTTTTCATTATATTATCAATTTGATTTTTGAAAGGTTCTTCCTCATCATTCCACCAGCCAGTGTGACATGAGTAGAAGTCTACTTCTCTATCGTCATAAGATATCCTCATTCTGATTATTTTCCTCGTTTTCCAATAGCTTCTATCCTTATTTTTAGTGACAAAGAAAGACTCAAATTCAATTATTTTATGTTTAGTGAAAATAGCTAGACCTTCTTCATACACATCATAACCTATATGGGAAAAATCCCAATAAAAATTATATTTATTCAAGCTATATTTATCTAATTCTTCCTTTAGCAATAAAGCAAAGTTATCTTTTTTTAATTTAGAATCTATACTTTCTGAAATAACCGATTGACTAACTTCCTGAAGCGCTATAACATCATAATCATTCTGATTTATAACTTCAGCTAAATATTTTATTTTATCAATTTGATTTTCTTCCTGCCAGGAATGACAATTTAAAGTTAATAATTTCATATTATTATGCTCCTAGTATATCTTGAATATCTGATTTTAAAACATCTGCTTTAGGACCATATACTGCTTGAACCCCACTATCTTTAAGTATTAATCCAAGAGCCCCACATTTTTTCCATTCATCTACTCCAGCAACTAAGTTGCTATTTTTAACAGTAACTCTTAAACGTGTCATACATGCATCAACATCTACTATATTTTCTCTATCGCCTAATAATTGTATTATTTTTAGTGGCAACTCTTTATCAGGAGCATTTGAATTATTTGAGCTTGAAGTTGCAACTTCTAATGAAGCTTGTGTATCTTCTTCCATTTCAATATAATTTCCTCTACGTCCCGGAGTTGCTATTTTGAATTTTTTAATTAAGAAATTAAATACAGAATAGTTTAATAAGAAGAAAATTGCTGCTGATACAAAGAAATTAACTAAATCCATTGTTAATCCCGCTCTAACTAACATAGGTGTACGAGTTAGGAATTCAACAAAGCCAAAAGCTTGTATTCTTAAGTTGATTATATCTGCTAAAGCAAATCCAATGCCTGTTATAACCGCATATGCTCCATAAAGAATTGGTGATACAAACATGAACATAAATTCAATTGGTTCAGTAACTCCTGTTAAAAATACTGCAAGTCCTGCTGAAAGGAATACTGATCTATATTGTGCTTTTTTATCTTGATCAACATTTCTATACATAGCAGTTGCAACCCCTAGTAGTGATGCACTTGATAATATAACTTGACCAACTTTAAATCTTGCTGGTGTAACTGAATTTAATAAATTATTGTATCCACTAACATCTCCATTTCCTCTTAAATTAATTAAATCTGATATCCATGCATACCAAAGCGGATCTTGTCCCGCAATAACTTTTCCTGTATTGGTTCCAGATAATATAGTATAAGTTCCTCCTAATTCAGTATAATTTACTGGAATAGTAAGCATATGATGTAATCCAAATGGTAATAAAAGACGTTCCAAACATCCATATATAAATGGAGATAATATAGGCGCTGTGTCTTTAGATTTTGCAAGCCACATTCCAAAGGAATTTAACCCAAATTGTGCAAATGGCCAAACTACTGAAAGTATTAAAGCTGTAGCTACCGATCCTAATATAACAACAAATGGTACAAATCTCTTTCCATTAAAGAAAGCTAACGCATCTGGTAACTTATTAAAATTATAGTATTTATTATATAGCACTGCACCCAAGAAACCTGAAATAATTCCAATAAATACTCCCATATTTAAAGCTGGTGCTCCAAGTACAGATACAAAATAATCCTTAACAACTAAATTGCTTCCAAAAAGTGATGTTACAGTTGCATTTGGATCTGCAAGCATCGCAGCATTAACTCCAAAAATAGCCCCTGTCACACGGTTTGTAAGAATAAATGCTATAATTGCAGCGAATGCTCCACCAGCACGTTCCTTAGCCCAAGAACCACCAATTGCAATTGCAAATAAAATATGCAGATTCCCGATAATTCCCCATCCAAGATCCTCCACGACCCTCGCAATCGATTGCGCGAATGATAAATCACCAGACATTCCTATTAATTTTCCAATACAGATCATTAAACCTGCTGCTGGCATTACTGCAACTACTACTAAAAGAGCTTTCCCAAACTTCTGCCAAAACTCAAATGATAATAACTTATTTTTTTTCTTTTCCATCCCTATTCCCCCATAACATAATTATTATATTATAAAAACATTTTTTATTGAAATGTTTTTAAAACAATTAATCAGTACCTTTTCAAATGATCGCGCCACTGCAATCGCTTGCATAAAAAGTTAACATTTTACTTAATATATAAATATATTGGACCAACTACTCTTAATATAAATCTTCATAATAATTATTATATCATTCTATTAAAATTTTATAAAGCTTATTGTAAACATTTTAATACAATTGAATTGTATATTTGTAAATTCATACAAAAAACTGCACCTAAAAAACAAAAAATTATAGGTATATAGAGATTACTCTATATACCCATAGTTCTCATTTTTAATCTACTTTTTCCAATTCCACCTTTTAATAAATGCTGTGAAATATAACTTTCACACTTACTATTCATATCTTAACGCTTCAATTGGGTCAAGACTTGCAGCTTTTTTAGCTGGATAGTATCCAAAGAATACTCCAATTGCCATTGAGAAGGTAAAGCTTATTAAAATTGTTGGTATAGATATTGATATAGGTGATTTTAAAACTAAACATGCAATTATGCCCATTCCTATTCCTAAAATTATACCTATAGTTCCACCAATTGAGCATATTATAACTGATTCAGTTATAAACTGCATTTTTATATGACTGCTCTTAGCTCCAAGAGCCTTTCTCGTACCAATTTCTCTAGTTCTTTCAGTAACAGAAACCAGCATTATATTCATTACTCCTATTCCACCAACAAGTAATGCTATAGCCGCAATTACTGAAATACCCATGGATATCATACCTAGAACTGAAGTAATAGATTCTGCTTCATTTTTAAGATTTGCAACCTCCAATTCCCAATTCTTATTATTCTTGTACAACTTATCTGTATATTTTTTTATATCCTTAACAAGTTTATCTTGATCTGCAGATCCACTTGGTTTAATCATAAAATAAGAGTAATTTTTATTTTTCTGATCTGCCTTTGCCGTTGTTATAGGAATAAATAAATTGGTTTGTATGTCTTTTTCCTTTGCTGTACTGCCTCCACCTTCTAAAAATGATGGTGGCTCATATTTATATACCCCAGTAACAACATAAGTCTCAATAGTATCGCCTGCATAAACTTTTATTTCTTTACCTATTGGATCTTTTCCTTTAAAAATATTATTAACAAGTTTGTCTGAAACTGTTGCAGTCTTTTTATTACCTTTAACGTCTTTATCAGAAATAAATCTACCACTGAGCATTTTTATATTATTAACATCTTTAACGCCTGCATTTACTCCAATTGTTGCTACATTAGCATATAAATAGCCATCCTTAACTTTTCCACTTCCCTGTTGAGATTGTACAGCTATACTGCTTATTCTATCAGAAAAAGTTTCTTGAATAGAGTTTATTTGATCTAATGTCATAAGGTCACTATCTTCTGGTCTTTTATTTGAACGACCTTCAGAATCCTCTTTGCTTCTCTCCCTAATATAAACCTGCATGTTATTAGCACCAAGTTTATCTAATTCACCAGAAACCTTAGCTGTAATTGCACTACCTATAGAAACAATCCCTATAACGGAAGATATTCCAATTATAATTCCAAGCATGGTTAGAAGCGAACGCATTTTACTTGATTTTATGCCTGCTATAGCAAGCATTATATTTTCTTTTATAAACATATCTTTTCACCATCTGGAAATTTTCTAATGTAATTGCTGTTATACTCTTCTGAAACTATCTTTCCATCCTTTAACGTTATAATTCTCTCAGTTTCTTGGGCAAGTTCTTGATTATGAGTTATGAATACTATAGTTTTTCCTTCTAATTCATGTACCTTATGAAATAAATCCATAACTAATCTTCCTGTTGAAGAATCGAGAGCTCCTGTTGGTTCATCTGCTAATATTATGCTTGGCTCATTTGCAAGTGCACGAGCAATTGCAACTCTTTGCTTTTGTCCACCTGATAATTCATTTGGAACATGTGTCATTCTGTCCTTCATTCCAACTAGCTCTAATAACTTTTCAGCTCTCTCTAATCTTTCTTTTTTACCAAGCCCTGCATAAAGCATTGGTAATTCAACATTTTTAAGTGCTGTACTTCTAGGTATTAAATTAAAGGTTTGAAATACAAATCCTATTTTTTTGTTACGTATTTCTGATAATCCATTATCCGATACTTCATTAACATTAGACTCATCTAAGACATAAGTTCCTGAAGTCTGTCTGTCTAGAGCTCCAATAATATTCATTAAAGTACTTTTCCCAGAACCTGAAGCACCAACTATAGATACGAATTCACCTTCTTTTATTGTTATATCTATATTCTTTAAAATATTTAATTGATTGGGAGTCCCTATATAAAAGCTTTTAACGATATTTTTCATCTCTATTATATTTCGATTCAAAAAACTCACCTCTCACTTATTTGAATTTTATCTCCAACCTTATGAGTTGAAGGCTCATCAATTACAATAACTCCATCAGTAATTCCTTCACCTGAAATCTCTACGTTAAAATCAGATTCTACTCCTGTTTGTACTGGTACTTCCTTGATTATATATTCATTAGGCTTATCACCACTTTTTTCTGCAACAAATATACTCTTCCCATTTTGACCTTGTACTATTGAATCTGATGAAACTGTGTAAATATCTGATTTTTCATTTAATATAATATTTACTCTTGCACTTAATCCAGGTTTTATATTTTCATTCATATCATTAATCTTAATTTTTGTTTCAAAACCAGTGTCACTGCTACCACTGCTTGCTCCTTGGCTATCGGCTTTAACCTGAACAGCTCCACCCTTTTTAGCAGAGGGGCTTACATTTGTAATTTCACCAGCAAGAGCTGTTTCTCCTGTTGCATCAGTTTTTATTTCTGTTCTTTGTCCAACTTTAACATTAGCTATGTCTACTTCTTTAATTGATGTTTTTACTTCCATATTATCTAAATTTTCAATTTCAAATAAATTTCCTGTTCCTGGATTTCCAACAACAGCATTTATAACTGTAACTGTTCCATCGATAGGCGCTTTAACTTGACACTTTTCCAATTCGCTTTGTTGTTTTTCAAGAGCTATTCTTTGACTCTTATTGTTATAAGCTGTTTCTGCTGTCTCATAACTATTTTTTGCCGTCTCTAAATCTTGTGCTGCTCTAATTTTCACATTTTCTATTGCTACTGTTGCCTTATCATAATCTGATTGAGCGTTAGAATACTCTATTTCACTCTTAATAAAATCATTCTTTGTAATTGCATCTGTGTCGTACAATGCTTTGTTATTTTCATAAGCTCTTTTCTTATCATCCAAATTAATCTTTGCTGATTTTAAACTTTCTTCTGCATTTCTGATTTCAGAATTTAAATTATTGTTATATAAATACGAAGCATTATCATATGCTTTCTTTTTGCTTTCAAGCTCTGTTTTTGCATTGGCTTCAGCAGCTATTGTAGTTGCTTCTGTTTGTTGAACATCTTTTTCAAGAGTTCCTGGATCTAACACAGCTAGTACATCTCCAGCTTTAACCTTGTCTCCAACCTTAACCTTTATTTCCTTAACAGGGTTATTTAAAGTACTATATACATTAGTTGAATCCTTACTATTTACTTCACCTAAAACATTAATACTATTTACTATTTTTCCTTTTGTTAAAACTGTATGTTTAACAGGTAAAACTGGTTTTGGCATAACTAATTTAGCAATGATTATTATTGCAATTATTAAAAATATCACGCTAAATATTATTACTTTTTTACTTGGCTTTTTTTTGAACTTAAACCCTTTGATACTTATCCCCTTAGGCTTTAAATTTTTAATCCCCAGCTTTGGCACTTTCAAACTTATCCCCACTATTAATAACCTTCTTTCATTTTATATGTAATACAATTAATTATCCTTAACTTAACCTATTGTCACCTTTTCATTAAACCTCCACCATTTCAAATCTTTATATTTTTCCATAGCAATGTTTAAGTACACATCTTGTCCTTAACAATTTTTAGTATATCATTATTAATCTAATATTCCTCTTAATAAAACATTAATTTTTTCTTAAATGATACTAATTATATAAAATTTATCCAATTAATTTACGGTCATAAAAATAAAGCTATAAATCTAACTTTTATAATTATATCTATAGTTTAAACTAAATTATATTAATTATATATTGATAATCCTTACAATAATCTTTCATTTTTGTAATAATAGTTATTTAATTTTTCTTAGTATAAGAAAAAGACCTTGGATTAACCCAAAGCCTTTCAAAAATAATTCAAGAACTTTAATATTATTCTATTTGAAAAAATTCATCTTTAATCTTTCCTTTTAAAGTTGGCGATAATTCATTTAACATGTTTAATATATCAGTCTTATTATTTCCAGCCGCTAAAGTTGGAATATAATCATTTTTATCCTTTCTTGAAGAAATCATTGCTGGGAATATTTTATATTGAAAATTCTTAAGCTTATCATTTTCTATATTAACTCTTGCTTGAAGTATAAAGGTTCTTTTATCTGGTGGATTTGAATTACCTCCAAAACAAAAATTCCCCATGGAATATACTATAAGCTTTCCTTTATAACTCTCCATACTTTGAATCACATGAGGATGGGAGCCTATAACTGCATCTGCACCGTTATCAATAGAAAACCTAGCTAAATTTTGTTGAACCTCATAGGGCTCATATGAACGTTCTATACCCCAATGAAAATAAGGTATAATAATTTGTGCTCCCTGCTTTCGAAGTTCACTAATATCACCTTTTATTTTTTCTTTTAATTCATTTGAATATTCCCAGCCTGTATATCCCAAAAATCCAAATTTAACACCTTGTATATCACGCAGGATTTTATATCCTTCTCCACATATATCCACCTTATTTTCTTTTAAAACATTAACTGTATCCGTTATACCTTGTTTACCATAATCATAAATATGATTATTAGCTATAGTAACACCTTCAATAGATCCCTTAGTCAGAATATTTACATATTCCTTAGGACCTTTAAAGTTGTAAAACACCTCCCCGTCCTTAGGTGCTTTTACCTCCGCGTCTGTAAAAGTTGTTTCTAAATTCACCAGTGTATAATCATCATTTGCAAATATACTGGATACATTCTGCAAAAAGTAGGAGTAATTTTTACCACTGTTTATAAATGCTGCTGGAAGACTAGTATTATATGCAAACTTTGTATCAGTACCAAGAGTAAAATCTCCTGCAAAGGAAAGTAGAATCGTTTTTTTAACTGGCTCTTTTACTATATTTTCTTCTTGTTTATTAGATTCCTCTGTGACTTCTTTTACTGCATATTCTTTTTCTGTCTCCACCTCAATCTTTTGCTTAGCTGAGCTATTCATGCTTTTTAAATAAACTCCAAGACCTCCCACAATTAATATGCTTATGGTGATAAATACTGCTGTTTTTAAATAATATTTTGCTTTTTTATGCTGACTATCAATGCTTTTTTCATGTTTATATCTAGAAGTTCTTTTATTTATATATAACACCCCTTTAATTCAGTTATAAGTTTAAAGTTATAGCTGGATATTTAACTGACAACTGTAAATTTATTTTATACTTCATTGGGTTTCTTTATACAAATATTAGCATATTCTAGTCTTACATTCTATAATTATAATATGAGATAATCTGACATTAACTAAATTTTATATACATTAATAACTTCTTTAAGTTCTTCTGCAAGTGAAGTTTGCTGTTCTATTGCATTTACAATATTTTGAACTTGGCTTGTAGCCTCCCCAACATTTACTTGTATATCTTGAGATTTACTTGAAGTTTCAACTGCATTTGAGCTTACACTATTAATTCCTTCAGTTATTTGAATAATAACATTTTCAATTGTTCTGCTTCTCACTTGTATTTCTTCTGACATACTTGTAATTAACTTAGAATCATTTTCATAACTTGTTGCTGTTTCAATTAGAAGTTCATAATCTCTATCCACATCTTTTTCTATGAATACTAATAGATCTTTACTGTGTTCACTTAAATTGCTAAATGCATTGTGAACTTCATTAATAACCTTCTTTATTTCTTCAACAGCCTCTTTACTTTGTTCTGCAAGTTTTCTTACCTCGTCAGCAACTACCGCAAACCCTTTTCCTTGCTCTCCAGCCCTGGCAGCTTCTATTGCAGCATTAAGTGCCAACAAATTAGTTTGTTCAGAAACTCCAGCTATTACATCTGCCATCATTTCAATATCCTTTACTACCTTGCCTTGTTCAATTGCATTAGTAATATTATCAATCTTTTCTGAATAAATCCTTCGTGCATTTTCAGCTGCCTTTTGGCCATTTTGTTTTACTCTTATTGCCTTATCTCTAATGCTATCAGCTGATTTACTATCCTCTTCTGCTATTTCATTTAAGCTTGATACTGTAGTTTTAATTTCAAAGGTTGATGCATTGACCTCCTGGGAAACTGCACTTAAGTGTTCAACTTCACTGGATATAACTTCTGTAGCATCATTAACCTCTAATATCCTTTCATTAATAACTTTAACTATTTCATTAAGGTCTTGGCTTGATTTTATTAATAGCTTTGAATAAGAATATATATTGCCTACCATTGCTCTATTAGCGTTCATTGCATTATTTAAACTATCTACAACATCACCTATTTCTTTATCATATTTTTTCCCCTCAAGTTTTGCTGTTAAATCACCTTCTCTTAAAGAGTGAGAAAGCCAACTTAAGTCTTTTAATGGTTTTAATATTCTTCTCAGTAATATTATTGCAAGAATTATTGTAACTACAAATCCAATAATAGAAACTACAATAGCAATAGATGTAAATTTATCCACGGAATTTTGAAGCGTTGTAATAGAGGTTCTCATATTCTGCTTAGTTACTGCTTGTACTGCTGCATTATCAATTATGTTCTGTGTACTTATAAGTTCTTTCATAACATTTTTCATTTGATATATGCAAATTCCTGCAATAGCCACCATAAAGCTTAGTACCATCATATAACTAATTATTATTCTAGTTTTTAAGGATGTTCCTATTTTATTCATGGTTCCATCTTTTACTCTATTATTAATTTTACCTATTTTCATTTGTACAACCTCCTTGTCTAACTATTCTATTTTATAAACTTATAATCTTTACCCTTAATTTTGCCCATTTAAAACGTTATCATATTTAAATATACTGGATGCTTATCATTAAATAGTTTTAACAATGAAAACTTTGTTGCCATATTTAGATGCAAGTACTTTGCTAAAGTTCCTGTTTTAGCCGCAATCGCTTGCATCTATGGCAAAAAAATGCTCTATATCATCAATTATTTAAGAGATTCCCTCTTAATAAGCTTAGAATCAATAATATAATGATTTATACCTACTTCACTATTTTCCAAATGATCAATTAAAATCTTTGCTGCATAATATCCAAGTTCTGCTGCATTAATATCTACAGAAGATAATGCTGGAGTTTGAAATTCATCTAATGGATTATTATTAAAGCCTACTATCTCTACATTTTTTAAATTTCTTTCCTTAAGAACTTTAAGTGCTCCAAATGCTAGTACGTCATCTTCTACTATAATAGCTGTTGGAGTAATATTTTCTAGTAATTTAACAGTTCCCTTAATACCTTCTTTTTCATTAAATCCATCCATCATTACTACATTTTTATCTTGTATTGAAATCCCATTAATTTCACATGCAACTTTAAAACCTTTAAATCTATCTTTTGTCACATTCCATTCCCTTTGTGCTCCCAAAAAAGCAATAGATTTATGGCCTTTTTTTATAAGGTCACTAACTAAATTATATGTTGCTTGAAAGTTATCATTATCAACCCATAATAAACCTTCTGACTCCTCAGGTCTTCCTATTACAACAAATGGAAACGCTGTTTCTTTAAGATACTTAATACTTTCATCATCTGTTCTAGCACGTAATAAACAGATTCCATCAACTAAATTACTAGTGATAAAATCATTTATATATTTTAATTCTGTTTTTTCATCTTCACTAAACGCATAAGTAATATAGTAATTTTTACTTTGAGCATATCTACTCATGCCCTTCATAGCTTGAATAAAAAATGTACTTGATATTAAGTCCTGTGCTTCATTTGGAAGAACTACACCTAGAATTCTAGTCTTGTTATTAGCCAGACTTCTAGCTATTGCATTTGGTTTATACTTTAGTTTTTTTATTGCTTCCCTAACTCTTTGTTTAGTCTCTTCACTAATTTGTGAGCTGTCAGATATTACTCTGGATACAGTTGATGGGGAAACGTTTGCTTCTTTTGCCACTTCTTTAATTGTAACCTTCATAACTTGCTCCTATTCTATACTAATAATCATAATCTTATCATATTTGAAACCTCGATACAAATACTATTAAACAGATTCTTTCAAAATATGATATATTAATTCATTGTTCAAGTTTTTTCATAATGATATGGTCTGTAATTAATGATTGAAGCGGATATTCTTTCATAATATCTAAATAAGTTCTTATTGCAGAAAAATTCCGTATTGTGGCATAGCTGCTCTTTTTATAGGTGAGAAGATCCGTATTGCAGCATAGCTGCTCTTTTTATAGGTGCATATATATATATAAATAATCCTTACAATATCTAAATATGATATTGTAAAGATTATTTTGTATAAAAGTATATTTACTTCAGCAATTTATATCTGCAGCCCATATATTTCTTTATCATAATAAACTTATGCTATTTTACTTTTGATTCTCTTCAATTATCTCTTCTTTTTCTTCTTTTTCTTCTTTTACCTCTTCACATCTTCCATAAACTTCAGTTATTTTGTGAATCTTTTCTGCTAATTCTTCTGTACATGCATTTTTTTGCACTCTCCATCTCCAATTTATTCCAAGAGTCGAAGGCATATTAATTCTCGCCTTATTGCCTAAGTCAAGAAAATCTTGAACTTGTGCTATTGCAACATCTGCAACGCTGCTCCATGCACCTCTAATAAATCCCCAGTTATAACCTTCTTCCTTAGTAAGCTTTAGATAATCTATTGCTTTCTTTACATGTTCTTTAGGTGCAGATGTTTCCATCCAGCCTCTAACGGTATCATTATCATGGGTTCCTGTATAAACAATAAAATTCTTTTCATAATTATGAGGTAAAAAAGGATTTAAATTATCTGAGTCAAATGCAAATGTTAATATCTTCATTCCAGGATATCCTGTATCATTTCTAAGTTTTATTGTTTCCTCTGTTAAAGTACCCAAATCCTCTGCAATTATATTTACATCTCCAAGTTCACGTCTAATTGCATTAAATACTTTTATTCCAGGGCCTTTTACCCATTCTCCATTTTCAGCTGTTTCATCACCATAAGGAATTGCCCAATATGATTCAAACCCTTTAAAATGATCTATTCTAAGTACATCATATAAATTTAAACTTTGTTTTATTCGATCAACCCACCAGCTATAATCTGTCTTCTCCATATAGTTCCAATCATAAATTGGATTTCCCCATAGCTGCCCTGTTGCAGCAAATATATCCGGAGGACATCCTGCAACTTTTAATGGCTTCAAGGTTTTTTTATGTAGCAGGAAGGCTTCTGGATTTGCCCAAACATCTGCACTATCTTCTGATACATATATAGGCATGTCCCCTATTATTTCGATTCCCAAATCATTTACATATGATTTAAGTGCTGTCCATTGTTTATAAAATTCATATTGTAAGAATTCCCAATATCTTATTTCATCACTTAATAACTTTTTATATTTACTAACTGCTTCTACTTCTCTTAGTCTTATATCTTCATCCCAATTCTGCCAGCTCTTTAATTTAAAATGAACTTTAACAGCCATATATAAAGCGTAATCTTCAAGCCAATATGCTTCTCTTTCTTGGAATTCCTTCATATAATCAGCTTCTTTTGCATCTTTGGCTTTATTTAATTTAAAGTTTTCATATGCTTTTCTTAACACTTTAAATTTTTCTTTAAAAATCACTCCATACTCTATATCTTCTGGATCTTTCCCAAAATTAACAGAAGCATAATCTTCTTTTTCTAACAATCCATCTTCCCTTAAAATATCAAAATCTATAAAGTACGGATTACCCGCAAAGGCTGAAAAAGATTGATATGGCGAATCCCCAAAGCTAGTTGGCCCCAGCGGAAGAATCTGCCAATATTTTTGATGCGCCTTCTTTAAAAAATCACTAAATTCATAAGCTTCTTTACCAAATGTCCCAATTCCATATTTCCCAGGTAGAGAAGCAATGTGCATTATAATACCACTACTTCTTTTCATATTATCCTCCTAATTTGCATTCAATTTATATTTTTATTAATATTCTTAATTTTATTTACCACTTCCAAGCAACCGCTTGCACAAAAGTGCATAAATACTACAACAATTTCACAAAAAACATTATTAGAAAACTAAGAGACTATATTAAACTTAAATTAATATTACTTCAATCAATCTAGTTTCTTAATTAAAATCTAAATTACAACTTTCAATTCACTATCGTTACTATTAAATCTTCATTAAAAATCCTTACTATTGAATAAAACTTTAGATATTTAAAATAGTCTCCAAGCTTTTTCTTATTTTATAGATCCTTGAACAATACCTGCAATGATATGCTTTTGCACAAAGAAATAGAATATAATAATTGGAATTATAGCCATAACCAATGCTGCCATAGCAAGTTCCCATTGCTTAGAAAATGCTCCAAAGAAATTATTCATAGCTAATGGTATGGTTCTTAAACTTTTATCTAATGTTAAGAAAGGTAATAAAAAGTCATTCCATATCCATATACTATTTAATACAGCTACTGTAACAGTAGTTGGTTTTAACAATGGCAAAACTACCTTTGTATAAGTTTGCCATTTACTGCATCCATCAATAGTTGCAGCTTCTTCAACTTCTTGAGGTATACCTTTAATAAATCCATGATATAAGAATATGCTCATACTTACGCCAAATCCAATATACATAAATATTAAGCCATAATGTGTCCCTATCATCTTAAATGGTCCAAGTTGTATTTTCGCCATCCACTTTACAAGTGGTATCATTACTGCTTGAAATGGTACAATCATTCCTGCTGTAAATACATAAAATAATATTTTACTCTTCTTAGTTTGATCACGTACTAATAACCAAGCTGCCATTGAAGAAAATAAAAGTATTAATATTACACTTGCAACAGTTATTATCAGAGAATTAGTGAAAGAACTTACTAAGTCCATTTTACTAGCAGCATCTATATAATTTTTATAATTCCACACATCAGGTAATCCTGTGGTATTAGCAAAAATTTCTCTTCTTGTTTTAAATGAGTTTATAAACATCAAATAAAACGGTGCCATATATAATACTAATAGTAGCCACATAAAAACTTCTAGTATTCCCAGTTTACCAGTATAACTATCTAATGTTGTTAATTTTTTACCCGATTTACTTTGTACTACATTACTAACATTTCTATCTGCTTCCATTATGCTTCTACCTCCTTCTTCTTATTAAAGTAAACTTGAACTAAAGAAATAGCAGTTACAAGTATAAAGAATATGATTGCTTTAGCTTGTCCTGTACCCATATTATTTACTACAAATGCTTCCTTATAGATATTTAAAGCTAACATTTCTGTTGTTTTTGCCGGTGTTAATGAGAAGTTTAAATCGAATAATTTAAATGAGTTTGCTAATGTTAAGAACATGCAAATTGTCATTCCTTGTCTTACCATAGGTATTGTTATATGCTTAAATGTATGCCATCCATTAGCTCCATCAATATGCGCTGCTTCTATTAAGTCAGCTGGAACAGTTTGAAGTGCAGCTACATATATAACCATTATATAACCTGCATATTGCCATGTTGAAACAACTAGCATTGCAAACATTGCTGTAGTTGGTTCTTGCAATAGTGATGTTGCAAGTGCTTTACTGCCTAAATTTTGTCCTATTCCTATGAATACGGAATTAAACATAAATTGCCATATAAATCCTAGGATTAATCCTCCAATTAAATTTGGCATAAAGAAACCTGTTCTTAAAAAATTACTAGTTTTTAACTTTCTTGTAACAGCATATGCCAACCCAAATCCCACCAAATTAATAGTTATTACACTGGCAAATGTATATAAAATAGTTATTTTTAAAGAATACATAAATTGGTCATCACTAAAAAGACTTACATAATTCCTTATTCCTACAAAATCATATTGTGGATTAGCACCATTGTAATTTGTGAATGTATAATATATACCAATTATAAATGGTATAAATACAACCATTACTATAGCAAATAAAGCTGGTCCAACAAAAACCCAAAAATCTCTACTAGCTCTTGATTTTTTACTCATAAAATAACTCCTTTCTTAGTAATACATATTATTGCATTTATTATTTCAATTGTTTTTATGAACTAATCCTATGTATAAAATATTCATGAGGAAGTTTTATTTTCCTCATGAATTTTTTTTAATTTCTACTTTTCTCTTTTTGCATCTTGAATTCCTTGTAACATATCTTTCTTAGCTTGTGCACCCATATCTGTTGTTAGGAATTTAGAGAATAAAGGTCCTATATTGTTCATAGAGAATCCATCTGGGAAATTAGTAAATGCCCATGGAAGAGTCTTTCCTGCTTTGTTGTATTCACCTATTGATTGATTTAATTTATTATCACTTTGAACGTCAAAGTTTGTGAATGCAGGAATCATATTCATATCTTTAACTAGAGCTTCTTGACCAGTTTTACTACTAACCATCCAGTCTAAGAATTCTTTAGCTTCTTTATTTACTTTAGAATCTTTATTAACTACCCAGTACATTGGAACTCCTACTGGAATAGATGTATTTGCTTTGTCATTAGCATCGTTGTTAATACACATTGGAATGAATCCCATATTAAAGTCAGCCTTTAAATTATTTAAATCTCCAGCAACCCAGTTACCTTGTTGCATAAATGCTGTTTTACCAAGTGCAAAGTTACCTACTTGAGTACTATAATCAATAGTATCTAATGCTTTTCCTCCGCCATATTTACACATTAATTCAACTAAGTTCATCCAATCATTAAACTTATTATTGTTTACTACATCTGCTTTTTTAGCAATATAGTCTTTTGCAAATTGTGATGGATTTTCTTGTGCAGCAAATGGTATATTAAATGAATGGTTACCAGTTACCCAAGTTTCCTTTGTTGTATAAGACATAACATTATCAATTCCAAGTTCTGATTTTTTGCTATCTAATGTTTCAAAAGCAGCTTTTAACTTATCAAATGTATTTATAGATTTAGGATCAATTCCTGCCTTATCTAAGATTGCTTTATTATACATCAAGCCATATCCTTCTGTTGCTGCTGGCATACCGTATACTTTTCCATCAAAAGTTACTGTATCAAGTGTACCTTTAACAGCCTTATCTTTCCAACCTTGACTACTTAAATCATCAATTTTATGTTTCCAAATTTCATAGTCACCAGCGCCTTGAATCATGAATATATCTGGTTCAGACTCAGCACCTTTAGCAAATTCAGCTTTTAAAGACGCACCATAGTCAGCGCCACCACCAACTGATTGAATATCAACTTTAACACCCTTTTCTTGTTCATATTTCTTAGCAAGTTGTTGCAATGCATCGTTAATTTCAACTTTTAATTGAAATACCTTTACAGTCTTTCCACCAGACTTACTTGCACTATCATTACTTCCAGTACTTGAACTTGATCCACATCCTCCCATTAATC
Source organism: Clostridium sp. C2-6-12 (assembly GCF_009928485.1). Taxonomy (GTDB): domain Bacteria; phylum Bacillota; class Clostridia; order Clostridiales; family Clostridiaceae; genus Clostridium. Next base: position 83,050 of record NZ_JAABNP010000001.1, on the reverse strand, counting down.
CGGTTACTAATGCAGATACTAAAATTGTTGATAATAGTTTTTTTGTTTTCATAATGTATACCCCTCCATTAAATTCATTTAAAATCTATTGATTTTTAAATGCTATATTATAACATATGCTTAAAATCAAGTTTAAGCACATAATGTTATACTTGTTATTTTTATTCCGTCATTTCTTGCAAGCGCTTGCGAAACTTTTAAAAAAATTTAGTCCTTTTAGCTTTTATATACTACTTAGACCTTTATGATAACCTTTTCTTTTCATGTTTTTAGTATATCAACTTACTAATTTTTTCTCAAGTAATATTTTCCTTCATTTTCAGGCAAATTTAATAGTTTTTCTTACATTTATTTTGATTTACTTTAATATCTGCGCTTTTACTAAACCGATTGCATAAAATATTCACATTCTATCGTCCTCTATAAAAATTATTGCATATTATCACATACTGTGTTTATTAACAATATTTTTTCATATCTCGTTAACCTTTTTATTTGATACTCTCTTTTCATTGCAGCTTCTTTTGTATCAAAGGTTTCATGATATACAAGCTTAACAGGTCCCCTTCCTCTAGTATATTTAGCACCTGTGCCCTTTGAGTGCATATCAAGCCTTTTTTCTAAATTGTTTGTCCACCCAGTGTAAAATGTACCATCAGAACATTCTACAATATATACATAATTCATATTATTCCTCACTTTAGTTAAAATCAACTTTTTCTTCCCATTGTTATTCTATTAGAATTCAATAGAAAATTTTCTTCCTCAATTGCTTGCTAGGCATAACCCTTTAGTGCTTAACAAGCAATTAAGGAGAAACTTCACTAATCCATAACTATTCTTTTCTTGTTACTTCTACTTTTCCATCTAAAAATACAATACCATTTGGCGGTCTATACGTTACTAAGAGTTTATCACCTTCATTAGGTGCTATTACAAACCTTGCAGCTCCTGCCTTAGTAAATAAATACGGAATATGTACATTCACTTCATACTTTCCTGGTTCAATTTCAATATCTACTTCTTTATTAGGCTTAACTGATAGCTCATAGGATTTGTTTTCATTCTTTATGCTCAGCTTTATTCTGCGAAAACGAAATTCTAATTTACTTAATTTAAAATCCACATATAGTTTTGCACTCATTTTCCCACCTTGTCCTTCACTTTTATAATTATATATTTATTATCTAGAGCAATCTACAAAAAATGAATTAGACTGCATCTTTCTCCTTATCTATTATAATCACTAATAGAAAATTTTACAAAATTATATTTTTTGATTATATATTTCTATATTAAAACTTTTAATACTTATGCATCCGCTTTCGTTAGTTTAATATAACTTAAAATTTATCTTTCTATACTTTTCTTTGGGAACTTTTTAATCAAAATACTTCCAAACTACATTTTATCCAATTTAAATTCTTCAATAATCTTATGCTTGCTTTACATTAAAAGAGGGCCTACCGCATTACTTAGCGACAGACCCTCTTTTAATAGTATTTTATTAATACTAGTCTATTTTAGCTGTGTCAATCCAGCTCATCATTCCTCTTAATTCTTTACCAACTTTTTCGATTGGATGTTCTGCTTCCATTCTTCTAGTTGCATTGAAGTTTGGTCTTCCAACTTGGTTTTCCAATAACCAATTCTTTGCAAAAGTACCATCTTGAATTTCAGAAAGAACTTTCTTCATTTCTTTCTTAGTTTCATCAGTGATGATTCTCTTACCGATTTGATAATCTCCATATTCAGCAGTATCAGATACTGAGTATCTCATTAAGCTTAATCCACCTTGGTAGAATAAATCTACGATTAATTTCATTTCATGCATACATTCAAAGTAAGCATTTTCTGGAGCATATCCAGCTTCTACTAAAGTTTCAAAACCAGCTTTGATAAGTTCTGCACATCCACCACAAAGTACTGCTTGTTCTCCGAATAAGTCAGTTTCTGTTTCATCTTTGAATGTAGTTTCAAGAATACCAGCTCTTGCTCCACCAATTCCGTTAGCATATGCTAATGCATTTTGTTTTGCTTTTCCTGATGCATCTTGGTGTACAGCTATTAAACAAGGTACTCCAGCGCCTTCAGTATATGTTCTTCTTACTAAGTGACCAGGTCCCTTAGGTGCTACCATAAATACATCAACAAATGCAGGTGGCACGATTTGTGCAAAGTGTATGTTGAATCCGTGAGCAAATACTAATGAATTTCCTTCTTCTAAGTTTGGAGCAATTTCTTCATTGTAGATTTTACCTTGCTTTTCATCTGGTAATAAAATCATGATAAAATCTGCTGCTTTTGCTGCATCTGCAACTGTAGCAACTTTTAATCCAGCTGCTTCAGCTTTAGCCCAAGATTTACTTCCATTGTATAATCCAACTGTAACATCTATTCCACTTTCATGAAGGTTTAATGCATGTGCATGACCTTGGCTACCATAACCGATTATAGCAACTTTCTTTCCTTTTAATAAATTTAAATCTGTGTCCTTTTCATAATACATTTTCGCCATTTCTAATGACCTCCTAATTATTATTAATATCTTCTTCGCTTATTATTTGATTAATTGGTGCACCAGGTGCAACCATAGGAAAAACTTTTTTATCACTATTTATTACATAATCTATAAGAACTGGGCCTTCTTTTGAAGCCAGTGCCTTTCTTAATACATCATCTATTTCTTCTTCTCTAGTTATTCTAAACGCCTTAGCACCAAAAGCTTCTGCAAGCTTTACATAATCTGTTGGTCTATCTAAAGTAGTTTGAGAATATCTTTCTTCATAGAATAGATTTTGCCATTGTCTAACCATACCTAAACAGTTGTTATTCATAACAACTTGTATTAGTGGAAGTTTATTTTTCACTGCAGTAACTAACTCATTGCAGTTCATTCCAAAACTTCCATCTCCAGCAATGTTAAACACTCTCTTATTTGGCATACCAATTTGTGCACCTATTGCTGCTCCAAGTCCATATCCCATTGTTCCAAGACCACCTGATGTTATGAAAGTTCTTGGATCTTTGAATTTAAAATATTGAGCAGTCCACATTTGATGCTGACCAACTTCTGTTGATATTATAAAACTTCCATCATTTAATTGATTTAATTTATCAAAAAATAATTCTGGAGTTATTTCACAATTTAATGGTACCTTTTTTAATTCTTTTAGATTGTTAATTGCTTCTAACCATTCTTCATTTTTCTTTTCTTCAATTAATGGTATTATTTTTTCTAAAGCTACTTTTAAATCTCCAACAATACATGTATCAACTTTTACATTTTTATTTATTTCTGCTGGATCAACATCGATTTGTAATACTTTTGCATTCTTAATGTGATTTTGATGACTTATAACCCGGTCACTAAATCTAGCTCCCAGTGTTATTAACAAATCACATTTAGTTGCAGCTATATTTGATGCTTTTGTTCCATGCATTCCTATCATACCAGTGTATAATTCATGGTCATTTGGGAATTCTGCCATGCACATAAGAGATGTTGATACTGGTGCATTTATCTTTTCTGCAAAACTTATCAATTCTTCTGTTGCTCTAGATATTCCTACACCGCCACCTGCATATATAAATGGCTTCTTGCTTTGATTTATTAGCTCTATTGCTTCTTTCAGAGCTTTATCTGTAATATGTTCTGATTTCCTAACAACCTCTTTAGGTATTAATTTCGTATACTGAGTTTTATCAGCAGTAACATCTTTAGGAATATCTATTAATACAGGACCAGGCCTGCCTTCTTGTGCTATATAAAAAGCTTCTCTGATTATGTTTTGAAGATCCTTAACATCTCTTACAATATAGTTATGTTTTGTTATAGGCATTGTAATTCCTGTTATGTCAACTTCCTGGAAACTATCTTTTCCAAGGAGTGGTTTAGCTACGTTTCCCGTAATAGCAACCATAGGAATTGAATCCATATATGCAGTCGCAATACCTGTTACTAGATTAGTTGCCCCTGGTCCTGAAGTAGCAAGACAAACGCCAACTTTTCCAGTTGCTCTTGCATATCCATCTGCTGCATGAGATGCTCCTTGTTCATGACAAGTTAAAACATGATGAAGTTGATCCTTATATTTATATAATTCATCATATATATTTAAGACAGCTCCTCCTGGATATCCAAATATAGTCTCTACGCCTTCATCAAGCAACGACTTTATTAAGATTTCAGCCCCTGTTAATAACATTTTATTCACTCCTTTGCTTATAAAATGGTTTTTTCAATAGATTATTTTGCTGCTTGTAGTTTTCCGCAAACTAAATCTCCCATTTCAACTGTTCCAACCTTTTTCTTACCTTCTGTCATTATATCTCCAGTTCTATATCCATCTTCAAGAACTGCTAATACTGCATTTTCTATTGCTCTAGCTTCTTCTTCTAATGAGAAACTGTATCTAAGCATCATTGCTGCTGAAAGGATAGTTGCTAATGGATTAGCAATTCCTTGTCCTGCTATATCAGGAGCACTTCCATGGATTGGTTCATACATTCCAAGTGTTCCTTCCCCAAGTGATGCAGATGGCAGCATTCCAATTGATCCTGTAACCATACTAGCTTCATCTGATAATATATCTCCAAATATGTTTGAAGTTACGATAACATCAAATTGATTTGGATCTTTAACTAATTGCATTGCAGTATTATCAACATATAAGTGGTTAACTTCTACTTCTGGATAATCCTTAGCCATTTCATTAACTACACTTCTCCAAAGTCTTGAGCTTTCTAATATGTTAGCTTTATCGACACTTGTAAGTTTTTTATTTCTCTTCATTGCTGTTTCAAATCCGATTTTAGCAATTCTAGTTATTTCATTTACATTATATCTTTCAGTATCATAAGCACTCTTTACACCATCAACTTCTTCTAAGCCTCTTTCACCAAAATAGATACCACCTGTTAATTCTCTAACTATGCAGATATCTATTCCATTTTTAACTATACTGTCTTTAAGCGGTGATTCATTTTTTAATGGTGCATATAGTACTGCAGGTCTTAAATTACAATAAAGATTTAAAGCACCTCTTAGTCCTAATAATGCTTGTTCTGGTCTTATTTTAGCAGTAGGATCATCCCACTTAGGACCTCCAACAGCACCAAGTAAAACAGCATCGCTCTTTTTACAAGCTTCTAAAGTTGCTTCTGGAAGTGGTGTTCCTTCTTTATCTATAGCACAACCACCTGCTAATACATATTCATATTCAAATCTATGTCCAAACTTATCCCCAATAACTTTTAAAACTTTTACGGTTTCCTCTATAACTTCTGGACCTATTCCGTCTCCTGGTATTACAGCTACATTACATTTCATTATAAAAATCCCCCTCTTTAAATCAGTTAACAGTTAACAGTTAACAGTTAGCAGTTGATTATACCGTTATCTATTAACTTTAGCTGTTGACCATTTTTATACTTGAATTGTTTTATTCATTTTAATGTTTTTTAATATCATTAATTTTACGAGTTATAATGCTATATTAATATTATTTTACACTTATTACTTATTTTGCTTTTGTTTATATTACCTAATTGTAGAAATGTAATAATTTAATCGTTAGAAATGAACCTAATTAAGATTAAATTATCTTATTCACATTAAATTTATTTTAAATAAATTTCTCTTACCTAATATTATCTCCTTATAGGTTGATTATATCAAGAAAATTCACACAATTCTGTCATTATTTTATTATTGCTTACTTCCTATATATCCAATTAATCCATCACTATCTATGATTTTTTGCATGAATTCTGGGAATGGTTCACCTTGATATTGTTGATTTTTAGTTAAGTTTTTAATAACTCCTGTTGAGAAATCAACTTCTAATTCATCACCAGCATCAATAGCCTTTACAGCTTCATCACATTCTAAAATCGGTAATCCAATATTGATTGAATTTCTGTAGAAGATTCTTGCAAAAGTTGAAGCTATAACACAGCTGATTCCTGCTGTTTTAATTGCAAGTGGTGCATGTTCTCTTGAAGAACCACATCCAAAGTTTTTGTTTGCTACGATTATATCCCCATCTCTTACGTTCTTTACAAAATCTAAGTCTATATCCTCCATACAGTGTGCAGCAAGTTCTTTTGCATCTGATGTATTTAAATATCTTGCTGGGATTATTACGTCTGTATCTACATTGTCTCCATATTTGAATACTTTACCTTTTACGCTCATTACTTAATACCTCCTAGATTAATTCTGGGTCAGTGATTTTTCCAGTTAAAGCAGATGCTGCTGCTACAGCTGGGCTTGCAAGATATACTTCTGATTCAACGTGCCCCATTCTTCCCACAAAATTTCTATTTGTTGTTGATACACATCTTTCACCTTTTGCTAAAATTCCCATATGTCCACCTAAACATGGTCCGCAAGTTGGTGTTGAGAATGCTGCTCCAGCTTCAACTAGATCTGTAACTATTCCTTCTTTTATTGCTTGTAAATAGATCTTTTGAGTTCCAGGAATAACTATACATCTGATACCCTTTTTAACTTTCTTACCTTTTAAGATATCTCTAGCTATTCTTAAATCTGAAATTCTACCATTAGTACATGATCCAATTACAACTTGGTCAACAGCTACATCACCAGTATTGTCAATTGTTCTTGTGTTATCTGGTAGGTGAGGGAATGAAACTGTTGGCCTTAATGTGCTTAAGTCAATTTCAAACACTTCATCATATTCTGCATCTGCATCAGCTTCATAAACCTTGTATTCTCTAGATGCATGTTCTTTTAAGTATTCTACAGTTTTATCATCAACTGGGAAGATACCATTCTTTCCACCAGCTTCTATAGCCATATTAGCCATTGTAAATCTATCATCCATTGAAAGGTATTCTAATCCATCTCCTACAAATTCCATTGATTTGTATAATGCACCGTCAACACCAATCATTCCAATTATGTGTAATATAATATCTTTTCCACCTATCCATTTAGCAGGTTTGTTTTTAAGAACAAATTTTAACGCTGATGGTACCTTGAACCAGCACTTTCCTGTAGCCATACCAGCTGCCATATCAGTTGATCCGATACCAGTTGAGAAAGCACCAAGTGCTCCGTATGTACAAGTATGAGAGTCAGCTCCTATAACAACATCACCAGCAACTACAAGTCCTTTTTCAGGAAGTAAGCAGTGTTCAATTCCCATTTCTCCAACTTCAAAGAAATTTTCAATTTCCATCTTATTTGCAAATTCTCTAATATATTTAACTTGTTCAGCTGCCTTTATATCCTTATTAGGAGTAAAGTGATCTGGTACAATTGCAATTTGGCTTTTGCTAAATACCTTATCTGTTCCAAATTTCTTAAATTCATTTACAGCTACAGGAGTTGTAATATCATTTCCTAAAACTAAATCAAGATTTGCTTCGATTAATTGCCCAGCTTTTACAGATTCTAATCCAGCATGTGCTGCTAAGATTTTTTGTGTCATTGTCATTCCCATGTTTTAATCATCTCCTTAAAAATATGCTTTTACTTTTCTTTCAATATCTTTTATTAATTTATATTCTATTGAATCTACTAGTGCTATCCAGCTAGCTTGAATTACGTCACGAGACACCCCAACAGTACTCCAACTCTCAATTCCATCTGTTGATTCAATTAAAACTCTTACTTTGGCTTCTGTTGCACTTTCTGAATCTAAAACCCTAACTTTGTAATCTACAAGTCTTGCTTGCTTTAGTTCTGGATAAAAAACTTCAAGCGCTTTTCTAATAGCCTTATCTAATGCATTTACTGGACCTTCGCCTTCTGCTGCTGTCATTTCTGTCTGACCATCAACTGTAATATTTATTACTGCTGTAGAAGAAAAATCTTCTGAGCCATAAGGTTGTTCTCCAATAATTTTAAAGTGATTTAATTTAAAGAATGGTTTATATTTACCAATAGTCTTTCTTATAACTAATTCGACAGTACCTTCAGCTCCTTCAAACTGATAACCTTCATATTCTAATTCCTTTAACTTATCTGTAATCTTTTGAACTGAGCTGTCATCTTTAGATATATTGGGAAATATCTTTTTTATTTCCTGAAGTATAGTGCTCTTTCCACTAACCTCTGAAACCAAGAATCTTCTTTTATTTCCTACTACTTCTGGATCAATGTGTTCGTATGATCTTGGTGCTTTAGTTACTGCATCAATATGCATTCCACCTTTATGTGCAAAAGCTGAATTTCCTACAAAAGGACTTTGATCCATTAAGGTTATATTGCATATTTCAGCTATATATCTAGCTGATTTTGTTAAATTAACTAATTCAGCACCCTTTAACACTTCGTAACAAAGTTTTAGTTTTAATGCTGGTATTATTGCACTTAAGTTGGCATTTCCACATCTTTCTCCTATACCAATAAAAGTTCCCTGTACCTGCTTTGCCCCTGCTTGAATAGCCATAATTGAATTTGCTACTGCCATTCCCATATCATCATGACTATGAATTCCGATCTCTATGCTTATTTCTTTTCTTACTGCTTTTGTTATATCATATATTTCTTGTGGTAAAGTGCCTCCATTAGTATCACATAGTACTACTACTTTTGCGCCTGCTTGTTCAGCTGCTTTTAAAGCTGCCATTGCATAGTCTTTGTTTTCTTTATATCCATCATAAAAATGCTCTGCATCAAAAAATACTTCTTTCCCATTTTCATATAAATATTTGATGGTATCTTTTATCATTTGAATATTTTCATCTAACGAGGTTTTTATAATTTCTGTAACTTGAAAACTCCATGACTTTCCAAATACAACAACTGTATCTGCTCCTGAAGATAATAAATCCTTTAAGTTTTTATCTTCTTCTGCTTTAACATTAGGCTTTCTAGTTGAGCCAAATGCAGCTATTTTAGAATTATTAAGGTTTACTTCCTTAAGTCTCTTAAAAAATTCCATATCCTTTGGATTTGATCCAGGATTTCCAGCTTCGATGTAATCAACATGCATTTCATCTAAAGCTTTTACTATCTTAATCTTATCTTCTAAGGAAAATGAAATTCCTTGCCCTTGAGCTCCATCTCTTAGTGTAGAATCAAATATTTTAACCTGATTCCCTTCCATATATGATTATCCCCCTTCCCCTATTTATTGCTTGCTGCCATTGCTTTATAGTTTTAAAATCTCTTAATAAGTTTCAACAGAATTCTTTATAGTTTTATCTCCCCTTTGGAGTGCTGTAACCCCAGTTCTAACTAATTCTTCTATTCCGTATTCTTCCATTAAGTTTATCAATGCTGATATCTTTTCTTCATCCCCAGTTAATTCTATTGTTAAGGTATCCGTAGATATGTCTATTATTTTACTTCTAAAGATTTTTACAGTTTCATTTATGGCTGCTCTGTTTTCAGCATTAGCCCTTACCTTAATCAGTGCCAGCTCTCTATAAACTGATTCATTAGCTTTAAAATCGATGACTCTTACTACATCTTCTAATTTATTTAATTGTTTTTTAACCTGCTCTAATACATTTTCATCTCCCATAAGCGTAATTGTCATTCTAGAAATCGAAGGATCTTCTGTCCTGCCAACAGTTAAACTGTCAATGTTATACCCTCTTCTTGAAAACAATCCACTCACTCGGCTCAAAACACCTGATGAATTCTTAACTAAAGCCGACAATACATGCTTTTCCATTGCCTCTCCCCCTTAAAAATGGTTAAAAAAATCCACCCTTAATGATATGAATCATAAGAAGTGGGATAATATTCCGCCTTATATAATATCACTAGGTTCTAACAAACCCTTGCATATAACGGATGCACACCGGATATCTTTTACTCAAGAAATTTCTTTCTCTTTCTGGATTCTGCTCAGGAGCGATAACTCAAAAGCTAAAGTATCGATTCTCACCAACCATCGACTCTCTGCAACTCATTTGCTAAATCATTTTCTCCATCTCAGCATTTAATAACCTAAGGACCTATTAAATTTTCTTGTTAAACTAGATTTTACTCTCTGTTTTTACCATTGTCAACAATTTAATATTTATTTTTCATTATGTTTTTTTTGCTAATTAAAATCCCATTTAAATTAACTATTTAATATTTAATAACGCAATATTTTATTTATTTGTTAACATTATTAAGTTTTAACTAACTATTTCTTTTCTATATTAAGTATTAATTGATAATTTAAAACATGCCATATTAATATCATTTTTTATAAATATTTACATTTCAATTCTAACCTCTTACTTTGTCTCCAAAATCATCCATGAGTTCTATCTCTTGAATATGTGCTAAAATTTCATCTAAACCATAATCGTAAATATTCAAATTTATTTTAGCCTCCGATAACTTAGATATTATTTCTTCCTTATCTTCTTCAAAAATCAATTCATTATCTAATATCTCAATAAAATCTTGTGTCTTATAAACTTCACATTTACCTTCTTCAACTCCTAATTGGGTAAACACATTTAGTCTTGGTTCATCTCCACCTATTTCTGTTGCATCATTATAACCATCTTCATGAAGAGTATGATCAAATCTTTTTTCGTAATAAAGATTGATATAAGCTTTTACCCCTTCTATATCATTAAATCCCTTACAGTTTCCACTTGGCATTATTAATAAATATTCATTGTAGATTTCTCTAGGCATATTATCCTCCGTTAATTAATAGTTTAAATACTTTATATATTCTTTATATTATGTACTTAAACTAAATAAATAATTATTTTCTTATTCTCTATAATTTATATTTATTCCCTTATTTATAATTTGTATTCATAAAACATAAATAATGATCAACGTTTTTTGTAACTCAAATATACAACCAGAAATACTCAGTTTATCTTACATCTTTTTCCATAAATTTTTCAACATTTCTTTCAAAACCATATTTCTGGTACAATCCGTGTGCATTCTTAGTAAGCAGAAGTCCACGCAAATTTTTTAACTCACTATCATTTGTAATAAAATCTATTATTGATTTTCCTAATCCTTTTCCCCTGTATTCCTTGTCAATAACGACATCACAAAGATAATAAGCTGTTGCATAATCTGTAATAACTCTTGCAAATCCAATTTGATTATTACAGTTATCAAATATCCCATAACATACTGAATTTTCAATTGCTTTAACAATAGTTTCTTCTTTACGCTCAGCAGCCCAATATGTTTGTTTCATTAATTCTTTTATATTCTCAATCTGTAATTTTGTTTTATCCTTACTTATATAATATCCATTTACCACTTTTCATCAGCCTCCAATGTTATATAAATTAATAATTTGTGTCTTTAAAATTATTTTAATTCCCTACCTAAGGACAGAGTCAATTATAATTTGTATAACCTTTGAAAAGTTGTAGACTTTTCTTCCACAACTCTTAACTCATAATTCTTAACTCTTAACTGAAATAAAGAAGGCATCTTACTTAATTAAAGTAAAACGCCTTCTTTTTCTATACACCGTTAATTACATTGCCATCATTATGTATTTTATTTATAAGAATTTTCTCTATTCTCTTATCTCCTAATTCTTCTATCTTAAAGGTTATATTGTTATATTCTAATGTCTTTTTATCCTCTTCTGTAGGAATTCTTCCCATTAAATTAATTAAAAAACCACTTATAGTGTCAATATCTTGATCTAGTTCAATCCCTAAATCTAAATCTTCATTTAACTCTTCGAGAGTTGTTAATCCATCTACTAAAAAAGTGCTATCATCTATTTTTTTTATTCGCTCTTCATTACTATCATCTTCGTCATTAATTTCTCCTACAATTTCTTCTAGAAGATCTTCTATAGTAATGATACCAGAAAATCCACCATATTCATCAATTATAATTGCAATATGTCTTTGTGATGCCTGAAGCAATTTAAATAAGTCTTGTACATTTTTACCTTCATGAACAAAATATGGTTCTCTCAGAATACTCTTAATATCAACATTATCAAAGCCTGTCTTCCTAGCTTCAATCATAAAATCTTTCATATATAAAATACCTATTACATTATCTATATCGTCCTCATATACTGGAACTCTTGAATATCTCATTTCTAATAATTCATCTAAATAAGAATCTAAAGGTTCTTTAATATTTATACAATATACTTCTATTCTAGGTGTCATAACTTTTTCAACTTTTTTGTTATCAAATTCAATTATTCCCTCAATCATTTCTTTTTCATGCTCATTTATAGCACCTTGTTCTTCACCAGTTTCTATAAATGATTTGAGTTCTTCCTTTGTAACTATTTCATCAAGATTTTCATTATCAAATCCTAAAATTTTCACTAATACAGATGTTGAAATTGATAATATTTTTATAAATGGTGCTGCTATTTTTGAAATAAATATTATTGGTCTAAGAGAAAACATCGCTATAATTTCAGATTTTCTTAAAGCAATTCTCTTTGGAACCAATTCACCAAATACTAATGTAAAATAAGATAATACAACCGTTACACCTACAAAAGCTAGTTGATCTCCATAAGGAATTCTTATACTGGTTAAAAATTTTCCTAATTCCATCGAAATTCCTGTTGCTGCGGATGCACTAGCAAAGAAACCTGCTAATGTTATTCCTACTTGAATTGTAGATAAAAACTTTGTTGGTTCATCCATTAACTTACAAAGGATTTTAGCTTTTTTATTTCCTTCATTTGCTAACATCTTCATTTTATTTCTGTTTACTGATACAATTGCCATTTCTGCTGATGCAAAGAATGCATTTATTAAGGTTAATGCAATTAAAAATAAAATTTGCATTACCATACTACTTGTCTGGGCCGATTCGCCTTCCATATTTTTTCTCCTCCATTAATTTGAATATTTAATTATATATTATCACAAAAAATTTTTTATGTCATATTTGATTTACTTTTACTAATTTTTTCATCTTATGTACTTAATATAAATTTTAGCAAATAAAAGAATAAACATTTGCAATCATTTGTTATAAATATTTATATATAAAAATATATACCTACAAAAATATGTTTCTAAAACAAAGTTTCATAGGTATATTTATCTACTCTTCTTCACCACACTGTTTTTTATAATTCAAGGGACTTATTCCTACATATTTTTTAAATTTACTATGAAAATAATCAATATTTTTATAGCCAACTCTTTCACATACTTGATATACCTTAAGTTTTTCTTCTACCAAAAGATATTTAGCTTTTTCTATTCTTATTTTATCCAAACATGTATTAAAACTCTCTCCCACACTACTCTTAAAAAGTTTACCTAAATACGCACTATTATAATTGAATATTTCAGCTAATGTTTCCAGCTTCAAATCCTTGTAGTAATTAGTATTCATGTAAGTAACTACTCTTTTTATTATATTTTCTGAAGATGCTCCCCCAATTTGATTAGAAACATTATTGAAATTATCTATAAGATAATCTATAACATTTTTCAGACTAACTTGACTATATATATTTTCTATAATTTCTTCATTTGTCTTAATGATGATTTCACTTAAATCATAATCACTATTTAACTTTTCCTTTAAATCTAAAAATATTTTTATACACATTACTTTTGTTTGTTCTTCTGAATAATTTCTTTGTATAACCAGCTTTTGAAGTTCTTTAAATTCTTTAAAAATATTTTCTGTATCATTTATTTCAACATAGCTATATATTTTTTCTATTATTGTATCAAAATTTAACTCTTTGCTTCTTTCAATTTTATCTAAATCTGCTTTGGAGATTATACCTCGTTCTAAGAATAAAAACCTATTTGTTAATAATTTTTTTGCTTCTTTATAGGATTCCTTTATTTTTCTTATATTACCAACTTCACAGCCCAAAGTTATAAATATGTTTGTAACTAGAATTTCATCTAACTTATTTTTTAATTCACTTGAAATCTTATCAATTCGCTTACTATTAAAATCTTTAAATAATATTAAAACACTCTCTCCTGTTTTAATGACATCTACATCTCCATAGTTTTTTAACTGATCACTAACCAATTCTTCTAATTTAATTTTCTTTCCGTGACTATCAACTTCTGATATTAGACCAACTCTAAAATTTTCATATTTACTATACTCTTCTTTGATTTTATTATATTCTCCTATATCTTCTTCATTTTCTTCTAAAATAAAGTTTTGCAGCTTAGTGTATTTTACTATTTTCTTTTCCTGCTGCCATTGCTTTTCATTTTGTATTTCAGTTTTTAGTTCTAATAATAAATCCATCAACTCGTCTTCATCTACAGGTTTTAAAATATATGATTTAACTCCATATTTAATTCCTGTTTTAGCATATTCAAAATTAGAATAGCCACTAACAATTATAAATTTACCTGTAAATCCTACTTCTCTTGCTTCCCTTATTACATCTGTACCTAATTTACCTGGAAGCTTTATATCTATCAATACAATATCCGGTGAAAGGGTCATTATCTTTTCAAATCCATCTTCTGCATCCTGTCCCTCTCCACATACTTGAAAACCATTTTCCTCCCATGGAACTATTTTTCTTAGTCCAAGTCTAACATTAGGTTCATCATCAATAATTAGAACACTTAACATCTATAATACCTCCATTTTATCTATAATAGGTAATAACAAAGTAACTGTTGTTCCCTTTCCATATTCACTTTCTATGCTTAACCCATATTGTATTCCATAGTGTATCTTTATTCTTTGGTTTACATTGATCATTCCAATGCTCTTACCATTGTTTTCTTGAAATAAGCGCAGTCTCTCATTTATTTTTTCTAGCTTATCAGCTTTAATTCCAACCCCATCGTCATTGATTTTTATTATTAAAAACTGTTCTTTTTCCAGTATATCTATTTTAATAGTTCCTTTTTCTTTTTTTTCTTCAAGACCATGAACAAAAGCATTTTCGACAACAGGCTGCAACAATAATGGCAATATTTTATATTCATCTTTTCTAACTGATTCCTCTATATTTAACTCATATTTAACCATTCCTTCAAATCTCATTGATTGAATTTGAAGATAATTATCTATTAATTCCAGCTCTGATTGAAGACTTACAGCTTTACCACTAACCTCGAGATTTCTTCTCATTATTTTTCCAAGCTTCTTTACTATATCTGCAATTTCCTTATCCCCATTACAAAAAGCTTTCATTCTAATAGTTTCAAGGGTATTATATAGAAAATGAGGGTTTATTTGATTAGCAAGCATCTTAAATTCAACTTCTTTTTGACTTGCTCTTAATTTTTCTTTTTGTATTTTTTCTATATAAACATCTTCAATTAATTGTTTTATACTTTTTATCATTATCTTTAAATC
The DNA here is from genome assembly GCF_009928485.1 of Clostridium sp. C2-6-12. GTDB lineage: Bacteria > Bacillota > Clostridia > Clostridiales > Clostridiaceae > Clostridium. Next base: position 67,794 of record NZ_JAABNP010000001.1, on the reverse strand, counting down.
CTGATAAAGCTGCCCGATTTCATCAGTTCCCTCAATTTTTGATACTATATAAAAATCCCCATTTACTACCCTATGCATTTCCTTTCTTAAAATATCAACTCTTTCTGATATTGTCTTTGAGAAATACATAATAATAAATAATGCAAATATAATAGCAATGAGAATTGCAATGATACTATTCATTATAACTTTATTAGTTTGATCAGTTATTTTATTTATTGGTAATACAATAAGTACCTTAAAATTATTTCCTAAGGTTTTTTCCACTTTAAAAGAATTTAATATCATGTAACTTTCTTTATTGTTAAAGTTTGCTTTAAATACACTTATAGAATCGTTTTCTGTAGATTTTACTGTATTTTTCAAAACCTCTTCTTCATCTATTTCATAATCATTTTTAGATGAAACGGCCTGTCCATCAAGCAAAATCATATTATCAGCTGAATCTGTTTCAATTAAATTTTTCAATATATTAGGATTGATATTTATAACAAGTACGCCTGTCCTTCTGCCTCTGCTATCTTTAATACATCTGACTAAAGATAAGTATTCTAAATTGGTGAATTCATCTTTAGTATATCTCCAAGCTATCTTCCCACTATTATTAATAGCTTTTACATACCAATCCTCACTTCTTGTTTTATCTGAAACCTTTAAAATCTCTGAGTTAGAAATTATTGTAGGATTTTCAGTATAAACACTTATACTTGCAAACTCCTTGTAATACTTAAAATAATCATGAAGCACTGGATACTCCATATATGTATCAAACACTTCAGCTGTACTTTTATACTGCTTATTCAAAATTGAATTTAATTTTTCATCACCATAAATCAAATCCGATACCTTAGTCGTTAAATTAAGTACTTCTTCTAATCTGTGTTGTATTATCTTAGTATTATTTTCAGCTTCGTCTACTGCCCTATTTACAACTATAGTGGTCATTTGAGTTGTTAAATAAGTTCCAACTATTGAGACTGTTAGAACGGTAACGATTAGATACGTTAATATAAGCTTATTTTTTATTTTTAAATTATTAATTAAACTCTTCATTGTATATTTCATTATTAATCTATCCTCAATAAATACAATTTCAATTTTTATAACAAATTTACTATATTTAGTATACTATATTAATGCAATTTTTTCATGTTTTAATCAACCTTATATGTTTAAATCCTTTAAAGCAATTCACTTAAGCCTATAAGTAATAATAATAAAATATCCAAATGCAAAAGCTATAATGTATTTGACTATTTTTATTCTAAGTTAAACTTCATCTAGTCAGTCTAATATTAATTTTTCTCAGTTAAAAAAGTCGATTTTCTAAACTAACTTAAAATATTTTTAAGTTGCGAAATGTTAATTTCAAATTTAGGATTAAAGTCCTTAGATCTTATGTAGTTAAAAACGCTATATAAAAACTGTTTTCCTTCAATTTCATTAATAATTTTTTTTACATCACAAGTACAAACTAGCAGTTTACCATTTAAAACATTGCATTCGAACAGCAATCCCAGTTTATGGTTTCGTTCAAAATTATCTATTGTTTGAACTATAGGCCTGAAATCTTTTTGTGTATCATTTAAAATAATTGAACGTGAATTTGAAACTATATTCCACCATTGATAAGTTGAATATTCTTCACAAGGAAAATCCTTAAAAACAGGATGTGTATTATCAATAAGTAAGCCCATAGTACCAACTGGTATCTTTTTATTCATGCTTTCAGATATTGATCGAAACATTGGATAACACCAAAAATCTGCACAATAAAAACCTTCTATTGAGTTCTTAACGCTATCTAATTGTGGAAATAATATAACTTTCTCACCACTTTCCAATAGTTCTATTGCCTTCTCTGATAAATTATCAAATATGTTTAGCTCTGCTTTATCAATGGAAATATTCTTTGGATAAATCCACAAATCATATTTTTTTTCAATTTCCATACCTTCTATTTGAAGATGTAAAGTGAGTTTTTTCATACTTGTTACTTCTGGCATTTTTATATTTATATCACATATATCTATATAATTTTTATCACCACTATTAGCAACTAAGTTCTCTCCACTTTGATATAATATATTATCATCTTTTAATTGCCATTGTAGTGTAAAACTATTCAATGGAAGATTCCTGTAATAACAAAGTTCAATATTTGCATTAAAACTTTCTCCTGCCAAGTAATTATATTTTTCAAATCGTCCTAGCAAAACAGCATCTGAGCAAAAGCTTCTCCATTCTTCTGGTGATATCAATCCTTTTGATTCCATAAAAACATCTAAAACTCCTACTAGAGCAGTTCCTTGTCCACTAAAGTCCTGTAGGTCTAAAAGTTGAAATCCTGCTAACTTTTTTGATCTGAAAGCAGTTTCTAATTCTTCCTTATAGCAGTCAACCGCTAGTTTTCCAGAGCATTTAAAATATTTTTGAGCAAGATCTCCAAGCCCTTTTTCTTCAAGTTTTTCTTTAAAAATTTCAAAGTTTCTAGCCTTTAATGGTCCTGTGTATTTTTTTATTTCATTAAAATCAGGATACGTTTCATATTGACCAATTTCATGTGAAACTACAGGAATATTCGGAATAAGTTCCCTTCTATTATCAGTTGCTTTTACTGTTTTAGTTCCTGTTCCAAATTGAATTTCTATTGTGTCATCAGAATTACCTTTTACATTATTTTCTTTCTCCATAAATACTGGAGAAATATTTTCATCATAATCTTTCATGGTACTTGGCATATCAGTTTGAACATGCCCCAATGGAGCATCACACATAGCATAAGAACCTCTAAAAAGACGATCTCTTGAAAATCTTACACCTGAGAAGAAATCATCATTTTCTAAAATAACTGGTGTAAATTGAAAATTATTTGAGCCTTGTGTGTAGAGATGGCGATTATCATAATCTTTGTATTCCTTTAAAATGTAATCCAATCTGTCCTTGCTTCCCCAAAGTTCATTTCCAAGTGACATCATTACAAAGGAAGGATGATTCCCGAAATTTTTCAATATAGCAAATCCCTCTTTAATAAGGAACCTTTGCTCCTCTTCATTATGGTTTTCATCATTTTCATCAGTAATTGTTCCCCAAAATGGAAGCTCAGGCTGCATATAAATTCCAAGTATATCTGCAGCAACAAAGGCAGCTTCTGGAGGACAGCAAGTATGAAAACGATAGTGATTTATTCCATATGATTTTGAAATAGTTAATATCTTTAACCATTCTTCAACTGTTGTTGGTGCAAAACCAGTTAGGGGAAATATTAATCCATCATGCTTTCCTCTAAGAAAAGTTTTAGTTCCATTTATAGTGAATTTATCTCCCTCTCCTTTAAAATCACGAAGACCAAAATCAACCTCATGTTTATCAACTATCAAACCATCTATTACAAGCTTTAAATCAAGCTTATATAAATTACGTTCATATTCACCCCAAAGTAAAGCATTTTCACCCAATGAATATTTTATAGAAACCTCATTTGAAGTAAACTCAAATTCTTTTTCTTCTGCTTTATGCTCTTTTTCACTATTAAAGCTTACTGCTGAAACTGAAATAATTCCCTTTTCTGCTCCAATAACCTTTGATTTTATGGTAACTGATTTATCTTGAATATTAGGATATATCTGCACATCACTTAGATATACCTTGTTAAATATTTGTAACTCTATTTTCTCTGTAATACCATTCCAGTTTGTTTGAGTGTCTGGAGAAGTTAAGTGACCTCCTTTAGTTGGATAATTTGTATTGTCAACAAGTATGGTAATTAGATTTTCACCACTTACTAAATAACTTGTTATATCATAAACATGTGGAGTTGAAAGACTGTTTTGTGTTCCAACTTCAATTCCGTTTATCCAAATAGTTGTGACACGTGTTCTTTCTAAAAATAAAACACAATTCTTGTCTAAAATCTCCTCTGAAATATGAATAGTCTTTGAAAACCATGCATATCCTTCAAATTTATATTCTTCGGTTAAACAACCAAGTTCAGTATTATTATTTTTCTTTCCTTTTTTGTAATAAGAAGTTGTTCCAGGTAACATAATCGTATCATTAAATGGCACTTTTGCACCTAACTTTTCTTCATCTAGTTGAAAACTCCATATACCGCTTAAATCAATTTTTTTATACATTTTCTTACCTCTTCAAATCTAAATTATGTTAATTTAATATTTATTTAAATTTTTATCTAGCATTAAGTTTAGCTTGATTATATACACACCTTATTGTTCTATTATTAACTAAAACATACAAGAGTTCATTTCGTAATTTACCAATATATTATGGTATTTTGCTTTTCCTTATATAGATGCCTTAAGCTTAAAATCTTTTAACCTTGAACTCAAGGTTTCTGCCTGAGCTGCCAATTCTTCACTTGCTGCTGCACTTTCTTCTGCTGTGGAAGAATTTCTATAAACAACGTCCGCTATCTTAACTACCCTTTTGCTCATCTGTTCAATTGATTTTGCTTGTTCTTCTGATGCAGCTGCAATTTTAGTAATAACTTCAGTTGACTTTTTAACCTCATTAACCACTTCTGATAAGTTTTTTACTGCACTATCTGCTAGATCTTTTCCTTCTTCTACTGCTCGAATTGAGTCTTTAATAAGCTTATTTGTCTTTTGAGCTGCTTCTGCACTTTGAGCAGATAATTTTCTCACTTCATCTGCTACAACTGCAAAGCCTTTCCCTGCCTCCCCTGCTCTTGCTGCTTCAATTGCAGCATTTAAAGCTAATAAATTTGTTTGTTCTGCAATTGCATCAATATCGTTTATAATCTTGCCTATATCACTGGAACATAAATATATATTATCCATTGCCTTTAACATATCACTCATCTGTAAATTACTATTCTCAACGATCTTAGTAAAATTAACCGAAAGATCATTAGCAGTGTCTGCATTTCTTGCATTAGCATTAACCTGTTCGCTTACCTCTTGAATAAAAGAAGAAAGTTCCTCTATTGAATCTGTTTGTTCTACAGCTCCTTCTGATAAGGTTTGCGCTGTTACTGATACTTGTTCTGCTCCTCCATTAACTTGGCTTGATGCCTCTCTAATTTCCTGGAATATTGAATTTAAAGAGATTATTATATTATCTATAGATGTTTTCATTTCAATAAAATTACCTTCATAATTTTGACCTGTAACAACATCTAAATTTCCCTTTTCAATATTTCCTAAAACCTTAGCCAAATCTTGAATATAAGCTTTAAGATTATTTATCATTTCTGAAAATGAAGCTGCTAGTTCTCCAAATTCATCTTGTGATTTTATCTCCACTGTAATATCTAAGTTACCCTTAGCTAATTTCTTTGATATTCCTACCATTTCCTTTATAGGATTAGAAATTTTCCCTGAAAGATATTTAGCCAAAAAGATTGTTAATCCAATTCCTGCTGCCAAGGCTATTATAATTGTTATTATAGATATTATTTTTAATACCATAAGCTTATTCGCCAATTCGTTTCCTACTTGAATTTTTGTTTCCATAAGAGTGCCTATACTCCTCATAGTTTCATCAGCACGTACATTTCCTTTAACTCTAAATGTATTTATTGCATCTTCATTTTTCCCTTGGGCCGATGATGAAGTAACTTCAGTTGCTACTGTTTTATATTTTTCAACATTGTCTTTTATTTTATTTAAATTATCAACTTCTTCTTTAGAAATACTTTTACTTTCTAATAGTGGCAATGTTTCATCTATAACCTTAAAACTCTTTTCAAGCTTCTTCTTTGCAATAGCTTTTTCATTTGAATCTTCTATGGTTAAAATATCTCTCACTATAGCACTAATATTTTCAACTTCCATCCCAAATTTACCTATTTCACCTTGTGCAAAGCCATAATTCATCAAGGCATTATTATAATCACTATTAGTTTTTTGTAAGAATACCAATCCTAATATACTTGCTAAATTTGAAATTATTAGAATTATTACAAATGAAGTAAATAATCTTTTCTTAATAGGCATTTTATCTAAAATCTCATCAAATTTTATTACTTTTCTTGGCTTTTCTTTAGTTACCTTTTTCATAAATATACTACTAACCATATTCTTCTCCTTATAAATGTAAATAAATTTTCATTTTACACTATAAATAACTAATTTATTTCTATAAAACTTAATTAAACATAATACTATACTTCTCATTTTTGTTTGTAGAGAATTCTATTAAGTTCTCTTTAATATACTTAAAATCTACATCAACCGAAATATCTTTAACTGCTTTTATCCTGCATAGCGCTCCTGCTTTTGATGTAACTTCTGCCTTGATTAGCTTTCCATTTTTCCATTCCATATCTACTTCAAAACCACCTCTAGCTTTAAGTCCTTTTATAGAACCAGTTTCCCACTCTTTAGGAATAGCAGGAAGTAAATTAATATATCCTTCATGACTTTGTAAAAGCATTTCTCCAATAGCTGCTGTACCTCCAAAATTTCCATCAATCTGAAATGGTGGGCATACATTAAATAGATTTGAAAAAGTTAATTTCCTAAATAAAATCATTAGATATTCATATGCTGCTTTAGAATCCTTAAGTCTTGCAAATAAATTAACCACCCAAGCACAGCTCCACCCTGTATGACCTCCTCCATTGCTTAATCTTCTTTCTAAAGATACTCTACTAGCTTCAAGGAAATCCTTTGTGTTTTCTTCATTTATGTCACTACCAGGATATAGTCCAAATAAATGAGATAAATGCCTATGACCTATTTCAAATTCATCAAAATCTTTAAACCATTCCTGTAATTGACCATGCTTTCCTATTTTATAAGGATATAATTTTTTTTTTGCTAATTTTAATTTTTCACCAAATTCTAAGTCATTCTCTAAAATCTCTATTGATTTAATACAATTAGTAAATAACTCTCTTGTAATTGCCATATCCATTGTAGCTGCAATACTTGGTGAACATTTTTCTCCAGCTTCCGTAATAAAATTATTTTCTGGCGAAATTGATGGGCAAGTTACTAAATATCCATTTTCATCACTTATTAACCAATCTAATAAAAAGACTGCTGCCTCCTTCATGGTTGGATAAACTTCCTTTAAGAATTCCTTATCTTGAGTAAATTCATAGTGCCCCCAAAGATGGCTACATAGCCATGCTCCTGCCATAGGCCAATATGCCCATTCAACACTGCCTCCTGCTGGTGCTGTCTGCCTCCACAAGTCTACATTATGATTTGCTGTCCATCCCTTGCAGCCATATCTTAGCTTTGCTGTTTCACAACCAACTTCTGATATTTCCTTTATCATTTTAAACAAAGGTTCATGACATTCAGATAAATTACATATTTCTGCTGGCCAATAATTCATTTCCACATTTATATTAGTTGTATAATTACTACTCCAAGCAGGCCTTAAATTCTCATTCCAAATTCCTTGAAGATTAGCTGGCTGAGTTCCTTTTCTAGAACTAGATATTAAAAGATATCTGCCATATTGAAAATATAATGGAATCAAAGCTAGATCCTCTTCACCCTCAATAACCTTTTCTAATCTCTCATTAGTTGGGATTATGTACTTTTCGTCTTGACCTAAATTAAACTCTACTCTACTAAATAAAGCTTTATATTTCTTTAAATGTGTTGAGTAAAACTCTTCAAATGTTTTATGATTAATTTTTTCTAAAGTTTCCTTGCAAAGTAGATCTGTATCTTTGCCTTCTGTTCCAGGTTCATGCTTAAAACCATTAAAGCTTGTATGAGCTATAATTTTTATTAATACACTATCTGCTGCTTTAACCTTTAGAATTCCATTTTCAGAACTTATATTCCCATTACAAACCTTTGCATCTAATACAATTTGAAAATCCATTCCTCTTTTTCCTTCTTCATCATAAATAATTGGATTTTCTTCGTCTGTATAAGAAGGTGCTGCATGTATTGGCGCTTTTCCTTTTAAAACTATTGAATTTTCATTTATAGATTTTGTCTCAAATCTTAAAAGACTATCTAAAGATGCATTAAAAGTTAATTTTCCCTTTTCACTAGCAGTAAGCTTAATAATAATCGCATTATCTGGTGATGAAATAAATATTGTCCTACTAAATTCAACTCCATTTATTTTATAATTAACTCTTACAAGTCCTTCTTCTAAATCTAACTCTCTATTATATTCCTCATACACATCATGGTTATCAAAATCTAAATATAAATTTCCCATAGGAACATATGATTCATTCCATGGACCAAGTAATTTATCATTCATTATTTCTTGTCCCTTAACATATTCTCCATGAAACATTAATTCTCTTACCCTATCCAAATTATCTAAAAATAATCCACAGTTTTCTTTTTTTATAGGCCCACCTGTCCACAATGTATCCTCATTTAGTTGAATTCTTTCTTTGGAGACCTTTCCAAATACCATACTTCCAAGTCTTCCATTTCCTAATGGAAGTGCTTCTATCCATTCATTTGCTGGCTTTTCATACCACAATTTTAGTCTGCTGTCTTTGCTTATTTCCTTTTGCACCTAACCTTCCCCCTTATAATATATAAGTTAGTTTTTTAATGTATAGAAAAGTCTAAAAAATTAATTTTTAGACTTTTCTATAATACTTATTATAAATTTATAATCTTTAATCTCTTCTATGATATTTAAAATTTATAATTTGAATTTATGTTAAATTCCTTTTTTAATCTAATATCTTTAGAGGAACTTCCAACAAGTATTTCAAATACTCCTGGTTCAACAATCCACTTTTTGTCTTCAACGCCATAGAAAGCCAAGGACTTTTTATTTAATTTAATTTCAATTTCTTTAGTTTCACCAACTTCTAAATAAACCTTATCAAACCCTTTTAATTCTAATTTAGGTCTTTCCACTGATGCTTCTATATCTCTCACATATATTTGAGCTGTTTCGGCTCCTGGTTTATCACCTGTATTTGTAACTTTGAATTTGAGATTTACATCAACCTCTTCTGCTGATTCTTTTGCTGATACCTCTAAAGCTTCATATTGAAAGCTTGTATAAGAAAGGCCATGTCCAAAGCAGAATAATGGCTCTATCTCAAAGGTTTCAAAATATCTATATCCAACATATATTCCTTCTGAATATTTAACTGTCTTTCCACCAGGGAATTCTCCTAACTTATGTGCAGGACAATCTTCTAATTCTCTTGGGAAGGTAACAGGGAGTTTACCTGACGGATTAACATCTCCAAATAACACTTCAGCAAGTGCATTTCCCCCCTCCATTCCGTTATACCAAGTTTGAACAACTGTATTAGCATCGTCTATCCAATTAGTCATTTTAACTGGTGCTCCAGAAAGCATTACTACAATAGCATTTTCATTAACTTCTAACACTTTCTTAATAAGTTCATCTTGGTTATAAGGGAGATCTAAATCTGTTTTATCATAACCTTCACTATCAACATAGTACTTTATTTCTTCATCCTTTGATACTGAAAGAGCATTGTTTTCTAACTTCAACTCATCATTTGTATGCTTTAAGCCTCCAATTATAATTACAGCATCAGAAGTTTTAGCTAATTCAACAGCTTCTTTTATTAATACTTCTTTCTTAGTCTTATCTGGACCATAACCTTTTGCATATTTAACTTCTGTATTACCACCTAATCTACTTTTTATTCCAAGTAATGGAGTCACTTCATATAAAGCTTTTATTTCAGCACTTCCACCGCCATTTGAATGTATTAAGTTTGCATTTTCACCTATTACTGCTAAAGTCTTTATTTTCTTATCCTTTAATGGAAGTATTTTATTTTCATTTTTAAGTAAAACTATTGATTCTCTTGCAACATCCAATGTCCTTTCTCTGTGCTTTGGTGAATTATAAACACCTCTTTTTCTATCTTCTGAAAATACATTTATCTTGTACATCATTCTTAAAATTCTTCTAATTTTTTCATCTACTACTTCTTCGCTTACTTTTCCTGCTTTTACTGCTTCTACTAAAGGCTTTGCAAAGAAATAATCATCAAAATTATAAGTTACATTCATTTCTATATTCATACCAGCAACGGCTGCTTCTACTGTATCATGAACTGCTCCCCAGTCTGATACAACAACACCATCAAAGCCCCATTCTTCTTCTAGTATTTCTTTAATTAAATACTCGCTATGTGAACAATAATAACCAAATAGTTTATTATATGCAGTCATTATAGAATAACTATTTCCCTCTTTTACTGCTGCTTCAAAGGCCGGTAAATATATTTCTCTTAAGGTTCTTTCATCAATTTCAACTTCAACATTTAGTCTTTCAGTTTCTTGATTATTTACTGCAAAATGCTTTACACAAGCTGCAACATCATTATTTTCCTGAATTCCTTTAATAAGAGGCACTGCCATTTGCCCAGTTAAGTATGGATCCTCAGACATATATTCAAAGTTTCTTCCACAGAGAGGACTTCTAACTATATTAATTCCAGGTCCTAATATTATATCCTTGCCTCTTCCTCTAGCTTCATTTCCTAAAACTACTCCTGCTTCAAAAGCCAAATTCTTATTCCAAGTTGCTGCTAAAGCTGTATTACAAGGTAGATATGTAACATAATCATCTGAATTCCCTATTGGCATCCAACTATCATCGGGGAATTCATTTCTTACTCCCATAGGTCCATCAGACATTTTTACTGGTGGTATATTAAATCTTTCAACTCCTCCAGTTCTAAAAAGTCCATTGCCATGGATCATTGCTGCCTTTTCTTCTATAGTTAATTCCTTTATTATTTCTTCTATCTTTGCTTCATAATCTAATGTTTTCTTATTCATAATTCCACCACCTAATATAAATCTAATTATTCTATCAAGTTAATTTTAATAGTTTTATCCTTTAATAAATTTATAGCAACTTATTTTATTGGATATATTTTCCTATACAATGAAATAGAGGATAATCCATTTGCAGCTTATCCTCTATCTCAAATTATCATTACTTTATATGTGGTTAACATATAATCCTTAATTGATTTTTTTAACTAATTTATTAGTTCCAAAGTTTAATTCTTTCTACTGTTAATTTACTCATACCTTCATTAACTTTTTCAATATCCATAGCTTTAAGATCTTGTTGAATCTTATCCCATGCCGCATCAAAATCTGCTTCTTTACCAAGAATTGCTTGAGTTATTGCTTTTTGAGTATAATCATCGGCTTTCTTTTGAATTATAGCCATATCACTATCACTAGGAATATTATATTGCCATACTTGTCCATGTTTTGATACGCTTAATTCGTTTCTTTGTGGGAATAACTCTGGCCATGATTTAACTCCATACCCAGCTAATGTTGCTTTTTCAGCTTCATTATAGTTTGAAATATAAGTTTCTAAGCTATTAGTTGTATACGCATTTCCTGTTGGATCAGTAGCACCGTCTCCTCTTTGAGGAAATGGATATATATATTGACCTATACCACTTATTTTCTTAAAGTTTTTATCGACATTCTTTTGTTGTTGCACTTCTGGTAAAACTACTCTCTTACCATTTTCAACTTTATAATGTTTCCCTTCAATTCCCCAGTTTACTAGCACTTGTGCTTCGTCAGATGCCATCCAGTCTAGAAATTGGAATGCTCTATCAGCATTTTTACTTGTAGATGAAATTGCAATACCAGGCGCTCCACCAAATCCATAATCTTTTAATGATTGAACTTTATACTTTTCATTTACTGTAACTGGAAGTCTTGCATATGTTCTATCATCCATTCCTGCTTTACGTAATGATTGTGTTGAAGTGTCATAATCCCATATTGCATCTGAAATTCCTAAAACATTACCTTGTGCTAATTTAGCTTTATATGCATCTTCTTTTTGAGTAAATGATTCTGGATCTAATAACCCTTCTGCATTCATGTGATTTAACCATTTAAAATATTCTTTAATTTCTGGTAATAAGAATTTATAAGTAGCTTTTTGAGTTTCATCATCTACCTTAAATTGACCATCATCTGGAATTCCAATTGCTGCAGATGCTATATTACCACAAGTTATTAACCATCTCCAGTCACTGGCCATTAGTGTCATACCAATTGTCTTCTTACCATTTATTTCTGGATATTTTGCAATATAATCTTTTATAGCTTTTTCATAATCATATATTGTTTTAATTTTTGGATACCCCAGTTCTTTTAAAACAGCTTGTTGTAACTGCATAGTTCCATCTGGATTCCAAGGTGCTGTACTAACTCCATATGTTCCAACAGTATATATTGATGGATCTTCTGTGCTATTTCTTAATCTCTTAATTTGATCCCCATATAATGCTTTTAAATTCTTACCTTTTTTCTCAATATAATCATCAAGTTTAATAATTGCTCCAGCATCAACTAATTTACCTGTATCTCCTTTAGCAAAAATCAAATCTGGATATTCTCCACTTGCTATCATTAATGGTACAGCTTGCAAATCTCCTGCTGTAACTGGGTGTGATATTTTTAATGTAACTCCTGTAAGTTCTGTTATTTTCTTTGCTACTTCATCATCAAAGGGCATATCTTCTGCCGAATCTACAGTAAACATAGTTAAAGTTATTGGTGTCTTATCCATTTGATTACTGTTTGAACTTACAGCCGATTCTTTTTTTCCGCTTCCACATCCAACTACAAGTGAAGCTAATAAAGTAACTGAAAGTATAACTGATAAAATCTTGCGCTTTTTCATAAATTTTCCCCTTCTTTCTTAGGTTTTAAAAAATATATAAAATACTATTTATTTAAATATAGTTATTTTAAACTTATTAACTTTTAACTGCTCCTAAAGTCATTCCTGTAACAAAATATTTTTGTACAAATGGATAAACACATAAGATTGGAACTGTTGCAACCATAGTTATTGCCATTTTTATAGATTCTGGATTAACACTAGCTGCTTGTACTACAGGACTGTTCGGATCTACTTTTGCACTTCCTGTTGCATTGCCCATAACCTTCATAAGTTCATATTGAAGTGTTGTTAATCCATCACTTGTTCTTGCATATAGATACGTATCAAACCAACTATTCCATTGACCAACTGCTATAAAAAGAGCAACCGTTGCAATTACTGGCAAGCATAATGGCAATACTATTTTTGTAAATATTACAAAATCATTAGCACCATCTATCATAGCAGATTCATTTAATGCTGGTGGTAATCCATTTATAAATGACCTGATAACAATTACATTAAATGTACTGATTAATCCTGGTAATATATATACTGCAAAGTTATTAACCAACCCAAGGCCTCTTATTACCATATATTCTGGAATTAATCCTCCTCCTACATACATTGTTAAAACAAATATTAATGTAATAAATTTATTAAATACAAATTCTTCTCTGCTTAATGTATAAGCTACCATTGCACTTGCTAAAACTCCAGTGAAAGTTCCTATCACAGTTCTTAATACTGAAATTAGTAAACCTTGTGGTAATTTACTGCTACCCTCAAATATTTCCTTATAATTTTGGAATGTAAATTCCCTTGGGAATACATAAATTCCGCCTTTAACAGTATCTGTTGCATCATTTAGCGACACAGCCAAAACATTGAGAAATGGATATATTGTCACTACTGCAATTATTATCATTATTATTGTTAATATTACATCAAATGTTGAGATTTTTCTTCTCATTAAACTTCCTCCCAATTCTTTTAGTTTTTAATACCTTCTCGCTAAATTAAAGCACCTTCACCAGATTTCTTAGCTAACTGATTTGCAATAACTATTAAGATAATACTAACTACTGATTTAAATATACCTATAGCTGTACCAAAAGAATATCTAAACATTCCAATACCATAATCTAATGCATATTTATCTATTACTAAGGATTTATCTGCAACTATTGGATTTCCAAGTAACATTTGTTTTTCAAAACCTATATTTAATAAGTTTCCTATACTCATTATTAGTAATACTATTATTACTGGCTTAATTGACGGCAACGTTATGCTAATTATTTGTCTAAACCTGCTTGCTCCATCAACTTTTGCCGCATCATATAATTCTGGATCTATAGAAGTTATTGCTGCTAAATATATTATTGCATTCCAGCCCATTTCCTTCCAGACATCACTACTCGTAACTATTCCCCAGAAAAAATTTGGATTTGATAAAAATGATATAGGTTCATTTATTATATGACAACCTACTAATATTTGATTTACAATTCCGCTTGGTGCAAGCATACTTGTGATTATACTAGCTGCAACCACCCATGATATAAAATGCGGTAAATATGATATAGTCTGAATTGACTTCTTAAATTTTGCGTTTTTTAATTCATTTAATAATAAGGCAAACGCTATCGCACTTATTGTACCGAATACAAGGCCTAATATACTCATCCCTAAAGTATTTTGCAACGACTGATAAAATTGTGGTTCATTAAATAACACCTTAAAATGTTTAAACCCTACCCATGTTTGATTAAAGATAGATTTACCAGGTTTATAATCTTGAAATGCCATGAGCCACCCAAATAGTGGTAAATACTTGAATACTATTATCCAAATAACAAAAGGCAGAGACATAAATACTAAGAATCTTTGTTTCTTTATTATTTTCCATGAAATTTTCTTTTCTTTTTTAACTTGTATTGCGTTTTCTGCATCATTAACTGAGACTTGCATCTTTTGCTACCTCCATACTAAATTCCTATCGATATATTAATATTATTTTTTATTTTCAAATACCCATAAAAGTGTATATGTTTTCATATAAAAATTAGAGTTATTTCCATATAAAAACATAACTTTTTAAAGAACCAAATTCAAAACTCAAGTTATAATGCCTATTGCAGCTTTTTTAAGTTTTTATGCTTTATTATAAATACCTATAAATTTATATATCTTATGAAAACAATGCACTAACAAAATGAAGTCAAAAAAATTAAAGCAAAATATTAGATTCTGCTTTAATCTTTTTCTCTACTCCAAGTAAGAATTAAGTATAATCTAGAGTTACATTAATTGTATGTTTATCAGATAAACATCATTCTGCCTCATGTCTATATCATATATAAAATCTATTCCTTCCTCAATTGTAATATACTTTTGTATAACAGGCAGTCCTGTTGTTTTAGAATTTAATATTTCAACCTGTTCCTTTGACATTGTACCACTATAATTTATATCTAAAAATTCAGTATATACATCATTTTTCTTATACCCTACTCTATACACTGATAACATGTACTTTCCAGATTTCAAGTTACATAAACATAACTGAGTCTTTTCAGCTGGAATGGCTGGTAAATCTTTTTTATAAAATGTTTGATTCGGAATATTATCTTGCTCAATATGTGTATAATCCCATAATAAAATCTGAACGCCTTTATCATTTTTACACACCCATGCATTTTCATCATTACATTTCAATTCTAGCTCTCCTAATTGATTCAAATACTTGTAAGCAAAGAAAGAAGGTTTTTTTAGTCCTTGTACATTTAACATACCAAATCCACCATGAAAATGTGTTTTAGGTGGAGCTGGTTCTTCAAAAATATCAGAAAACACCCAATATGACATTGAATTTACCTTCTCTTCACATTTCTTTATTTTAGATAATATATACGCTGCTGAGTGATATGAATCATGAATAGGATCATTAGGTGAATATGATGTACTCCATTCAGTAAAATGTATTTCTAATTCTGGCATAGGTGATGCTTTAACTTGTTCATGTACTTTAATTACATCATCACTTATTGCTCCAGGCTTAGGATCAATGAAAAGCTGTTGAACTCCAAATTCATCTAAAAATCCATCTACCCCATAAGTATGTGTTGAAACAAAATCAGCTGGAACTTTATTTTTATAACAGAATTCTATAAATTCAGTTACCCAACCACATCCGGCAGTAGCTGGTCCTCCAACTTTGTAATCACCAGATACACTTTTAATTATTTTTGAAGTAACTTCATAAAGTTTAAAATACTCCTCCATACTTCCAGTAAAAAATCCACTCAGATTAGGCTCATTCCAAACTTCAAAATACCATTGACTTACTTCTTCTTGTCCATATCTTCTTGTAAAATGCTTTACAAGTTCATATATTAACTTTTCCCATTTATCATAGGATTTCGGTGGTGTTACATTGCCCTTCCACCAAAATACTGTCTCAGTACCACTAGCTAATGCTAGAGGCATAAATCCTAATTCTACAAAAGGCTTCATTCCTATGCTTAAAATATAATCATATAGTAAATCTATATATTGCCAATTATAAATAGGATTTCCTTGTTTATCCTCACTATACACAGCCATATCATCATGTAGTAATCCATGAAATCTTAAATACTTAAAGCCACATTCACTGCTAACAATTTTCATATGTCTCTGTTGCTCTGCTAAAAGTCCTTCATAAGCACGTCCACATCCTACACATTCTTTAAACATTTTATTATGTTTGCCTTTTACTATATTAGTATCTGCTTTTATAAACCTCATAATATTATCATCCTTTCATGATCACCTTTTACGATCACTAACTACTTATTTTTAAAGAATTATAATATATAACCACTAAGTATTCCTTGACTTTTCAGCCTATAAATAGCATTATATAGACATAAAAATTTTGTATCCATATAAATTTTAATTATTACATGAGGTGTATTAAATGGAATATATGTACCTACACTATTTTAGCCAAGAAGATAACTTCCCTTTTTTTATACAGTATGGAGAACATGATACAGACATGCCTGTTCACTATCATTGTGATTTTTCTGAATTAGTAATTGTGTTAAATGGTACAGCAAATCACATTGTCAATTCAGAAGAATATTTTATAAAAAAAGGAGATGTATTTGTGATTAATGGTGATACCTCCCATGGCTACATTAATACTTACAATTTAAAAATTTGCAATATAATGTATAAGCCAGAACATTTGCACGAAGTAGGTAATGACTTAAAAAAATCCTCAGGCTATCAATCCCTTTTTGTTATTGAACCCTTTTTAGTAAAGAAACATAATTTCAAAAGCAAACTTCATTTAACACTTTCAGAATATGAAAAAGTAAAAGAAATTATCTTTAATATCATTAAGGAATATAATGATCGTCAACAAGGATTTCAAACAATGATTTATTCTCATTTTATGGCGTTAGTAGTTTTTTTATCCAGGCAATATAATCTTCTTAGCTTAGAAACAGAAGATAATATTATAAATATAGCAAAAGCCATATCATATATGGAAAATAATTTTCTAGAGCAGATTAGTTTAAATGATTTAGCAAACAAAGCAAACCTTTCAATAAGACACTTTAATAGAATTTTCAAAGAAAATTATAAAACCTCTCCTATGAATTACATAATTAATCTTCGTATTCAACATGCATGCTTATTGTTACGAAAAAGCACACTTAAAATTTCAGATATAGCTTATGAAAGTGGCTTTGATGATAGTAATTATTTTTCAAGGCAATTCAAAAAAACAATAGGCTTATCACCGAAAGAATATCGTCACAACAATTAAAATCCAACACTCTTTCAATAACAGTAATATATAAATAAGCTTAAAAAGCAGCTTTAATATTGATTAATATTAAGGCTGCTTTTCATTAATGATCATTTATTTTTTCAAACTTTCTTTAAACATTATATTTTTCTTTTATTTCATCTTCCAATTCATCAATCATTTTTCTTTGAATTTTCATTATCAGATAACATATTATACTTGACCCAAATAATAATGCTATTAAAGATAACCTAGTAATTCTGAGAATTCCAAATACTATAATAATTATAGATATACAACTTATGCTTATATATATCTTTTTTATTAATAAAGTTATTGAAAGCTTAAATAAATATCCAATTCTTATATTGTATCTAGATATAATAGGATAAATGTACATGGCTAAAAGTATCACTAAAGTCAACAATATCATGAAAAATAATGAAAAAATCTGATTTCCAGAATATCCAAAGTACTCCATGTCAAAATAAGCTACACTAATCCCTATATTTAATATTATTCCAACTAATAAACTCTGTAGAAAATTTATTTTGTATAAACGAAAAAAATCTTTGGTTGGTGCTACTTCACCTTCTCTTAAAAGTTTACCCATTATGGAAAAAAGTGTGGTAACTGCTGGTCCCATTAAAATTGAAAGTAATAGAATTATAGGCATAGAAAGATTACCTTCGAATTTATAAATATATAAAATTAAAGGTGATATCATTACTAAAAACCAAAAATTTGTAACAAAAAAATTTGTTATGTATGTTGAACCTATATATATTTTATTATTATGTATATCGTTTTTGTTCTTCATATAAAGCTATCTCCTGCCTTTTTATGTATAATTTAGAGGAACCCTATTTTAATAGAATTCCTCTGTAATATTCAATATATTTAATGTTTTTATTTTCTTATGCTAATTAATGTCCAATTTGTGATACTAATATAATATTTAATCTTAGTTGCACTTCTTCTCAATTAATTCTGCTAAACCGTGAGCCATCTTGTCTATTTCGTCTTGATCTTCACCTTCAAGCATAACTCTAACTAATGGTTCTGTTCCAGAAGGTCTTATAAGAACTCTTCCAACACCATTTAAAGCATCTTCTATTTTCTTTATTTCACCTTGAATTTCTTCATCAGTTAAATATAAATCCTTTTTATCATTTGGAATTGTAGCATTTGCTAATACTTGTGGAAGCTCCTTCATTATTGAACATAATTCTGATAATGGAGTTTCTTTCTTCTTAACTATACCTGCAATTTGAAGCGCTGTAACTAATCCATCTCCAGTTGAATTATAGTTTAAGAAGATAACATGTCCTGATTGTTCTCCACCTAAAACATATTTTTCTTTAACCATTTCTTCTAGAACGTATCTATCTCCAACACTAGTTTTTACTAGATTGATTCCTTCTCTCTTACATGCAATATCTAACCCTAAATTACTCATTACAGTTACAACTAATGTATTGTCCTTTAATTTTCCAAGTTCCTTTAAATATTTTGCACATAACATTAAGATAAAGTCACCATTAATTAGGTTACCTTTTTCATCTACTGCTAAACATCTATCTGCATCTCCATCAAAGGCAAATCCCATGTCACATTTTTTCTTTACTACATATTCCATTAATTCTTCTGGATGTGTTGATCCACAATTTTCATTTATATTTGTTCCATCTGGATTATCATTTATTACAAATACATCAGCACCCAATTCTCTAAATGCTTTTACTGAAGCCTTATAAGAAGCACCATTTGCACAGTCTAATGCTATCTTTAACCCTTTAAGACTATATGGTATAGTTTCTTCGGCAAATTCTATATAATCATCTAAAGCTGATACTTCAATTGTTTCTCTTCCCAAATCTGTACCTGTTGGATTTGGAACTCCTTCAAAATCACTTTCAATGACTCTTTGAATTTCATCTTCTAATTCATCTGAAAGCTTGTATCCTTGATCATTAAAAAATTTGATACCATTATATTCTACTGGATTATGTGATGCCGAAATCATAACTCCTGCATCAGCTCCATATTTTCTTGTTAAATATGCAACAGCTGGCGTTGGTACTACTCCAAGTACTACCGCTTCAGCTCCAACTGATAATATACCTGCTATTAATGCTGATTCTAACATATCTCCTGATATTCTTGTATCCTTAGCAACTAATATCTTAGGCTTATGAGCTCCTTCTGTTAATACATATGCACCTGCTCTTCCAAGATCATATGCTATCCTTGCTGTTAATTCTGTATTTGCAATTCCTCTAACTCCATCGGTCCCAAACATTCTACCCATAATTTTACCTCACTTTTTATTGTTATTATAGTTTCTTACTTACTATAATATTTTTAACTTTTATATGTGTTTCGCTTTAAATAGTATAATATTTTTCCTACGTATTTACAATCCACTATTTTAAGTAAAAAATTACTATTTTCTTAATATATTATATTTATTTTTTATTGTTTAATCTTTCTAATACTAAATTGTAGCCATCACTTCCATAATTTAAGCATCTGTTAACTCTACTTATAGTTGCTGTGCTTGCACCAGTTATTTCTGCTATTTCAGAATAAGTCTTTTTATCTTTAAGCAAAGTTGCTACATGTAACCTTTGAGCTAAAGACTTCACTTCATTTATTGTAGCTACATCCTCAAAAAATTTATAACATTCTTCTATATCTTTAAGTTCCAAAATTGCTTTAAAAAATAAATCTAATTCCTTACTTTTAATTTTTGATTCGAAAGAACTCACTTTATCACCTCATTGTATAATCATTCAAATTTAATTATACCCATGTATAACTTTCTTTACAACTTTAATATAAGAAAGTGTAACTTATATATATTTAATTATTCCTCTTCACCCTCATCAAATTGTGAATTTCTCATTTGAATTGAATTTCCCATTTTTAGGTCTTTATATACATTTTTAGTTGGTGTTAACCAAACTTCTCCTGTCCCTCTATATACATTTACTAAACCTTCTCCACTAACCATAGTTCCTACAATTGATTTTGAAGATTTCTCTACTGAAAATTCAATATTCCCAGTTCTTAAAATTGCAAAATTTCCATCCACTTTTAAAGTATCATTAATTAATACACATTTAAAGATTTCACTTTCAGGCACAGGAACCTTAAGCGCAACAATACCATTACCATCTAGTTTGGTTTGATATAAACCTTCATTCCCTAAAAATGACGATGAAATATTTTTCTGCATTGCTGCATTAACTTCT
Organism: Clostridium sp. C2-6-12; assembly: GCF_009928485.1. Classification (GTDB taxonomy): domain Bacteria; phylum Bacillota; class Clostridia; order Clostridiales; family Clostridiaceae; genus Clostridium. Next base: position 47,100 of record NZ_JAABNP010000001.1, on the reverse strand, counting down.
ACTCCTTCTTCACAGGCATAAAACATATTGTCACTTACTATTATTTCATCATCTTCCAGCTCTAATAAAGCAAAATGGCCAAATGAAGGTTCTAAAAATATTTCACCAGTTCCACTATACGTGGGCTTAAATGCTGTTTCACCAGTAAGCTTACTAGTTATAATTTTTTTCCCAAAACCAATCAATCCACCAGACTTACTCCTTACATCTATATCTCCCTTCATATAGCTTAAGGAATTAGGTTCAAGTTTTACAACACTATCTTCTAGTATTATTCTTACCTGCTTTAGTTTTATTCCACTTTGTCTGATTATGTTTAGTCCAAAAGCAGTTTCTGCATCACTGGCACCATCTAAATTTTCATACTCTAATATTTGAAATGTAGATTCTCCTGTCATTTCAGACAACATATTTAATTTATTTGTAAATTTTAATGAACTTCTCATAAAATACTCCTACCTCATGAATAAATATAATATTTAATTTTTATTACTTAAGTTCCTCTAATAAAGTGAATACCCTTTTATTTAGTACTGGATGCATAAGATAAGGTGCTATTTCATTTAGTGATTTTAATACAAATTCTCTCTCATGCATTCTTGGATGCGGAAGAATTACTTTTTCATCTGATGAAATCAAATCATCATACATTATTATGTCCAAGTCAATTGTTCTAGGACCCCATTTTATTGTTCTTTCCCTATCTAATTCTGCTTCTATTTTAAGCAATAAATCCATTAGTTCTTCTGGCTCTAATGTAGTATTTATTTCTATTACTGCATTTAAAAAATCTTCTTGTTCTACATAACCCCATGGCTTTGTTGTAATAAATGAAGATTCCTTTGCTATCTCAATATTTCTTTCTGCTGATATTTTGTTTATTGCTTCTTTTAAGTATCTTTCCTTATCTCCAATATTAGAACCTAATCCTATGTACGCTATATGTCTTTTTCTTTCAATCATTATTTCCACAGTATCTAAATGCTTTTTCACTGGTGCCCAAGGCTTTTTTAGAAACACTTTAACACCATTTATAATCTTGTATTCATCAAGAATAAAATCTGCTAATCTTAGAGTTGCTGTTTCTATAAGATCATAGCCTTCTCTTACAAATTCCTGTTCAACCTTCTCACATAATTCACCATAATGAACAGACTTAGTTAAATCGCCAGTTCTTCCTGCTGTTTTTAAATCTAAATCTAACTCCAAGGATATCACAAACTTTTGCCCTAATCTCTTTTCTTCTTCAAAAACTCCATGAAAACCAAATAACTCAAGTTCTCTTATAAACATTTTATCCAAACTTCATCCACCCTATCTTCTTACAATTGCATCAGCCATCTTTGCTGCTCTTGCATTTTCTAAAACATCATGAACTCTTACAATATCGCAGGCATCCTTCATTATGCCAATAACAGTTGTAGCAACAGTTCCTTCAACTCTCTCTTCTACTGGTAAATCTAGTGTAAAGCCTATCATACGCTTTCTTGATGTACCTAACAACACTGGATATCCAAGCTCTTTAAGTCTTTCTAAATTATTCATAGTCTCCAAGTTTTGTTCATGGCTTTTAGCAAAACCTATACCTGGATCTAATATTATATTTTCATCTTTGACACCAGCATCTTTTGCAATTTTGATGCTTTCTCTTAAATCTTCTAAAATATCTTCCATTAAATTTTCATAGTCTTCATTTTCTCTGTTATGCATTAAACAGCAAGGTACATTATACTTTGCAGCTATTCTTGCCATATCCTTATCCTTCTTAAAGCCCCATACATCATTAATAAGGTCTGCTCCAGCTTCTATTGCCTTTTCAGCCACCTTAGCTTTATATGTATCTATAGATATAGGAATATCAAATTTTTCTCTTACTGCCTTTATTATTGGAATAACTCTCTTTATTTCCTCATCTTCCCCTACTGGCGTATGATTAGGTCTTGTAGATTCTCCCCCTATATCTATTATATCTGCTCCAGCTTCTATCATTTCCTTTACATGTGCTAAGGCAGCATCTATATCATCAAATTTTCCTCCATCAGAAAAAGAATCTGGAGTAAAATTCAATATTCCCATAATATAAGTTCTTTCTCCTATGTTAAAATTTTTATTTCCTATTTTCATTTTAGCCAAAACCTCCTAATAATATATCCTTAAATTTTTCTTTTCTTCGCTCCAATTGCATTCATCTTTAACTTTACAGGTTAAACATAATCTTGATAGCTTGTCAGCTTTATATATTAGCCCAGCAAAGCCTTCGCTGTTCTTATCTCTATGACCTAATATTCCTTGTCTTATTAGCTCAATCTCTTCTTCTTTAAATTCATATTTTTCTAAGAATTCTATTGAGATTTCATAGGATGCAACTTCATGAGGAGTTCTATTTTCATATTGAAAGGACTTACCTATATCATGCAAAATTGCTGTTACATATATGATTTCTTTTTGAAATCCAAGATCTTCTTCTAGGTTTATTACTTGAGCAATCCTCGCTACATCTAAAAAATGCTTTAAATTATGTTTGCAGAACTTTCTGCCCTTTTCAAAAGTTTTATTTCTATTTAAATAGTATAAATATTTTTCATCATTTAAAATATAATTTAATCTTTCCATTTCTTACCCCAATTTCATCTAATATCATAAGATCGATTATAATGCCATCATTTAAAACTTAGTTTTTCTAATTATAGCAGTTTATTTATACTTATTATATCCCATAAACCATTTACTTAAAACATAAGCCTATAAAAAAGTGGCTGCGCCACATTTAATTAATCATACACCATTCATTATTCATTTTTAATCAAAAAAACATCTTGGAACGACATAAAATCATTCCAAGATGTTATTTAATTAATCTTAATATACCTTAGCTTGTTCTTCTCCATCAAGTACTCTTATAGCACCTTGAGCTAATGCTAATAATTCATCTTCTCCTGGGTAAACTGTAACTGGAGCTATCCATTCAACTTTTGCTTTTAAGTCTGGAACAAGAGTTGGTGAATATGCAATTCCTCCAGTAAAGATAATTTGATCTATCTTACCTTCTAATACTACTGACATTTCTCCAATTGCCTTTGCTATTTGATAAACGAATGCTTTATATACTGCTTCACATTCTTTATCTCCAGCTTCCATCTTGTCTATAACACCTTTTACGTCATTTGTATCTAGATATCCAACAAAACCACCTTTTCCTACTGTCATACCATAAACTTCTGCTTCACTATATTTTCCGCTGAAGCACATTTTTATTAAATCTCCAATTGGAACTGATCCAGCTCTTTCTGGTGAAAATGGACCGTCTCCATCTAAAGCGTTATTTACATCAACAACTTTTCCATGGTTATGAGCACCTACTGAAACTCCTCCACCCATATGTACAACAACAAGGTTTAAATTTTCATATCCTTTTCCGCTTTCTTTTCCATATCTCTTAGCTACTGCTTTTTGATTTAATGCATGGAACTTACTCTTTCTAGGAAGTTCTGGTACTCCTGATAATCTAGCTACATCTGCTAATTCATCTGTAACAACTGGATCTACTATAAATGAAGGAACATTTAATTCATCCCCAATTGATTTAGCAATTATTCCACCAAGATTTGAAGCATGTGGTCCTTGAACTCCAACTTTTAAATCTTCAACCATTGCATCGTTAACTGCGTATGTTCCACCTTCTACTGGTTTAAGCATTCCACCTCTACCAACTACTGCACTTAAAGTCTTTATATCAAAATTCTTTTCTTTAAGAACATTTAATATAACATCTTTTCTAAATTCAAATTGATCATATATTGTATCATATCTCTTGATTTCTTCATTTGTGTGTCTTAATGTTTCCTCAAATAATTCCTTTTCATCTTCATAAACACCAATCTTCGTTGATGTTGAACCTGGATTAATAATTAATAACTTGTATGACATTTTGAATCCCCCTTAATTTATATACACAATTAACAATGCAAAATTATACAAATACCTTAACTAAATAAAATATTCGCATACTATGCATTGTTTATAGTTATCTCTATTTATTTTTTGCTGCAACTAATGCTGCTAATGCAATTGAGTTAACCTTTGTTTCAAAAGAATCTGCTCTTGAAGTTAAGATTACTGGTGCTGATGTACCAACTAAAAGTCCACCATTTTTTGATTTTGAGAAATATGTTAATGTTTTATACATAACATTTGCAGTTTCTATATCAGGTAATAATAATATATCTGCCTTTCCTGCTACTGGTCCTTTAACACCTTTATGATGAGCTGCTTCTTCTGATATTGCATTGTCTAAAGCAAAAGGTCCATCAACTATACAGCCTTTAAATTGTCCTCTATCACTCATTTTAGCTAATAAAGCTGCATCAACTGTTGATTGCATACTTGTATTTACAACTTCAACTGGGCATATAGGTGCTACCTTAGGCATTTCTATTCCACATGCATGTGCAACTACAACTGCATTGTTTATCATTCCAGCTTTATCTTTAAGTTCTGGATATGTATTAAATGCTGCATCTGTTAAAAATAATAGTCTATCCCATCCTTCAACTTCAAAAACAGCAACATGTGACATTAATTTTCCTGTTCTTAAGCCTACTTCTTTATTCAATACACTTCTTAAGAAAGTAGCAGTATCTACTAACCCTTTCATAAGCATATCTGCATGACCACTTGAAACTAATTTTACAGCTTCTAGTGTAGCTTTCTTTGGATCTTTGATATCCATGATTTCATAACCAGATAAATCTAAATCGATTTTCTTTGCTATTTCTTGTATTTGTTGCTTATCTCCAACTAGTATAGCTTCAGCTATACCCTTTTCTGTAGCTTCTTTTATTGCTTCTAATACTGGTTCATCTTGTGCTACTGCTACTGCTACTTTTTTTGTTTCAACACCTTTTAATATTGATAATAAGTCATCGAAGTTTTTACTCATTTTTTACACCTCTTACATTAATAATAATTTATTTTATTTATAATTAATTTGTTAAATTTATATCAATCAAAGACAAAAAAATTATCTCCTTCCTATTGTAACAAAAAAAAACTAGAAATGCTTAATTTTCAGAAAACTTTTTTCATATTTTTCTTATTTTAACTAATTCTTAATCTTTTGTTAACTAGAGAACATATCATGAAACTATTGATATAACTAAGTTTATTTAAATTTTCTCAATATAAAAATTTAAAAACATAGATTCATGACTTGCTCTCTAATTTCAAGACTAATTATATAAAAAAGCTTGTAAAATTAACATTTTATGATTGTATTTATTTTGGCAAACTATATTTACCAATTATCTGCTCAGCGACTCTTATTCCATCAACTGCTGCTGAAATTATTCCACCAGCAAAACCTGCTCCCTCACCAGCTGGATAAAGTCCCCCTACATTTATGCTTTGAAGATCATTGTCTCTATGAATTCTAACCGGAGCTGAAGTTCTAGTTTCTATACCTGTTAAAACAGCGTCTTCACGTCCATATCCTTTTATTTTATTATCAAAGTTTTGTATTCCTTCCTTAAGTGCCTCAATTACATAATCAGGAAGACAATTTTTTAATTCTTTAAATTCATAGCCTCTTGTATAGCTTGGAATTACTTCTCCTAATTTTGTTGAAGGTCTATCCTTCATAAAATCTCCAACCAATTGTATTGGAGCCTTATAATTTCCTCCACCTAATTTAAAAGCTAAATTTTCATAATGCCTTTGAAATTCCATTCCTCTAAGTGGTGAATCACCATCAAAATCTTCGGGAGAAACTGTAACCACTAATGCAGAATTAGCATTTGCCAAATCCCTAGCATGATAACTCATACCATTAGATACTAATCTTCCTTCTTCAGAAGCTGCTGCTACAACTACACCTCCAGGGCACATACAAAAAGAATATACGCCTCTTTTTAACCTCTCGCTTTGATAAGTTAATCTATAATCTGCCGCACCTAACTTTGGATGTTCATGGCTTTCACCATACTGGCTCACATTAATCAACTCCTGCGGATGCTCAATCCTCACTCCTATGGCAAAAGCTTTAGCCTCCATAGATACTTTTTCATTATAAAGCATCTCATAGGTATCTCTAGAACTATGACCAATTGCAAGCACTAACGCTTCACAAGGAAGTTCTTTTCCATTAACAATTATACTTTTTAACTGTCCATCTTCATACACTATTTTTTCCAATCTAGAATTAAAGTTAACTTCTCCACCAAGACTTTTTATTTCTTCTCTTATATTTTTCACTACACCCTTTAAAAGGTCTGTTCCAACATGGGCCTTACTTTCATATTTAATTTCTGCCGGTGCTCCACCCTTTATTAATTCATCTAATACAAAAGTACATCTATGGTCTTTTATTCTTGTAGTAAGCTTTCCATCTGAGAAAGTTCCAGCTCCCCCTTCTCCAAATTGAACATTTGATTCTAAGTTTAACTCTCCAGTATTCCAAAACCTTTCAACAGTTTTAGTCCTAGTATCAACATCCTCTCCACGCTCAAATACTATTGGCTTATAACCTTGTTTTGCTAAGGTTAATGCCGCAAATATTCCTGCTGGTCCAAAACCAATTACTACAGGTCTTGCTTTTAATTCTTCAACACCATATTTCAGCGGTTCAGTTTCTTTAATTTCTTCAAATTTAACATCTTTGTCATGTATCTTCGAAAGTATCTTCTTTTCCTTATCACAAAATACATCTACACAATAATTAAATTTTATGTTATTTTTTTTCCTTGCATCTGTGCTTTTTTTTACTATATTTATTTTGTTGATATTCTCTTTAGATATATTTAATTTCTTGCAAACTTTTTTCTCCAAAACATTAAAATCTTCGTCTATATCTAAATTTATATTATTTATTCTTATGGCCATACTACTTACCATGCCTTTCCAAATCATAATCAATTTTTAATTAAAATTTCATTCTTCTATTCAAATCTCCCATTATCAAAGTTATAAGAATCATTTGAACTGATTTATTAATTGATTATAAATATATTGTAATACTATCCTTAAACTAAGTTTTCCCCTTAATCTATTATAACTTGATTTCAGATAATTATTATTCTTATTAAAATCACATAAATCTAAAAAAATTATACCATAAAAAACAGCCACAGTATTCTCTTATACTGTGACTATTTATTGATATATTATCTCTATGCCTTCTTCTTTATAACTACACTAACTGCTTCGACACTAGATATAGATACATTGTCTCCATTTACCAAAGTTGCTTGCGGCGTATATTCAAAGGTTCCTTCCTCTTTTACATTAGATAAATCTAATATGACTTTTATATTTCCACTGGTAATCTTATCCAGATCTGATTGTATTCCACTTACCACCACATTTACAGTTGATTTTGAAGAATTAACTAAAAAGCCTTCATTCAAATTAGTATACTGTACATTACAACTTAGGTTTTTAGTTACATTTTCTTCTTTAGATACCTTTGTTTTAACCTTGATTGTGTTTTCTCCGTTTTGAATTGAAATACCTTCCGGTATATTAAGCTTAACATCAAATTCATGATCTTGTTTCAAAGACGACATGTCCACAACCTCAGTATCTATTGCTTTTATTTTATCTATAGTTTGACTATCACCTAATATATTTATATTATTTTTACTTAGTTCATATCCATCTAATTTAAATCCAGCAGACACCTGCCCAGTAGTTTTTAAATTTATAGGTACCAGCTTACCATTGGTTACTGATACTGATAACTCAGCTGTTTTTTGCTGAGATTCCACGTCACTAACTTCATTACCAAGTGAATCTAGAAATTTTATACTATATTCCTTTTTGGAATTTTTATCGACATCCTTTTCTTCACCTATTAAAACAGCTTCGCTAATCTTATCAACAGAACTTTTGCCACCTTTAACACTTATCTTACTTGGAGATATTGACTGTTCTTTTTCATAGATATTTTCTTTAAAAGTAACCTTTACTTTTGATTTTATTGTAAATTCCTTTTGAATAAGCTCTTCTAAGTTAACCTTTATACCTAAAAATCCATTATTCTTAATATTAATATTTTCAGGATAACTTATTATTTGAACTGGTATTGTATTTTCACCATTTTTTAATGCGTAAGCTGACATATCAGCAACAATTTTAAAATCTTCCTTTTTAACATTTGCAACTTCATTTGATGGGCCTTCTAATTTTAAATCCACTGTAAATTGCTGCTTATTAACAATTGTAAACTTTGAATTAGTTACAGCATCTTCATTAATCAGTTCTACTGGAATATTCTTTAACTCATAAGTTCTTAACGGGTTTTCTACAATTGAGATATACAGCCATAAACCAAGGGATAAAAGCACACAAATAAGTTTTATAATTAACGTTCTGCCTTCAACTTTATCCATGACTTCACCTTCTCTCCAGCTGTTTTTACCCTTTTTTCATTTCTATTTTCTATTATCTTTATTAAAATATTCCTTAATTTTTCTCTATCATATCCTCTTGTTATTCTTCCATTAATAGCTAAAGATATTACTCCTGTCTCTTCGGATACAATTATAATAAGCGCATCTGATACTTCAGACAGACCTATTGCAGCTCTATGTCTAGTACCTAATTTCTTATTTATTTTATTATTATCAGTCAATGGCAATACGCATCCTGATGCTAAAATTCTATTATTTCTTATTATTGTTGCTCCATCATGAAGTGGAGTGTTTACAACAAATATATTTTCTAAAAGATTTGCTGTAACATTAGCGTCTATGAATGTACCTGCACCCATAAGCTCATTCAATCCAGTACTTTGTTCTATTACAATCAAAGCGCCTGTTTTGCTTTCCGCTAAATTTTCAGCGGCAATTGCTATTTCATTAATAGTAGTATATATATCCTGTTTATTATTAGGATAGTGTTTATCATCAAACGCACTTCTGCCTAAATGCTCTAAAGCTCTTCTAATTTCAGGCTGAAATATTATTATTACAGTTAATACTCCGATTGTTAACGTCTTATTTAATATGAAATACAACATATCCAGCTTTAAAACATAACTGATTGGGATTAGAGTTATAATTAATATAATTCCTTTTAATAATTGCTCTGCTCTAGTTTCTTTTATTAACATATAACCTTTATAAAAAATGTATGATACCACTAAAATATCCAATATAGACCATAATGACATATTTGATAAACTCTTCCCAACCAAACTTAAAAATTCATTCAAAATCCTCACCTCTTTTCTCCCTTACTTAAAATTATACAACAAATCTTATGTACTTAGATATATAAGACAATTATTATTTTCTTACTTTTTAATTATTTTTATTATAATTTTTTCTTAACATTTATTTTTTTATAAATGATAGCTATAATGCTTTCAAAAATAAATATTAACATAAGATCTTAACTAATGAAAATAATACAAAAGTCGATTTGCATATAAAAATAAAATTTGTATGCATAAAGAAAATATTTATGATGATTCTTTCTTTGATTACATTCCATGAATATGGAAAATGATGTATAATAATATGTAATTACCAACTAGGAGGAAAATATAATGAAAAGATTAAAATTGACAAAAGTAATGGCTATTTTATTAGTGGCTATTTCATTAATGGCATTAAATCCAATAGGCGCAAGTGCAGAATGGATGAGAGATAGTACAGGCTGGTGGTATACAGAAGGAAGTTCTTATGCCAGAGGTTGGAGATTAATAGATGGAAAGTATTATTACTTTAATAATAATGGTTATATGATGCGCGATACCTATGTTGGCGAATATGAACTAGGTTCTGATGGCGCATGGGTAGTGACTACTCCAACAATATCAGCAACAGATAATACTAACTTGGATATTTTTCATTTGCAAATAATTAGTGGATTAGATACTGATAAGTGCTTTTTAAGTTGTAAGAGTGATGGAACCGCAGCTGATTTATGGAATACAGATGATAAAAGCGGACGTCAAAGGTGGCAGCTTATGCCTGTTAATGGTTTAAAAGATGTTTATAATATCAGAGTTTTAAATGGTGTTGATTCTAATCGTACTTATCTAAGCAGTAATTATGATGGAAGCAAAGTTGACTTATGGTATGGAGATGATGGAAGTGGACGTCAAAGGTGGACGATTAAAAACATTCCTCATACTACAACAAATTTAATTCAAGTTTACGGTGGTGTTTCATCAAATAAGAAATACCTAAGTTGCAGTAGTGACGGAAGTCAAGTTGATTTATGGTATGAAGATGATGGAAGTGGACGCCAAAGATGGGTAAGGAGATGTGATTTTTAACTGATAATACAATGAGTAAATCACAAATTATAATTAAGAAAAAATATTATTATAAAATAATTACTAATCAAATAAAAGATTATATAAAACATCTATAAATATAGGTGTTTTATTTTAGGTGTATATAATTTCTTTCTTTGGTAATAATATTACTTGTTGCACTATACCAAAGGAGGTTTTTTATGAAAAAATCATGTAGTATTTTTGTGATCACTTTAATACTATATCTTGACCTTATTAATATTAATTCGGTCTTTGCCTCAGATGTAGTAGTAAAGACTTGTAGTGAAACTAATAAAATTCCTGTAACTCACGAATCAAATGAAAGTAATTTAAATAGTAATATAAAAACAGATTCCCACTTGAACGGAAATAATACTGAAGTCTTAGAAGTTTTTGATCACGCTTCTCAAAAATTGTATATTACAGGTGAAGATATAGACCTAATGGCAAACCTAGTTTATGCTGAAAGCATTGGTGAACCATATGCAGGAAAGGTGGCAGTAGCTTCTGTAGTATTAAATCGTACAATGGATCCACATTTTCCAAATACTATAAGAGAAGTTATACTTCAAAAAAATGCCTTTTCTTGCGTTAAAAACGGTAAAATAAATGCTAATCCAAATCAAGATTGCTATAATGCCGTATATGATGCAATTAAAGGTGCTGATCCAACTAATGATGCCTTATTCTTCTATAATCCAAGCATAGCAACGTGTAATTGGATGAGAGATACAGAAAAAATCAATCAAACCACTATAGGACATCATACTTTTTTCAAAATCAAAGCATAATATATTATTAGCGCAGATTTAAAATAACAATTATTTAAAAAGTAACAATCAAAATTTCAATGTATATTTTTGATTGTTACTTTTTATATTCTTCTATTTAATTATATTGTCCAAATTAATAATAAATATAACATCACTTTAATTATGTTTATATAATTCATATTTTAACTTCTAGCTATAGCTGCAATTTTATCATTTGCATAAATTGAATTCGAGAAATTCTCCATTAATGTACTTGCATATTTCTTACTCTTTGTCTTATCATTAGCATTTGTTAACAATGCCAATTGATATAAAACTTCATCTGTATATACTCCTTTAGGATATTTACTATAGTATTCTTCATATTGTTTAAGTGCATTTTTTTCATCTCTCTTTTTAAGTGAATTACTCGCCCTATAAAATATAATATGCTCCTTATAAGCATTTCCTTCACAGTATGCATAAGCCTTATCCAATGAAATTTCTGCATCTTTAAAGTTTCCTTGATTAAAATACCATAAACCATAATCATAAAATTTTGATGCGCCTTCATTCTTCATAAGTTTTATAGCTTTATTATATATTTCAGAATCTTGGATAGTTACTGATTCAGCTTTAACATTTTTTAATTCCTCATATATTCCATCTAAATCGTTAGCTGAAACTAATGATTTTAACTTTTCTGCATTAAGACTTTTATTTTGAGATTCTTCCTTCTCTTTTCCTTCTTGATTAGCCTGAACTTCTTGTTCTTCATCTTTATTTTCAGCAGTTTTATCCTTTTGCGCTTCTAAATCTTGAATACTATTTGTTCCACTTATATCCTGAGAAATATCCTTATTATTAAACTTTGTCATAACTATATAGCCTCCAGCAACAATAGCTGCGATAATAACTATACTTGTTATGACTATTAAAGCTCCCTTAGGTGCATTTGATGATTCTGAATAAACTCCATTTTCTTTTAATTCTTTTTCAATAATCTTTGCAGTAATTGCACTATCATCTATTCTTAAAGCTTTAGTTATATATTCTTTAGCTCTATAAAAATCACCTTTTTTCTGATAACATATTCCTATTCCTGTATTAACCTTAATTGCATTGAAATCACTTTCTGCACATATATTAAATAATTCTAGTGCTCTATCAATATTAAGCTGCTTTAATGCTTTTTCACCCTGTTTATATAAATCTAACCTCTTTTCATCTGCCTCTGAATCCTTTATGTAATTTTCAGCAATTTCATCATGATTTATATCCTGATTTATTTTCCATACAGTAATCGCTTCATTTAAGCTCCCTTTTTGATATAGCAATAAGCCTTTAAAATTTAGCACTGGGGCATTATCTAATCCTTCTGATAATGCTTCTTCGCAAATTTCTAGTGCCTTATTTATTTTTCCCTTTTCATAATAATCCATAGCTTTATCATAGGCCTTTTGAGCCTTTTTATTCATAAATATCACCTTACCACTCTTAATATAGCAATCTCTTACTTTACTAGTATATTATATACTGCACTATTCTTACAATTAAATTTAACTTTAGTATTTATTTATCTCTATTTACATTGAATATTTATGATGTTAACTATATAAAAGCAAATTAATTCTAATATTAAAAGCTACCTCAATATTGAGATAGCTTTTAACTATATAATATAAATTATTCTTGTTCTAACATTATCTTCTTAGCATTTAAGATAGATGTTGCACTCATTGAGAATTCATCTAATCCGTATTCAACTAATGTAGGAATAGCAGCTTCATCACCAGCCATTTCTCCACACATTCCAACCCACTTACCGTGCTTATGAGCTCCATCTATAGTCATCTTTATTAATCTAAGCACAGCTGGGTGCATTGGATTGTAAAGATATGAAACTTTTTCGCTCATTCTATCTGCTGCTAAAGTATATTGAATTAAGTCATTTGTTCCAATTGAGAAGAAATCAACATGCTTAGCTAATTCATCAGCATAAACTGCTGCTGCTGGGATTTCAACCATGATACCCCATTGAATTTTTTCTGAGTATTCTTTTCCTTCTGCCTTCAATTCTGCTTTACACTCTTCAACTACTTCTTTAGCTTGCTCAAATTCTTCTAATCCAGAAATCATTGGGAACATAACTGCAAGATTTCCATATATAGAAGCTCTAAGTAATGCTCTTAATTGAACTTTGAATATGTCTTTTCTATCTAAACAAAGTCTTATTGCTCTATATCCTAAGAAAGGATTCATTTCTTCTGGTAATGGTAAGTATGGAAGAGTCTTATCTCCACCAATATCTAAAGTTCTTATAACAACTTGCTTACCTTCCATTTTTTCTAGAACAAATTTATAAGATTCGTATTGTTCTTCTTCTGTTGGAGCACTGTCTCTATCCATGTATAAGAATTCTGTTCTAAATAATCCTACACCGTCTCCACCGTTTGCTAAAACACCAAGAACATCTTCTGGCTTACCAATGTTTCCACAAACTTCAATTCTTCTACCTGATTTAGTAGTAGTTTTAACGTTTATTAGTTTCTTTAATTCTTCTTGCTCTGCTTGGAATTTTTCCTTTTTAGCTTTATATTCTGCTACTACATCTTCTGAAGGATTGATAATTACATCTCCAGTTATTCCATCAAGTATAATTGTATCCCCAGTCTTAACACAGCTAGTAATATCACCTAATCCAAGTACAGCTGGAATTTCTAAAGTTCTAGCCATTATAGCTGCATGAGAAGTTCTACCTCCAATGTTTGTTACAAATCCAACAACTTTAGTTCTGTCTAAACCTGCAGTATCTGATGGAGTTAAATCGTGAGCTACAACTATTGTATTACTTTCAGTTATTGTAAAAGAATCTCCACCCTTACCTGCGAAGTTTGATAGTATTCTTTTAGATACGTCTTTAATATCAGCAGCTCTTTCTCTCATATATTCATTATCCATAGATTCAAATATAGCAACAAAAGTACTTGTAACACTTTCAATTGCCTTTAAACCATTTACATTGTTGTTTTCAATTTCCATCATCATTGCTCCAGTAAATTCTGGATCATCTAATAATGTAATGTGCGCTTCAAACACTTCTGCTTTTTCAGCACCCATTTCTTTTTCTGCTTTAGCCTTAATAACTTCTAATTGTGCTCTAGAATCATCTAATGCTTTTTGCATTTTTTCCTTCTCAGCACCTATATCTGTGATTTTAGCATCACTTACAACGATCTCTTCATGTTCTTGTACAAATACTTTACCGATTGCATATCCTTTAGATGCAGCAATACCTTTTTTCATAATATGGAACTCCTCCTTGATTGTTAATTTCCTCATAATTAAACGTTGTTTCTATTTTTGCTGTAATCATTATGTCTTATTTTAAGTATAAACCTTTTCTATTATAACATAATTAACAAAAAATTTAACTGAATTTAACCATTTTCTTATGATTTTTTACTAAAAAACTCTAATAAAGCATGCCAATCTACCACATTTTTCCTATTTATATTAATATCTTATAAATTTAATTATAAATCATCTATTAAACTCGTTACTTTTGCATAAGCCGTAGATCTTGCTTCAAAAAAGTCTGTTTTAACAGAATTTGCATTGGCTAAGCTATCTACCCAAGAAGCTGGATTTTGATTATATCCCTTAAATAAAGATTCTAAATTTATTTCCTTTAATCTTTTATTCCCAAGATATTTTATATATTCTTCAATTAAATTTTTATTTATTCCCTGTATCTTATCACCTATTACGTAATGTCCCCATAAAATCTCTTGTTCTACCCCAATTTTCATCATTTCTCTTAATTCATTTTTAACTTCTACTGTAAATAATTCAGGATTTTCTTTTTGCAATTCTTTTATAATATTTCTAAAAAGCCATAAATGAGTATTTTCATCCCTGTTTATATATCTGATTTCCTGTGCAGAACCAGGCATTTTACCATTTCTCTCTAAATTATAAAAGAACATAAATCCAGAATAGAAATATATTCCTTCTAAAATGTAATTTGCCATGATAGTTTTTAACAAGTTATGAGTTGTAGGTTCATTAATAAATTCATTGTATAAATCCCCTATAAATTTATTTCTATTTAAAAGTATCTCATCATCTTTCCATTGATAAAGTATTTCATTTCTCTTTTCTGGTGAGCATATACTATCAAGCATATAACTATAACTTTGCGAATGTACTGCTTCCTGGAAACTTTGAATTGTTAAACATAGATTGATTTCACTTGCAGTAATATAATTATTTATATTACTTAAATTAGCTGTTTGAATCGAATCCAAAAATATTAAAAATGATAGTATCTTGTCATATGCAGTTCTCTCTTCTGGTAATAAATTTTGATAATCCTTTAAATCTTGAGAAAGATTAACCTCCTCTGGTATCCAAAAATTATTCATTCCTTGTCTATACCAATCTGAAACCCAGTTGTACTTCATATTATTAAAATCATTTAAATTCGTAGTATTTCCATTTATGATTTTCTTTTTATTAATGTCTCTATCTCCAAATTCATTAAATAAAGGTTTTTTATTTATATTCATTGTTTTTCTCCAATCTTTTTATATTTTTTATTTTAACAAAACTCGACTCACATTTGTTCCCTGAATACTCACAGAATAGGCATCCATCATCAAGTCATAGATTTGAGCTGTCTGCTTAAGTTCAAAAGACCAAATCTCGTTTTAAAAGAAAGTTAACTCGTATGCACGAGTTAACTAAATTCGAGGACCCAAATCATAGATTTGGACTCTAGTTAAAGGAAACCCGACTCGCTTCGCTCGCTGGGTAAGTGATTCACACCAAATCATAGATTTGGGTTCTCTACTTATGCTGAGCAAGTTTCACATTCTGTTACTTCAAGGGATTTTGATCTTACATAGTAAACTGATTTAACTCCACTTTTCCATGCCTCAATATATAAATTCATTATTTGTCTCATAGTATAGTTATTTGTTATATATAAATTAAAGGATTGACCTTGATCTATATGTCTTTGTCTTACTCCATTCATTTTAACTGACCAAGACTGTTCTATATTATAAGCTGAATTGTAGTACCAATAATTATCTTCTGAAAGATTTGGTGCTGTCTTTGGAATTATGCTTCCCTTTTTCTCTTCTAAATAAAATCTAGCCATAACAGGATCTATACCTTCTGTTGTTCCTGCAATAGTTGCTGTTGATCCATTTGGTGCAACAGCCATCAAATATCCATTCCTCATTCCAAATTCATGCACATCAGCCCTTAATTCCTTCCATTTATCATCTTTGTAATCTCTCAATTCAAAATAGTTACCATTATCCCAGTCAGAACCTTTAAATTCTCTATAGCTACCTTTTTCTTTTGCTATTTTCATACTAGCTTTTATAGCATAATAATTTATTTTCTCATAAACTTTATCTACAAATTCACCATGCTCTTCTGCAGTCCAATGTATTTTATTATTAACAAGCATATGGTGATATCCACTTGTTCCAAGACCTACTGCTCTATATTTTTTATTAGTAATTTCAGCAAATGGGACTGAATAATAATTTAAATCAATAACATTGTCCATAGCTCTAATTTGAGTTTCGATAACATATTCCAGTTCTTCATCACTAGTCACATTCACATTACCAAGTACAATTGATGAAAGATTACATACAACAAAGTCTCCTGGTATGACTTTTTCAACTACAGCATAAGAATCTTCCCCTTCAAGCTGAATTTTACTCTTCTGTATGTTCATAGGACTCATATTTTGCATTATTTCACTACATAGATTTGAAGAATATATCATACCTGCATGCTTATTAGGATTCATCTTGTTTGTAATATCTCTGTAAAAGGCAAATGGTGCACCAGTTTCAACTGAACTCTTTATAATCAATCTTACCAAATCTTTAACAGACATTATTCTCTTTTCAATCCTATCGTCCTCTACGCAGTCATAATACTTTTCTTCCCATTCTTCACCATAGAAATCTTCTAATGCATATCCTTTTACTTTTTTAATTTCATAAGGACACATCATGTACCAATCAGCATCTATATCACTTTCTGCAAGTCTCCAGAATAAATCTGGATAGCAAAGACCTGGAAATACATCATGAGCCTTCTTTCTATCATCTCCATTATTGGTCCTTATTTGAAGAAACTCAGGAATATCCTTATGCCATGCATCTAGCCAAATTGCAACAGAACCATTTCTTACACCTAATTGATCCACAGCAATTGCAGTGTCATTAAATAATTTAACCCATGGTATTACTCCTCCTGATGCTCCTTTAAAGCCTCTTATAGGTGACCCTAAAGCTCTTATCTTTCCCATGTAAATACCCATTCCTCCACCAAGCTTAGACACTTTCGCAAAGTTATCAAGAGATTTATAAATCCCATCCAAACTATCCTCTACAGAATCTATAAAGCACGAACTTAATTGATAAAATGGCTTTCTCGCATTAGACATAGTTGGTGTTGCCATAGTTGCTTTTAAAGAACTTAAAACATCATAAAATCTTTTAGCGAAGTATACTCTGTTTTCCTTCTTTTCAGGAATCGCAAGATGCATAGCTATTCCCATGAACATTTGCTGAGGAAGCTCTATGGGGTTTCTATTAAAATCTTGAACTAAATACCTCTTTGCTAAAAGATCTATTCCACTATAATTAAATAAAAAATCTCTTTCTTCTTTTATTTCTTTTTCCAGCGCTAAAACGTCTTCCTTAGAATAATTATCCAAAATATAAGCTCCATAAAGGCCTTTTTCAGTTAAAGACTTAATAAATTCATAAAAATTTTCATATGGATTCTCATCTTTATTCATTCCTCTATTTTTTCTAACCTTATCATATAATTCATAAGTATATATTTTAGCTGCAACATATTGCCAATCTGGTTCCATATCTGTAGTCAATTCTAAGGAAACTTGAATAAGTGATTTTCTTATTTCACAATCATTCATACCTTCTCTTATAATGTTTTCTAAAGCTGTTAGCAATTTCTCTTCAGTATAAATTCCCTCTTCATCTTTAATCCCCAAAATAGCATCTTTACATAATTCCTTCAAGCCAAACATTCTTATATTCCCTCCACTATATATTGTGCTTTTTTACACATTTTATTTTTTTCTATACAATATATCGTATATTATAATTCTTACTCTCATAATTGTAAAACGCCAAAATTAATAAATAGATATAAAAAAAGTAGTCAATCTTTTATTTTTCGTTGATTAACTACTTAATTGATAAATTTTATTGATTAATATTTTTTATTCCTTATTTATAGGAAGAATAAAATAAATCTTAAACATATCTCCTTCTTTTTTTATTTTAACTTCTCCACCGTGAAGTTCAACTATACTCTTGGTTATTGCAAGACCTAAACCTGAACCTTCAACTTTTGAATTTCTTGATTTATCTCCCCTTGCAAATCTTTCAAACATCTCTTCTTCATTAAAGTCCATTTCATAATTGGCAACATTTTTCACACCAATCTTTACATACTTTCCTTCTAATTTAACATTTATATATACTCTAGTATTATCTAATGAATACTTTAATGCATTTATAATTACATTTTCTAAGGCTCTTGACATCAATCTTCCATCAAGTTCCATATATATAGCATCCTCATCTGTTGTTACTTTAAATGAAATATTCTTTTCTTCATATAAAGTGCTATATTCACCAATTCCCTGATGTATTAATGATAAGATATCAATTAATTCTCTGTTTAATTTAATTCTTCCACTATTTATTTTTGACATTTCAAATAAATCTTCGATTAATACTTTTAACTTCAAAGACTTTCTTTCTAATATTGATAAATACTCTACTCTTTCTTCTTCTGTTATATCTCCACTTTTTAGTATATTTACATAATTTATTATAGACGTTAATGGAGTTTTTAAATCATGAGATACGTTTGATATTAATTCTGTCTTTAATTTTTCATTGTGTACACCAGTTTCTAATATTTCCTTATAGCCTGCTTTTATTAAATTGATATTTTCAGCTAATTCTCTTATTTGAGGTGAACCATCTAGTTTAATATCATCTTGCAGATTTCCCTCATTAACTTTTCTAAGCGCATCATTTACAACAATTATATCTAAAGTTCTTTTTAATGCAAACATAAGCGTTAAAAATAAAATGATAATGACAAAAATACTACCTTTAAAAGGATAAGTTTGAAAGAATCTAACGAAAATATTATTTTCATAGCCACCTGTTGCAAGAAAATATAAATATGCAATCAGTAATATAACCGCTACAGCTATAGATATTACTAAAGTATTTCTAGTTTCTTTATAATGGAAGCCGTTTTTAATTACAAAAATCATATTTTTAATATATTTAGATTGAATCTTAGGCGCTTTAGGATTTTTCTTTATTATAATAGCAACCTTTATAATAAAAGCTATACATATTATTCCCAGGGAAATTAATTCTGCTGCACTATTTCTTAATTCCTTAACAGCTAAGTCATGCTGAGATTTATTAATTTGTATATAATCACCTAGGTTTGAAAGTAAAATCAATGTTATTAAACCTATTGCAATCAAATCAATAAAGTATATACTGGTAAAATATAATTTAATCTTCCTTTTCAATCTTGTAACCAATTCCCCACACCACCTTAATATATTCAGGCTCTTTTGTGTTTATTTCTATCTTTTCTCTTATCCTTCTTATATGTACAGTTACTGTATTCTCACTCTTATAAAATATTTCTTCCCATACATTTTCATATATTTCTTTTATAGAAAATACTTTACCTGCATTTGAAGCTAACAGATGAAGTATTTTATATTCTGTTGCAGTTACCTTAACCTCTTCACCTCTTAAAGTTATCTTTTTAGCAATAGTATCTATAACTAAATCTTTAACCTTAATTATATCCTGTCCTTCTTGAACATTAAGAGGCTTTTCATATCTTCTTAATTGAGATTTAACTCTAGCTACTAATTCCAAATGATTAAAAGGTTTTGTTATATAGTCATCAGCACCTACATTTAGACCTAATATTTTATCTGAATCTTCACCTTTAGCAGAAAGCATTATTATAGGTAGATTTTGTTTTTCTCTAATCTTCAAGCAGGTTCTAATCCCATCAAGTCTAGGCATCATTACATCTAGTATAATTAAATGTATTTTTTCCTGCTCTAGAATATCTAAAGCCACTAGTCCATCTTCTGCCTTAAATACCTTTAAATTTTCTCCTCTTAAATATATCTCAATTGCATCTCTTATTTCTTTTTCATCATCAACTACTAACACATTGAACATGCCAATTACCTCCTATAATTCCATTTACCTATTCCAATCTAATTACTAATTTTTTATTCTACTAAAGTTTAATAAATATTTTTATTCTGTTTAAAAATAAATTATATAATCCCAAAATACTAATTTATTAAATATACTGCTTTCTTAAAAGCTTCTGAATTTTTTACGGGATCAAAATCATGCTCTTCTTTTGCAGTTTCTCTAACCCCTGAATCCATTTCAATTGCCTTATTTAAATATTGCATAGTATTATCTACATCACCATTTCTACCATAAATAGAAGCTATTCCATAATAAGTCCAAACATATTCTTCAACCTCTAAAGCTTTATTATACCATTTCAGAGCTTCCTCCATATTTCCATATAGTTCATACGTTAAAGCTTTATTAAATCTAGCATAGCCATATTTATCATCAAGCTCAAGAGCTTTATCAATATCTAACATTCCACCTTTATAATCTCCATTATAGGCCTTTGCAATCCCCCTTATATTATATCCCATAGGATTGTTTCCAAATTCATTTACAAGTTCATCTGCTATATTTATTGCGCCTTTATAATCATGAGAAAAAAATAATGAATACGCTTGATTATATATTTCATTTTCCCTTTGAGAATATACTTTTTTCTTATCAGTTTCTTTATCTCCAGACTTGCCTTGTTTGACTTCTTTCTCAGATGCTTTGCCATCTTTATTTACTTTCTCTATATCCTCATTCTCCTTAATAACTTGCTCTTCTCCAGTAATTATGCTATCACTTGATTTAATTTCATTTTTCGTAGCTTTCTCCATTTCTTCCTGTGCTTTTCTTTCCTGTTCCTTAATATTCATATTATGTTCATAAAACAATATTCCTATTGTAATTAATACCAATGCAATTAACAACATCTTTTTATGCTTTTCTTTTCCTGGAAGCTTAATTCTGTTCATATAATTCTCCTTTTGTATAAACTATTCAAAGCTTAATTTTAAATGTATAATGTTATTTATTTAGTACAGCATATATATTATAATTCATATATATTCACATTAATAAGTATGCTCAGTAAGTCAAATTCTAAATATTTAATTTTACTTCAACTTTAATATAAAAAATATTTTCTTGCACTTAACAGAACAATTTATCAATTATTTCATCACAAAATTATTAATTTTATCTAAACACATTATCTCCTATAAAAAGTATTTTTTCAACAAAGACTCCTTACTTAATTATATATATTGACTTTTTATTTTTAAAATGTATTAATATTAGAGGAATTATAACTTTAAAGGAGCTTTTTTCATGAATACATATTACAAATTTAAATCTAATATAATTGATGCATTTCTTATTTTCCTAGGCTGTATTATTGCCTCATTGGGGGTAAATGTATTTCTTTCACATGCAAAACTTTTAAGCGGTGGTGTTACAGGAATAGGATTACTTTTACAATATACCTTCGGCATACCTGTTGGTGTTGTAGTATTCTTTCTTAACATTCCATTACTTCTAGTAGGGGCTAAAAAACTTAATAAATCCTTTATAATTTATACAACGCTTGGAATGCTTTCACTTTCTCTTTCTTTAATTATAACAAAACCATTAGCAAATCTAACATCTATAGATAATTTAGATCTACTTCTTTATTGTATTTATGGTGGTGTTTTATGCGGCGTTGGTTATGGATTAGTTTTTTTACGCCATGGTTCAACTGGTGGAACTGATATTATAACTATGGTCATTAGACAAAAATATTCAAACTTTAATATAGGTGGCTTAGGCTTCTCAATTAATTTAATAATAATATTAATTGGTGCCATAATTTCAGGCGTTCCAGAAGCATTATATACTCTTATTTCCCTTTTCATTCAAAGTATAGTATTAGATAAGATGTTAAAAGGTTTTAGCAGTAAAAAACTTCTTCTCATATTAACTGAAAAAGAAGATGATATTATTCATTATGTAATCAATGATTTAAACAGAGGAATCACATCCTTATTTGCTGAGGGTGAATACACTCATCATAAGAAGAAAATGCTATATTGCATTGTAACCACACGCCAAATGGTTGAATTAAAAACAGCAATTCATGAAATAGACCCTAGTGCCTTTATAACTATAGTTGATGCTTCTGAAGTTAGAGGAAAAGGATTTATAACAATATAATTATATGAATTAAATCTACTAGAAATTTATTTATTCACTCAAATTATACTTTTATCCTTAAAATTTAATCCACAATATAAAAAGGAATGAGTCTATTTATCCACAACTCATCCCTTTTTTATATATAATTGTTGATTATTTCTATAACCTTATCAATTTTGATGATTATACTATTTCTCACTAAATCAAAATATCTTTATCTAACGATATAAAATTAAATTCTTATCTCTAGAAAAGTTTCCCATTGTAGCATAGCTTATCTTTTTATATATGAATCACTACTTTTTTATAGATGATAAATTCCACATTGCAAGAAAGTTCCTTATTGTGGCATACCAAATCTTTTTGTATGTGGAAAGTTCCTTATTGCAGCATAGCTGCTCTTTTTATATGTGTGTAAATTATTTAATTGAATTCAAATATTCTTGTTGGCCTAATTCGTAGAGATTGTTTCCTTCAGAATCTATAATAACAACTAATGGCATATCCTTAACTTCCATTCTTCTTATTGCTTCAGCTCCTAAATCCTCATATGCAATAATTTCAGATTTAACGATACTCTTACCAATCAAAGCTGCTGCACCTCCAATAGCACCAAAATAAACAGCTTTGTTTCTTTTAATTGCATCAATTACCTCTTTGCTTCTTGCGCCTTTCCCTATCATTCCTCTTAATCCAAGATCCATTAATGTTGGTGCATAAGCATCCATTCTATAGCTTGTTGTAGGTCCCGCAGATCCTATTACCATTCCTGGCTTAGCTGGTGATGGCCCAACATAGTATATTGTTTCATCCTTTATATTTAAAGGAAGCTCTCCACCTTCATTTAATAAATCTATTAATCTTTTATGAGCTGCATCTCTTGCAGAATAAATTACGCCACTTAGCAAAATACTATCTCCTGCTTTCAAATTTGATATTTTATCTTCTGTAAGAGGTGTTTGCAATCTAATTTCCATTATTTATTTCCTCCAATATTCTAACAAATTCATTTTCAATTATAAATTTAGCATCCAAAGCATAATTTTAAGTTTCTTTAATTAATAATTTATATTAATTAGTCAAATTTAATTAATTATTTATTTTAACGGAAATCTGTTTTCTCAATTATAATATTACTTCTTTATGTCTAGTAGCATGGCAGTTAATATTTACAGCTACAGGTAAGCCTGCAATATGAGTTGGATAAGTTTCTATATTCAAGCCTAAAGCAGTAGTCTTACCACCAAATCCTTGTGGTCCAATTCCTAATTTATTTATCTTTTCTAATAACTCTATTTCCAAATCTTTATAAAATTCATCTTTATTTCTTTCATTAATAGGTCTCAGTAAAGCTTTTTTAGCTAAATATGCAGCTTTATCAAAAGTTCCACCTATTCCAACCCCAATAACCATTGGTGGACATGGATTTGGACCTGCTGCTTTAACAGTGTCTATTATAAAGTCTTTAACACCTTCTAAACCATCAGAAGGTTTTAGCATACATATTTTGCTCATATTCTCTGAACCAAATCCTTTTGGCGCCAATGTAATCTTAATCTTATCGCCATCTACTATGTCATAATAAATTATAGCTGGCGTATTGTCCTTTGTATTAGCCCTTCTAATAGGATCACCTACAACAGATTTTCTCAAGAAACCTTCCTTATATCCTCTACGTACGCCTTCATTAATAGCATCTTCAAGCTTTCCCCCAACTATGTGCACATCTTGTCCTATTTCAACAAATACGCAAGCCATTCCTGTATCCTGGCACATAGGCATTTCTTCATTTTGTGCAATTTCAGAATTAATAATAATCTTATCCAAAACCTCTGAAGCTAACTTCCAAGTTTCTTCTTTCTTAGATTTTTCTAGTGCTTCTTTAATATCTGAACCTAAATAATAATTTGCTTCAACGGATAAATTCCTTACAGCATCTCTAATAAGTTCAACATTTATTTCTCTCATCATAACAGCTCCTCTATATAATTGCTTAATTATAAGAATAGACATTAAATTAAAAATTTAATTCTATTCTTATAATTTGTTTACTTATTACTACATAATAAGTTTAAAAGCAATTCTTATTATTTACAACCCTAAATCTATTTATTTAACTAATGTAACTTGCTAAATTCATTTAATACCAAAAGTTATTTATATTTTTCATTCTACTCTTTCATATTTATAACTTTTTCTTACTATAATAAAATATAATCGCTATATGAGGTGAAACTCTATGAATGATCAAAAACTAACTAAGATTATTACTATAATAATTTATCTTTTGGTACTTACTTTAATTGGTTTAATACTATATAATTTATTTTTAATTATAAACAACTCCTACTATTTAACAGATACACCTAAAAACAGTATAAAAGTAGGTCCCATTTCTTATAGATAGTTACAGAATTCATCAACCTAACAAGATAATCAAATTTAACTCACCCCTAATTACCCTTAATATCAAAATATTTATTAACTCCCATTACTACACTCTTTACGATCTTCTCCTGATATTCATCACTCTTTAACTTTTGTTCTTCTTCATAATTGGATAAAAAGCCACACTCTACAAGAACACAAGCTCCATCATAACCATCTCTCAATATTCTATATTGCTCTTTAGCAGCTTTAGAAACTCTTTTGTTTTTGTTGTCTGCTATTTCTTTTAATGCCGTTTGAACGCTCTCTGCTAAAACCTTACTATCATTATTAGAGGCATACCAAACTTGAGCACCAAAACAGTTTGCTTGCGGAAACATATTTTGATGAATAGAAATAAATACATCACATTTAGTATCCTTTTTCATTTGACATCTAGCATTTAAATCTTTTACCTTTCTAGAATCTAGTTGTGAATCAGCTTCTCTTGTCATATGCACAATGTAGTTAGCTGCTTCCAATTCTACCTTTAACTTTTTAGCTATTGCTAAGTTTATATCCTTTTCTATTGTTCCATTCTTAGATTTTGCTCCGCCATCAATACCTCCATGTCCTGGATCTATTAATATTATATGCTGAGCTTTATTTTCCTCTGCGCTTACTTTTAAAGGCATGGCTAAAATTAAGCATAATATACAAATTACGGTCAGGCATTTCTTGATTCTCATTGTTCTACCACCTCTCTATGCTCCAACTATTTCAATTACATAACATATTATTTACTATACAGCATTAATTATTCAAAGTTATATTTATCATGTTGAAAATTTAACAAAAAAGATTAATTTATGTGTTCAACTTTTCTTTTATTACATTCAATGTTTTTCAAAAATAAATAAAGTTTCTACTAGCACAATTTAAAAAACTTAGTTATGCTTTGTAGAAACTTCTTTAGAATATAAAAATTTGTTAGTTGCGTGTTAGTTATAAATAAAAAATAGTGTGTTTTCATAGAATTTTATATAAGAAAAAATCCCACAAACACAGGGTTTGTGGGGTTCCATATACTCCAAAAATTATCTCTTTGAGAATTGAGGAGCTCTTCTTGCTTTTTTAAGACCAGCTTTCTTTCTTTCTACCATTCTTGGATCTCTTGTTAAGAAACCTGCCTTCTTTAATTCTGGCTTTAAAGCTTCATCTGATTTAACTAGTGCTCTAGCTATACCATGTCTGATAGCTCCAGCTTGACCTGTAAATCCACCACCGTGAACATTTACTAAAACGTCAAACTTATCTTTAGTTCCTGTTAAAACTAATGGTTGGTTTACGATAACTCTTAAAGTTTCTAAACCAAAAAAGTTTTCAATTTCTCTATTATTAACAACTACCTTACCATTTCCTGGTACAAGTCTTACTCTTGCAACTGATTTCTTTCTTCTTCCAGTTCCCATGTATTGAACTTTTGCCATTTCTTATTCCTCCTCCCGAGATCGTATTAGTATCTTAATTCTAGTACTTCTGGTTTTTGAGCTGCATGATTATGTTCAGCACCTCTATATACGTTTAATTTCTTTAACATTTGTCTTCCTAAAACACCGTTTGGAAGCATTCTTCTTACAGCTTCTTCAAAAGCGAATTCAGGCTTCTTATCTAATACTACTCTATATGGAGTTTCTTTTAATCCGCCTGGGTAAAGACTATGCTTTCTCATTAATTTTTGATCTAACTTCTTACCAGTTAAAACAACCTTTTCTGCGTTAATAACAATAACAAAATCTCCGCAGTCAACATTTGGTGTAAATGTTGGTTTATTTTTACCTCTTAAAATTGAAGCAACTTGGCTAGCTACTCTACCTAGTGGCTTACCAGCAGCATCAACAACATACCATTTTCTTTGAACTTCACTTGCTTTTGCAATGTATGATTTCATCTGTTTCCCTCCCTGAACTTACATTAATACTCTACTTTTATTTAAGTAAATTTGTTTATGTCAAGACCCGGGGCTAGTGGATCTTATATACATAAATGTTTTAACAAACAAACTAATTATAATACACGCATACGGGCGTGTCAACATATTTTTTGCCATTTAATAAAAAACTTTTTCTAATATTAAACCATTTGGAGGAACACACATACCTGCCCTTTTTCTATTTCCCTCTCTTATTATACTTTCCATCTCTTCAGCTTTTAATCTTCCATTACCAACCTTTATTAAAGTTCCTACTATTATTCTTACCATATTATATAAAAAACCATCTGCTGTTATAAATATTTTTATCTTATTTCCCTTTTGCTCTATATAAAGTTCTTGAATAGTTCTTATAGTTGTTTTTATAGAACTTCCAGGAGACATAAATGCCTTAAAATCATGTGTGCCAATAAAGTATTTACATGCTCTTCTCATTTCATCAACGTTTAAATTATATTTACAGTGATACAAGTACTGATGTCCTAATGATAATCTCTCATATCTATTAATAATAGTATAAGAATATGTCTTCCCTTTTGATGAATATCTTGCATGAAATTCTTCAGGAACCTCTTCTGATTTTATAATAGACACATCATTTGATAATCTTGTATTTATAGCTTCACGGAACTTCTCTCCTGGTATTGTACTATTGGTAAAGAAATTTGCAACCATTTCCCTTGCATGAACACCTGCATCAGTCCTAGAACTGCCATTTATCATTATTTCTTCACCTGTTGCCTTAAAAATTGCCGTTTCTATTTCCTTTTGAACAGTCCTTCCCTTAGACTGTCTCTGCCATCCTGAAAAGTTGCTTCCATCAAATTCAATAATTAATTTTATATTTCTCATTTGCATCCTCTACCCTTAATTAAAAGCAAATCTAACTAATATAGACCACATACATATTAGGCTAAATATAATAAAAGCAATTATGTCTTTAGGGCTAAATCTCAATACCTTCATTCTGGTTCTACCTGATCCACCTCTATATCCCCTTGCTTCCATTGCCATAGCAAGTTCATCAGCTCTTCTAAATGAACTTATAAATAAAGGTACTAGAAGAGGAACTAAGCTCTTAGCTTTCTTCATAAGCCCACCTGATTCAAAATCAGCACCTCTCGCCTTTTGTGCCTTCATTATTTTGTCTGTTTCATCTACTAATGTAGGAATAAATCTTAATGCAATTGTCATCATCATAGCTAATTCATGAGCTATTTCTTTTCCAATAGGCTTAAGTAGTTTTTCAATACCATCAGTTAACTCAATAGGCGATGTAGTAAGTGTCAATAAAGAAGTTCCTATTATTAGCAATATTAATCTTATAGCCATAAAAGCTGCAACACTTAGCCCTTCAGGATAAGCTTTTAAAAATCCTATACTAAATACTTCTGTCCCTTCTGCACCCTTAAGCATAAATATATTTAATACAGCCGTCAATACCACCAATAAAAAGATTGGTTTTAAGCCATTGAAAATAAATCTAAAAGGAATTTTCGCTATTAATATAATGGCTAATAAAAAACCAACGATAAGAGTATATCCTATAAACTTATTAATAATAAACAAACATGCAATAAAAAGCATGGATATTACAATTTTTGTTCTAGGATCTAATTTATGAATAAAAGATTCGCCTGGCAAATATTGCCCTATTGTAATATTTTTCAACATAATCTGCCTATTCCTCCTCTACCTTATTTGCTTTTAGAATAGACAAAAGTTCCTTCTTTGCCTCATCTATAGTAAATATATTATCTGAGATATTAAATCCTTTTCTTCTTAATTCTCTTACTAAATAAGTAACTTGTGGTACCCCTAGACCAATTTTCTCTAAAGTTTCAACTTCCTTAAACACCTCTGCTGGGGTTCCTTGTAATGCAACTTTACCATCATTCATAACAATAATTCTTTGAGCAATCTTTGCAACATCCTCCATACTATGGCTTACTATTATTATGGTCATGTTGTAGTCTTTATGTAACTTGCTTATTTGTGCTAATATATCATCTCTACCTTTAGGATCCAATCCTGCTGTTGGCTCATCTAATATTAATGTCGTTGGCTGCATAGCTATAACTCCCGCTATAGCAACTCTTCTTTTTTGTCCTCCACTTAAATCAAATGGTGATTTATCTTTATAGGTTTCATAATCAAGTCCCACCATTTCCATTGACTTAATAACTCTATTTTGAATTTCCTCTTCTGGGAGTCCTAAATTTCTAGGTCCAAATTCAATATCTTTAGCTATGGTTTCTTCAAAAAGCTGATATTCTGGATATTGAAATACTAATCCAACTTTTTTGCGTATGTCTGTCAGTTTTGCTTTTTTATCAGTAATATCAACCTCATCAACAATTATTTTTCCACTAGTAGCTTCTAGTAATCCGTTAAAATGTTGAATTAAAGTTGATTTACCAGAACCAGTATGACCTATTAACGCTACAAATTCTCCATTTGCTATATCTAACGAGACATTATCTAATGCAACTTTTTCAAATGGACTTTTAGGCATATATATGTGTGTTAAATTCTCTATTTTAATTGACATAACTCATCCACCATCTCATCTACATTTAATATTTTTTCATTAATATTTATCCCTGCTTTTCTCAATTCATAAGCTAATTCAGTCACTTGTGGAACATCTAATCCAATCTTTTTCATGTGATCAACTTGTGGAAATATATCTCTTGGAGTTCCCTCCATTTTTATGTTTCCACCATCCATTACTATAATTCTATCAGCTTGAGCAGCTTCATCCATATAATGAGTTATTAGAACAACAGTAATTCCATGATTTTTATTAAGATCCTTAATAGTCTTGAGTACATCTTTTCTTCCTGATGGATCTAACATTGCTGTTGGTTCATCAAAAATTATGCATTCAGGTTCAATTGCAAGTATTCCTGCTATGGCAATTCTTTGCTTTTGCCCTCCAGATAAAAGATGTGGTGCATGTCTTTTATATTTTGTCATACCCACCTTTTCTAAACTATCATCTACTCTTTTGCGAATTTCTGACGACTCAATCCCTAAGTTTTCTGGACCAAAAGCAACGTCTTCTTCAACTATAGTTGCTACTAACTGATTATCTGGATTTTGAAAAACCATTCCCGCTTTAGATCTAATATCCCAAACATTTTCTGGTTTACTTGTATCAAGACCACCCACTATAACTGTACCTTCACTTGGAACAACTAATGCATTCATATGCTTAGCAATTGTTGACTTTCCTGATCCATTATGACCTAATATTACTAAAAATTCACCTTTTTTCACTTCCAAATTGACACCCTTAACGGCATATTTTTCTTGGCTAATTCCTTCAGAATTTTTTATATATTTAAACGACACATTTGTACATTTTATCATTGTCGCATCCATTGTATACCTCCATAACTTATTTTTAATCTAAATATTTTTGTATTAATATATTATACAATTGTCTTAAATTTTACATATCTAATATTCAAACTATAATTACAAATCTTATTATATATTAAAATCTCATTTGTTCAATAAATAGTATATATTTTTATCATAATTACAAAAAACATCTC
Source organism: Clostridium sp. C2-6-12 (assembly GCF_009928485.1). Lineage (GTDB taxonomy): Bacteria > Bacillota > Clostridia > Clostridiales > Clostridiaceae > Clostridium. The sequence goes on along the minus strand of NZ_JAABNP010000001.1, from coordinate 16,705 downwards.
TATAATATATTAATTTTACGATTTAAATTTTTATGTTAAAATGGGGATTAAGCCTAAACTTAATCCCCTTGATATTATACTAATTCAAGTATTACTATCTCAGCTCCGTCCCCTCTTCTAGGACCTTTTTTAATTATTCTTGTATATCCACCGTTTCTTTCAGCATACTTTGGAGCTACATTATCAAATAAATTCTTAACAACTAATTCTTCTTGAACATAAGATAATACTTGTCTTCTAGCATGAAGATCTCCTCTTTTACCAAGAGTGATCATTTTTTCAGCTATTGATCTTGTTTCTTTAGCTCTTGTGTCAGTTGTTTCGATTTTACCATGCTTTAAAAGACTAGTAACAAGATTTCTTAGCATAGCTTTTCTTTGGTCTGTAGGAAGACCTAGTTTACGATAACCTGCCATTGGATTTACCTCCTTACTCTTACTCTTCACTTAAAGTTAGACATAAACCTAACTCTTTAAGCTTTCTTTCAACTTCTTCTAAAGATTTCTTTCCTAGATTTCTTACCTTCATCATGTCATCCATAGATTTAGTGGCAAGTTCTTGAACTGTATTAATTCCTGCTCTCTTTAAACAGTTATATGATCTAACTGATAAATCAAGTTCTTCTACAGTCATTTCTAGTACTTTTTCTTTTTTGTCGTCTTCTTTTTCGATCATTATTTCAACATCATTAGTATTATCTGTCAATGACATAAATAATTTAAAATGTTCAATAAGAATCTTTGCTGATAAACTGATAGCTTCATCTATCTTAATAGTTCCATCAGTCCAAATTTCTAAAGTTAATTTATCATAATCAGTAATTTGACCAACTCTTGTATTATCAACAGTAAAATTAACTCTTTTTACTGGTGTATAAATAGAATCAACTGCAATTGACGAAATCGGTAATTCATCACTCTTATTCTTGTTTTGAGTAACGTATCCTCTTCCTTTATTAACTGTTAATTCCATATAAAGTCTTCCATCGCTGTCTAAAGTTGCAATATGTAAATCCTTATTAACAACTTCAACATCTCCATCAGTCTTTATATCTGCTCCAGTAACTTCTCCAGGTCCTTTAGCATCAATATAAATAACCTTTGGACCTTCACCATTCATTCTCAAAGCTAAAGATTTAACATTAAGAATTAATTCTGTAACATCTTCTTTAACTCCTTGAACAGTAGAAAACTCATGAAGAACTCCGTCTATTTTAACAGATGTTGGAGCTGCTCCTGGAAGTGATGATAATAATATTCTTCTTAAGGCATTCCCTAATGTAATACCATATCCTCTTTCTAGTGGCTCAACAACGTACTTACCATAAGTACCATCTTCATTAGCTTCTATACATTCTATTATTGGCTTTTCGATTTCTAACATTGACAAACCCTCCTTATATTATAAATGGCAACCTTATTATGAGGGCAACTGATTCTATATTTGCATATATTGTGATAAATTTCTCTAACAAATATAAATATATTATTTACTGTATAACTCAACAATAAGTGTTTCGTTAACAGGCACATCTATATCTTCTCTTGATGGCTCTGCAACTACTTTTCCTTCATAGTTATCAACATTAGCTTCTAACCATTTTGGTAAAGTTTTTGGATTTTCTGCAAAAGTTTTGAACTTTTCACTTGATCTGCTTTTTTCACATACAGTAATTACATCATTAACTGAAACATTGTATGAACAAATATCAACTTTCTTGCCATTTACTAAGAAATGTCCATGAGTAACTAATTGTCTAGCTTCATTTCTTGATGCACCGTAACCTAATCTATAAACCACGTTATCAAGTCTCATTTCTAATAATTTAAGTAAGTTTTCACCTGTAATACCTTTAAGATGATCAGCTTTTTCATAATATGCTCTGAATTGGCCTTCTAATATGCCATAAATTCTTCTTGCTTTTTGCTTTTCTCTTAATTGAACACCATAGTCTGAAATTTTCTTTTTGTTTGCTCCATGTTGTCCTGGTGCATAGCTTCTTCTTACAAATGCACATTTATCTGTAAAACATCTATCACCCTTAAGGAAAAGTTTCATACCTTCTCTTCTACATAATCTACATGTAGCGCCAGTATATCTTGCCATTAAAATTACACCTCCTATTGACAGTTATAATTAGACTCTTCTTCTCTTTGGTGGTCTACAACCATTATGTGGTATTGGAGTAACATCCTTAATTAAAGTTACTTCTAGTCCTGCTGCTTGTAAGGATCTTATAGCTGCTTCTCTTCCAGAACCAGGTCCTTTAACATAAACCTCTATACTTTTTAAGCCATGTTCCATAGCTACTTTAGCTGCAGTTTCAGCTGCTGCTTGAGCTGCATATGGTGTGCTCTTTCTTGATCCTCTAAAGCCTAGTGCACCTGCACTCGACCATGATAAAGCATTTCCTGCTGCGTCTGTTAAAGTAACTATTGAATTATTAAAAGTTGACTTAATGTGTGCAGCACCATGCTCAACATTTTTTCTTTCTTTTCTTCTTCTAGTCTTCTTAACTGTTTTAGCTGCCATTATCTTCCCTCCTTACTATTTCTTCTTATTTGCGATTGTCTTTTTAGGACCTTTTCTAGTTCTAGCATTAGTCTTAGTTTTTTGTCCTCTTACTGGAAGACCTCTTCTATGTCTAATTCCTCTGTATGATCCAATTTCGATTAATCTCTTGATATTTAAAGCGACATCTCTTCTTAAGTCACCTTCAACCATTAAATTCTTGTTGATGTAAGTTCTGATTTCGTTAACTTCTTCTTCTGATAAATCCTTAACTCTTGTATCTGGATTAACTCCTGTTACAGCTAAGATTTTTTGTGAAGTTGCTAAGCCTATCCCATATATATATGTTAAACCTATTTCAACTCTTTTTTCTCTTGGTAGGTCAATACCTGCTATTCTTGCCATTAAAATTTACACCTCCTGATAATTGAAATGTATAAAATTGATTTATTATTTATAATAAAATCTTGGGTCAATAGAGTTTTTTTCTATTGTCAGCCGCCCCAAAATTTATTTTTGATTAATTAAACGACTATATAATCATATTTGACTTTTGCTGAAATGTCAATATTATTTACATTTTTTAATGTAAATAATATTGCTAGTTGATCATTAGCCTTGTTTTTGCTTGTGCTTAGGGTTTTCACAGATTACCATTACTTTCCCTTTTCTTCTTATTACTTTGCACTTTTCACAAATAGGCTTAACTGATGGTCTTACTTTCATAGCTAACCCTCCTCATATTACTTTTGTGATAGATATTAAATTTAGCTATATCTATCTATTTAGCTCTCCAAGTAATTCTACCTCTTGTTAAATCATAAGGAGAAAGCTCTACTGTAACTTTATCTCCTGGTAAAATTCTTATGAAGTTCATTCTTAATTTACCTGATATATGTGCTAGAATCTTATGCCCACTTTCAAGTTCAACTTGAAACATAGCATTTGGTAATGATTCTAAAACTGTACCTTGCATTTCTATAACGTCATCTTTTGACATAAGGTAATCAACCCTCCTTAACAATGCCTCTAAACTTTAGAAATCTCTTAATTTTTAAATCAGTACTTTTATCGCATGATTGTATTGACGATAATATTTCATCATCTATATCTTCTAAAATACTTAAGTGTTTAATCTTTTTCTTCTTAGGCATATTCATTAATTTTGTATTGCCATTAGCTAACAATACATAATTATCATCTATCTGCCTAACAATAACATATAAGTGATCTATATCTCTTCCTGCTTTTGAAAGTACTACTTTTCCAATCAAGTCATTGTTTTGCAAATTTTTCACCTCTATGATTACCTTAGTATAAATTACATCACCATTACGGCATTATGCAAATTTATAACTAAGCAACACTCTTTTTTTCTACTTAATCAGTGTTAATATTTCAGGCCCATCTGATAAAATTGCAACTGTATTTTCATAATGTGCTGATAAAGAAGAATCTGCTGTTACAACTGTCCATCCATCTTTTAAAGTTTTGACTTTATGAGTCCCCGCATTAACCATAGGTTCTATAGCCAACACCATTCCTTTAACTAACTTAGGGCCCTTACCAGACTTCCCAAAATTAGGCACATTGGGTTCTTCATGAACTTTTCGTCCAATCCCATGACCTACAAAATTTCTTACAACAGAGAAACCTGCTGCTTCTACGTAGCTTTGTATCCCATATGATATATCAGTTAATTTATTTCCTTCTTTGGCAAACTTTATACCTTGAAAGAAACTTTCTCTTGTTATATCAATTAATTTTTGAGCATCTACTGAAATATTTCCAACCGAGAAGGTTCTTGCAGCATCTCCATGGAAACCATCATAAAATGCTCCACAATCGACGCTTACTATATCCCCTTCTTTAAGAACATAGGCACCTGGAAATCCATGTATTACTTGCTCATTCACTGAAATACATAGTGACGAAGGAAAACCATATAAGCCTTTAAATGAAGGTTTTGCTCCATGCTTAGTTATAAATTCTTCTGCTATTCTATCCAAATCTGCAGTTGTTATACCGGGTTTTACCTCTTTCTCAAGCAATAGCAATGTTTCTCCTACTATTCTACCTGCTTTTTTCATTAGGGCTATTTCATCATCATTTTTTATAATAATCATTACTTGTTATTCCCCAATATTTCGCATATTCCTCTGAAAACTTCATTAATAGCTTTAGTTCCATCTACTGCTGAAAGCAATTGTTTTTCACCATAAAAATCAATTAATGGTTGTGTTTCTTTTCCGTATACATCAAGTCTTTCCTTTACAGTTTCAACTGTATCGTCTTTTCTTTGTATAACTTCACTTCCACACAAATCACATTTTCCTTCATTTGTTGGAGGATTAAATTTCACATGATAACTTGCTCCACATGATGGACACACTCTTCTACCAGTCATTCTTTCTAGGATAAATTCATTAGGTACTTTTATTAATAATGCAGTATCTAATTGTTCTCCTCTTTCTATAAGAAAGCTGTTGAGAGCATCAGCTTGAACCACAGTTCTAGGAAAACCATCTAATAAGTATCCATTACTACAATCATCCTGTTGTAATCTATCTTTAACCATGTTAATAGTCACTTCATCAGGAACTAACTGTCCGTTATCCATATAACTTTTTGCTTGTATTCCTAAAGGAGTGTTTTCAGAAATATTTTTTCTAAAAATGTCTCCTGTAGAAATATGTGGTATTGAATATTTATTACTGATTGATTTAGCCTGTGTTCCCTTTCCAGCTCCAGGAGGACCTAGCAATACTATCTTCACTGGCTTCATCTCCATTTATTCTAATCTATTTAAGAAATCCTTTATAGTGCCTAACTACCATTTGTGATTCTACTTTTCTAGTAAAATCCAATGCAACATTTATAAGAATTAACATTCCAGTTCCTGTAAAATATATATCCCTAAAATCAGTGTAGTTTTGTATAATTATTGGACTAAGTGCTAAAACTGCTGCCAATATTCCACCGATAAATGATAATCTATTAAGAACTCTCTCAAAATATACTGTAGTTTCTTCTCCTGGCCTTACCCCTGGCACAAATCCCGCAGATTTATGTAAGTTCTCAGACATTTCATCTGGTTTGAATGTAATCTGAGTATAGAACCAATTGAAAAATACTGTAAGTACTGCATAAGCAACTAAATAAATCCAACTCTTTTGATTGAAAGGACATGTAGGATTATTCAAAATCCATTTTGCCCATTCTTTTTGAGCTTCACCCATTCCACCAAACAATTGTGCTATTGTTTTCGGGAACTCCATTACTGACATAGAAAATATAATTGCTAAAACTGCAGAACCAATTATACTTAATGGAATATGTGTTGATTGTGATTTTACCATCCCTACATTTCCAGAAGCAAACTTACCAGCATATTGTACCGGTATTCTTCTTTCTGATAGAGAGAAGTATAAAACCGTTGCAAGCATTAATACAACAAATACTCCAAACAATGCAATCCCTACAATACTTGCACTCCCTGCTTCTTTAAGTGTTAACATTGAAGCTATTGTTGTTGGAATTCTTGATATTATATTTACAAATATTAATATAGATGTTCCATTACCAATACCCTTCACTGTAAGTTGATCACCTAACCACATACAGAATGTAGTACCAACCACTAATGCAAAAATAATAATTATCTTTTGTGTTAGTTGCAATCCAGCTGTTGCACCACTGCCAGAAAGCGTCGCAAAAATTCCATATGCTAATATGAAAGCTATTCCTAAAGATACATAACGTGTTGCATTTTGTATTTTCTTTCTTCCATTTTGCCCTTCTTTAGAAAGTTGTTCTAACTGTGGAATTGCAACAGTTAATAATTGGATTATGATTGATGCATTAATATATGGCATAACACCTAATGCTAAAATACTGGATCTGCTGAAAGCACCACCAGAAATCATATCATAAAATCCTAACAACCCTCCTGATTGAGATAGGCTTTTTAGGTATTCAGAATTTATTCCAGGAAGAGGAATATGGCTTCCCATCCTGAAAACTGCAACTAGTAATATTGACCAAAGAATTTTCTTTCTCAAGTCTGGAACTTTGAATGCATTACGTAGAGTTTGAAGCACTTTAAATCACCTCAACTTTTCCCCCAGCTGCCTCAATTTTTTCTATAGCAGACTTAGAGAACTTACATCCTTTAACTGTTAAGCTTTTTTCTAAAGTTCCGTTACCAAGAATTTTTACTCCGTCAAGTACTTTACTTATTACTCTTCTTTCAAGTAATACTTCTGGTGTAACTTCTGTACCATTTTCAAATATATTTAATCTATCAAGATTTATGCTAACAATTTTCTTTGCAAAAATATTTGTAAAACCTCTCTTTGGAAGTCTTCTATATAAAGGCATTTGACCGCCTTCAAAACCTGGTCTTACGCCACCACCTGATCTAGCATTTTGACCCTTTTCACCTTTACCAGCGTTTCTTCCTAATCCAGAACCAGTACCTCTACCAATTCTTTTAGGTGCTTTTTTGCTACCTGCAGCTGGTTTTAATTCGTGAAGTTTCATATTCAGTGCACCTCCTTATTTTTATACTTCTTCTACCTTTAATAGATATTCAATCTTTTTTATCATACCTTGTATTTGAGGTGTTGCCTCAGTTTCAATAGTATTTCTTATCTTTTTAAGTCCAAGAGCATTTGCAGTAGCGATATGGTCTTTCTTTCTACCTATTAAGCTCTTTACTAATGTAACTCTTACTTTAGCCATTGCAATGCCTCCTAACCTAATATTTCTTCAACAGATTTGCCTCTTAATTTAGCAATATCTTCAGCTGTTCTTAAGCTAGCTAATCCGTTTATTGTAGCATTTACCATGTTATTTGGGTTGTTTGAGCCTAATGACTTAGCTCTTACATCCTTTAATCCTGCCAATTCAAGTACAACTCTTGCTGGACCTCCAGCGATAACTCCTGTACCTTCTTTAGCTGGCATAATTAGAACATTTGAAGTTCCAAATTTACCGTTCACTTGATGTGGAACTGTTGTTCCTACTATAGCAACATTTACTAAGTTTTTCTTAGCATCTTCTATTCCTTTTTTAATTGCTTCTGGGATTTCGATAGATTTACCCATTCCAACACCAACGTGTCCGTTCTCGTCTCCGACAACAACTAAAGCGCTGAATCTGAAGTTTCTACCACCCTTAACAACCTTAGTAACTCTGTTTATGAAAACAACCTTTTCTTTAAGGTCTAGTGTACTAGGATCGATTCTCATTTATTTCCCTCCTCGTTATTAGAATTTCAAGCCTGCTTCTCTAGCTGCTTGTGCTAATTCTTGAATTCTTCCGTGATATATGTATCCACCTCTATCAAATACCACTGCTTCAATTCCTTTTTCAATAGCTTTTTTAGCCACTGCTTCTCCAACAAGCTTAGCACCTTCTTTGTTTCCACCTTTTCCAGCAAAACCTTTGTCTAAACTTGACGCAGCTACTAAAGTAACACCATTTATATCATCAATGACTTGTGCATATATATTCTTTTCACTCTTAAAAATTGAAAGTCTTGGTCTTTCCGCAGTTCCAAAAACTTTTTTACGAACTCTAAGGTGACGTTTTTCTCTATTAGCTTTTTTGTCTACCTTCTTGAACATAAAACTCACTCCTTTCTATTATTTCTTACCAGTCTTACCTTCTTTACGTCTAATCACTTCGTTATCGTACTTGATACCCTTACCTTTGTATGGTTCTGGTAATCTCCACTTTCTTATATCTGCTGCAGCAAATCCAACTTTTTCTTTGTCGATTCCACTAACTATTATTCTAGTTGGAGCTGGAGTTTCGAATGTGATTCCGTCAATAGGTTCGATTTCAACTGGATGTGAGTATCCAAGATTCATTACAATTTTCTTTCCTTGTAATTGAGCTCTGTAACCAACACCAACTAAATCTAAAGTCTTTTGATAACCTTCTTTTACTCCAATTACCATATTATTAATCAATGCTCTTGTTAAACCGTGAAGAGCTCTGTGGTCTTTTTGTTCACTATGTCTAGTAACAATTACTTCATTGTTTTCAACAGCTATGCTGATATCTGTATGCATAGTCTTAACTAATTCACCTTTTGGACCCTTAACTGTAACAACGTTGTCTGGTGTTACAGTAACAGTTACGCCAGCAGGGATAGCTATTGGTAATCTACCTACTCTTGACATAATTGCACCTCCTGTAATTATTTAAAAATCGTATATCTATAACAATTTCGCCTAGTTTACTTATTTATAAGATATTACCAAACGTAACAGATTACTTCTCCGCCTAAATTTTTCTTTCTAGCTTCTCTATCTACCATTATTCCATTTGAAGTTGAAACAACAGCGATTCCTAATCCGTTAAGAACCTTTGGTACTTCATCTTTCTTACAGTAAACTCTTAATCCTGGCTTAGAAATTCTCTTAATACCAGTTATAACTCTTTCTTTGTTAGCACCATATTTAAGAGATAATCTTAACATTGGAACTACACCATCGTTATATTCATTTACTTCTTTTATATAACCCTCTTGTAATAATATATTTGCAATTTCCTTCTTTACTTTTGAAGAAGGTACTTCTACCACTTCATGTCTTACAGAATTAGCATTTCTTACACGAGTTAATAAATCTGCTATAGGATCTGTCATAACCATTTAATGTGCCTCCTTTCGTTACATTGTATATATTACCAACTTGCTTTTCTACAACCTGGAATTTCGCCCTTATAAGCAAGTTCTCTAAAACAAATACGGCATACTCCATATTTCTTTAATACAGCATGTGGTCTTCCACATATTCTACATCTTGTATAAGCTCTTGTTTGGTACTTAGGAGTTTTGCTCCACTTTTCAATAATAGCTTTACGTGCCAATGTGTTTCCCTCCTTATTATTGAGCGAATGGCATTCCTAGGAATCTTAATAATTCCCTAGCTTCTTCGTCAGTGTTAGCTGTAGTAACGAAGATTATATCCATCCCTCTAACTTTGTCAATCTTATCATATTCAATTTCTGGGAATATTATTTGTTCTTTAATTCCTAAAGAATAGTTTCCTCTACCATCAAATGCTTTGCTAGAAACTCCTCTGAAATCTCTAACTCTAGGTAAAGCGATACTCATTAACTTATCAGCAAATTCATACATTTGAACTTTTCTTAGAGTAACTTTGCATCCTAATGCCATGTTTTCTCTGATTTTAAAGTTAGCTACTGATTTCTTTGCTCTTGTTAATATTGGCTTTTGACCTGCTATTAATGTTAAGTCATTAACTGCTGATTCTAATACCTTTTGATTTTCTTTAGCTTCTCCAACTCCCATATTTATAACGATCTTTTCTAACTTGGGAACTTCCATTATATTTTTATATCCGAACTTTTCGATCATAGCTGGAATTACTTCTTTTTGATACTTTTCTTGAAGTCTTGTCATATTAGTATTACCTCCTTTCAAAATTAGAATGTTTCTCCGCATTTTTTACATACTCTAACCTTAGTACCATCATCTAGGATTTTGTTACTAATTCTAGTTGCATTCTTACATTTGTTACAATATAACATAACTTTTGAACTATTGATAGCCGCTTCTTTTTCAATTATAGCGCTTTCCATTTGGCCTTGTTTAGCCTTTTGATGTTTCTTTACTATGTTAACTCCTTGAACAAGAACTTTTCCTGTCTTTGGATATGTCTTTACTATTTCTCCAGTCTTGCCTTTATCTTTTCCTGATATAACAATAACTGTATCATTCTTTCTTACATGTATCTTCAAGTTAGCCACCTCCTCTTATAGAACTTCTGGTGCTAATGATAAAATTTTGTTGAATTCTTTATCTCTTAGCTCCCTAGCAACAGGTCCAAAGATACGAGTTCCTTTTGGTTGTTTATCATCTTTAATTATAACTGCTGCGTTTTCGTCAAATTTTATATATGAACCATCTGCTCTTCTTACACCTTTTACTGATCTAACTACAACTGCCTTTACAACTTCACCTTTTTTAACAACTCCACCTGGTGTTGCACTTTTAACGCTCGCTACTATAATATCACCGATATTACCAAACTTTCTTTTAGATCCGCCTAGGACTCTGATACACATAATTTCTTTTGCACCTGAATTATCTGCAACCTTTAATAAGGTTTGTTGTTGTATCATTGAATTACCCTCCTTTCAGTTTTAAAGCTTATTTAGCCTTTTCAACTATTTCAACAAGTCTCCATCTCTTATCTTTAGATAAAGGTCTAGTTTCCATTATTGATACTCTATCATTAATTTTAGCTTCATTGTTTTCATCATGTACTTTAAACTTTGTAGTTCTATTAACTGTTTTTCCGTATAGTGGATGTCTAACCTTAGTTTCAACAGCAACTACGATAGTTTTTTCCATTTTATCAGAAACAACCCTACCGATTCTCTTTTTTCTTAATGCTCTTTCCATTGGGTTTTACCTCCTTCCGACTTTTATTGTTCCAATGCCTTTAATTCTTCTTCTCTTAAGATGGTTTTTATTTGGGCTATAGACTTCTTAACTTCTCTTATTCTCATTGGATTTTCTAATTGACCTGTAGCTAATTGAAATCTTAAGTTAAATAATTCAGCTTTAAGATCGCCTAGTTTTGCTGTTAAATCTTGAGGATTGCTTGATTTTAATTCTTTTAATTCTCTAGCCTTCATTATTGTTCACCACCCATTTCCGCAAAATCTCTCTTTGAAACAAATTTTGTCTTTACAGGAAGTTTGTGTGAAGCAAGTCTCATCGCTTCTCTTGCAGTTTCTTCTGCTACACCTGATAATTCAAATAATATTCTACCTGGCTTAACTACTGCAACCCAGTATTCTGGTGATCCTTTACCTGAACCCATTCTTGTTTCAGCTGGTTTTTCTGTAACTGGCTTATCTGGGAAAATCTTTATCCAAAGTTTTCCACCTCTTTTAATGTATCTATTGATTGCAATTCTGGCAGATTCAATTTGGTTACTTGTAATCCATCCACAAGTTAAAGCTTGAATTCCGAAATCTCCATAAGCTAAGAAATTACCTCTTGTTGCTTTACCTTTCATTCTACCACGTTGCACCTTACGATGTTTTACCCTTTTAGGCATTAACATGATCTATTCCTCCTTTCCTATGCGTTAGCCTCTTCTTCCTTTTCTACTTTCTTAGTTGGAAGAACTTCTCCATTATAAACCCAAACCTTAACTCCGATTTTACCGTATGTTGTATCTGCTTCTGCAAATCCATATTCGATATCAGCTCTTAATGTTTGTAGTGGAATTGTTCCTTCATGATAATGTTCAGTTCTTGCTATTTCAGCTCCGCCAAGTCTTCCAGAACATGCAGTTTTTACACCTTTAATTCCTTGTTTCATACCTCTTTGCATTGTTTGCTTCATAGCTCTTCTGAATGAAATTCTCTTTTCTAATTGTGCAGCAATGTTTTCTGCCATTAATTGAGCATCTGCTTCTGCACTCTTAACTTCTACTATGTTTATTAAAACATTTTTACCTTTAACAAATTGAGTTAATTTGTTCTTTAATGCTTCAATTCCAGCTCCACCCTTACCTATGATAACACCTGGCTTTGCTGTGTGTATATTTAATTTAACTCTTTTAGCTGCTCTTTCAATTTCTACTTTAGAAATACCTGCTGAAAAAAGTTCTTTTTTAACAAACTTTCTAATTTGATTATCTTCAACAAGATTGTCTGCAAAATTCTTTTTATTAGCATACCATTTTGCATCCCATCCTTTGATAACACCTACTCTTAGGCCATGAGGATTTACTTTTTGACCCACTTGCATTTCCCTCCTTTATAAACTAAGCTCTTTCTTTAACAACTACTGTTATATTGCTTGTTTTCTTTAAAATTTTGAATGCTCTACCTTGAGCATGAGGTTGAAATCTCTTTAATGTTGAACCTTGCCCAACAAAACATTCTGAAACATATAAGTTATCAGCATTTAATTCTAAATTGTTTTCTGCATTAGCAACAGCAGATTTTAGAACTTTGTTAATTACAACAGCTGCTTCTCTTGGAGTAAATTGTAATATAGCAAAAGCTTCATTAACTTGTTTTCCTCTGATTAAATCAAGAACCGCTCCTACTTTTGTTGGAGACATTCTGATGTATTTTGCTATAGCTCTAGCTTCCATTTATGATCCTCCTTTCCAGGCTATCTCTTTTTTGATGTTTTATCAGCTTCATGACCTTTATAAGTTCTAGTTAATACGAATTCACCTAACTTATGTCCAACCATATCTTCTGATATATATACTGGTACATGTTTTCTTCCATCATGAACAGCAATTGTGTGCCCTATAAATTGTGGAAAAATTGTTGAACTTCTTGACCAAGTCTTTACAACTTTTTTATCTCCACTACCATTCATTTCTTCAATTTTGTTGAAAAGTCCTTCATGAACAAAAGGTGCTTTTTTTGTTGATCTACTCACTAATATGCCTCCCTTCATAAACGCTAAGTACTAAGATGTGAAGAGAACTTACTATTCTCCCCAAACTACTTAGATTTTCTACCTTTGATAATAAACTTATCTGAATATTTTTTGCTCTTTCTAGTCTTGTATCCAAGTGCTGGTTTACCCCAAGGAGTAACTGGACTTGGTCTACCTACTGGTGATTTACCTTCACCACCACCATGAGGGTGATCATTAGGATTCATAACAGAACCTCTAACTGTTGGTCTCCATCCCATGTGTCTCTTTCTACCAGCTTTACCGATATTAACTATATCGTTAGTTGTGTTAGAAAGTGTTCCAATTGTAGCTCTACATTCGATTCTTACATATCTCATTTCACCTGATGGTAATCTAAGAGTAGCATAATCTCCTTCTTTAGCCATTAATTGTGCTGAGTTACCAGCAGCTCTAACTAATTGGCCACCTTTTCCTTTTTGTAATTCAATGTTGTGAATAACTGTACCAACTGGAATGTTCTTTAATGGAAGAGCATTACCTGGTTTGATATCAGCATTAACTCCTGATTCAACTACATCTCCAACATTTAATCCAACTGGAGCAAGAATATATCTCTTTTCTCCATCTGCATATACAACAAGTGCAATATATGCTGTTCTGTTTGGATCGTATTGTATAGATTCAACCTTTGCTGGAATTCCATCTTTATTTCTTTTAAAATCTATTATTCTATATTTTCTCTTAACAGTTCCACCACGGTGTCTAACAGTGATTTTACCTTGATTATTTCTACCCGCTTTAGTCTTTAATGCAACAAGAAGTGACTTCTCTGGTTCTTGTGAAGTTATTTCTTCAAAAGTTGGCATAGTCATTTGTCTTCTAGCTGGTGTAATCGGGTTAAACTTTTTAACTGCCATTTAATATTCCCTCCTTCTTTAAGCTTCTCTGGTGCTTATCACCAATAATGGCTTTATTATACTATTGCATTCCTTCGAAGAATTCAATTCCATTGCTTTCTTCAGTTAATTTAACAACAGCTTTTTTGTAGTCTGCTCTCTTACCTACATGTACGCCCATTCTCTTAGTTTTTCCAAGACCGTTTATAGTGTTAACTGCTTCAACTTTAACATTGAAAACTTCTTCTACGGCTCTTTTTATTTGAGATTTATTAGCATCCGCATGAACTATAAAAGTGTACTTCTTTTCTGCCATAGATGCCATACTTTTTTCAGTTATGATTGGCTTTCTAATTATATCATGGCTTGTTAATTTCATTATGCGTACACCTCCTCAATTTTTGATACAGCATCTTTTGTAATGAATAATTTTTCATACTTTAATATATCATATACATTGATGTTGTTTGCTGGAATAACACTTACTCCTTGAATGTTTCTAGCTGATTTATATACAGCTTCATTTGATTCTGCAGTTATGATTAAAGCTTTATTAGCTTCAAAAGCTTTTAACATTTCTACCATGTTTTTAGTTTTTGGTGCTTCGAAAGTTAATGATTCAAGAACAACCATTTGATTTTCTTGTACCTTGCTAGTTAAAGCAGATTTCATAGCAACCTTTCTCATACTCTTTGGAACTGAAACTCTGTAGTCTCTTGGCTTTGGTGCGAATACAATACCACCCTTAATCCATTGAGGTGCTCTGATAGAACCTTGTCTTGCTCTTCCAGTACCCTTTTGTCTCCAAGGCTTGATTCCGCCTCCTCTAACTTCAGATCTAGTTTTAGTTGATTGAGTTCCTTGTCTTTTGTTAGCTAATAATGCTACAACTACTTGATGTAATGCATATTCGTTAACTTCTGTTGCAAATACTTTTTCATTTAACTCCATATCAGCAACTTTATTTCCTTCTTTATTAAATACTCCTACTGTAGGCATTCTACTTCCTCCTTTCTTCAAAGAAATTAAGCTCTAGTTGAATCTTTAATTACTACTGTACCTTTATTAGGTCCTGGGATTCCACCCTTGATTAGTATTAAATTCTTTTCAGCTATTACTTTTACAACTTCTAAATTAAGTACTGTTGTATTAACAGATCCCATATGTCCTGGCATTCTCTTGTTTTTGAATGTTCTAGATGGATCTGAAGAAGCTCCCATTGAACCTGGTGCTCTATGGAACTTAGAACCGTGAGTCATATCTCCTCTTTGTTGGTTCCATCTCTTAATAGCACCTTGGAACCCCTTACCTTTTGAAACAGCAGAAACATCTACTTTATCCCCTATTTCAAATACATCAGCCTTTATTTCAGCTCCAACTTCATATTGGCTAATATCGTCTAATCTAAATTCCTTCAATGTTCTTCTTAAGCTTACTCCTGCTTTAGCAAATTGACCTTTTCTTGGTTTATTAGCTAATTTTTCTCTTATTTCATCGAAACCAACTTGTATTGCTTCATAACCATCATTATCTAATGTTTTCTTTTGAACAACAACACATGGACCAGCTTCTACTACAGTTACAGGAATTACTTTTCCATTTTCATTGAAAATTTGTGTCATTCCGATTTTTTTACCTATTATAGCTTTTTTCATGTATTTACACCTCCCAAACTAATTAGCGGACTGTTAACAATCATAACTAGCCGTTTTTCATTTTTTATTTCCAGTTATTATAGTTTGATTTCTATATCAACACCAGCTGGAAGATTTAATCTCATTAATGCATCAACAGTTTTTGGTGATGGATTAACAATATCGATTAATCTCTTATGAGTTCTTATTTCGAATTGTTCTCTTGAATCTTTGTATTTGTGAACTGCTCTTAATATTGTAACAACATCTTTTTCTGTTGGTAATGGCACTGGCCCTACTACCTTAGCTCCAGTTGTTTTTGCAGTTTCAACGATCTTTTCAGCTGATTGATCTAATATAGTGTGATCAAAAGCTTTTAATCTAATTCTTATTTTTTGCTTTGACATTTCATTTCCCTCCTTTTTATGTACGTTTTACTTCTAACGCACAACAGCGGCTATTCTGTAAACTGCTCCAGGTGTTTCGCACCTTTGCATGTTTAATTGAATCCCTGTCGCTGGGTTCTAGACCCAAACTAACTCATCAAGAATTACCCGGAAGTCCGGCAACCTCTTGATTCATCGCTGTATGCTATGCAACTTCTTAATTATACTATTGTTGCACAGTCTTTTCAAGCTTTTTTTTACATTTTTCTAACTTTTTATTTTTTCTTTCGCTCTTATTTAGCTTTTACTATTTTACTTGATAATAAATAATTTTTCAATAATTTTTATGCATTTTTTATTCTATTTTTAATAATAACTTATTTCATCAATTTTACATTTAAAATGGATCCTTTAAATAATAAAAGCAAGGAAATATTTCCTTGCTTTTATTATTTAAAATTTTAAGTTGTTTAATCTTATTTTTCTATGCTAGTAACAACTCCAGAACCTACAGTTCTTCCACCTTCTCTGATAGCGAATCTTAATCCTTCATCCATTGCGATTGGAGTGATTAATTCAACTTTCATGTCGATATGATCTCCAGGCATTACCATTTCCATTCCATCTGGTAATTTGATTGATCCTGTAACGTCTGTTGTTCTGAAATAGAATTGTGGTCTATATCCATCAAAGAATGGAGTATGTCTTCCACCTTCTTCTTTCTTTAATACGTACACTTGACCTACAAAGTTTGTATGTGGATGTACTGAGTTTGGCACTGCTAGTACTTGACCTCTTTCGATATCAGTTCTTTGCACACCTCTTAATAATGCTCCGATA
>NZ_JAABNP010000019.1 GCF_009928485.1 Clostridium sp. C2-6-12 | reverse complement strand
TACGGTGGTGTGAGAGGACGCTAAATAAAATAATTATTTAGCTCCTACTCGATTAATGAGCACAAGAAATTTAAGCAGATATAATTATAGGAAGATTAATACGCTTAATTGTTAGATAAATTTTAATTAGCGTATTATAATTAAATATAATATAAAACATTAGAGTGGAGGATTATATAAATGTTGGGGACGATAGTAAATGCATTAGCTATAATAGGCGGATGTTTAATTGGATTAGTAGTAAAAGGAAGGCTGACGGAAAAGATTAGTACAACTATAATGAATGGATTAGCTTTATGTGTACTATACATAGGAATTTCAGGTACACTTAAGGGGCAAGATACATTACAAATAATAATTTCTATAGCAATAGGAGCATTAATTGGTGAAATAATAGACATTGACAAAAGATTAAATGATTTTGGAAATCTGATAGAAGAAAAAATTAATAGTAAAAGAAAAAATAAGATACATGATAAAATTTCTATAGCTGAAGGCTTTGTAACATCAAGCTTACTATTTTGCGTTGGAGCTATGGCGGTAGTTGGATCTTTGGAAAGTGGATTGAAAGGAAATCATTCAACTCTTTTTGCTAAATCAATATTGGATGGAATATCTTCAATAATATTTGCATCATCACTTGGAATAGGAGTAATGCTATCTTCAATTGCAATATTAATATATCAAGGAACTATAACTCTTCTTGCAGGTGGTCTTTCAACTGTACTAACAGAAACTATAATTAATAATATGTCAGCAGTTGGAAGTCTTTTAATTGTAGGACTTGGACTTAATATGCTTGGAGTGAGCAAAATTAAAGTAGCTAACTTACTACCAGCTATATTTATACCTATTATTTTTGGAGTTTTTAGTTAAAACTTAGATTTAGTTATTAATTTAATAGAAGCATATAAAATAGATATTAAATTATTGCATCATGGTTTCGTAAATTAACAAGTTCATGGAGTGATGTTATTATTATAGAGTATATATTAAGTTAAGATAGAAAAAGAATTATGACAGGGGTACATATTTATGAATAAAGATTACATAATTTCAAAAGATAAAGCTAAAATTGTATATAATATTACTGGAAATGGTCCAGCCATTGTATTAGGTCATTCCTTAAGCGGAACAAAAGAGATATGGCAGAAAAGTGGATGGACAGATATTTTAAAAGAATACTTTACTGTTATAGCATTAGATTTTAGAGGAAATGGTGAAAGTGATGTATCATCAGAAATAGATTTTTATTCACAAGATAAAGTTATTTCAGACATAGAAGCAGTAGTACAGAAATGCGGATTTAATACTTATAATTATTTTGGACATTCTTACGGGGCAACAATAGGTTTAAAGCTTTGTAAAAATAATAGAAATGTTAAAAAAGTTGTTTGTGCAGGAACTAATTTTGGAAATGAATTCTTTAAAACAATAGTACCAGATATAATTGCAGATTATGAAAAATTTAAGGCAATAAGAGACAGAAATATATTTGATGAAGAAGGTTTCACTGAGGAAGATATTGAATGGTTAAAGAATACTAATTTAGAAGCCAAAATTGCAAAGCTAAGAGCCATGGAAAAATGGACTGGAGTAAATATAAATGAGATTGAGGGGAATCTAGCTATTTTCACTGGGGAAGAAGATATTCCTTTAGTTAAAGAGGATATATTAAATAATCAACAGGAATTATTAAATAATGGTATTTCATTAAAAGTATTTGAAGAGTTAAATCATGATCAGCTTGTAACTGAGGCATGTATAGTTTCGCCATGGGTTTTAGAGTTTTTATTAAAATAATAAGATATAAGAATAAGGTAAGTATTTTACGAAGAAATTAGTAAATACTTACCTTATTTTTTTGTTTATTCAATTCTAATTGTCATAAGATTAATAAAAATTTAATAAAAATATAAAAAATGATAAGGAGGATAATTAAATATATGATAGATATTCACTCTCATATATTACCTCAAATAGATGACGGTGCTGAAAATATAGATATAACACTGGAAATGTTAAAAGATGCAGTTAAGGATGGTACTAAAAAGATAGTAGCAACTCCTCATTATTTTATTGGATATGGAACAACAACAATTACAGAAGTAAGAGATTTTGTAACTGAACTAAATTATCTTATAAGGGAGAAGAATCTAAAAATTCAAATTTATAGTGGACAAGAAGTATACTTAAATGAACATACAATAGAGGATTATCTAGAAGGTAATATTGGCACTATTAACGATTCTAGATATATGCTCACTGAATGCTCAATATATGAATTTAGCGATTATATATTTGAAATAATATATGAACTTAAAATTAGAGGAATCATTCCAATAATCGCTCATCCAGAAAGATATGTCCCAATTATAGAAAATGTCTTATCTATAAATAAATTTATAGAAAGTGGATGTTTATTTGAAATGAATAGCGGAAGTATACAAGGGGCGTTTGGAAGAAATGTAAAAGCAGTAGCTGAATTGTTTTTAAAAAATGGGATTTATAACTTTATTGGATCAGATGCACATAATAATGTAAATAGAACTACAGTATTATCAAAAGCAATTAATATATCAAATAGTATAAATGTTAAAAGTGAAAAAGTTTTTATGGACAGTGCAAGTAAATTGCTTGAAAACAAGGATATAGAATTTTGTGGGCAAAAGCTTAAAGAAAAGAAATCTATATTTTACTTTTGTAATAAAACTAAAAAGAAGGGCGTATTATATTGAGAAGGGTGCAGAAATAAATATAGAATGAATTTTATTAATGCTAATAAGGGGGATTAACGTGCAAAACTCGATCTTAAAAGAACAAATGAAACATAGAGAAGTTTATGAGTTTATAAAAAGAGCCTTGGATATAATTTGTTCTTTAATAGGATTAATAGTTTTGATGCCAATACTAGTAATTGTTGCAATTCTTATAAGAATTGAATCAAAAGGTTCTATAATTTTTTCTCAGGATAGAGTGGGCAAGAATGGTATAGTATTCAAAATGTATAAATTTAGATCAATGGTAGGCAATGCAGAAGAGCTCAAAGAAAAGTTAGCTAGTGAAAATGAAAGAACTGGTCCTATGTTTAAAATTAAGAATGATCCGAGAATAACAAAAGTGGGAAGGTTTATTAGAAAGACAAGTATAGATGAATTACCACAACTAGTTAATATATTAAAAGGCGAAATGACTATTGTTGGACCAAGACCATCTCTTCCTGATGAGGTAAAAAGTTTTGAAGTATGGATGCTGAAAAGATTGAGTGTTAAACCAGGATTAACTTGCTATTGGCAAGTGTCAGGAAGAAATAATATTGAATTTAATGAATGGATGGAATTAGATATTAAATATGTTAAAGAGAGAAATCTTCTGATAGATGTAAAACTTATATTTAAGACATTTTTTGTGTTATTTGGAGATAAAAATGCAAGTTAATAAGTAATGATATAAAAAGTCAACCTAAATGGAAAATATAGTGAGTAACTAAATGTATAAATTTAGATGTAGTTAATTAATACAGAAAAAGTTAAGATGCTTAATAAGGATGAAATGATTTCAATAATGAATACTGAAAAGATGGAAAAATGGATTTGACAAAGATATGATTACAGAAGTGATTTTTTAACATTAACAAGAAGGAGTAAGCTAATTAATGATTATAACAAAAACACCTTTTAGAATATCTTTT
Source organism: Clostridium sp. C2-6-12 (assembly GCF_009928485.1). GTDB lineage: Bacteria > Bacillota > Clostridia > Clostridiales > Clostridiaceae > Clostridium. The sequence continues at coordinate 105,588 of NZ_JAABNP010000019.1, read as the reverse complement.
TTTGGCGGGGGTACAGACTTTCCTGGATTTTACAATGAGTACGGAGGAGCAGTTATTTCAACTACTTTTGATAAGTATTGTTACGTAAATGTTAGACATCTACCAAGATTTTTTGATTATTCTACTGAACTTTCTTATGCCAAAATAGAACGTGTAACATCTGTAGGAAGTATTGAACATCCAGCTATAAGGGAGGCAATGAAGTTTTTGGATATGCAGAAGATTCGTCTTACATATGAAGCGGATCTTCCAGCCCGTTCTGGATTAGGTACGAGTAGTTCATTTGCTGTTGGAATGTTAAACGCATTTTATGGATTAAAAGGAAGGTATGCAGATAAGAAAAAATTAGCAGATGAAGCTATATATTTGGAAAGAACACTTTGCAAAGAAAGTGGAGGTGTTCAGGATCAAATAGCAGCTTCTTTTGGTGGATTAAATAGAATCAACTTTAATGAAGATGGGTTTACGGTTAATCCTATTATTATCTCTGCTGAACGGAAAAAACAATTAAATGATAATTTAATGCTTTTCTTTACTGGGTTTTCAAGGTTTTCTTCAGATATTTCTAAAGTTCAAGAATGTACTATGAAAGATAAGACAAAGCAATTATTGGAAATGTTAAGCCTAGTAGATGAAGCAGAAAAAATTTTAACTTCAAAAAGTAATTTAAAGGAGTTTGGGAAGCTTCTAGATTATACATGGAAATTGAAACGTGGAATTACTAATAAGATCACAAATGATGATATTGATTCATTATATGCAAGAGCTATAGAAATAGGAGCAATTGGTGGAAAGTTATTAGGAGCTGGTGGTGGAGGGTTTTTATTATTTTATGTTGAAGAAGATAAAAGGAAAGCCATAAAAGAGGCAATGAAAGATTTATTATATGTTCCGTTTGAATTTGAAAACAGTGGGACTAAAGTTATCCATTACACATCAGAATATTAGGTGTCACATGAATTAACTATAGAAAATTACTTAGGACCTCTGGTAACAGATTCTAATACTTGAAAGCAATTTGCTTAAAATTAATAATAGAAGATTTGAGGCTAAATAGTATGAAAATAGTTATTATGGCTGGTGGAAAAGGAACAAGAATAACTTCTGTTAATTCAGAGGTTCCAAAGCCCATGATTCCAGTTTTAGATAAACCAATTCTTGAATATCAGATTGATTGTTTAAGGGAGCAGGGGTTTACAGAGATAATTTTAGTTATAGGACATCTTGGAAATATTATTAAAAATTACTTTGGAGACGGTAGCAATATATCAACAAATACGGGCAAACCTTTTAATGTTCATATTAAATATATAGAAGAAAAGGAACCACTAGGAACAGCTGGTGCTCTATATTTTTTAAAAGATGAATTAACTGATGATTTCTTATTATTAAATGGAGATATTATTTTTGATATTAATATTCACAGGTTTTATAAGTTCCATAAAGATAAAGGTGGAGTAGCTACTTTGTTTACTCATCCGAATAGTCATCCATATGATAGTGGTATTATTGAATGTAATAATAATGGAGAAGTGACTAATTGGCTTCACAAAGAAGATGAAAGACTTTGGTATAAGAATCGTGTTAATGCAGGTATTCATATGTTTTCTTCAAAGATTCTTGATATATTTAAAGAATTGAAAAAAGTTGATCTTGATAGAGAGGTGCTAAAACCTCTTATTTCATCTGGATCACTTTTTGCCTATGGTTCACCTGAATATGTAAAAGATATGGGAACACCAGATCGATTCTATTCTGTAATAGAAGATATTAAAAGAGGAAAAGTAAAAGCAAAAAACTTGTCATATAAACAGAAAGCAGTATTTTTAGATAGAGACGGTACAATTAATAAATATATTAGTTTTTTAAAAAACATTGATGACTTTGAATTGATTTACGGAGTAGCTGATGCCATTAAGAAAATCAATGAAAGCGGATACCTCACTATTGTAGTTACTAACCAACCTATGATAGCAAGGGGAGAGGTTAGCCTTGAACAACTTTATGAAATCCATAATAAAATGGAAACACTTCTTGGCCAAAAGTGGGCTTATATAGATGACATCTTTTTCTGCCCTCATCATCCTGCCAAAGGATTTGAAGGTGAAAGATTAGAATATAAAATCGATTGTAAGTGCAGAAAACCAAAGGCAGGTATGATTTTAAAAGCAACTGAAAAATATAATATTGATTTATCGAAATCCTGGATGGTTGGAGATAATGAAATTGATATGAAATCTGGTTTAAATGCTGGGTGTAATGTCGCGTTAATAGGTGAGAGTGATATATATGAATCTTATAAGAATTTAACTGAATTTGTAGACAGCATTTTTAAAGAGATTTAGATAGGTTAAAAATATATTATTGAGAGGAATAAAAATGAAAACTTTAGAAATAAAATTGAATAAACATGTTGATCTATTAATAGAAAGATATCCAGTATTAGAATTAATTAAAGATCAAATTATTAATGCTTATTTTGTGCTGGAGGAATCATATAAAAATGGTGGGAAGCTATTAATAGCTGGTAATGGTGGTAGTGCAGCTGATGCGGATCATATTACGGGTGAATTGATGAAAGGTTTTGAGAAGCAGAGAAAAATTTCTGATGAATTTGCAAAAAAGATTATAGCTATTGACCATGAATGGGGAAAAGAACTAGCTGAGAAATTGCAGGGTGCACTACCAACTATCGCTTTGAATAATCATACAGCGTTTACTACAGCTTATCTCAATGATGTTGATGGACTTTTATGCTTTGCACAGCAAGTAAATGGATATGGAAAATTTAAAGATGTATTTCTTGGAATATCTACATCAGGTAATTCAAGGAATGTGCTTTATGCTGCAGTTACTGCTAAAGCTAAAGGTATGAAAGTTATTTCTCTTACTGGTAAAGATGGTGGGAAGCTTAAAGGTATTTCAGATGTATCAATAATAGTTCCTAAAACTGAGACATACATGATTCAAGAATTACATTTGCCGATTTATCATTGCTTGTGTTTAATGTTAGAAGATAAGTTTTTTTAATAGGAGATTTTAAGAATATGAATAATCATAAAATGAGATTATTAAATACATATGTAAATAATCTATCTATGAAAGAAACTTTACTAAACTTAGATAGCTACATCAAGGAGAATCATAGAAAATCTTATATCGTAGCAGTTAATGTTGATGTAATAACTCAAATAGAGGAAGATAACTATTTAAAGAAAATAATAGATAATGCGGATATGGTTTTAGTAGATGGAACGCCACTTGTATGGTTATCTAAATTGTTTAAGATTCCTGTAAAAGAAAAAATATCTGGATCTGATTTAGTTCCACAAGTTTGCAAAATGTCAGCTGATAAAGGGTATACCCTGTTTTTTATTGGTGGAAGAGATGGTGTTGCAGAGCAAGCTAAAGTTAGACTTGAAAATTTATATCCCCAAATAAAAATAGTAGGAACTTATGCTCCACCATTTGGATTTGATAAAAATCAAGAAGAACTAGAAAAAATTAATTGCATAATTTCAGAAGTTAAACCAGATATTTTAATTGTTTGTTTTGGATGTCCTAAACAAGAAAAATTTATTTATGAAAATATAGACAAATATAATGCTAAAGTTTCAATCTGTGCTGGTGCGACAATTGATTTTCTGGCAGGAAATATTAAAAGAGCACCGAAATGGATGAGTACTTATGGACTAGAATGGTTTTATAGATTTACACAAGAACCTAAAAGGTTATTCAAACGTTATTTTGTTAATGACATGAAGATATTTAAACTTGCATGGAAATACAGAGCTAAAGATTGAATTAGAAAGGGAATACTATGATTTATGCAATAGATTTGACCAGTTTGTTTGATAATTTATCTGGCATTGAAAGATATGCTCTTTGCATAACACAAGAAATGCTAAATATAGACTACTTGAATAGATATGTATTAATTTTTAAGAATCAAATCCATTTAGATTTTAAGAAGTATGAAAATAGAAAAAATATAGAATTTCATATTTTAAAAGGAAAAAATAAACTTATATTTAATCAGTTTGTTTTATTAAAACATCTTTATAAAATAAAGGCTAACAAGTATTTATTCTTTGCATTTCCTAGTCCAATTTTATTTAAACGGAAAGGCATTTTTAATACAATTCATGACATGGGTGCATGGGATGTACCTTATACAATGAAAAAACTTTCAAAAATTTATTTTAAATATTCATATATTAATGCAGCTAGAGTGAGTGATGGAATCTTTACAGTATCTAAGTTTACAAAAGAAAGAATTATAAAATTATTAAAATATGATAATGACAAGATTCATATAGTTCCAAGTGGAATATCTACATTATTTAATGTATGTAAAGAGAATGATCCCCAAATGTTATTTGAAAAATATGCTATACCTTCAAACTATATTTTATGCTTGTCAACTCTTGAACCAAGAAAAAACATGAATTTATTATTGGAAGCATATAATGAGGTCTTGGATAAAGTAGATTATGATTTAGTGTTAGTAGGAAGAAAGGGCTGGAAGGTTAATGAATTTCTGCGAAAATCAGAAAAAATAAAAAATAGAATTCATTTAACAGGATTTATTGAAGATGAAGATCTTCCTTATATATATAAAATGGCAAAATGTTTTGTTTTTACTTCAATATATGAGGGATTTGGATTACCTCCTTTAGAAGCTCTAAGCATGGGGACAACTGTAATTTCATCAAATGCAGCTTCATTACCAGAAGTCTTAGAAGACAAAGCAATTTTTTTTGAAAGTAATATAAAAAATGATTTAGTTGATAAGCTTATTAGGTTAGATACTATAACGCAAAATAGTAAGTATGGCGTTTCAAAATACCAAAGAGAAACATATAATTTTAAAGCATCTGCCAATAAAGTGTTACAAATTATTGATCATATGAATAATTTTTAATTTGAGAGGTAAAATTTATGAAAATAGCAATACTACATTCTGGTGATTTAGAAAATTTATCATTAGGAGGAGTAGATCAATATATAAAAAATATTATTAGATATAGTAATGATGATGAAATAGTTGTTTATGGAACATCCCCTCATAAAATGAAAATTATAGGCAAGAAATATAAAAGTCAATTGTGTGGGAAAGTATATACTTATATACCAATATCTGATGATAAAAGGCATCCCTTGTGTATCTTTTATTTATTCAATATTATTAAATATTTATCTTCATTAAAAAAGTTTGATGTTATATATGCACAGCGCATAGAGTATAGTTTACCTTTCATATTTAGTAAAAGTAGAAAAAAGTTAATACAAATAGTTCATGGCTCTAGTAAATATACCACATTAAATTGGGGGAGTTTTAAAACCAAGGTGTATTGTTTGATGGAAAGGATATCTATTAGAACAGCAAGTAAGACCTTAGTTGTTTTATTACGTAAAGAATTTGGAATCCCATATTATAAAGCCGAATATTCAAAATATAAGGATAAAATATTTTATGGGAAAATACCTGTTAATACTACTATATTTAAAAATTTAGATAAAGATGAATGCAGAAGAAAATTAGGTTTACCGATAGACGGTAAAATTATAATGTATGGAGGAAGGGTAGAAGATAATCCTAAACGTATATTTATATTGGTTGATATATTAAATGGATTATTGGATGAACATAAAAATATTTATCTAATGTTGGTGGGGGATGGTAGTGACAGAGAAAAGTTGAAAAGTTTGATAGCTAAAAAAGGACTGGAACGTAATTACATTGACATTGGTTATATTGAAGATCGTGAAATATTGGTAAATTACCTAAATAGTTCAGATATTAATATAAATCTTTCAAGATTTGAAGGAACTTGCACCTCAAGTCTAGAAGCAGTTGCATGTGGAGTGCCAGTTGTTTCAACGAATTCGGGTGATATAAATCTATTTGTTCATGATAATTGTAATGGAATAGTAGTTAACAATACTACTAATGATGAAATTATTAAAACAAGTATTCAAGCAATAAATAGAATTTTTAATGGAGAAATAAAGATGACAAATGATTTTTTGAAATATGAGTGTAGCTTTGTTGTTCGAGAATTATATACTATGTTTAATTAGATATAATATTTTGAGATATGGATTGTTTTAATTGTGTTAAAAAATAAAAGTAATAATATACAAGATGAAATAATAACAATGTAATTTTTTGGTGAATAATGATACTAATTAGTTATTATGTTAGATAGCATTAAAATTCTAATATTAGGAGAGATTTGAATGAGGCAAACACTTTCAGTTATGGAAACAATATTTTTATATATATTTATTATTTTATCTACAACTATTTTTTCATATTTAAGTATTGGGAAGTACTCCATATATGAAAAATATAAGAGAAAAATATTTTCATTTTTAACAATACTAATACCATCATTATTTGCAGGAATAAGATGTGGCATAGGTACAGATTACAATTATACTTATTTGCCTGAATTTGTTAAAATGGCGTCTTCCTCATATAAATCTCGTCTAGAAATTTTATATGTCTTACTAAATAAAATTATAATTAGATTTAATGGAAATTTACAGTGTGTATTATTTGTTATGGCATTTTTGACTTTGTCTTTTATGTATTTAGGTTTAAAACAATATGCTGATAAAATTAGTTTCCCATTGGCTTTTTTTACTTATTTGATTACCTATTATTTTCAATCTTATAATATTCTTCGTCAAGCATTGTCAATGGCTATAGCTTTTTTTGCTTTAAAATATGTAAATGAAAGAAAGTTAATGAAATACTTTTTTTGGATTATGATAGCTATTGGTTTTCATGTTGGTGCAATAATAATGATTCCAATGTATTTTTTATATAATTGTTTTACAAACGAAAAATATAAATACTGGAAAAAAGCGCTTATCATTTTAGGATTGTTGGTTTTCATAAATTTTAAAAATATATTTTCACCATTAATTCTAAAGTTAAGTAGTATGCAACATTATTATGGATATGTGTCTAATATAGACAAGCTTTCGTTCAGCCCATATTTTGTTTTTAAATATGTAATATACTTGTTGTTGCCATTAGCGTTTTATCGAAAAATCTTTAATGTAGAAAAATTAAAGTTGCATTGCGCATTTTTAGTATGCGGATGTATTGGTATGCTTGCTGCTTATATGAAATCAATTGAAATTGCGAGAATGGCTTTTTACTTGCATTATTCAATAATTGTAGTTTTCCCAGCAACCTTTAAAAAGTTAAAGGGAAAAAAATCTTTATATGTAGGTTGGCTTATGCTCATAGGACTGCTTGGAATTTGGATTTATGAAACTTTTATAAAAATGAATGGTGAAATAGTACCATATTCATATTTGATATAACTGAATTTATTCATAATCATATTATTTAAATATATTTTGAAGAGAGGATTATAAAATGAATAAGCTATTAACTGTATCTATAGCGGCTTATAATGTAGAAAAATGGATAAAACAAACGTTAGATTCGTTTATAGATCCATTTATATTTGATAATGTTGAAGTTTTGATTGTTAATGATGGTTCACGTGATAAAACAGAATTGATAGCAAAAGAATATGAGACAAAATATCCAATTATTTTCAAAGTGATTTCTAAAAAAAATAATGGATATGGATCTACTATAAATACTGGCATTAGAGAAGCTACAGGAAGATATTTTAAAGTTTTAGACGGCGATGATTGGTTTGATAAAAATGAATTAATGAAGGCATTATATCATTTAAGAGACTGTGATGCTGACATTGTTATTACACCTTATAAAACATTTAATGTTCAAAATAATAATATTAATGTTATTAGTTTGCCAAATATTAATAAAAATGAGTTATTAAATTTCAATGAAATAGCTAATACATATAAATCTGTATTAGCTATGCATGGAATTACGTATAAAACATCAATTCTTAAGGCAAATAACATAATTATAGATGAAAATTGCTTTTACACTGATACAGAGTACGTTTTATTTCCTTTGATTTATGTTAATAATGTAGAGTTTTTTGATGCTAAAATTTATGTTTATAGAATAGGTATGGATGGCCAAAGTGTTGGTATTAATGGAATAACAAAGCATTATAAGGATCATATAAAAGTTTGCTATTCACTTTCAGAATTTTTTAACAGTAGATGTGAAGTTATCTCTAACAATGTCAAAAGTGTAATTATATATAGAATTGCTGAAATGATTTCAAAACAATATAATCTTTTTACTCGTATTCCATACAGTAAAACTATTTTTGAGGAAATGTTAGAATTTGACAAACGAGTTAAAGAGAAATATTATCAGCTATATGTTGAGAGTAATAATTTCACTAATGTAAAATTACTTAGAAAAACGAAGTTTATGTCCTATTGGCTCTTGAAATTATATCATAATATTTCAGGAAAATAATTAGAATTTTGTTAGAGCAAAAAGTTTTAGAGTTTAAAATAAATGAGATTAAGTATATGAATAAAAAGATAAATATTACAATTTCAATTAGACTGAAAGTAGGTGAAGATTATATTAGGCAGATATGATTACTTAATAGTAGGAGCAGGTTTATACGGTAGTATTTTTGCACATGAAGCGAATAAAAAAAGGAAAAAGTGTTTAGTTATTGATAGACGGAACCATATAGGTGGAAATATATATACAAAGAAGATAGAAGGAATCAATGTTCATCAATATGGTGCACATATCTTTCATACGAACAATGAAGAAGTTTGGGATTATATTAATTCTTTTGCAAGGTTTAATAGATATACTAACTCACCAATTGCTATTTATAAGAATGACATTTATAATATGCCATTCAATATGAATACATTTAATAAAATGTGGGGAGTAAAAACACCTTCAGAAGCTAAAGCAAAACTAGAAGAGCAGATTGAGGAAGCTAATATTAAAGTTCCAAGGAATTTAGAGGAACAAGCAATAACTCTAGTTGGTGAAGAGATATATATAAAGTTAATAAAAGGATATACTGAAAAACAGTGGGGGATGAAAGCGACAGAGCTGCCTTCATTTATTATTAAAAGATTACCAATTCGTTTTACTTACGATAATAATTATTTTAATGATAAGTATCAAGGTATTCCAATTGGCGGTTATACACATATTATTGAAAAAATGCTTGAAGGAATTGAGGTAAGAACCAATATAGATTTCATTGCTAATAGAAAAGAATTAGAGAGCATTGGGGACAAGATCATATTCACTGGAATGATAGATGAATTTTACAATTATTGTTATGGAAAATTGGAATATCGTAGTTTGAAATTTGAACATGAAATACTAGATATGGAAAATTATCAAGGCAATGCTGTAGTTAATTATACAGAATTTGATGTGCCGTATACTCGTGTCATTGAACATAAGCATTTTGAGTATGGGACACAACCTAAAACTGTAATTACAAAAGAGTATCCAGTAAAATGGAATAAGGGAGATGAACCTTATTATCCTATAAATAATCCTAAAAACGATGCTATCTATGCTAAATATAAGGAATTTTCCAAACGAGATGAAAAAATTATTTTTGGAGGAAGATTGGCAGAATACAAGTATTATGATATGCATCAGGTAGTAAAACAGGCGCTGAAAAAAGTTGAGGAAGAAATTTAAGAAGGAAGAATTATGCAATGGAACGAAGTATAACCCGAAATTTAATGTATAACCTGTTGCTTCAAGTAGTCACATTAGTTTTACCACTTATAACAGTTCCATATACAAGTAGAATTTTAGGCGCTGACGGAATAGGTATATATAGTTTTACCTTATCAATTACACAATATTTTATAATATTTGGAACTTTGGGATTATCAATGTATGGAAATAGGCAAATTGCCTATATAAGAGATGATAAGGTAAGAATGTCTAAAACGTTTTGGTCTATATTTTTTCTTAGAACAATTACCTCAGGAATTGCTATATTACTCTATTATATAATATTTTCAAAAGTAGCTATATACAAAGAAATCTATATGATTCAGATGCTTAATATTATTGCAGCCACATTAGATATTTCATGGTTATATATGGGGATTGAAGATTTTAAGAAAGTAGTTATAAGGAATTTATTGGTGAAAATAATTGGTGTTGGACTTATTTTTACATTTGTAAATAGTTCAAGAGATTTAAAATTATATGTATTTATTAACGTATTAATGTTGTTAATTGGGAATGCTTTGATGTGGGCTTATTTGTCTAGCACAGTAGTTAAAGTCAAAATAAAATTAAAAGATATTAGTGTTCACCTAGTACCTTCAATTAAATTATTCATACCTCAAATAGCTATTCAAATCTATGCTGTTCTAAATAAAACTATGCTAGGAGCTTTCTCTAATGTGGAACAGTTAGGCTATTATGAACAAGCAGATAAAATTATACAAACGGTTCTAGGATTAGTGACGGCACTAGGAATAGTAATGCTTCCTAGAATGAGCAATATTTTTGCTAAAGGTGATACAAAAAGCATGAATAATTATTTAAATAGTAGTTTAGCATGGGTAGCATATATATCAGTGCCTATTACTATTGGAGTTGCAGGAATATCATACGAATTTGTTCCGTGGTTCTTTGGTAATAGTTTCGAATCGGCAAAATATATAATTATTGCACTTGCACCTATATTGTACTTAATAGCAATGAGCAATGTAATGGGTATGCAATATCTAACTCCAGCTAATAGAATAAAAGAATTTACAGTATCGGTAATATGTGGTGCTGTAATAAATGTAATAATTAATTTAATACTAATCCCTAAGATTCATGCAATTGGCACCTGTGTGGCAACAATAATGGCAGAATTTTCTGTCACTGCAGTTCAGTGTTTCTGTTTAAGACAAGAAATAAATATTAAACAATATTTAAACCTATTTGCAAAATATGTATTTGCTGCAGTTATAATGTTTGCAGTTGTAAGAATAATAGGTATGACTATGGGTATTAAAATAATAACTACAATAGTACAATCTATAATAGGGGCTATTGTTTATATTATGATATTAATAATGCTGAGGGAAAAAAATAATGAAATATTGTTGAGTTATATATTTGATAAGATAAGAGCAATTCAAATTAAAAATAAAATAATATGAAGGGGCGATAAATTGAAAAAAATTGCTATACTTTTATGCTTATTTTGGATGGGGTTTATATTTTATATGTCAAGTATTGACGCAGAAATCTCACATCAAGAAAGTAATAAAATAGTCAATATAATTAAAAATACTGAAACAAACCCACAAATTAATGCTAAAAATGAAATAATAAATGAAAAAAATATTAAAGAAGAACAAATGAAACAAAACCAATTAGATTATATAATTAGAAAAAATGCCCATGCATTTATGTATATGATATTAGCTGTTTTAGTAAGTGGAGCATTCTTTGCCAATGATAAAAGAGGAAAAGATGCAATAGGTAATATACTGCTAATTTGCCTGCTTTATGGAGTAATAGATGAATTTCATCAATCTTTTATACCAGGAAGAACTTCTTTAGTTAGTGATATTCTAATCGATTTTTTAGGAAGTTTAGTTGGATTAACAATTTTTTATCTAGCCTATTACAAGCACATAAAAATAAGTAATTTTAAATCATTGTCTTCAAAAAAATAGTATTATATACAGAATCAGAATTTTTGCAGTAGTAATTATAAAGCTAAGCTTAAATAGACAAATAATATAAGAAAATTTATGTGCAGGAATAATCTCAGTATAGTGAAAGTTTTTTTAATCAACATTTATTAATGGAAAATTGTATAAATTAGAAGGCAAGTTTTTTGATAAAATCAAAGCTTGCTTTTTTATATATAAAAATAATGTTAAATTGAATATTTTATATAAAATTATAGATATGATTTTTGTGAACTTCTAAAATATTATATAGGTAAATATATATAATATATAAGATGTAATATAGTAGATGAAATTTGATATGTGCATTTAAAGAAAAACATAAATACACAGGAGGTAGTGATGTGAAAATGATAGATGGTGCACAGAATATATATGAATTTATATTGGAGCATGTCTTTTTAAAAATATTAAAATTATATAACATAATGAAAATTTAAGAAAAGAAGGAAGGAAAAGCATGGAAGAAATAGATTTCAGAATTAAAGATATATGTGTAATATTAAAAAGCAAGTGGAAAATTATAGCTTCAATAACAAGCGCTGTAACATTATTAGTAGGAGTGATTACCTTTTTTGTAATTAAGCCTGTTTACGAGACTAATACAAAAGTCTTTATAGGTAAAGACCAAATTCATAATTATTATCAAGATTATGAAATGAATGATGTGATGATGTATCAAAATTTATTAAAGACATATTCAGAAGTGATTAAAAGCACTGATTTAATTGAAAATGCAATTTACAAGAGTGGTTTAGATATAACACCAGAAGAATTGATTAATGGTTTGGAAGTTACCCCTAAGGTTGATACTCAAGTAATGGAAATAAGTTATAAGAACAACAATAATCAATTAGCTAAAGATATATTAGAATCAGTAGTTAATGAGTTTATGATAGATACTAAAGAGCTTATTCCTAATGCAAAAGTAAAAGTTATAGAAAGTGCTAAGTTGCCAGAATATCCAACAAGTCCAAATAAAGTGAAGAACATAGCAATAGCTTTTTTATTAGGGCTTATTATAGGTAGTATTATAGCTCTCTTTTTAGATTACATGGATGATACACTTAAAACAAAAGAACAAACTGAAAAAATAATGGAGATTCCTGTGATAGGAATGATACCTTGTGAAGATAAGAACAATACAAGGAGTAAGGAAAAGCATCTAAAAACAACTATAATAGCTTAAATGACTCAGATGGGAGGAGTAACTTATTTAGGTAGGAGGATAATAAAATGTTAGTAGTTGAAGATAAACCAAGATCAATAGAAGCAGAGGCATATAGAACATTAACAACCAATATACAGTATTCGTCTATAGATAAAGATATTAAAAGTATTGTTGTTACAAGTGCATGTCCTAAGGAAGGAAAATCAACGGTATCAGGAAACTTAGCTCTATCATTTGCAGCGAATGGAAAAAATGTAATAATTATTGATTGTGATTTGAGAAAGCCTTCGATTCATAGAAAATTTAATGTGTCAAATTTATGTGGTCTTTCAGAAGTAATGATAGGAAAAGAAATACTAGATAATGCAATTCAAAAGTATAAATCCAATCTTCACATATTATCAAGTGGCAAAATACCACCTAATCCAGCAGAAATGATAAATTCAACATCAATGAGTAATTTATTAGAGGAACTAAAAAAACAATATGATATTGTAATAATAGATAGTCCGCCTTTAGAAGCTGTTACTGATGGTCAAATTTTATCAACAAAAGTTGATGGAACTATTCTGGTATTGAAATCTGGAGAAAGTAAAATAGAATCAGTAAAAGAAGCAAAAAACCTTTTGAATAAAGTGGGTGCTAATGTAATAGGCATAGTCATAAATAAGGTAAGTAAGAAAAAAAAGAATTACTATTACTATTATGGAACAGACGATAAAGGAGTAGTTACAGAAGCATAGAAAAAGTAATATAGAATGTGTGCATAGTTTCTTTTATTTATAGGAGGCATTTATGGAATTATATCAAATACAATTGCTGAATATTTTGCAAAAATCAATAAATGATGAAAAATTTAATAGTAATAGTGAGGGAATAATAGATTGGGAAAAAGTAATAGAAGAAGCAAGAGAACATGATATAAGTGCACTTATATATTATTCATTAGATAAGGAGACGTTAAGACAAATTGATAAGGATATATTAAATAAATGGAAAGTTAGTATTTTAAAATCTAATATTATTCAAATCCATATTCTAAATTCTGCGAAAAAAATACTTTTAGGATTACAACAAAAAGGAGTTAATGTTTTAGCCTTAAAAGGTTTAATATTAAAAAATTTCTATCCAAGACAGGAATTTAGAACAATGTGTGATTTAGATATATTAATTGATATTAAAGATTATATTTCTGTAAAAAAATATTTGCTTGGAATTGGTTATACTTGTAAAAATGAGAAAAATCCAATACATGCAGTGTTTTATAGCGAAAGTAACCCAATTGTCGAAGTTCATTGGGAACTTGTAAATAAAGATTATTATATTGGTAATGAAAAGGAATTTGAAAAAAGTATTTGGAAAAATGCTCAAGAAATTAATATATATGATTTAAAAATTAAAACACTTAGTGATGAAGATTTTTTAATACATTTATGTATGCATATGGCAGTTCATGCTAAGTGTAGTGGATTGGGTATAAGACAATTATATGACTTGGCACTATTTACAAAAAATAAGTATGAAGACATAGATTGGATGAATTTTAAAGATAGAATTACTAAATATGGGATATTGACATTTACAGAAGGGCTTTATGCATTGTGTGATAAGTTATTTGAAATAAAAGCACCTTTTTTTTATTTAAATAATACAATCTTAAAAGAAGAGCATATAAATTTACTATTAGAAAATATTATTAATTTAGGAGTTAGTCGTAAAGAAAGAATAGATTTAAAACTTTTATATAAGAATGATAATTTTTATATAAAAGTTAAGAAAATTATACCAATAGTATTTGAAAATAGAAAAGAGTTGTCAGTTAAATATAGTTATGTAAAAAATCATTTTTGCTTGCTTCCAGTAGCATGGATTCATAGAATATTTAGAGCCATAAGAAAATACGGATTAATAAAGATATTTAGATATACAAAGCAAGAAATAAATATTAGAGAAAAGAAACGCGAGATAGTCAATATATTTAACCTATAGAGCAGCTTTATTATAAAAGAGAATTATAGAAAAAATAAAGATATTATAATTTAGAGTAGAATTAAAAAATGGAATATGATTTTAAATAAATATAGTATAGTAAATTACAGATTTAAGATAAGAAAGCTAAGCTCTAGGAGGAGGGCAAAATGAGTGGAATAATTTGGGGGATAATAAACTTAGACGAGAAACAGGTTTCAGAAGAATTGGGTAAATCTATGATCAAATCAATGGAAAAGTATAAAATTGATAGTTATAAATATATACTTGAAAAAAATGTTTTTGTAGGATGCGGTATTCAATACATTACTACAGAATCATTAAGAGAGAGATTACCATATTATGATACTGAAAGTAAGTTAATTATAACGGCCGATGCAATTATTGATAACAGGGAAGAACTTCTTGATGAATTTGAATTAAAGAAAAATAAAGTCGAAGATTTTACAGATAGTGAATATATACTAATGGCTTATAAGAAGTGGGGAAAAGAATGCCCTAAGCATTTATTAGGTAACTTTTGTTTTACTATATGGAATGAAGAAAAGCAAGAATTATTTTGTGGTAGAGATCATCTTGGAACTAGAACTTACTATTACTATTACAATGGTAATAAATTTGCTTTTTGCACAGTTTCAAGTCCTTTAATAAATCTTATAGAAGGAAAAGTAGAATTAAATGAGCGATGGATTGTAGATTATCTTGCGTTAGATGGTGGCCACGTAACTGAAGATGAGGAAACTATATATAAGGAAATAAAGCAATTGCAAGCTGCTCATACTTTCGTAATCACTAATGATAAATTTGAAAAGCACATATATTGGAATCCAGTAGAAAAAATAAAAGAATTAAAGCTAAGTACAGATAAAGAATATATAGATGCTTTTCTGAATATATATACAGAGGCTATAAGGTGTAGACTACGTGGAAGAGATGAGATAGGATTATGGATTAGCGGGGGATTAGATTCATCATCAGTTGCAGCAATAGCTTCAAAATTATTAAAAAATCAAGGAAAGATTTTAAAAACTTTTTCTGCAGTACCAATGAAGCAATTTAAAGATGATAAAATTGATAATAGAATTAGAGATGAAAGCAATAATGTAAGATTGCTAAGTGAATTCATAGGTAATATGGATACGAATTTTTATGCTTTTCAAGAAAGTAATGGTTTTAATGTTATAGATGAATTAATAAGTATATTTGAACGTCCATATAAGATAGTACAAAATTCATACTGGTTAAATAATTTATTAAAGAAAGCAATAAGCAAAAATTGCAGAGTAGTTATGAATGGAGCATATGGAAATCTAACAGTATCGTTTGGAGATTTTTTTATTCATGAAAAAACATTATTTTCCAAAGGAAAAATTATTAAATTAATTAGGGAAATAAATTATTTTAGTAAAAATAAAAATATTTCAAGAAAAAGAATTATTAAAGATGTAATAAAATATCTTTTACCACATAAAATTAAAAAGAATATATTTTATAGAAAAAATCCTAATTATGATATGTTTGAAGATTTACCAGTAAATAATGAATTAATAGAAAAATGGAATGTATATGAAAGGTTTAATGACAAAAAATTAAACGAAATAATAGATGAAGCAATGGTACTAAATAAAGCTAAAGAAATTCTAATTGATCCAATACATGATTCAGAAGTATTAGATATAATAAATAAAATGGCATTATCAAATGGAATTATATTTAGAGATCCTACTGCAGATATACGTGTTATAGAATTTTGCTTAAGCCTACCAACAGAACAATACTTTAAAGATGGTGTAGATAGAAGGTTGATTAGAAATTCTATGAAAGGATTAATACCAGAAAAAATAAGAATGAATATGAACAAAAGCGGATTACAAGCAGCAGATTGGATTCAAAGATTAATACCAATATGGGAAGAAATTTATGTAGAAATAGAAAAAGCAGTGAATGAAAAAGATATTGAAAAGTATATTAATATTAATAAAGTAAGAAGGGTACTAAATACAACTAAAAACGGAATAACAGAAAGAGACAATGAAGAAATAGTATTTTTGTTACAAACTTTGATTTTTGCAAAGTTTATAAATAAATTTAATGCTGATTTAATTAATTTATGATAGTAAAATTAAGGAGAGGAAATTATGAGAAAAATGAAATGGGCAGAACCAGAAATTATGGATTTATCAGTTAAATTCACTGAACGATCTCATGGAACATGGCACAAAAAGTCTTCTAGCTGGTGGGATTGTAGCTCATATGGTTGCTGGGTTTATAGCTAAAAGTAAAGCGAAACAATAATGATAGTAGTCCTTTATAAGAAAAGGACTACTATCATTATTAGAATTTTAAGTAAAGGAGATTGCCAATAATATGTTGGATGTTAATTCAAAGATATGTCAATCAAAAGATATAGATGCTACAGAATTAAATGAAGAAAAAGTGATGATGAATTTAGATAAAGGTAGATATTTTGCATTAAATTCTGTTGGAAGTAGAATATGGGATATAGTAGAAAATGAAATATGTGTTAGTGAAATAATAAATATTCTATTGAATGAATATGATATTGATAAAGAAAGCTGTGAAAAAAGTGTTATTAATTATTTAAGGCGATTAAAAGATGCAGAACTTATTACAGTGGATTAAAAGAATTAAGGAATTTATGTTTTTTAGATTAAATGATAAGTTATTAATTATAAGTATTGTTATTTTAACGGCAGTAGCTAGAGCAGCAATACTTATAATACCATTTCGGAAACTCAAAATATATATTGGAGAATTGAATAAAGAATCCACTTTTGCTGTTAGTCAAGAAGAATACAATATGGCAAGAAAAATAGGATGGGCTATTGAAAAAGTATCTAATCATACTCCTTGGGAAAGTAAATGTTTTGTTAGAGCTTTGACAGCACAATATTTACTAAGCCATAAAAAAATAGAATCAACAATATATTTAGGAGTAGCAAAAGAAGAAATCTTGTTAAAAAAGGACAATACGCAGGAAATATCTTTGGACAAGAGCTCGGGGAAAAATATAATTGCTCATTCTTGGATACGATGTGGTCAACTTTATGTAACAGGAGGAAATGGGGAAGGATTTGCTATAGTTGCAAGATTTAAGAAAGGTGGTTGTATAAAATAGATAGAAACTATTATTTATATAAAATATATGGGCTAATTATAGAATCAGAAATAGAATTACCAGAGGCAATTGAGATTATAAAAAAAGATGAGAATACTGAAACAATAAATATTGATGTAATTGTAAGGTATGATAAAATGACTACCGAAATTAAAGACAAAATAAATAATGGAATTTATGTTGGAAATAATGAAAATGAATTTTGGTTTATGATTAATGGAGTTGCAATATTTAGAATATGTGATGGTAAAAAGATATTTATTGAGTGCAAAGGTGGAAGTAAACAAGACATAAAAACATTTTTGTTAGGTAGTGCATTTGGAACTTTGCTAATTCAAAGAAATATAGTTGCAATTCATGGTGGAACAATAGTAGTAAATGATAAGGGTCTAATTATAACAGGGGATATGGGAACTGGAAAATCAACATTAACATTAGCATTTGGAGTGCAAGGCTATAAATTTTTAGCTGATGATGTTTCAGCAATTAGTATGAATTTAAATGGGAAATTTATAGTAAATCCAGCATATCCACAGCAAAAACTTTGTAGAGATGCTGCAATTAAGCTTGGATTAAATATAAAGGATTTTGTGAGAATAGATGAAGGGAGAGATAAATTTGCCATACCTTCTCAAGATAATTTTATGAATAATTCTAAAGAACTTTGTTATATTGCGGAAGTAACAGTTAGAGAAAATGAATCAATAGAAGATTATAAGGTAACAATAGAAGAAATAGTTGGTGTAGAGAAACTTAATTTATTAATTAAGAATATTTATAGAGTAGAAATTGCAACTATAATTGGAATTAAAAGCGAATATTTTAATAATATTGTGAGGATAGCTAAGCAAATTAAATATTATAAAATAATAAGACCCCAAAATTCATTTACAGTTAATGAACAAATAAAATTAATAAGGTCCCAAATTGGAGCATAAGTTTCAATTTGGGATCTTATTTTAGGTATTAACAAGTATTAATTTTTTATTTTCCAAATTAAATACTCTATCGCAAATAGATAAAGCTGATGGTCTGTGGGTAATTATTATACATATAGGCTTAGGTTGTATTTTTTTAATTTGATTAATAACATTTAGTTCTGTTTGAGGATCTAAAGAAGAAGTAGCTTCATCCAGTATAAGAATTGGCTTCTTTCTTAATAATGCTCTTGCAATTGTTAGCCGTTGAGCTTGTCCTTCGGATAATCCACAACCTTTTTCTCCAATGATAGTATCTAACTTATTATCTAGTGCAGATACAAAGTCATAGGCGCAAGACATTTTTAATGCAGTAATCACTTCATCATAAGCAATATTTTCATTTCCAAAAGTTAAATTACTTAAAATACTACCGTAAAATAACGTGTTTCCTTGTGGAACATATGAAATAAGATGTCTATGAAACGGGGATAATTTATCTTGGTTAATATATAAGTTACCTTTTGTGGGATAGAGGAGAGATAAAATAAGCATAATTAAAGTTGTTTTACCTTCCCCAGAACGACCTATAAGTGCTATAGTTTCACCTGGATTTATACTTACAGATATATTATCTAAAATTATTTTGTTGTTAACATATTCAAAAGAGACATTCTTTAATAAAATATATGGATTAATATATTTTATTAAATCTTCTGTTAAATTAGCATTATTTATATTTCTAACTGGTAAGAGCACAGTATTTTCTAATTGTGATTCTTCAAGCTCTTTTAATCTATCTATAGCAGATATTGCAGATATTAATTGTGGAAATGAGGAAGCTAGTACTGAGATTGGAGTTTGCATATTTGAAAATAGTTGAAGCATAGCAGTTAAACTACCAAAATTTGTAGCAGCATTATTTGCAGATAAATTAATACTACCCCAAATGAATACAAAAAAATAGCTTAATACTGAACTGAGTGAAAAAAATCCATTAGAGATACAAGAAAAGAAGCTCCTTTTAAATGATATATTTAGTCTATTATTTAGAAGAATAGATAAATCTTTCATTCTAACACTCTCTAAACAAAAACTTTTTATTATAAGTATATTATTTAAACTCTCTTGCAAAAATCTATTACATTCAGTCTCGTTTTTTTGAACTTCCAAATAGAAATGCTTAAGCTTTCTACTATATATTTTGCTTAAAAATATCAAAACAGGAAAAATAATCATTGCTATTAAAGCCATTTGCGGAGAAAGATTTAAAAGTGCAAAAAATGAAAAAATGAACATTACAGAAAATGAGAACATATTAGGGATTATGGTAACTAGAACATTAACTATAGTTTGAACATCATTAGTCATCCTAGTTAATAATTCTACGCTATGGTATTTTGAGCTATCTGATAAACGAGTTAAAATTAAATGATTATAAATACTTTTTTGCATTTGATTTCTTGTTTTTTCCAAACCTAAAGTATTTAACATAGTTTTTACACAATCTAAAATTAAATTTAGTAATAGCAAAACAGCCATAATTATAATATATTTGTTTATATTATAGGTATTAGAGGTAGTAGTAGAATCAATTAATGATTTAGTAATAAGTGCAATATTTACGCTTATTAGAGAAGCAATAGATCCTATGATTGTCAATAAAATAATGTAAGGAATTGAATTATTACATTTATTATATATCCACTGAACAGCAAAAAAAAACTTTTTCATAACTAACTCCTTTTATTCGATTAATGATAAGTGGCTTTAAGCAATTTATTTGTGAAATGTGATTAGTAAATTTGTTATATAGTTATGTGTATTTAGTTTAATATTGAAAAATGAATTGTATTACAAAAGTAATATAGAAAATAAAAGTAACATATCGATAAATTATTAGACAAATATGATATATTACTTTTAAAATATTTTAATTATTACTTTCAAAAATAAAATTATGGATTTTTTTTATTGTCGCATCTTCATCATGAACATAATAATATATTCCATCTATGATTTTTCCATTACCATCCTCATCTCTTGGAAATCTATCTTGTAATATTGTTTCACTTCTAAATGAATTTAAATTTAAAGCAAGTGAAAGTATTTCAGATTTTTCTAAATTAGTATCAACAAGAGGAAGCAACTGATTTAAAATAGAAGTATATTGATTAATTGAAAGCGCTTTACATTTTTCATATAATTGATTTAATACAATTCTATGCCTGTGGGTTCTCTCAAAATCCCCACCATCTGTATAGCGTATCCTACAATAGGCTAAGGCTTGAGTCCCATCAACTTTTTGAAGGCCAGAAATAGTAATATCAGGAGAAGTTGTGCCATTTAGATTATTTAGATTTTCTATATAATTATTTATATATTTAAGTTCGTCAGTAGTTATATTTAATTGTAACCCACCAATACTATCTATTATTTTAGGTAAAGAAGAAAAATTCACAGAAATAAATTGATTAATATTTAATTTGAAATTTTCATTAAGAGTTTTTAAGGCAAGCTGTGGTCCTCCAAAAGCGTAAGCGTGATTTATTTTATCTTTCTTTCCTTTACCAGGTATTACAACATAAGAGTCCCGTATTATTGAGCTCAATTTTAATTTTTTATGTTTATTATCAATTGTTAATATCATAATGCAATCTGAACGTCCTGCAATTCCTTCTGTTTCATCTATTCCAAATAGAGCAATGTTTTGTATATTGTTATTTTCTAGGGCATCAGTTTCACTATTCTGTAGAGTAGAGGCCTCACTATTTTGTAATTCAGTCTGTTCTCTGTCAGATATATTTTCTTCAATACTAAGATCATTTTTGTCAATTTCAATTTTATTAATTTTGTTTAAATAACTATTTAAGATAAAAGTAACACCAATTAAGACTATACAAAATAAAAAAAATATTGAAAGTACTACTTTTTTCCAAGTAATTTTACTTTTTTTATTGAAAATATCTTTAGTTGGGTTATTATCAAATTCTAAAGGTTTATTCTTTTTAAACAATGTATAACTACTCCAATCATTATAATCATAAGATTATATGATAAAGTAAATTTATATATGTATATTTTTATTAAAAAATTAAATATATGACTTGTGTTATTTATATAATTATATGAATAAAATATAATAGGTAACCAAACATTTGTAATATTATGTGTATTAAAACTTAAAAAGATATAAATTGTTAAAATAAAACAAAATATAATAAATGAAAGTTAGGTGTTGGCGAAAATGATAATTGGAATTTATTTTTTTATAGTGTTTATTATATTATGTTTTTTTCATGGCGCTCATAAGAAATGGTAGCACATTAACTAAATTTAGGTTATTAAGCAAAAAAATATAGCCAAAAATTAAGATAACAATTATAATTAAGAGGTATACTATTAGCTATAATAGTTGAACTTAAGGGGGGCACAATATGAAAAAAGTAAAAATAGCACTGCTAGGATTGGGGAATGTTGGTCGTGGTGTTTGGATGATTTTAAATTCTAATAAAGAAGAAATCATGAAAAGATGCGGTTATGAAGTGGAAGTTGCAAAGGTTCTTGTAAGAGATAAGAATAAGCCAAGAGGTGTTGATATTCCTAATGAACTTGTTACAACAGATTTTAATGAAGTATTAGAAGATGATTCTATTAAAATAGTTGTTGAAGTTATGGGAGGAATGGAACCAGCAAGAGAATATATGCTTAGATGTATGGAAAAGAAAAAGCATATAGTAACTGCAAATAAAATGTTACTTGCAACTGGTGGAGATGAGCTTTTTGAAAAAGCTGATGAAATGGGCATAATGTTCCAATATGAGGCAAGTGTAGCTGGAGGAATTCCAATAATAAAAGGAATAGATGAAAGCTTAACAGCAAATAAAATACAAAATCTTTACGGTATAGTAAATGGAACAACTAACTATATCTTAAGTAAAATGGAACTTGAAGATGCTGATTTCGATGAAGCTTTAAAGGAAGCACAAGAAAAAGGTTATGCTGAAGCAGATCCTACATCAGATGTTGAAGGGTATGATGCTCAATATAAATTAGCAATACTTTCTGCTTTAGCTTTTGGATCAAAAATCGATGTGAAAAATGTATATAGAGAAGGTATTACAAAAATTCAAGCTGTAGATATGAAATATGCTAAAGAATTTAAAATGGGAATTAAGCTACTTGCAATAGCAAAAGAAGTTGATGGAAAAGTGGAATTAAGGGTTCACCCTACGATGATTCCTAAAAAACATCCTCTTGCAAATGTTTATGATTCATATAATGCTGTATTCATAAAAGGAAATGCAGTTGGAGATTTAATGTTTTATGGAAGAGGCGCAGGAGACCTCCCAACGGGAAGCGCTGTAGTAAGCGATATTGTTTCTATAGTAAGAAGCAATGTTGACACAGAAAATCCAAACCCAGTGGTAAAAAACAACCTATGGGAAAGAGAAATTTTAGACATGGGTGCTATCCAAAGTAAGTTTTATATAAGAGCTACTGTTTTAGATGAATCAGGAGTATTGGGAGAAATAACTGCAATACTTGGAAAGCATAATGTGAGCATACGTTCAGTAATACAAAAGGGTGATGAAGAAGATGGTCAGGTAACCATTGTATTAGTTACTCACAAGACTAATGAAGCTAAAATTGATAATGCAATTAAAGAAATTAAAGCATTAAAATCAGTTGATAAAATAGATAATATAATAAGAATAGAAGATTTTAAATAAGTTCAGAAATAAAGCATTAATTATAAGGTTATTAAAAATTGTGCTTTTAATTTACAATTTAAGATATTAAGGCTACATCACTTTTTGTATTAATTAGTATAAAAGGTGATGTCTTGTTTTTATGGGAAAAAATAAAATATTTATTTTGTAAATAAACGAAATATAGTAACAATATGTTATAATTATTTTAGAATTTAAGTATAAAATTCTATTAGTAAAGAGGAAATTGTTTTTGTGGATTTTATGGAAAAAAGGGTGATTGTATTGGGCGGTCAAATAAAGCGCATTATTGATAATATTATTGAAGAAAGAGCTAATGGGAATCCAGCTATTAAAGAGATGACTATAGCTAAGCTTATTTTGAAAGGAATAAATCCTAATAAGTTTGATGAAGATTCACCAGATGATGTGATAATAATTGAAAAACTTTTGAATATTGCTAAACAGTTGAACGTGAAAAGCTTTGATAAAGAGGAACTAAATATAAAATCTGCATTTTCAACAAAATTCCTAGAGGAGGAAGCGGTTGCAGAAATAAAAAGTCAACTGAATATTTCTAATATAAAGCTAGTGGTATTTTTTTCATCTAATGCATACGATCAATACAAGCTCAGTAAACTTATGAAGGAGGCTTTTGCAGATTGTGTTGTTGTGGGGTGTTCTACTGCTGGAGAACTTGTGAGTGGGAAATTATTGAAGAATTCTGTTGTAGCAATGGCTATTAATTCTAATATAATTGCAGATGTTAAGCTGGAAGTAATTGAAAATATGAATAAAACTTTAAATTTAGATGATACATTTGCTTCTTTTGAAAATTATTATGGTGAAAGTTTATATACTATGGATTCAGGAAAATTTGTCGGTGTTAGTTTAATTGATGGTATAAGCATGAAAGAAGAAAAGATAATGGACTTAATTGGAGATAGAACTAATATATTTTTTGTTGGTGGTTCTGCAGGAGACGATCATAAATTTCTGAAAACATATATTTTTGCTGAAGGCATAGCATATACTAATTCAGCTGCTTTATTAATTTTGAAAATAAATGATAATGCTGAATTTGACATTATTAAAACACAAAGTTTTACTCCGTTAAACCATGTATTTATTGCTAATAAAGTTGATGAAGAAAAACGTGAAGTAATTGAATTTAATAATAGGCCTGCTGTATACGAGTATGCTCAGGCTGTAGGTGCAACTTCGATTAGTGAAGTATCAAAATATTTTAGTACAAACCCTTTAGGATTAACTGTTGGAGAAGATAACATGTTCATACGAACTCCTCAAAGAACTAAGGATACTAGTATGCTGTTTTATTGCAATATATTAGAGGGAATGGAAGTTAGATTACTAAAATCCACAAATATTATTGAAGATACTAAAAAAGCAATTGGAAATAAAATAACAGAAATGGGAAGAATAGATGGAATCATTAATTTTGACTGTGTTGAGAGAATCCTTGAATTAGAGAGAAAGCATTTAGAAGAGGAATATGGAGAAATTTTTAATAATATTCCTACAATAGGATTTTCTACGTATGGAGAGCAGTTTATAGGTCATATGAATCAGACCTCAGCCATGTTAGTATTTAAAACAAAATAGTTGTATAAAGTCAACTTTATTGATTATATTTAAATTTTCTGAAATGGGGCTATAAATAAATGGAAAATAAATTAAAAAACAAAAATAAAGTGAATGATTATAAAGAAGAAATAATTGAACAACTAAAAAAAGAACTTAATCAAGTGAAGAATTCTCAAAAAGAATTAAACAGAGAATTGGATAAATATAAACATAATTATGAAGAAATAAAAAAAATTAATGAATTACTTATAAAAGAAAATAAAAGATTAGAAGAAAAGGCCAATAGGGGATATAAGCAAATTGAGGAAATAACTTTGGAATTAAAAGATTTCAACTTAATGTTAGAGGAGGAAATTGCAGAGAGAAATAAGACAGAAGAAGCTCTAAAAGAAAGTGAAAGACAGTTTAGATACGCATTAGAAGAGGCCCCACTGCCTATAATGTTATATACAGAAACTGGAGAAGTAAAAAAGATTAATAGGACATGGACTGAATTTACAGGATATTCAATTGAGGATATTCCAACAATATCAAAATGGTCAGCTATATCTGAGGTGTTTGAAGAAGAGTTGAATAATGAAGATGTTGATAAGCTATTTAGCTTACATAGAAGACAAAATAATGGGGAATACTATGTAAAAACAAAAAATGGGCTAACTAGAATTTGGAATTTTTATTCTGCTTATATAGGAAAAATGCAGGATGGACATAAATTGCTTATGAGAGTTGCAATAGATATAACTGAAAGAAAGCACATGGAAGAGTTAGAAAAGAGTGTTGAAGAAGAAAGAAAAAAAATATATGAAATAAAAGAATATGATAGGATTAAAACAGAGTTTTTTTCTAATATTTCACATGAATTAAGAACACCTATAAATGTTATTTTTTCAGCACTTCAAATGCATGAGATTAAGCTTAGAGATTGTTCTTTTCAAGATAGTAATTTTTATAAATATACTAATATAATGAAGCAAAATTGCTATAGGCTTTTAAGGCTTGTTAATAACATAATAGACATAACAAAAATTGATTCGGGTTATTTTGATATGAATGAAGCTAATGTAGATATAATTAACCTTGTTGAAAACATCACTTTATCTGTAGCAGATTACATTGAAAATAAAGGATTATCTCTAATATTTGACACAGAGATAGAAGAAAAAAATATTACTTGTGATCCAGAAAAGATTGAAAGGATTATACTAAATTTATTATCAAATGCAGTTAAGTTTACTCCTTCTGGAGGCGAAATTACCGTTAATATAGAGGATTTTAATGAGAATATTTGTATAAGAGTAAAAGATACAGGAAGAGGGATTCCAGAAGATAAGATAGACGATATATTTAAACGCTTTATTCAGGTAGACAAATCTCTTACTCGAGATTGTGAAGGAAGCGGTATCGGACTTTCACTTGTAAAATGTTTAGTGGAATTACATGATGGAACAATATCTGCTGAAAGTGAGTTAGGCAAAGGTACTGAGTTCATAATAAATATTCCTTGTAGATTGTCTGAGGATATTTGCGAAGAAAACCGTTCTGGTGAATCTATAGGACAAAATTTAATTGAACGAATTAATTTAGAATTTTCTGATATATATAAATAAAAGTATATTTAGAGTAAAAAATAATTTTAGTTGATGATTTTCATATATAAAATAATAGGTATAAGTTAGATATAATAATTATAATTTGAAAAGATTAAAGAGTATTTAGGTTCAATAATGATTTTGATATGTTAAATAAAATATTAACAATATAAGCCCATATATGCTAACGTTAAATAAAAAATATAAATATATTAAGAAAATATTGAATCTAAATATAATGTAAATTAAAGAATTACAAGAAATAGGAGGATTGTTTTTATAATTTTAAAACTGTTATATTATTAACTAAGGTTGACATTGAAAAATAAATGTGTGATACTAAGAACAGCAAGAAAACAATTACATTGTGATTTTGAAAGAGATTTTTAATGTAGGCTATAGAGAATTAGAGAATAAGCCACATAAAACTAAATTTACTTAGAACAGCTTTTTGGGTACTAGGTAAATTAAAATTTAAGTAGTATAGAATAATTATTGCTTAAATTTCAAGAAGTTTTGTGTGGCTATTGTTATGCCCAAATTTCCATGAGTATATTTATTTGCTTCTTTAATAATTAAAGCCTTATGTAGATAAATCTTAAAATCATAATTATCTAATGTATAGTTTTTTAGCAATTATATGTGAGAGTATAAATTAAGAGAGTAGGTGTATGCAAAAAAAGATTGTGATTTTATAAACCTATGAGAAAACAAAATAAATAACCATATTGAAAGGGGAAAGTGATATGACAATATTTTTGGCAGAGCTAGTAGGTACGTTGCTTCTTATTCTATTAGGGGATGGAGTAGTAGCAAATGTTGTACTTAAAAATTCAAAAGGAAATGGCTCAGGATGGATGGTAATTACAACAGGATGGGCGTTTGCGGTAGCAATTCCAGCTTTAATTTTCGGAAGTTATAGTGGAGCTCATTTTAATCCAGCACTTACAATTGCCCTTGCAGTTATAGGAAAAGTGGCATGGAGTCAAGTACCAATATATTTTGCAGGACAATTTTTAGGTGCATTTTTAGGAGCTGTTTTAGTATTTATTTTTAATTATGATCAATTTAAAACTACTGATAATCAAGGAGACAAGCTTGCAGTATTTTGTACAGGTCCAGCTGTTAGAAACAACCTAATGAATTTTTTCTGTGAAGTTGTAGGAACCTTTGTATTGGTTTTTGGAATCTTAGGAATGGGAGCACAAAATTTAACAAATGGAATGGGAACGTTATTTGTAGGATTACTAATTTGGGCAATTGGTCTAAGCTTAGGCGGAACAACAGGGTATGCAATTAATCCAGCCAGAGATTTAGCACCAAGAATTGCACATGCACTATTACCTATACCTAATAAAGGCGATTCAGATTGGGGATACTCATGGATTCCAGTAATTGCACCAATAATAGGGGGAACTTTAGGAGCAGTATTTTCTACAATTATTTTATAGTAAATAAAATTTAAGTATTGTGGAAATAGAAAAATTAATTTATTGAATTTAGTAATTTAGTAATTTAAATATTTGATTATCAAATATGAAAAAATAAGTAAATATTTCATTATATACATATGAAATATATCAGTAATGTTGACACTAGAAGATAATTATGTAATACTGAGAAAAAAAGAAAACAGTTACATAGGAGAAGAAATGAAGATAAAAGAATTATTAGAAGAAAATCCAGTTATAGCAGCAGTAAAAAATGAAGAGCAACTAAATGGAGCAATAAGTTCAGCTGCTCAAATTATTTTTGTCTTATATGGAGATGTTTTAAATATAAAAAATATAAGTGAAATTATAGCATCTAATAACAAGATAGGAATAATTCATATAGATTTAGTTGAAGGCTTTACCAATAAAGAAGTGGTTATAAGATATATAAAAGAAGAAACAAAATTTGATGGAATAATTAGTACAAAACCTCAAGTTGTAAAGCTTGCTAAGAAATATGACTTGGTAGGTGTCCAAAGAGTTTTTGTGTTTGATACACTTTCGTTAAATACTGTTAAAAACCACATGATTTCAGAATGTGATGCAATAGAGGTTTTACCTGGAATAATTCCAAAAGTACTTGGAATTATTTCAAAACACTCAAATAAACCAGTAGTTGCTGGTGGACTTATTGAAACTAAAGAAGAGGTAATGCAGGCGCTGAGTTCTGGTGCAACATGTATATCTACAACTAAAAAAGAGATTTGGGAAATGTAGGCTATAGAGATTTAGAGAATAAAGCTACATGAAACTAAATTTACTTAGAATCCATTATTTTGAGCTAAGTAAATTTAAAACTTATACTGACTGCAATTTATTAAGTATATTGTTGCTTAAAGTGTAAGTTGAGGTTTTGTGTGGCTATAATTTTCTGAAAAATTAAATTTTATTAATTCTTATTTCTAAAGTAAATTGTTTTCTATAAGTATGTAAAAAAATATGTGAAGTTATGATTTAGCTGACTTCCGTCAATATAGGAAAGAACAAAATTGTGAAATTTATGAAAGCAGGTGGCATATTATGAAAAAATATATAATAGCATTAGATCAAGGAACAACAAGTTCAAGAGCAATAATTTTTGATAAGGATCAAAATATATTAGATGTAAGTCAAAAGGAATTTACTCAAATCTATCCAAATGCAGGATGGGTAGAACACAATCCTTTAGAGATATGGGCAAGCCAATATGGAGTTTTGCAAGAAGTAATGGCAAAAACTAATATAACTCAAGAGGAAGTAGCTGCTATAGGAATTACAAATCAAAGAGAAACTACAATTGTTTGGGATAAAAATACTGGAGAACCAGTATATAATGCAATAGTATGGCAATGCAGAAGAACAGCAGCTATAGTAGAAGAACTTAAAGAAGACAGTGAATTTTCAGAATATGTAAAAGCAAATACAGGATTATTATTAGATGCATATTTTTCAGGAACAAAAATAAAATGGATTTTAGATAATGTAAAAGGTGCAAGAGAAAGAGCAGAAAAAGGTGAATTATTATTTGGAACAGTAGATACTTGGCTAGTATGGAAGCTTACAAATGGTAAGGTTCATGTAACTGACTATACAAATGCTTCTAGAACAATGCTTTATAACATAAAGGAATTAAAATGGGATGAAAAAATCCTAGAAAAGCTTAATATTCCAAAGTCAATGCTTCCAGAAGTTAAAAATTCATCAGAAGTTTATGGATATACAAATCTTGGAGGCACAGGCGGAGTTAGAGTTCCAATAGCAGGTATGGCTGGAGATCAACAATGTGCATTATTTGGACAAACTTGTTTTGAAGCTGGTAGCGTTAAAAACACATATGGAACAGGCTGTTTCTTACTTATGAATACAGGAGATAAGATGATTCAAAGTAAAAATGGATTATTAACAACTATTGCAGTTGGAATAGATAATAAAGTTCAATATGCATTGGAAGGTTCAGTGTTTGTTGGCGGTGCTGTTATCCAATGGATTAGAGATGAACTTAAATTAGTTACTGAAGCAGCTGATACGGAATATTTTGCTCAAAAAGTTGAAGACAATGGTGGCGTATATGTGGTTCCAGCATTTACTGGACTTGGAGCTCCATATTGGGATATGTATGCAAGAGGAGCTATATTTGGTTTGACAAGAGGAGCTAATAGTAATCATATTATTAGAGCTGCACTTGAATCTATTGCATATCAATCAAAAGATCTTATTGATGCAATGGCAGAAGATTCAGGCTGTAATCTTACAAGCCTTAAAGTAGATGGTGGTGCTAGTAGAAATAATTTATTAATGCAATTCCAAGCAGATATAACTGGAACAGAAGTTGTAAGACCTATAATAACAGAAACAACAGCACTAGGTGCAGCGTATTTAGCAGGACTAGCTGTAGGCTTCTGGGAATCAAAAGAAGAAATTGCTAAGGCTTGGGCTGTAAGTCAGGCTTATACACCAAATTTAGCTGAAGATAAGAAAGAAAAATTATATAAAGGGTGGAAAAAGGCTGTAGAAAGAGCAAAAAGCTGGGAAGAAGAATAAAAATCAAATTTTATCTATTAATATAAAATTTATACTGGACAAGAATACATTTTCAAGGTAAAATAAGAATGTAATTGAATACAAATGCTGAGAGAATATAGAGTCAAGCATAAAAACAGAGGTGAACCAACACCTGTTTTTAGCTTGACCTTTTTTTGTGCAAAAACAAAGAATGGAAAGTTATACAGTTAAAAGATATTTTAATAAGCTCTTAACTGAATTAAAGGGGGATTTAATATGTATGATGTAGCAATAATTGGAGCAGGTGTTATTGGAAGTTCTATTTTTAGAGAACTAACAAAATACAATTTAAAGGTAGTAATTTTAGAAAAAGAAAAAGATGTATCAATGGGATCTAGCAAAGCAAATTCAGCTATAGTCCATGCTGGATATGATCCTAAAGAAGGAACTTTAATGGCAAAATATAATGTGCGTGGAAACGAAATGTTTGAAGACTTATGTAAAGAATTAAGCGTACCTTTTAAGAGAAATGGTTCATTAATTTTGGCTTTTGATGATGAAGATTTAAAGACTATAAAGACTCTATATGAAAATGGAACCAAAATAGGAGTAAAGGATTTAAAGATCTTAAGCAAAGAAGAAGTTTTAGAAAAGGAACCCAATCTTAATGAAGATATAAAAGGAGCACTATATGCACCAACAGGAGGTATAGTGGGACCATTTGAATATACAATTGCCTTAGTTGAAAATGGTGTAACAAATGGGGGAGAAGTTAAATTAAATAAGGAAGTTGTTTCAATAGAAAAAAATGAAAGCTTTAAGATTACAACTTCTGATGGAGAAACTATAGAAGCTAAATATGTAATTAATGCAGCAGGACTTTATGCAGATAAAATTCATAACTTAATATGTAAGGAAAGCTTTAAAATAACTCCAAGAAGTGGACAATATTATGTAATGGATAAGAATCAAGGTAAAGTAGTAAGTCACACTATATTCCAATGTCCATCTAAACTTGGAAAAGGAGTTTTGGTTACACCAACTGTTCATGGAAATTTACTTGTAGGACCTGATGCAATAGATATAGATGAAAGAGATTCGTTAAAAACTACTGGAGATGGATTAGACGCAGTACGTGAAGCCTCATTGCGTACAACTAAAAAGGTTAATTTTAGAGAAGGGATAAGAAATTTTGCTGGTCTTAGAGCAATTTCAGATACAGATGATTTTATAGTAGAAGAAAATGATGAAGTTAAGGGATTTATTGATGCAGCAGGAATGAAATCACCAGGTTTATCTTCTGCACCAGCAATAGCAATAGATGTTGTTGAAATCTTACATAATGCAGGATGCTCATTAGAAAAGAAAGAAAATTTCATAGGAACAAGAAAACAAGTACATTTTATGGAATTATCAGCTAAAGAAAAAGCTGAACTTATAAAAGAAAATCCACAGTATGGAAGAATAGTTTGCAGATGTGAAAGTATAACTGAAGGTGAAATTGTTGATGCAATAAAGAGAAGCTTTGGAGAAATTTCATTAGATGGAGTAAAGAGAAGATGTAGACCAGGAATGGGAAGATGCCAAGGTGGTTTCTGTGGACCAAAGGTTCAAGAAATTATTGCAAGAGAACATAATGTTCCACTTGAAAGTGTTGTTTTAGAAAAAGATAATTCTTATATTCTAGTGGGGAAATCAAAGTAGAAGGGAAGATTGATTATGAATTACGAATTAATAGTTGTAGGTGGAGGACCAGCAGGTCTTGCAGCCGCATATGAAGCATATAATAATGGAATTAAAAAAATATTAATTATAGAAAGAGATAAGGAATTAGGTGGAATATTAAATCAATGTATTCATAATGGTTTTGGACTTCATACTTTCAAAGAAGAACTTACAGGACCTGAATATGCAGGCAGATTCATTGAAATGATTGAAGATACAGATGTTGAAGTAAAACTTGATACTATGGTTTTAGAAATTGGAAAAGATAAAACAGTTTATGCAATAAATACTGAAGAAGGTTTTATGGAGTTAAAGGCTAAGGCTATAATCCTTGCAATGGGCTGTAGGGAAAGAACAAGAGGTGCAATTAATATTCCTGGGGACAGACCAGCAGGAGTATTTAGTGCAGGTGCAGCTCAAAGATATATTAATGTTGAAGGATATATGCCAGGTAAAGAAGTAGTTATATTAGGTTCAGGAGACATTGGACTTATAATGGCAAGAAGAATGACTCTTGAAGGAGCAAAGGTTAAAGCTGTAGTTGAGCTTTGTCCATATTCAAATGGTTTAAATAGAAATATAGTTCAATGTTTAAACGACTATGATATACCACTATATTTATCTCATACAGTTGTAGATATTGTAGGAAAGGAAAGACTTGAAAAGGTAGTTATAGCTCAAGTTGATGAAAATAAGAGACCTATTAAGGGAACTGAAAAAGAGTTTGATGTAGATACATTATTATTGTCAGTAGGATTAATCCCTGAAAATGAATTATCTTTCAATGCTGGAATTGAAGGTGATAGAAGAACAAATGGAATAATTGTTACTGAAAGTATGGAAACTTCTGTTGAGGGAATATTTGCATGTGGTAATGTTGTTCACGTTCATGACTTGGTTGACTTTGTTACTCAAGAATCAAAACATGCAGGCCTTTCAGCGTCAAAATACATTAAAGGTGAACTTAAGAAAGATAAATATGTAAATATAATTAATGGGCAAAATGTTAATTACACAGTGCCTCAAAAACTTAGCATAGAAGATGTTTCAGATAAATTAACTATATTTATGAGAGTAAATAATATTTATCATGATAAAGCCTTAGTTGTAAGATCAAATGATGAAGTTATAGGTAAATTTAAAAGAGCTCATTTAGCACCTTCTGAAATGGAAAAAGTAGTTTTAAGTAAGGTATTATTAGATAAAGTTAAAGGTGATATAACAATATCATTAGAGGATGGTGAATAAAATGGAAAAAGAATTAATTTGTATAGTTTGTCCTAAAGGATGTCATTTAAAAGTAGATGCAGAAGCTAAAAGCGTAACTGGAAATGGTTGTCCTAGAGGGTTTGAATATGGAATAAATGAAGTTACAAATCCAGTAAGAGTAATAACTTCAACAGTTAAGGTTCAAAATGGAGAGTTGCCTGTAGTACCTGTAAAAACAACAAATCCAATTCCAAAAGGACTTAATTTTAAATGCATGGAAGAAATTAATAAAGCAATTATTAAGGCTCCTGTTAAAATTGGAGATATTGTAATTCAAAATGTGCTTGGGACTGGTGCTGATATTGTTGTTACTAGAAATGTAAAAGAAGCTTAATTTAAGAATATGAAGTTGAACCATATATATTTTCAAAAATATATATGGTTCGACTTATTTATTCTTATTTACTAAAGACAAATTTATTTTTTCCAGATTTTTTTGCTTCATACATAGCATTATCTGCTTTTTTAACTAATTGATTTATAGTAATACCATCAGTTGGATATACCGAGATACCAATGCTTGCAGTAACCAAACCTTTGTAGTTGCCTAAATCAATTGGAAGTGAAATTTCATTAATAATTTTATTGCAGATCTCATTAATAAAATCTATACTTAAAATGTTTTTGATGATAATTACAAATTCATCTCCACCAAATCTTGAAACGACATCAGAAGGTTTTACTATTTTTATTAATCTTGCAGCAATGGTTTTTATAACCGTATCTCCACAGTTATGACCATAAGCGTCATTTATTGCTTTAAAACCATCTAGGTCTATAAATAAAATTGCAAGAGAAAGATCATTAGCTTTTGCAAAATCAAGCGAATAATTTAATTCGCTTTGAAACAATTTTCTATTTGCTAGTCCAGTAAGATAATCGTGAGAGGCCATTTCTTCTAATAGTTTTTCAGCCTTTTTACGTTCATTAATTTCTTTTTTTAATTTTGAAGTTCTTTGTTCTATCAATTCCTCAAGTTTATTGTGATGCTCTCTAAGTTGCTTTTCAGAACGTTCTAAATCATTGTATAGAATTGCATTTTCTAATGATATTGCTAGTTGAGAAGAAATTATTTTAATTATCTCAATTCGTTCGTTATTAAAGGCACCATCTATTAAAGTGTTCTCCAAATAAAGTATTCCAATTAAATTTCCTTTGTTTAATACAGGCATACACATAATAGACTTTGGATTTTTATTTAAAATGTAAGGATCTGTTATAAATTTTTCTGAAATAGAAGAAGAATCTAAAATTATAGTGTCTTTTGAATGTATTACATAATAAATTATTTTCTTAGGCAAGGCCTTAGTGGCTTCAAAATCCTCTTCTTTCATAACATCTATTTGTTTTTCCCGTATATTACCTTCTGCAAGTATAATATATTTTTCTTCTCTTTTAATTAAGTAGCAGATTCTCTGAGCACCTGCATTTTCAAGCAAAATATATAGCAGCTTTTTTAATAGCTCCTCTAATTTTATTTCACCAGAAATTGCATGAGTTGCTTTTACTATTGAAGCGATATCGAGTCCAATTGGATTGGATATACTATTATCTAAAGCTGTAGATCTATCTTTGATAAAAGAATTATTAAGTTTATCAAAGCTGAAAATATTAGAATATGATTGAATTATATTATTAGATTTAGCTTTAGCACCCCATAAATTATAGCAATATATTGATTGTTCAAAGTACATTTTAGCTATACGTTTGTTTTCCAATGATAAATAATATTTTGCTGCTAGTTCATTTGAAAGAGCTTCTTCTTGTATATAATTATTTTCTGAAGCAATTTTAATAGCTTTTTCATAATAATCAATAGCTTTAGAAGTTTGTCCTAAAATCCTTGCTTTTTCTGCTTTCACTAAATATAGTTTATTCAAAAAGTTATTTGGTGCATCTTGCGCCCATTTTTTCAATCTTTTTTCATTGGACGATATTTTATGCATTATTTGCTGTTTACCAAGTAGTGAATTTTGCGTGTTAATACAAGCGAGCATAATTAATGAATTATAAAAATAAAAAATAGCAAAACTTAAGGTTCCTTTTACACCTTCTAAATAAGATTGAGCAATTTGAGAGTTATCAAAAGCATCATCATATTTGCCAAATAAATATGAAAGAATAGATTTATTTAAATAAACACTGCAAAGAGTACCAATATCCTTTGCTTCTTGGTGTATCAATATCATTTCATCTTCATTATATACTTTCCCTTTTAATTTATAGGTATTTTCAGAATCACCAATTAAATTATTAATTGCTTGTTGAAATATTGATTGAGTAATGAGAGCTTCTTTATTTTTTAGCTTATTCATAATTTTTGAAAAATCGGACATTTCAACATCTAAATTTGCTAAATTTTTACCTGAATAATAAGAGGATATTCCATATAAGCATGCAGCTGTACAAGCATAATTTATATTACCTGTTTCTAATCCAACATTATAAGCATTTACATATTTATTTAATGTACTATTAATGTCTTTTCTCCATGGATTTATGAAGCAGTTTATAAGTACATAGGTTTGAGCTTTATATTCTTTTTCATCAAATTTATCTAATAATTGTAACGCTAACTGACTAAATTTATATCCAGAATCAATATCTCCTATAGAGCATAAAAGCATGCCATAAGCAGCATAGCCAATTGGTGAACTACTTAAGTTTCCATGTTTTACATACAATCTTACGGCTTTTAATGTTATTAAAAGAAAAAGATTAGGGTTAAGCATATAAGTAGACATTCCCATTTTAACCATTATTCTCAAAGCCGCACATAAAAATAAGTTGGTCATTTGTGGTAATTCAACTAAATTTTCAGGCGGATTTCTAAATAGCATAAGCTTTGTTTTTATAAATGAATATAAAACATGAGCTGTGGTAGGCATTTTGGGAAAATTCATTCCAAGAAGTTTCAGTACATATATAGCAGTATCTAAAACTTCTGATTTTTTATTTTGTGCAGTATAGGCTATGATTTTAATTTCGTATAACTCAATTTTATCTAAATCATTTTGACTGTTAATTAATGCAACTTGAGTATATTTTTCTACAGCTTCATAATCTCCATTTAAACAAGCTATTTCAGCAGCTTGAACATATAAGGAATGAATTAATTCATAAGAGGTTTGCCAACCAAAAGGTTCTATAAGCTTAATCCCAATCAAAGTATACTTATAGGCTGTGTCATAGGCAGTTGATTTCTTTGCAAATTTTCCAGCTAGAAGCTCCAATTCAGCTATTTGAAATATTTCAGAAGCATTATGTATCAATTCAATACCAAGATTTAATTGAGATACAATATCTAGAATAGTTCCTTCTTGTTTTAACCAATCTTCATTGGCTAACATATGCTTTCCTATTTTAAGATGAATTTCTTGCTTTTGATGTTCATCAATTAATGAATATATTGCCTGCTGTATTCTATCATGAAGAAATATATAATTATCGTGAATTAATTTGCCTGTTTCATTATTAATATTGTCTTTTAAAGCAGGTAATATAATGCCTTCTTTTAAAGCTTCATACATAGCAGCTTGAAGGTCATCATTAGTATATTTGTATATAATTTTGCTTAACACAGACAATAAGTTAAAGTCAAATTGGCTCCCTATACAAGCAGCTAATTTTAATATTTCAACAGTAGTTTTATGGAATTTTGATATTCTAGACGTAATCAGTTCTACAACATTTTCGGCTATATTTACTTTTTTTATTTCAGATAAATTCCATTCCCATTTCCATTCTTTTTTATTAAACCAAATCAAATGTTCTATATATAATAAATATAAAAATTGTTTCATAAAGAATGGATTACCATCTGTTTTTTTCATGGTTATTTCAGATAAAGAAATTACTTCATTTATATTGCAATGGAATGTTTCAGAAATAAACTGTTGTATATAAACAGCTTTTAAAGGTTTAAGAAAAATAGTATTAACAAGTACATTATTATTTTGAATATTATTTATAGTTAGTCTTAGAGGGTGAAGTTCATCCACCTCATTATATCTATAAGCTCCAATAAACAATATATTTTTTATTTCAAAATCACTTATTAGGGTTTCCATAAGCTTTAGGGAAGATAAATCAGCCCACTGTAAATCATCCCAAAATATGACTAGAGGATGATCTGATTCACAAAAGGTTTTTACAAAATCTTTAAAAACTTTGTAAAAACGATTTTTTGTTTCTTGAGGAGACAACTCAAGAGCTTGCTTTTGTTTTCCAATTAATTTTTCAACTTGAGGAACTACATCTATAATTACCTGGCCATTAGATCCTAAGGAGTTTAAAAGTTTATTTCTCCAGTTCTTAATTTGCTCTTTATTTTCACTGAGAATTTGATTGATTAAGTCACTAAAAGAATAAATTAATGCAGAAGGAATGTCATGATAAAATTGATCAAATTTTCCCGATATGAAATAACTGGGTTTATTTTTTATAGAAGTTTTAAACTTATTAACTAATTCAGATTTTCCTACCCCAGAATAACCAGAAATCAAAATAGTTTCTTTTTGAGTTATATTAATTTGCTTAAAGGCGGATTTTAGCAATTTAATTTCTTGCTCTCTTCCATAGAGTTTGTCGGGAATTTCAAAAACATCTGAAATATCTCTTTCAGCTATTTTAAAATTTGTTATTGATCCAGTGCCTTCAAGTAGGTTCTTGCATTTTTCTAAATCCCATTTCAAACTAACAGCGCTTTGGTATCTATTATCAGGCATTTTTTCCATTAATTTCATTATTATATTAGAAATAACCTGTGGAATATTAGGGTCTTTTTCAAATGGAGAAATGGGGTGCACTGCAAGATGACAATGAATCATACCTAAATTATCTTCAGCATCAAAAGGTAAAGACCCAGTAAGCATTTCATAAAAAACTACTCCTAAAGAGTAAAAATCTGTACGATAATCAATAGAACTGTTCATCCTTCCAGTTTGTTCTGGAGAAATATAACCAATTATACTTTCTAAATCTGTTATTTTATCTAAAATATTTATTTTGTTGGAGAAAAGAGTAGAATTTTCAAAGCCAGTAAATTTAACTATATTATTTTTCTTATTTACAATAATGTGACTTGGAATAATGGTTTTATGGATAATATTGTTATAATGAATATCAATTAGTCCTTGTGATAGTTCAATAGCTATTTTTAGGAAATCCATAGGTTTCATTTTTTCAAAGGTATTTAAGATGTTATTTAAAGAAACGCCATCAAAATATTCTAAAATAAGTACTGGCGTTTTTTCGTAATATTCTATATTATAGATTTTTACAATGTTTTTGCTCTGAATTTGTTGATTTAAGATATATTGTTTTTTAACTTTATCTATATCATTTAAATCAGGATATTCAGCATAAAGAAATTTCAATAAAACTGAAACGCCATCATTTAGTCTAATTCCATTGTAAATAATAGTTTTATTTCCCTCATATATTTTTGAGTTTATTTGATAGCCAGGGATATTAACCATATTACAACCTCCAATAAAAAATTAATAACATAAGGTATTGTGCTACTTAAATATGTTTAGTTTTACAACCAAAGTTTCTAAATCTGCATTTTAGGCATAAAAAGTTCTGAATTGCAGAAAAGATTTGTATTGTGGAATAGCCACTCTTTTTATGAGTGTATAGCTGCTATTTTTATAGGTGATAAGTTCCGAATTGCGGCATAGCAGCTCTTTTAATATGTGCATATTCTGAAGAATATATATGGTTATATGGTTCAGAATATTAATGGTAAGTCACATTAAAAATACTTTAAGTATATTTTTAATAAGCACAACAAGTTACCATAATATGTCTATGGTGTACATAGTTAATTATGATATTTTTAAGAACATTATATTTTAGTATAATAGTACAACATACAATAACATATTTCAATTAATTTACTTACGTACTTACTTGGCAAACTAGAAAATATTACTTAATATGGCTATATGCTGTAGTTTAGTATAAAATAATTACATAGTTAAAAATAGATTTTAAATAGTAGCTAAAAAAATTTTGGTTACTCAATTAAATGAGGTAAAGCATGAATAACTTTATAGAAATTAAAGGTGCTAAAATTCACAATTTAAAAAATATTGATATTAAGATTCCTAAAAACAAATTAACTGTTATTACAGGAGTTTCAGGAAGTGGAAAGTCTAGTCTTGCTTTTGATACTCTTTATGAAGAAGGAAAGCGAAGGTATTTATTGTTTTCTGGAACCCAGTTTATGGTGGAAACTGCACCGAGTTTTGATAGCATCACTGGTATGTCGCCTACAGTTGCAGTTGAACAAAGAATAATTCGTCAATCAAATCCTCGAAGTACTGTTGGTACACGTACTAAAATAAGCAACATGCTTGCTATGTTTTTTTCAGCCTTTGGCATACGTGATTCAGATTATGATGATGGACTTCCACTTTCAATGGAAATGTTTCAAAAAAATTCAGCAAAGGGAATGTGTGTTAAATGTTTAGGGAAAGGAAAGATATATAAGCTTGATGAAGAAAAGCTTTTTGGAGATAGGACAAAAGCCATAGATGAATTAGTTTTTGGTGTGGCAAAGCGTGGAAGTACAAGAAGATTGATGGATGGCTTTTGCAAATATTATGGTTTATCCATATCTCAAAAAGTTAATACTTTAACAGAAGAACAATTTCAAGCTTTAGTATATGGTGACGGAGGAAAAACAATATTTCCAGGATTTATTCCTTGGATAATGCAAATTATAGGCGGAGATAGTGGAAGATTAAGATACTTATTAATGGAGGATAACTGCTTGAGTTTAAGAATCTGCCCAAAATGCAATGGAACTGGATTAGGTGAACAAGCTATTAATACAACTGTTGGTGGAAAGACGATTACAGAGCTAGAAAATATGTACATAAAAGATCTTGTAGAATTTTTAAAGGTAGAAAAAAATAAACTATCTAGAGGAAATTTAATTGGTGAGATTTTAACTAAACTTGAATGTATGGTTGATGTGGGGCTTCATCATTTATCGCTTTCACGTCCTGTTCCAACACTTTCTGGAGGGGAGATTCAGCGTTTATTTTTAGCCTCATTTATAATAGCAGAAATGGATTCTATTATATTTATTTTTGATGAACCCACAATTGGTTTACATGAAATAGAAAAAGAAAAGCTTATAAATATTATTAAAAATTTAGTTAATAGAGGAAATACAGTAGTTGCTGTTGAACATGATGAAAATTTTATGAAGGCTGCTGATTATATTGTAGACTTAGGACCAGAGGCAGGAAGTTTTGGTGGTGAAAGAATATTTCAAGGTACTTATGATGAATTTATGTTGTGTGATAATTCAAAGACTTCTCCATATTTATCTGGCAAAAAGCTTATTCCTATTCCAAAGAAATATAGAATAAATAATACACAAAAGTTTCTAACAATAAATAATGCTAGTCTTCACAATTTACAAAAGGTTTCTACTGATATTCCTTTGGGACTTATTGTTGGGATAGCAGGAGTTTCAGGAAGTGGGAAATCAAGTTTGATTGCAGATACTTTAGTTCCTAAATTAAAAGAGATTTTAAAAGCAAAATTTTCTCAGGACGATGAACTAGATGAGGAAGATAATAAAGAAGAAAATGATAATGTTGAGATTATAGGAACAGAACATATAAATAAATGTATAGTAGTTGACCAAAAGCCTATTGGAAGAAGCAGAACTTCATGTCCAGCTACATATTTAGGTATCTTCGATAAAATAAGAAAACTCCTTGCAAATACACCCGAAGCAATTGAAAATGATTATACCGCAGGATTATTTAGTGTAAATTCAAAGGGAGGCTGCCATGCATGCAAAGGTGATGGAGTAATTCATCATTATGTTGGTTATGGAAATTTTATAGATCTTGAGTGTGAATATTGCGGCGGAACTGGTTTTGTTGAAGAAGCAATGGAAGTTAAACTTAAGGATAAAAATATAAGACAGATTCTTGAAATGAGTGTTTTGGAGGCAATCGACTTCTTCAAGGACATTGATAAAAGTGTTTATAATATGCTTATGACACTAAACAGAGTTGGATTAGGCTACATAAAGCTTGGACAAAGTACTCCAACTATTTCAGGAGGAGAAGCTCAAAGAATAAAGCTTGCAAAAGAGTTGGGGAAAAGGCAAGTAAAAAGCAGTTTATACATTTTAGATGAGCCTACTACAGGATTGTCTATTTCTGATACAGAAAAGCTTATTCACCTAATTCATGAACTTTGTGATAATGGTAATACTATTATAGTAACTGAACATGATCCAGTAGTACTCAGTAATTGTGATTACATAATTGAAATGGGGCCAGGAGGAGGAAGCGATGGAGGATATATTATTGCAAAGGGGACACCTGCTGAACTTAAAATGGATGAAAAATCAATTATTGGGAGGTACTTATTATGAGTTATGAGTGGAAGTTTTCAACACCAGAAGTTGAAGGTATGAATAGTAATATTTTAAATGATATTGATGATTATATAAAACAAAAGAGATATAGGCTTATAAACAGTATACTCGTTATAAAAAATGAAAAGATAATTTTTGAGCATTATTACAATAAATTTAATGAAAACAGCAAAAATAATATTAAATCAGTTTGGAAAAGTATTTTATCAATAACTCTGGGAATTTGTATTGATAAAGGAATAATAAAGAGTATTGATGAGCCTATTAAAAAATATCTTCCTGAATTTGCTGAAGATAATCATATGTATCATAAAGCACTAACTATAAAGCATTTATTGACAATGTCCTCAGGTATATATTGGAATCCGGGAAAGCATTATCATTGCCCAATGCTGAACCAAATGATGAGGTCTGGTAGCTGGTTATCTCATTTATCAGATATTGCAATGAATGATTATCCAGGAACTAAATTTGTTTATAAAGAATGGGATGTTATTTTACTTTCAGCAGTTATTGGTAAAGCAGCAGGGAAAACTGCTTATGAAGTATGTGAAGAATTTTTGTATACTCCACTTAAAATAAACAGTGGAGCATGGCCTAAAAGCCCAGATAATGTATCATATACAATACAGGAAGGTGAAGAAAATTCAGATTTATCTGCAAGGGATATGGGTAAAATAGGATTATTATTTTTAAATAA
This sequence comes from Clostridium sp. C2-6-12, assembly GCF_009928485.1. Taxonomy (GTDB): domain Bacteria; phylum Bacillota; class Clostridia; order Clostridiales; family Clostridiaceae; genus Clostridium. The sequence goes on along the minus strand of NZ_JAABNP010000019.1, from coordinate 62,757 downwards.
TGGACTTTTTAATGGGCAGAGAATTGTATCTGAGGAATATGTAAAAGAAGCAATATTAGCTAGTAAAGCAAGTTCAGAGTATGGGTATTTATGGTGGCTTTTTGAAGAAGGATATGCAGCCAGAGGATTTGGTGGACAAGAAATTAACGTATACCCTAAAAATAATCTTATTACAGTAATTCAAGCAACACCAACATCATCTAGTAAATTATATGGTGATGTTAGCAAGGAAATAATAAAAAGTTTGATTTTGCAGTGCTAGTATGAAGAGGCAATAGATAGTAAAAACTATCTATTGTCTTAGTAAATTTAGTTGAATAGATGATGACTTGTTTTCATAAGAAGGCATTTTAAGAGTAATTCCATACTTTAAACAGGCATTTTTAAGCGCATAATTTAACTTAGTAATATTTCTTCCAGAGCATTTATACCTATCTCCAAAGCGTTTTTCGTACTTTTCTTTTATGCCAGGAAAATTTTTATCTAAATTTTCGTAAAAATAATCTCTTTGCCTATCTCTTAAAGACATTCCAATCCAAGGAACAATATGTTTAACACCATAATAATCTGCTTTTTCAACTATACTAATAATATTTTCTTCAGTATCCTCTATAAATGGAAGTATTGGCATCATGGTTATGCTTGTGTTTATTCCTAATGTTGAAAGAATTCCAAGGGCTTTAAATCTATCTGTAGATGAAGGTGCATAAGGCTCTATTTTTTTAGCTAAACTATCATCATTAGTAGTTATTGTTATAGCTACAGATGCATAGATTTTATTGATTTCTTGAAGAATATCAATATCTCTTAAGATTAGATTACTTTTTGTAGTTAAGTGAATTGGGTAATTATATTCTGAAATTATCTCTAAACATCTTCTGGTAAGTGAATATTTTTTCTCAGATAAAGTATAAGGATCTGTCATTGCTCCAGTGCCTAAACATCCCTTTTTTCTTTTAGTCTTAAGCTCTTTTTTGAGTAGTTCTACAGCATTCTTTTTTACAATGAGTTCATCAAAATTATCTAATTTGTAGCATAAGCTTCTGGAATCACAGTAAATGCAGCCATGTTCACAGCCTCTATAAATATTAAAAAGGTAGCTTGTTCCAAACCAACTAGAAGGCTTTTTGTTTTTTGAAAGCAAAACTTTTGCTTCAATTTCTTTTGACATAAATAACACCTCTTTCTGTAATATTTTATCATAAGTTACAAATATAATGATGTTATTATATAAAATTCAAATTATAAAGGAATTTGAGATTAATCTATAACATAAAAATCAAAAAAATATTTATATTTTAAGGTAAAACTAAGAAAAAAATTAATATTATTTAGTTAAGGAATAAGTTTACTTACTTTTATTAAGAATTTTTCTTAAATATTGAACACAAATGAAATCTTTGTTATCATACAAATATATTAGTAAGAGAGATAATGGGGTCTCGCATAAAACAAGGCCTTATTATCTCTATTTTGTTTTTAGATCAGTATCAATGAGTTTTTAAAATTATTAAAACATTATTGATTAAATAAGCCCCTAAAGGAATATTTCTAAGATAATGGGAGATTCTATGCCATGGATTTCTTAATATCCTTATAATATAGTTTCCACACATTAACCACTATATTATTTAGAATATTACCTTTTAATAATATATTGAACCTCTGTATTTTAAATAGCTTCAAAATACAGAGGACTTTTTTTGTGTTATAATCAAATAAAAACATTTGTATCTTTAAATTAAATTATTAAGGAGGCAGAGTGCATGAATAATAAGGAAAATTTGATTAAATATTTAAAAATATTATTAGGAACATACATTGTAATAGGATTAATTGCATTGCTAAATAGTGCATTAATTTTCGATTTGAGTCTTAATGCAATGGCAATTACAGGAATATTTTCAGTATGTACATTTGGATATGGTATATTTATTAGAAACAGAAAATATATTACTGCAGCCATTGGTGTTGCAATAATATATGTATTACTTGCAATATTTTTTAGCCCATTAATAAGCTACAAAGAACATAGAAATTTAATTGGCAATATTGAAGAAGTTGATTTTTCGAGTCAAATAGAATATATGGATATTAACCAGCTTCCTATAATAGATGAAGAACTTGCAAATAAGCTGGCAGATAAGAAATTAGGTGAAATATCTAGCCTTGGAAGCCAAGTCACTGTTGGAGAATTAGACCTCCAAAGTGTAAATGGACAATTGTATTATGTAGGGCCTCTTGAACATTCATCATTTCTTAAATGGCTTACAAATAGAGAAGGCACAATAGGATATATTAAGGTAAGTGCTACAAATCAAAATGATGTTCAATTAGTAACTAAGCTTGGTGAAAAAGATATTAAACTTAAGTATTTAAATTCAGCATATATTTTAAGTGATTTAAATAGGGCAGCTTATTTTAGAGATATGAAAGCTGGACATACTGATTTTACTTTTGAGTTAGACGATAGTGGAAGACCATATTGGGTGATTACAAGATATGATACTGGCATTGGAATTACAGAAGCTAAGGCAGTTGGAGCATTAATAATGGACGCACAAACTGGAGAATCAAATGTATATGATATAAATAATTTGCCAAGCTGGGTAGATAGAATACAACCAATGAAATATATCGATAGATATATAAATAAATGGGGAGAATTAGTTCATGGAGTTTTGAATTTTACTGATAAAGATAAATTAAAATCAACAGGCGGTATGAATATAATTTATAATAAAGAAAAGTGTTATTATTATACTGGAATAACTTCTGTAGGAAGTGATGAATCACTTGTTGGATTTACTTTAACTAATACAAGAACAGGTGAAACAAAGTTATATAAGACTTCCGGTGCCACAGAAGAAGCAAGCATGAAATCAGCAGAGGGTAAAGTTCAACAATATAATGTTATTGACAATGAGGTGTTGAATTTAATAATATAAGTGTATATCAAGTGTGTGTAAGTATTCGACAGTTGATGAATTTAAAAGTGTTGAATAAAACAATAAATATGACTTAGAAGGTCTTTTTTTTTTGCTCAAATTTATAACCTAAGTATAACTCATTATATAAAAACGTTCCACTTGGTGATAATGCTTTAAATGGATATATATTGAATATAATGGTATAATAAAACTATTGTATCGTTATGAACGTTTACTTACTTTATACGCTAATTAAAGCGTTATAATAAAAAAATATGAAAGATGAATTTTATGTATTTGGGGGAGAGTAATGTGAAAAAAGCAAGTATATTTTTAGCAATTTTTATATCAGTAATCTTGTTAAACTTTATAGGTTGTCAAAATAAAGTTGATTCTAACAAATTATATGATAAAAATGGTAAATTACGTTACGAGGGAGAATTAAAAGATGGTAAGCCTAATGGAAAAGGAATAGCCTATGATAAAGGGGTTTTATTTTTTGAAGGCAATTTCAAAAATGGAGAACCTGACTTAAATGGATATACAAAAACGTATTGGGACAATGGAAAGCTTATGTTTGATGGTTATTATAAAGATGGAAAACGAATTGAAGGACTTGTATATAAGGAAGATGGAAGTTTAGATGGGTATTTACCATATGCACCTATAACAATCATTGGTGAATGGGTTGGTACGGATGTTAATACTAATAAGGAAATTTTCTACAGTGTTAAGTTTCTTGACAATGGCACAATTACAGATAATAACGATAAAGTGCTTGGTACATATAGTATTGACCAAGACACTATAAAATTAAATAATAAAAGCGAAAACTACACTATTAATGGTACGTTGAGTTTTTATACTAAAAATAAATTTACTATTTCAAGTAATACACAAGGAACAATTTTATTTATAAGAAAAGGTACTGATGGTTATAATAAGTAGGAAAATAAATAGTTTTTAAATAATTAATAATATATATTGAGGGATAAATAAGGAGGATTTATTATGGGATTTAAAAAGCTTGGAACTATTTTATGTACAGTAATATTGATACTATCTCTTTCAGGCTGTGGGAGTCAAGTTACTATGGGAAATACAGTAACATTTAAGGATAAGAATTTAGAACAAGCTATAAGACAACAAGCGAATAAATCTAAAGGAGATATTAATAAAAGTGATGTTAAAAGTATTAATTCGTTAAGCTTAAAAGTTCAAAAGATAACAGATATAAGTGGCATTGAAAATTTAGCTAATCTACAAACTCTTGATTTAAGTGCAAATCAAATAAGTGATATAGGTTCATTGAAAGGATTAACCAATTTGCAGATTATTAACTTAGGTAATAACAAAATAAATGATATAAATGCATTAAAAGGATTAGTTAATGCACAAATTCTTTTTTTATCTGATAATCAAATAAATGATATAAGCTCATTGCAAGGATTGACTAATGTCCAAAATATTTATTTAGGCAACAATAAAATTAAAGATATAAATGCCTTAAAAGGTTTAAGTAATTTACAATGGCTTTTTTTATCTGACAATCAAATAAGTGATATAAGTGCATTAAAAGGTTTAACCAAATTGGACAACCTTGATTTGAGGAACAATAAAATAAGTGATGTAAGTGTATTAAAGGGATTAACTAATTTAAAACAACTTGATTTAAGAAATAATCAAATAAAAGATATAAATGCATTAAAAAATTTAACTAATTTACAACGCATCGGTTTATCTGACAACAAAATAAGTGATGCTGATAAACAAGCATTGCAAAATGCTTTACCTGAATGTAATATTTATTAGTTTCTTAAGAAAAAATGTATGGTCTTAGATAAAACCATACATTTTTTTTAAAATCCATCTTCTTCTAATTCTTTTAATCTTTTTTGTCTATTTATTTCGTCTATGCTAATAACACCTTCAACTTGTTGTTCAGAGTTGTTTTTAAGTCTTTCAAAACGATTAGTATTATCAAACATATGTTTTAATTCATCATAACAGATACTATCTGTTGATGTTGATAAATTCATCATATTATTTAAAGAGTTATTTGGACTTTGGCTTTGATATATTAAATTTGCTATACCTTCTTCTAAGTTTGCGATTTTGTCTTCTAATATATCTATCTTATCCTTGGCATCTTTTAATTCAGTTTCAGTATTCTTAGCTTTTTTACGTTCTTTTTCAAATATTGAAATTAAGTATTTTGTAAGCTCTTGTGGTTTTTTATAAAGGTCATTTACAAGTGTAACTATATCAGCCATATCACTATCAAACTCTTTACCAACAACTTGAACTTTGTTCTTTTCATTAAGTTCAATAATCCTTAATTTACCATAATTAAATTCACCTTTGTAACTACCACCCCAAAAATTATACTTATATAAGGTGTATAACGTTCCATTAGAACGTTTGTATTTCTCGTTATTGGCAATCTTGTTATTAAAATCTGATATGGCTTTAAATTTTAATTCTGGAACTATACCGCCTTGTTCTTTTATAAATAGATTAATTATTTCATTAACCTCGTCTTTATCCACTATGGTTTTCGTTTTAGCCATTAATCATCACTCCTTTTAATAGCTAATTTATTTTTAATGTTTTCTGTATAGGAATTGATATCGTCTAATAATTTTAGTGCTTCTTTTGTATCGTCAACATCTATAATATTAGATTTCATTTCTATTAATTTATTAGCTTCACTATTTACTGAAAGAGAAGCTCTTTTTAGCTGAATTTCAGTATTTCTATCCAGACATATTTTGCCATCAATATTTACTAATGCAGATTTTTTAAATAAACTTTTCATAAACTTAATATCTCTATCAAGTTTGTGTTCATCAGCATTTAGTTTATTTGATGCCACATCAATTAATATATTATAGCTTTCCTCAGTTGGTGGACACCACCAATGAGGACAATCATAACACTCCTCACATTTGCAAGGAAATTGGTCATTTGTAAAATCAGCTACACAATATCCTAATGATATACTACCAATATCCGTTTTGAATGAAGTATCATTATGCTTTGGACAAATTTCTGGTTTGTCAAAGGCTATTTTCTTTAATGAACTTCTGTTTAATGTGCCTTCTGACAAGCTCTTATGAATTATTGTAATAACTTCTGAGTCAATATAAGTGTTACAAGAGCAAGTGTATGAGTCTAAAGTTTCTAATGTTCTATGACCACCTAATATAGCGACCTTTACAGGTGATAACCCTTGCAATATAAGTGAAGTAAATGCAAAGTGTCGAGTATCATTAGGTAAAATCTGTTCTTTTATTTCTTTGTCATTATATAAAGTCTTTACAACTTTATCATAAAAAGAATTTAATAATGTGCTAAATATAGCATTTGTAAAATATTCTGGTAAATTTTTTGAATTATTAGTGTAATACTGTTCAGTAAATAAATCATCATCGTTCTTCATTAAACATTTTCTAAAATGTATTAACGCAGGGTAAGAAAACAGAGTATTACTTTTACCATATTCATTGGTTTGCTCGATGTAATAAGATATCATTTCATGGATGTCTTCTGTTATTTTTAATTCATTCAATACAGGTAATAGATTTTCACCCAAGTTAGCTTTTTTCTTTAATCTACCTATCTTTAAATAATGACCATCTTCTTTTTTTATTAATGAATTTCTACTTATTTTCAAACAAAATTCACTTGGTCTAAATGGTATTATGTTAGTTAATTTCCACCATATTTTAATAGGGTAATAATACATTTTTAACTCATACGGAATTTCAACTGAGTCAAAAAAGTTTTTAACATAATTATTAAACATTAATATATCTTTACTACATGGTAAAGTTCTACTTTTATTTGAGTGATTAAGGTCACTTAGAATATTGTTAAGTTTTTCTATATAAGTTGTTGCAACGGAGTTTTTGTCTTCTATAAATTTATCTTCTATGAACGTTATATAGTTCAAAATACTCTTAACTTGCATTATTTTAGTATCATCAGATACACTTCTTCTATAATAATCTTCAATCATAGACCCTGTTGTTTCATCTATAAATTCATATGAAAAATTCTTGGAAACCTTAATGAAATCAACAAGATAGTTGTACTCAGTTATAATTTTTGACGATATATTGATATCATTAGTTTCATGATATTCATATACGCCATTTATTATATTCTCTCCAACCCAACATTTTATAAGGTTTATATCCTCAGTTGTCATACCGTAAAACTTAAAAGATTGTAATTCATTAAAATCAAAATACATATATCCTTTGTTAAGATATCTGCTACAAACCCATAGATTTTCTTCAAACTTTCCAATTAAATTTATTCCTTTAAATACGCCTGTTTCTAAGTAGTTGGATTTATTTAATAGTTCTCTATATTTATCAATTATCTCTTTGGAATTAAAGAGTTCCTCACCAATGTTATTTAAGTCTATATCCATATAATCTAACATTAATTTTCCTCCTTCAGCATTTTTGTTAGTTCCTCTGGTTTAGCTATCCTGCTAAAAGTATCTAAAAATTCAATGCTTTCCATTTCTAAAATACTGTAGATATGCTCTTTACCATATTTTTTAATAGCTTCTTTTAACAGCTCTTTTTTTCTATATAATTGCACTGAAATTTTAATTTTTTGAGGTATATTTTTGGTATTGTTATAACGCTTGAAGTCTTCTTTCAAACATTCACAAATAGTATTCAAAGCATATATTGATGGAATAGAATATTTACAATCTATACATCTTTCTATGTTAGGACAGATACATCCATTTTTAGAATATAAGCATTGCACATTTTCATTTCTTGAAGGCAATTTATTCATATATATATCGTTTAATGTATTAACACAATTTTCATAGCCTTCATTTATAAATAACTGCATTATTTCTGTTCGTTCATCCGAAAAATAATTAAGAATTGCTAACGTAGCTTCAATCTTTAATTCATCTCCAAATGTATTTTTTATTCTCGCTATATCAGCAGTTTTTTCATTTAGGGATTTTGTTTCATTATCAATTAGGTTTACAAGTGTATCATAAATATAACCAAATTCACCTCTAATAAATAATTGCTCTGTTAAAAATTCAATCTCTTTCTTATTAATATTTAAATAATGAAGTGTACTATCACCTTTTATGTGAGAACGCATATGTTTAGACAACAGTAAAGAGTCTTTTTCATCTGAAAGTAGATAAATATAAGTCAATATAGTTTTGTTCATTTTTTTACTGAGGAATTCAAAATCATCTATTTTAGCATTGCGTATAAAGGCTTTTAAACCTTTATATGAAGGCTCGTTATATTTGTTATAGTAATTCATTACAGGTGTGTGATATTCTCTTTTTGAGCCTATATAATCGTATTTTATATACATATCCAACATAATTAGCACAGTAGCAAATACAGGAGCTAATTTGTCACTACAAAAGAAGTGACCCTCAACTTGTGTTTTATTTACAATAAACTCATAGCTATTGACTTTAGCAATGACCAGTCTTGCTAAATCTGATGTCACCTTATTGGATTTAAACCAATTCATACTATCTATTCCAAAGTTATTCTCTATATCATTCAAATTTAAGATTGGGAAATTCAATATATCTCCATTACGCCAAGCATTATTAAGATGTAGTATTAAATATAGCCAATTCGAGAGATAAACACCTTTTTCCTTAACAGTTAAAGTGTTGTTAAATATATTTTGTTGATGATACTCTATGTTGGTTAAAAAAGTAAATAATTCTTTGTATTGTTTAAAGTCATAAATATCATTAGAAATTTCATCATCATTATTTTTTTTAGTTTTATAAGGATTATCTATTTTAGTAAAATTAAAGCCTCTGTTATAGCCACTAACAGTTTTTAGTTTTAACTGAATATCTTGTGCTACTAACTTTATAAATCCATATAGAAACATAGCGTTTCTTTGGTTTTTTTGTGTTTTTAATAAAAGATTTACATTTGCTGATGTTAGAGTGTAAATTTCTTTACTTTCATTTTCACACAGGAATTTATCTAAGGCGTATGTGATTTTAACAAAGCTATTAACTACTCTAACTTTGCCTCTATCATTACGATTTATTTTTTTTAGATAATTTGATACATAATCTAACCATTTATTATAAGTATAATTAAGTTCAGTCAAACATCTAAAATTATCACTAATAGATAGTTTTGTATTAAAGGTTTCAAATAAATTTTCCTCAGCTATACTATGAAACAACTCTCTACTATCTCTATCAGCGATATACTTTTCTATTTCGTTTTTATCATAATAATTCAAAGACTTTGGAGGAAAAACGTCATCCCTTTTTGCGAAGTAGGGTAGTGGATAAGAAGTTATATGTGTAAATATTGCTGTTCCATATAATTCATCGACTTCTTTGTAAGGAAGATACCTTATTCCTATCTCTTGTTGTTGAACCTTCACAAATTCTATATCTTGTATCAAGTAATAATAGTTGTTATTAAATTTCTTTACACCAATACAGCAATCTATAATAGTTTTGGTAAAGTTTATATCAGAAAGACATAGAATTTCTCTTGCTTTAGCTCTTGACATATATAATTTGAATTCTTTATCTATTGAATTGGATAGCGTATTGATTTCTGATATAGCACATGCCCATTCACTTGAAGTATTTACCGTCTTTGCATAATAAGGTATCTTTATTCTACTAACTCGTCTTAAAAAAGATTTTGAATATTCTTTACAAGCATTTTGAAATTCCACATGTGTTTCCCAGAATTCTTTTTGCATTTTGATAAGATTGAAGACAGTATCTAATTCAATATAATTTGCGTATCTGTATTTAACAGTTTTAATCGTGTTATCTTTAACTAAATTACGTCTTGTACTATCTGGTGGAGTATTTAAATATTTGTGTACTAAAATTACTTTAATACATTCCTTGTTATCAATAATAGTTATGTCATTTCTATCGACAGTCATCCATATCACCATCTTCTTTTTCATATATTTCAAAGTTGTTAATTTGATTCACTTTTTCATTTATTGATTTAGCTAATAGAGCTGTATCCCAATAGACTTTTGATGAGTCCTCGCTCCAATCCCCTCTTAAACTTGCTAAATCCCTAATATTCTTAGCATATCCCTTTTGAATACATATATTTGTGAATATTCCTCTACAAATATGTGTACCCCATTTGGTATCTTTTATATTGGAATATGTTGAATACGAGTTTTCTTTTAGCTTTTTTAGGAATATATTTTTTAACTTAGTAAATCTTTGTACATAAGTAGAACCAGACATTGATTGTCCATTTGTATCTACCATTAAAGCATTAGTGAATGAATTATTTTTATTTAATAAATATAACCTATATTTTATATGGTGTTCATAATATTTATATAGTGAACCATCTACATTGAATACAACTTGTTTTCTTGGTTTCTTAACATCACTACTGCTAATATCAATCTTTCTTTCAGTAAATAATTCAGGTCTTTTCATTATCAGCAAATCCATTCTATTCTTATCTTTATTTAAATGAACATCTTCCAGTCTTAAATTAACAAGCTCACCTTTTCTTGCACCGCTCATGATTTGAAGAACTATACCAAATGTTATATCTGGCGTATATTTTTCACTTAATTCAATTAGTAATTGATATAAGTATTCTTCTAAATTATTAAGTTTTACTACTTTATTAGCATTTTTAGAGGGATAAGCTACTTGATATTCAACCGTATCGCAAGGCGAAATTATTATCTTATGTCTTTCATTATCAGTTCCCATTATCATCTTATATTTAAAACTCAATGACTTGTTTAATAAACCTAAGTCAATTAGATTGCTATAAAATTCAAATAGTCTTTTTTCTTTTTGTTTAATGGTGTCATATCCATTATTTTTAGATATTATACAAAAGTTTAGAAATGAAGATAGATGATAGAAGTTCAAACCATATAAACCTTCATCTTTTAATTTTTTAAAAATTTCGTCTTCGTTCATATTAGTCATATCACTAACGTAATTTAAAAACTCACATATTGTGTATCCAACATTCTTTGCGTTATTTATATTTTTATTGTAATATTTTTTATATAGTAATTTATTTAAAGCACTTGGTATATATGCTTGTTGATTATTCGGTAGTTTTACTTCTTCCATAATAACTGCTATATTCTTTTTAACCAGTTCACCATTAACTATATTTCTTATTATCCTTTCTCTCATGACATACTTACTAATGTTCATCACTCCCATTACTCTTTCTTTTATTATATTATACTTTAGTTATTATTTTTATTCAACACAATAAATGTTTGATGTTGAATTGATGTAATTAGCTTATATAAATGCTTAGATACATTTTATATATAGTTATATTGTTAAATTCAATAAAGTTAATCACATTAACAATATGGTTATAAGGCAACTTTCCCATATTTAATAAATATTCAAAATGAACCAACTTATTTTATGACATTAAAGGATTCTAATGGATTAGTAAAGCAATATGCAATGGTAAATGTTAAAAATTATAATACTGTTGGAGTAGGAGATTCCTTACAGGCAGCGTTAAATAAATATCTTGAAGGTTTAACGAATACCAATATTTCTTTAGAAAGTGGTAATCAAGATGAGCTTATAAAAGGAGAAGTTGAGAGAATAGGTTTGGTGATTAAAGAAGGAACTAGTATATATGATATAAAACTAAAAAATGTTGACAGTATATTCTCAGTTTCAACTGAAACATCTAGAGATGTTGCCTTAACTAAAGTTGGAGACACTGTGGAAATGAAGTTCATCAAAGTAGGAAACAGCAAATATATAGTAACCAATTCTTTCAACAATGTATCGTTTACAAAAATTGAAGAAAAAAACCAATAATAATAAATTTAAAGCTTGTAATTTTAAAATTGCTATGATATAATAAAAATGTTCCTAAGGGAATAAAAAATATAGATCAAAGATTTAATTACATTAAAATTTCTCCTTTATGAGAAAGTGTTAGTTAAGTAAGTCTTTTGAATTTGGAGGAATTGAAAATGGAAGATAAAACATTAGTATGTAAAGATTGTGGAAAAGAATTTATATTCACAGTTGGAGAACAAGAATTCTACAAAGAAAAAGGTTTCGAAAACGAACCAGTAAGATGTGCTGATTGTAGAAGAGCTAGAAAGCAACAAAACAACAGAAGATAGTCTGTTTGTAAAAATGAGCTATAAGAGTTTACTCTTATAGCTCTTTGTTATTATATGGGAAAATATACTTTTAATTTGAGGAGAAAATAGTTACTATGCATTTAATTCAAAATTTAGATAATACTATTTTAGAATTTATTCAAATGAATATACGAAATTCAATTTTAGATAAAATAATGATTGGAATCACAAGCTTAGGAAATGGTATAACAATATGGACAATAATTGGACTAGCATTGATTTTGAGCAAAAAATATAGAAAACATGGCTTTATGATTATTACTGCTTTGATTTTATGTTATTTAATAGGAAGTTTGACTATTAAACCTATAGTTGCAAGAACACGTCCTTTTAATGCGATGCCTTTATTTGGGCAAATGCTTATAAAGTTGCCCAAGGATTTTTCGTTTCCATCGGGACATACCATGTGCTCATTTACTTCAAGCATAGTAATATATAATATGAACAAGAGAATTGGAATTTTTGCTTTAATTTTAAGTTCTTTTATTGGATTTTCAAGAATATATTTATATGTTCACTATCCATCAGATGTTTTAGGAGGAATGATTATTGGAATATTTGTTGGAATTATAACTATAATTATATTTGAAAAAAGTATGAGAAAAAATCGAGAAATAGTTTAAAATAGAGGAGTTTTAAATATTTTGTAGAATTATTTTCTTTGTAGGGAGGCGATAAATCGTGAAGGTAAAATTAAAACTAGCTATTTTAGCAGGTGCAATTTCAATTCTAATTGTATCAGGTATAGGTTGTGCAAAATTGAATGACTGGATTGGAAAAATAAAAGGAGATTTAGTGGGACAACATTTTTCAATAAGTACATATGATGATTATGGAAATAAAACTTTAACTGTTGATGGTAAAAAAGTTTCTGTTGGGTTGCTTCAAAACAACGAAAATTTTGATAAAAATACTGAAACTTTTAAATCAGAAGTTCTAGAGGTTACCATTAATGGTAATCAAATGTTCCAAGTTGGAAATACAATGATATTTTCAGAAGATGGATTAGATATGGTAAAAGATTATCAGGTTCCAACTAATATAGAAGTAAACAAAGGTGGAGGTTTGGTTTCGATCGATCGATTTGTTAACAAGGTTAAAAATGAAATAGGCAAAAAGAAAACTATTATTATAAGTTCTCAAATGGGAATACCTATAGGTGTTTATCAAGGAAATGATGTTTTTGTGACTGTTCCAAAAGATCTGCCTAAGATGACAAGGTTAAATATAGATGGAAAGGCATTATACATTCATAGAGCTAATTATACTATATTAGATAGTGATATGATAAAAAGTAATTAATATTAGAGGAATACAGGTGATAAATATTATGAGCTGGAATTGCGCGGTGTGGCATTCTAATTATGTTAAAAATAAAGAAGAAGCTGAGAAATTATATTTAAAGCTTTGTGAAGGGGATACTTCATTAATTGGACCGACTCAAAGAACTCAAGAATTTTATGAAGAATTGACATCGAAACATCCAGAAATAGATGATATTGATGAAAAGGAAGTTGGGGATTTAGAGTTGTGTCCTTGGAATGTGATTTTTGATAAATCTGAAGGTCATATTATTATGTCATGTGAATTCAGCAGGGCTGAGTACGTTAATAATTTAGTTCAGGAGTATGCGAAGAAGTATGAATTATCTTTTTACGAACCACAAAGTAAGACTTTCATTAAGTGAAAATGAAAATTTATATATTTTGTTCTTCTAATTTATGGTAAAGTGTAATATAATATTAAGGTGGTTTTGAGAAAACATATGTGGGTATAAGAAAAAGTTTAAAAAGAGGGGGATATAAAGAATTATATGGTCAAATTAAAATATGCTGCTTTATATACTGATAATTTAGGATGCGAGCAGGCAACAGTATATTTTTCAAGAGAAGAGTTTTTACTTAAAGTAAGAGGATATACTTTTAAAAACGACAGTTTGAATTTTGAGTTCTATGGGGAAAATTCAGAAGAATTTAATGAATTTTTTTATTTGAAAGATGATGAGTTGATAGATTATGTATTAGATGTTAAAATTCCAATAACATTAATTTATAATAATGAAGAAATTATAAAAGAATTTTTCCTTCGTGTGGAAAGAAGAAAAAATTACTACAATAATTCGCTTTCGTTATGTTTAAAGGAATCCTGTTATAAAGTTGAAGGTTATGATTTAAGAGAACTGTTTATAAAAATGCAAAAAGAATTGCCAGAGGGATGCTACATGGAAGATTATTTTTCTAATATGTTTGGAGGTTCTTCTAGAAATTTCTTTAATATTGAAACTAAAAATCAGTTTAATAAACTTCAAAGAATTCCAATTACTTATGTTAGTGATGAATATTGTTTAAGTTGATTTAATTTAATTAGATTTTGATTTAAGTATTATTTTCTTTATTTAAAGTAAAACAATATATTCAAAATAAAAATAGATAGCATACTTTTGTATATGCCATCTATTTGGTTAATTAGAACAATTTATATAGTTATGTTCATTATATTATATGCAAAAAAATGAAAAGATATTCTACATTATTTATTTAAATAAAAGAAAACTCTTGTTTATTTTAAAAAAGGCATATAAAATATAATTAGAGAAAAAAGATTTTCATTTTAAAGATATTAATTTAATAAAATAGCGCAAAGAGGCGTATCAGTAACTGTGGATTATTTGATATGCCTTTTTATTATATATTTTAGTAAAAAGATTTGATATATGTTAGTAAAGTAATTTCAGAGGAATAGAGGTATTGGAAATGGATAAAATTGATTATAAGATAATTGAACTTTTACAAAAAAATGCACGTTATCCACTAAAACATTTAGCAGAAGAAGTGTTTTTATCAACACCAGCAGTATCAGCTCGTATTGAAAAATTAGAAAAAGCAAAAGTAATCACTGGATATTCAGCTCATGTTGATCCGTTAAAATTAGGTTATAACATTAAGGCGTTTATTAACTTGGAAATGTCACCTAAACAAAAACCTGAGTTTTATCCTTTTATAGCATCATGTCCTAATGTACTGGAGTGCAATTGTGTAACAGGCAAGTATTCAATGCTAATCAAGGTTGCTTATCATACAACATTAGAATTGGATGCTTTTATTGGTGAACTTCAAAAGTTTGGTAACACAGAAACTCAAATAGTTTTCTCAACAGCAGTTGAACATAGGGGAATAGATGTGTCTTCGGAAATTGATAAAGAATAATATACATAAATTATTTGTGAGCTATATTAAATGTTTAGTACATTTAATAGGGCTCTTTTTATATTTAGAAAAATAAAGAGTAATATTAATTGTTTTTGGGTTTTGCTTCTTTTAATAAAACTGTGATTTTTATAATAATGAATATGGAATAACTTAAAAGTATATATCATAAAATTATATGAGGATAAATAAAATTTAATAGGTGATACAAAACATCTTCTAAAGAATAATTAATTTATTAAATAATTTTTGGGAGGAAATATTGTGAATGAATACGAACAAAGATTAAATGAAAATAAGAACATAATATTAAGAAATATACAGCAGGGGAAAAGAGCTGGAGTTAATAAAGTTTCAGCAGTTTTTGCAGTAAGTAAAAGAGATGAGATTCGAAGGAATATGGTTACAGATTTAGCAGCTTGGTTGGTTACAGATGGATATAAGGTATCCTTAAAAGAAGGTGAATTAGAGATTCTAACCATTGAATGGGAATGATAACAAAAACATACTTGAGACCAGTAAATCAATTATAAGGGCTTGAGATATTTTTTGAATTTATGAAGTACTTAAATTGTACTAAAGTCACTAAAATTATTTGCAGCGGTTAAATTAATAAATGAGGTGTTCGATATAGAGCACCTTATTTTGTTGTAACAATTAAAGAATTTGGATTTTAAACAAATACTAGATACTAATTCTTTCCTTGTGCTTATTAGCAAATTGATGTTTTAGGGTTGAAATATAAAATATATATTATATAATTTAAATTAAGCGGGAGGTGAAATATATGAAGGTTGAGTTTTGTCTTATAGACAGCGGTGATATTGTTTTTACAAAAGAGTCAAAGGATTTGAAAGATGTAATTAATGTAATTACTAAGGTTGGTACTGAAATAAATTTGTCTTTCAGCAAAGATGATTTTATCCATGGATATGTTCAAAGTGTAATGTATCAAGTTAACGCTGAAAGCAATGATGAAAGTCTAATTATATATTTTTCAAATGACTATGGCAAATCCAAAAGAAAAGAAAGAATATCAGGAGAACATTTAAGCACTACAAAGATAAGCGCAAGAAATTAATTATTAAATTAATAATATAGTTTTAAGGCAGTAAGTATGTGAAATTAGCTTGCTGCTTTAAAATTGTATTTGAATTATATGAAAGCAGGAAAAATAAATGAAAACAAGGAAGAAAAATAAAAGAGTTAAAAAAATAAATATGGGATCAGTGCTGGTTAAGTTATTGCTATGTATTAGTGTAATTGTTATTGCAGCTTATGGTGCTACTGGTAATTCAAAACCATCTTCAAAGGAAGTCTCGACAAAAGTAGAAGCTTCAAACACAGAAAATACATCTGTAGAAGAAGTAAAAAGTTCTAGAAATGATAAAATCAAAATACCAGTAATATGCTATCATTCAATAAATAAAGATCCATCAGGGAAAAGTCCTATCATTATTTCACCAGAAAAGTTTAGACAGCATCTTAAAGCTGTAAAAGATAATGGATATACAACATTAACTATGGCACAATTTAAAGAATATATTTTAGGGGACAAGCCTGTTCCTGAAAAAAGTGTTTTAATAACTTTTGATGATGGTTATATGGACAACTATACAAATGCATTCCCTATATTAAAAGAATTTAATATGAATGCAACTATTTTTGTGATTTCTAGCTATTTAGATGGAAAAGAATATTTGTCACCAAGCAGTGTCAAAGAAATGAGTGATTATGGAATTGACA
The DNA here is from genome assembly GCF_009928485.1 of Clostridium sp. C2-6-12. Taxonomy (GTDB): domain Bacteria; phylum Bacillota; class Clostridia; order Clostridiales; family Clostridiaceae; genus Clostridium. Next base: position 45,683 of record NZ_JAABNP010000019.1, on the reverse strand, counting down.
TAGAATCCCATACTGTTTCACATAGAAGGCTTTCGGAGCTATCTTATGAAGAACAATTAAGCGAACTTAAAAATTCTAAAGAAACATTAGAAAAATTAACTGGTAAACCTGTTTTTTCAATTGCTTATCCAGAAGGAAAGTATAATGATGATACAATAAAGGCTGTTTCCGAAGCAGGCTACTCTATGGGATTTACAATAGACAGAGGGTATGTTGGTATAGGAGATAATCCTGATAAATTATACAGAATGTGTGTGGATTATACATATAAACCTTATAATATAGAAAAAATATTAAATCAAACGGCAAAATAACTATATTAAACGATAAATTGTAAAGAATATTTATTATAGAGACGAACAAAAATAAAAATATATCATAAAATGTTCTGATAAAATTGACAAAATATAATATAAATTATAGAATGAATATAGCAGTGATGTAGTTTTTGATATTATCCAATTCATAAGAATTGGATAATATTTTTAATATACATCTGAAATAACATATGAATGGAGTAGATAAGCATGAAAGCAATATTAACAGTAATTGGGCAAGACAAAGTTGGTATTATAGCAGGGGTAAGTCAAAAAATGTTAGAATATAACATCAATATATTAGATGTTAATCAAACTATAATGCAGGGCTTTTTCACAATGATAATGGTATTAGAATGTACAGATATGAAAGGTAGCTTTGAAGAAGTTCGCGCAGGACTAACAGCAGAAGGTGAAAGACTTGGGGTAGAAGTTAAGATCCAAAGAGAAGAAATATTCAAATCAATGCATTCGCTATAATTAGGAGGGCTTTATGAATACTAATAATATACTTGAAACGATTAAAATGATCGAAGAAGAAAAATTAGATGTAAGAACTATAACAATGGGAATATCATTACTTGATTGTATAGATCCAGATGGTGATAAAGCTAGAATTAAAATATATGATAAAATTACTAAATCAGCTGAACGTTTGGTTGAAGTTGGAAGACAAATAGAAAATGAATTTGGAATTCCAATTGTAAATAAAAGAGTTTCAATAACTCCAATGTCTATAATTGCAGGTGCTACAAATGAAACTAGTTATGTGGAATTTGCAAGAACTTTAGATAGAGCAGCTGAGACACTAGGAATAGACTTTTTAGGAGGTTTTTCTGCTTTAGTTCAAAAGGGCTGTACAAAAGGAGATAAAATTTTAATTCAATCAATTCCTGAAGCTTTAGCTGTAACAAAAAAGGTATGTGCATCAGTTAATGTTGGATGTACTAAATCAGGAATAAATATGAATGCTGTAAGAGATATGGCTGAAGTCATCAAGAGAACGGCAGAACTTACTAAAGACCAAAAAGGTTTTGGATGTGCAAAATTGGTTGTGTTTGCTAATGCAGTTGAAGATAATCCGTTTATGGCAGGAGCTTTTCATGGGGTTGGAGAAGCTGAAAGAATCATAAATGTTGGAGTTAGTGGACCAGGAGTAGTTAAGAGAGCGCTTGAAAAAGTAAGAGGAGAATCTTTTGATGTAGTAGCTGAAACTATTAAACAAACAGCATTTAAGGTTACAAGAATGGGAGAATTAGTTGCAAATGAAGCATCAAAAAGATTAGGTGTACCTTTTGGTATAGTTGACCTATCTTTAGCGCCAACACCAGCTGTTGGAGATTCAGTTGCAGAAATTTTAGAAGAAATAGGTTTAGAACAAGTTGGAACTCATGGAACTATTGCAGCCTTAGCTATGCTTAATGATGCAGTTAAAAAAGGTGGAGTTATGGCTTGTAGTCATGTTGGAGGCTTAAGTGGAGCTTTCATACCAGTGTCAGAAGATGCAGGAATGATTGATGCAGTTAATAGTGGAGCATTGAACTTGGAAAAATTAGAAGGTATGACATGTGTATGTTCAGTTGGCCTTGATATGATTGCAATTCCTGGAGATACACCTACTTCAACAATTGCAGGTATGATTGCAGATGAAGCAGCTATAGGAGTAATTAACAATAAGACTACAGCTGTTAGAATAATACCAGCACCAGGATGCACAGTTGGAGATATGGTTGAATTTGGAGGGCTTTTAGGCACAGCACCAGTAATGAAGGTCAATGGAAAATCTTCAGAGCTTTTTGCAAATAGAGGTGGAAGAATTCCAGCTCCAATACATTCATTTAAAAATTAAAATAATTCTTACTCAATTCATAAGTGATTGAAAACTTCTAGTTTGATGAACAATATAGCTTAGATTTTATATATGTATATGTAAATTGAAAATGCATGGAAAGTTTAATATATAAACAGTCCATGCATTTCTTATATTAAAATTTAATCATTAATCTTTATCTTTCTAAAAGCATCAAACACTTTTGATTCCTGAAGATAAAGAATTTATCATCTGTATCTTATGATCAAAAATACTAAAAAAATATTTATTAATAAATTTTATAAGAAAAATAATAGAGGCCACCAACTAAAACCGTTATTAAATCCATTATTAAAACCACAATTATTAAATCCGCAACAGTTGTTACAACATCTATTACAGCAACATCTTCTACAACATCTACTCATAATTTATTTCTCCTTTGAATCTTTAATCATTTGTTATAGTAATAATATATTCAACATAATTAAAAAATGTACACAAAATTTATAAATAATTTATTTATAAATTTTGTTTTAAAATGAAATAAATATGAAACTTAAAAGAGTATCAAGTTAATTAAGATGAATTTTACAGATAAATGAATGAAATAGTATTATATACATACAGAATTAAGAGTCTTTATGTTATAATAACCAAAGGGAAAATTACGCAAAAGGAAATTAAGTAGGTGGAAGCATGTTAAATGAAAAGAAATTTTTACCCATAAGTAAAAAAGATATGAGAGAAAGAGGCTGGGATGAGTGCGATTTTATAATAGTCACAGCAGATGCATATATAGATCATCATAGTTTTGGAACTGCAATTATTTCAAGGGTGCTTGAAGCACAAGGGTACAAAGTTGGAATAATACCGCAGCCGGATTGGAAAAATATCTACGATTTTCAGAGACTAGGGAGACCGAAATATGCTTTCTTAGTCAATGCAGGAAATATGGATTCAATGGTTAACCACTATACAGTTAGTAAAAAGCTAAGAGAAAAGGATCTTTATTCTCCAGGTGGCGAAATGGGTCATAGACCAGATATGGCAACTATTGTATATTGTAATAAAATAAGAGAAGCATATAAAGATATTGATATAGTAATAGGTGGTATTGAAGCAAGTCTTAGAAGATTTGCTCATTATGATTATTGGAGTGACAAAGTAAGAAAGTCAATACTTGTAGATAGTACAGCTGATCTTTTGATTTACAGTATGGGGGAAAAGCAAATTGTTGCTGTAGCAGAAAGTTTAAAGAATAAAGTTCGTGCAAAGGATATTACTTATGTTAGGGGGACTTGTTATCTTACTGAAAGTTTAGAAGATATTCAGGATTATATTGAAATACCTTCGTATAAAGAAGTGAGTATAGACAAACGTAAATATGCACTTGCCAGTAAGATTGAAGATGATGAACAAGATTCCGTAAGAGGGCATATTTTAGTTCAAAAACATGGAAATAAATATTTGGTTCAAAATATTCCAGAAACTCCATTAAACAGAGAAGAATTAGATGAAGTGTATAATTTGCCTTATATGAGAAATTATCATCCAGTATATGAAGCAAAAGGTGGAATACCTGCAATAGAAGAAGTTAAATTTAGTACTGTAAGCTCAAGAGGTTGTTTTGGTGATTGTAAGTTTTGCGCTATAACTTTTCATCAAGGTAGAGTTGTCCAAAGTAGAAGTAAAGAATCTATATTACAAGAAGTTGAAGAAATAACAAAGATGCCTGATTTTAAAGGATACATACATGATGTTGGAGGACCAACTGCAAACTTTAGAAAACCTGCCTGCGGCAAGCAATTAGCTTTTGGTGCCTGTAAGGGTAAAGATTGTTTATCGCCAAATGTTTGTGGCAATGTGGATGTAGATCACTCTGAATTCCTGGAATTACTTAGAGCTATAAGAAAAGTTCCAAAGGTAAAAAAAGCATTTGTAAGGTCTGGATTAAGATATGATTATATAATGGCTGATAAAGATGATACTTTCTTTAAGGAATTGGTAGAGCATCATGTTAGTGGAAAATTAAAAGTTGCGCCTGAACATGTATCTAAGGATGTATTAAAGTATATGGGTAAGCCAGCAGGAGAGACCTATGATAAATTTGTTGCAAAATTTGAAAAAATAACGAATAAGCTGGGGAAGAAGCAATATATAATTCCGTATTTAATGTCGTCTCATCCAGGTAGTACTTTGCAATGTGCTATTGAGCTTGCAGAATATTTAAGGGATATAAATTATCAGCCAGAGCAGGTTCAAGACTTTTATCCAACTCCAGGAACGTTGGCAACTACTATGTATTATACTGGCCTAGATCCGGCTACAATGAAGGAAGTTTATGTGCCAAAATCTAAACATGAAAAGGCTATGCAAAGAGCATTACTTCAGTTTAAAAATCCTAAATACTATACATTAGTGTATGAAGCTTTAACAGAAGCAGGAAGAACGGATTTAATTGGAAATGGACCTAATTGTCTCATAAGAGATAAGAATAACACTTCTAAAAATAACCAATACAATAAAAATAAGCAAAGTAATAAGGACATTAAAAGTAATAAAACTAATGATAATAGAGGGAGTAAGGGTAAGCAAATAAGTGATAAACATAAATCAAGAAATGCTAATGGAAAAGATAAGACAAAAACTACCTCAAAGCATAAAAGTAGAGTTAGATAGTAGATAAATCATAGTGATTACCTTAATAAAATGGAAAATTTATTAAGGTAGTCATTTTTATATGCTATAATTATCTTTATGAGCAAATTATTAATTCTCAATTATTAATTAGAAATGCTTCTAGAATTTCATAAATTAAAATGTATAATATTAATTAGAATTTATAAGATAACAAAAGAAAGGGAGATAAGATGTGGGAGATAATAATAAAAGCATTTAGCTTCATTCTTATAATTGTTTTGGGTAATGTTTTAAAGAGAATTGGGGTGTTTGGGCCTAAGGATTATAAGATTGTAACTAAAATTATTATGAATATTACGCTGCCATGCGCATTAATTACAGGTTTTGCTAACTTTAAAATGGAGACATCAATGCTTTTAATTGTTTTATTTGGATTTTTGGCCAATATAATCATGTCAACAATAGGGTACATATTTGCAAAGAACAAAGACAATAAAGAAAAAGCATTTAATATGCTTAATCTAGCAGGATATAACATAGGATGTTTTACACTTCCTTATGTACAAAGTTTTTTGGGACCATATGCAGTGGGAATTGCAAGTCTTTTTGATACGGGAAATTCAATAATGTGTACTGGAGGAACTTATGCAATAGCTTCTGGAGTGGCAGGGGAAGGTGGTAATCAAAGTGTTAGAGGCTTTCTTAGGAAGATATTTTCTTCTGTACCCTTTGATACATATTTACTAATGCTAATTATAACTGTAACAGGAATTAAATTACCACAAGTGATTTACAATATTACTTCAAACTTAAGTGTAGGTAATGCTTTTTTGTCAATGCTTATGATAGGTATGGTATTTGAATGTAATTTAAAACGAGAACAATTGTTTAAAGTTGTGTCTATGTTAGGTATACGCTATATAAGTTCTTTTATTTTTGCAATAATAATTTATTATTTACTTCCATTTTCGATAGAGATAAAGCATATTTTAATAATATTAGTTTTTGGTCCTATTTCGGTGCTTTCTCCAGTATTTACAGGATATTGTAAAAGTGATGAAGGGTTAGCAGGCGTAGTGAATTCATTAAGTATTCCTATTAGTATTTTAATAATCACATCACTTTTATTTATTTTACATATTACATAGTATGGATTTCAATTAACAATGTGGAATCGACAACTAGCAGTTTTTAATGAAATCATTTAATGATTTTATAACTAGTTTTTATAATCAACTATAGAATACTAACTTAAAAAATATATATGAAATCAAGTGGATTAAATCTATATTATGTTATATAATAATTATTATTGATTAGAATTTACGAAAGTCGGAGGATATAATAGTGAAGAAATTAATTTCATGGAATGTTAATGGATTAAGAGCTTGTGTTAATAAGGGATTTTTAGAATTTTTTAAAGAAGTGGATGCAGATATATTTTGTATTCAAGAAAGTAAGCTCCAAGAAGGACAAATAGATTTGGATTTAGAAGGATATAAGTCTTATTGGAACTATGCAGAGAAAAAAGGTTATTCAGGTACAGCAGTGTTTACTAAAGAAGAACCTATAACTGTAAAAATAGGAATTGGAATTGAGGAACATGATAAAGAAGGAAGGGTAATAACATTAGAATATCCTGAATTTTATCTAGTAAATGTTTATACACCAAATTCCAAACAAGCATTAGAAAGACTTGATTATAGAATGGTATGGGAAGATGTGTTTAGAAGTTATTTAAAAGAACTTGAAAAGAATAAACCTGTTATAGTTTGCGGAGATTTAAATGTTGCTCATGAGGAAATTGATTTAAAAAATCCTAAATCAAATAGAAAAAATGCTGGGTTTACAGATGAAGAGAGGAATAAAATAGGAGAGCTTTTAGATGATGGGTTTATAGACACCTATAGATATTTTTATCCTGATAAAGAAGAGGTGTATTCATGGTGGTCATATAGATTTAAAGCAAGAGAAAAAAATGCTGGATGGAGAATAGATTACTTTTTAGTTTCGGAATGTTTAAAGGAAAAGTTAATTGATGCTGATATACATATGAATGTAACTGGATCAGATCATTGCCCTGTAGAGTTAAAAATTGAATTATAAAAATTAAAACCACAAATCAGCTGTAATATATAAGTTGATTTGTGGTTTTGTAGTTATAAAAAATTATTCTTTTATTAGATATTTATTTATTCCATACCAAGAAGTGAATGAAGAAATAAATGACATGAGACTGAAGGTGAATATGAAAATAAGAGGAAAAACTAAAGGTAAATATATAATAGTTCCAATTAAAATAAAACCATAAGCTAAAGAGCCTATTAATGTATGTTTTAAACATACAATGCTCAATGATAATGCATTTTTAAATATATCTTTAATAGAAAGTGATATTGTAGTAAGTAGTGGGAATATATATATCCATGCAAATAATAGCAAAATCATCATAAAAAGGCATAAGAAGAAAATGACATATAGAATAGGATTTGCTTGAGAAAGCTTATAATAAAACACAGAGGCATAATATAATATTGAAAAAATAAAACAAGATAAAAAGCCACAAACAAATGATTGTTTCCAATTGCTTTTAAAAGCAGCATGGAAATCTTTAATCATAAATAATACTGGTTTTCTTCTGACAATGGACATTGTAATAGAAGTTAATGCTCCAAAAGCAGGGGCAATTGTAACTATTGGTATACAATATATTATAAAGATGATATTTAGCTTCATTAGATCCCAAAACCGAGATATAAATAAATCAAAAAATAAAGATAACCCTTCTTTGGAGGGTTCGTTTTTTTCTACTCCAGAACCTTCGTGTTGGAAATTAGGTGAAAATATTCCCATAAAATCAATCTCCTTTAATATTATATATAATTGTTTTACAATAATTCATAATAAATTTAAATAATGCTATATTAAAAAGCTAATATAACAATAAATATTTTATTAATAGATATAATAAATATATGAATGAATAGGTTTATAAATAGTATATCATTTGATAGAAAGGGTTGCAATGTTTGCTAATTATATGTTTTAAAATAAATTAAAATAATTTAGAAAAATATAATATAAAAGTGTTGACTTTAATTTATAACAGTGTATAATAAAATCATAAGGATAAAACAAAATATGATACTAAAGCATATGAAAAGGATTACCTGGGTAAAAAAAGATATATTATTACAGATTCATAGAATAAAAAGTATATTTATGGTAGAAAAATGATTAGGATAAAGAATTTACATTAAAATATATTTTACAATAATCTAAAATAAACTTTTCCAGTACATATTGAAATTAGATCCTTAGTATTATTTCGAACTTAATAACAAACGTATACAAATTATTATCATTTGTTTTGGTCATTATTCTTTAAAGTTATTTTAAATTACAAGGGAATAATGTTCACTAAATATATTAACTTCATTCATAAAATGGGAGGTAAATAATATGAAAAGTGTAAAAATATTAAAGAAAATTGCAACTGTAATAGCAGCTACATCTGTTGCAGCTACTATGTTAGTTGGGTGTGGTAACAGTGGAGCAGCAAACAATACTTCTAGTAATAGTGGGGAAAAGAAATCAGATTCAGCGGCTTCGGGTGATCAATTAGAAATGTGGACATTTGTTGATCAACATGCGGCATTCTTTGAAAAAATGCAAGGTAAATGGAATGAAAAGAATCCAGATAAGAAATTAGATATTAAATTCACAGTTCTTCCTTATGATGACATGCATAACAAATTACAATCAGCATTGTTGTCCGGACAAGGAGCTCCAGATATATGCGACGTAGAAGTAGGTAAATTCCCTAACTTCTTAAAGGGTGAACCTCAATTAGAAACCCTTGATGATGTAGTTGCTCCATATAAAGATAAGGTAGTTAAGTCTCGTATTGATCTTTATAGCAAAGGTGGACATGTTTATGGTTTTGACTATCACGTAGGTGCAGTTGTTGCATATTACAATGATGATCTTTTATCAAAAGCAGGAATTGATTATAAGACAATAAAAACTTGGGATGATTTTAAAGCAGCTGGTGAAAAATACTATAAAGCTACTGGTAAAGTAATGGGTACTTGTGATACAGCAGGTAGTACAACATTAACATTAATGCTTGCTGAACAAGGTGGTGACTATACTACTTCTGATGGTAAGCCAAATATCAACAGTAAGGAAATGGTTACAGCACTTACAAAGTTAAAAGAATTACAAAATGCTAATGCTATTCGTACAATCGATGGTGGACAACCTGATACAGATCCAGGTAAAGCAGCAATGAACAGTGGAGATATCGCTGTTGTAATCAAAGCTTTCTGGATGATGTCAAGATTTACTCAATCAATTCCAGATGGAGCAGGTAAATGGGCGATTGCTCCAGCTCCAGTATTTAAAGAAGGTCAACCACGTTCAGTAGGTGATGGTGGTACTGGTACAGTTGTTACTAAAAATGCTAAAAACAAACAAACTGTTAAAGAATTCTTAGCATGGGCTAAATTATCTGATGAAGGTGAAAAAGCAATCTGGGAAGATTTAGGATTCGATCCAGTTAATACAGCTTTATGGTCTGATAAGACTGTTACTGATAATCCAGAAAATAAATTTGTTAAATATTTCAAAACTAAACCATTTGACACATTAAATGCAATTAAAAATGAAATTGGATTATGTAAATCAGTTGAAGCAAGTCCAAATGTTGGTGGAGCTATAGCACAAACAGTTTTACCTAGTATCTTCGATGATAATGCAGATATAAAACAAACATTAGATGCTGCTCAAGCACAAGTAGAAAATGAATTGAAGTAACATTATTTTATTAATCATACAAAGAAGCTATTTTATAAAAGCTTGAAGCTATGAAATAGCTTCTTTGTAATATATCTAGGTAGGAGGAAGTTAAGCAATGATTAAAAGCTTTATTTATAATAAAAAAGTTGCACCATATGTATTTATATTGCCATTCATGTTAACATTTTTAGTTTTCTTCATTTCTCCAATGGTAAATGCAATAATCATGAGTTTTCAAGACGTATTGCCAGGTTCAAGACAATTTATAGGATTAAGAAATTATACGAAATTATTAGGTGATAAAATATTTGTAATTGCAGTTTGGAATAGTGTTAAATATATGTTCTGGACAATAGTATTTCTTGTTCCAATTCCATTAGTACTTGCATGTATTGTAAACAGTAAGATAATGATTGGGAGAGAATTCTTCAAATCAGCGTTTTTCTTACCATCTTTAACTTCTGTTGTTGTAGCAGGTATAATAATTAGAATGTTCTTTGGAGAAAAAGCTACTTCATTAGGGAATCAATTTTTAGCACTATTTGGGGTAGAACCTATTAAGTGGTTAAAAGTAGCACCTGCAGGATTTATTGTGTTAATAATCTTTGCGTGTTGGAGATGGATGGGCGTTAATATGATGTATTTTTTATCAGGATTAAAAAATATACCACCAGAATTATATGAATCTGCAAGAATTGATGGCGCATCTACTTTACAAGTTTTTAGAAGTATTACAATACCAATGCTTAAACCAACAACTATCTATGTAGTTACTATATCAGTAATTGCTGGGCTTTCAATGTTTACTGAAAGTTTGATAATTTTTGGAGGGAACAATTCAACAAATAATATTGGTACTACTATTGTAGGTTATTTGTATAGACAAGGAATCGAAAAAAATGCAATGGGTTATGCATCAGCAGTTGGTATAGTGTTATTTATACTTGCGATGGTTATTAACTTAATTCAATTAAAACTAAGTGGACAATTTGATAAGGAGGCATAAAATATGGCAGCAAGTATGATAAAGACAAAAAGTAATATAAATAATAAAGCAAATAAACAAACCAAAAGTAAAACTTTTGTGCTTAAAATAATAAATTTCTTATTATTCGCTGCAATCAGTGTAGTACTAATACTTCCGTTTTATGCACTTGTTATTACAACATTTAAAAATGGAGCTACAGTTATTTCAAATGGTATGGATATATCATTAAAAGGATTATCTTTAAAAAATTATATAGTACTATTTACTCAACCTAATAGTTTTTTTACTTGGTTTGGTAATAGTTTATTTTTAACAATAGTGTCAGTTTTTCTTCAATTACTTTTAAGCGCATATGTTGCATATGGATTTGCAGGATATGATTTTAAAGGAAAAAACTTTTTGTTTACTTGTGTGCTATTTGTTATGGCAGTACCTTTTGAAATATTAATGCTTCCTTTATATAGTCAAATAAACAATATGCATTTAACAGATACTTACACTGGTATAGTGTTACCTGGTATAGTAGCAGCTGGAACTGTATTCTTCTTTAGACAATACTTATCTGGAATTCCTAGAGATTTAGCTGAGGCAGGAAGAATCGATGGAGCATCAGAATATGGTATATTCTTTAGAATTATATTACCAGTTATGAAGCCAGCATTTGCGGCAATGGCAATCTTAAATACTATGGGTTCTTGGAATAACCTATTATGGCCATTATTAGTATTAAAGACTTCAAGCAAATTTACTTTACCAATTGGTATAAATACACTATTTACTCCTTACGGAAACAATTATGATGTAGTTTTTGTTGGATCATTCTTATCAATTTTACCAATATTAATTATATTCTTATTCTTCCAAAAGTATATTATTGATGGTATGACAGCAGGAGCGGTAAAGGGATAATAGTTTCAATAAGAAGTTAAAAATTTTTCATAAAAAGGTTCAACCTAAATTTCGAAGGAGATGAATTATAATGCAAAAAAAAGCAAAAATGGTAGTAGACAAAGATTTTAAAATATCTGAAATAGACAAAAGGATTTATGGTTCTTTTATTGAACATTTAGGAAGAGCTGTATATGGTGGTATTTATCAACCAGATCATACATCCGCTGATGAACAAGGTTTTAGAAAAGATGTCATGGAACTTGTAAAGGAATTAAATGTGCCTATTATAAGATATCCGGGCGGAAATTTTGTTTCAAATTTTTTTTGGGAAGACAGTGTAGGTCCTATATCAGAAAGACCAAAAAGATTAGAGTTAGCTTGGAGAAGTCTAGAAACTAATGAAATTGGATTAAATGAATTTTCTAGGTGGACAAAAGCAGTAGGCTCAGAAGTGATGATGGCAGTTAATCTTGGAACAAGGGGAATTAAGGATGCCTGCAATTTATTAGAATACTGTAATCATATTGGTGGAACAAAATATAGTGATTTAAGAATAAAACATGGAGTTAAAGAACCTCATAAAATAAAGACATGGTGTTTAGGTAATGAAATGGATGGACCATGGCAAATAGGACATAAGACCTCTGAAGAATATGGAAGATTAGCATTAGAAACAGGAAAAGCTATGAAACTTATTGATCCGGATATTGAATTGGTTTCCTGCGGAAGTTCAAATACTGGAATGCCAACTTTCCCAGAATGGGAAGCTACAACTTTAGATCATACTTATGATGTAGTCGATTTTGTATCCCTTCATCAATACTATGGAAACAGATTTAATGATACTCCAAACTTTTTAGCTCAAAGTGTTGATATGGAACATTTTATTAAAACAGTTACAGCTACTTGTGATTATATTAAAGCAAAAAAGCGTAGTAAGAAAACTATGAATTTAAGTTTTGATGAGTGGAATGTATGGTTCCATTCTAATCAAGAAGATGATGATATAATGAAAAATCATCCATGGCAAAAGGCTCCTGCACTTTTAGAAGATGTATATAATTTTGAAGATGCTCTTTTAGTTGGATTGATGCTAATAGTTTTAATGAAACATTCAGATAGAGTTAAAATGGCATGTTTAGCACAATTAGTTAATGTTATTGCCCCAATTATGACTGAAGAAAGTGGACCAGCATGGAAGCAAACAATATATTATCCATATTTACATGCTTCAAAATATGGTAGAGGAATTGCATTGCAACCAGTATTATCTTCACCAAAACATGATACTATAGATTTTACAGATGTAACTGATATTGAATCTATAGCAGTATATAATGAAGAAAAAGAAGAAGTGACCATATTTGCAGTTAATCGTAATTTAAGTGAAGAAATTGAATTAACTTGTGATGTAAGATGTTTTGAAAATTACAAAATTATTGAACATATTGTATTAGAACATGATGATGTGAAAATAGTAAATTCTCCAAAGGGTGAAGCAGTTACTCCAAAGAATGTAGATAGAAGTGAATTAGTAGATGGAATTATTACTTCATCTTTAAGAAAAGCATCTTGGAACGTAATTCGTTTAGGAAAGAATAAATAAAAATATTAATATATTTTTTCTATAATTAATGAAGTTCGATTGCTTAACATATTATGATTTGTAAATAAAATAGATTTAGAAGATCTGTTATGATTTATATAAAATAGGATTTAGCTGCTAACAAATAGAAAGGCTAAATCCTATTTTAATATAGAAATTCTAATTAATTTTATAATGTGGATGAGTAAAATTACACAATAATTATTCTTTAGAGAAAAGTTATTGTTGTTAAAAGAAAGGTGATAGAATGAAAAAAAGTATTTCGATTTTATTATTAGTGATATTTTCAATTGGAATGATTGGGTGTACATCCATATCAAAAGAAGATGTAGAAAAGAGTTTTGCAAAAGTGAAATTTCCACAAGATCCTAAAGTAGAAGAGTCTAGAGATTTAAGTGTAACAATTGATAAAAGCAAATGGGGGACTTTAGGTGCTCATGATCCATCAATATATAAAGATAAAGATACATATTATGTATTTTCTACAGATGCAAGAGTTGGAGGAAATGCAACTCCGGCTATACAAATCAGAAAATCTAAGGATTTAATTAATTGGGAGTTTGTAGGTCAAGCTTTAAAGAGTATTCCAGATGAAGCTAAAACATGGAGTCGTGCTCAAGGATTATGGGCACCAGAAGTAACAAAAGTAGGAGATGAGTATTATTTATATTATTGTGCTTCAAGTTTTGGGAAAAATAAATCTTATATTGGACTTCTAAAAAGTAAATCAATTGAAGGGTCATGGGAAGATCAGGGACTTGTGTTAAAGACTAATCAAGGTGATGACAGAAATGCATTAGATCCAAATATTATTTTCGATAAAGATGGTGCAATGTGGATGTCCTATGGATCATTCTGGAGTGGAATATATATAGTAAAGCTTGATAAAAATACTGGTAAGCCAGCTGATCCTAAGGATAAAGGTAAAAATATAGCTACTAGAGATGTATCTGTAAGTGGTGCCGTTGAGGGCCCATATATTATATACAATAAAGAACAAAATAAATATTATTTATTTGTTTCATATGATTCACTATCTTCAGATTATAATGTGAGAGTTGGAAGGGCAGATAATATTGAAGGTCCTTATGTAGATATTAATGGAAAAGATATGACAGATGTATCTAAATCTAATCCAAATGAAATTGGGAATAAAATTATGGGCGGATATAAATTTGGGGATGCAGAAGGATGGCTGGCTCCAGGACATAATTCTGTTTTAGATGACAATGGAAATTATTATATTGTTCACCATGTAAGAACAGAGAAAAAGCCAGATTGGTTTTATTTAAATGTTAGAAAGATCTTGTGGTCAGAAGATGGTTGGCCAATGGTATCACCTGAAAGATATGCAGGAGAAACTGAGCAAAAGATTGAAAAAGCAGCTTTAGTTGGAAATTGGCAACTCATAGTACAAGATAAAAATGATAATAAGATAATACCTTCTGTGCAATATGAATTTACAAGTAGCAGTAAGGTAAAAAATGAAAAGCAGTCAGGAAAATGGGAATTAACAGGAGATAATAAAATTACTGTGAAAATACCAAATGATAAAGGAGAAGAAGTGGAGTATAATGGGAAAGTAATTGCATCCTGGGATTGGGAAAACAAAAAACAAACTTTGGTGTTCACAGCAATAGATAAAAAAGGAGTTTCTTTATGGGGAAAACTTGTTTAATATGATGTTTGTAAAGTATTTTTGTTAAAAATGATTTTATAAGATTTAATAAGATTTTATATAGAAGCTCCATTAAAAAAGCATGTTTATACAGATATTATCTATATAAACATGCTATATTATAATAAATAACTATACTGATAGAACATTGTAAACTAATCTTACGCTTATTCCTTGATTGTAATTACCGAAGTTTTTACCGAATATTGTTAAGCCGCCAATATGTTTTGTGCCTTCTGGAACTGCTAATTTTAATAATATATCACTTTTATAATTTAATTCTAAATCTTCTAAAGTAACATCTGAAATTTTCATTCCATCAATAAATGTTCCAAAGGAGTTAATACTTAAAAGCTTAAGAAGCCCATATTGATTCCAGTTAGAGAACCACCAAGATGGAGTTAGTATTCCTTTGCTGTCACCAAAATCACCAGGACTAGTCCAGCTACCTACATTTACACTGTTAATATAAAAATGTATATCTGAAGGCCAATCATTGCATATTCCTGGAGCTTCAGAACTTATTTCCATTGAAATTTGAATTTCTGAGAATGTTTCGTTAGGCTTTAAATAGTTTGGAATTCTATATTCGATATAGCCTTTAGTGAACCATAAAATATCTGCATTTATTCTTTCTGGATCTGCAAAATAATTTGGATTGTCAACTTCTCCAATAAGTTTATCTTTAGTTGCAATACCACAAGTAGGAGTAATATCATAGTTAGAATAATGTCCTACATTTAAATCTATATCATAAGAATTTTCTAAATCTTGTGTTCCTATATCAATTACAAATTTATCTTCATGTAAAGAGCATATTTTTTGTAAGCCATGCTTTCCTGTGAGATTTGTAGTTTTTATCAATCCACACTCTTCTAATTTTTTAATGTGCATAGTAACAGCACCATTTGTTAAATCTAGCTTCTCAGATAATTCATTCATATTTAATTGTTTATGCTGAGATAAAATATCTAGAATATTTATTCTTACATCAGAACTTAAAGCTTTAAAAACAGGTAAACTATCTTTTAAATTAGTAATATGAATCATAGTAATCTCCTTAATAAAATTAATATTATAAATTACTTAATTAACAGCGGATATAAATATTAATTAGGTAATATGTTAATAATCTTTTAATACACTTTTAATATATTATTAATAATTAATATAATTATACCCTTAAATTTGATAAAAGAAAACAATTATTTTAGGGAATTATAAAACAAAACGGAATTTGTAATTATTTATAAAAATAACAAGAAAATTTTAGGATATATTTATTGGTTAATATAATATTTTCTATATTTTATATTGAAAATATTATTGAAATAAGAGTTTGTAAGCTTTTTATACATAATAGATTATTGTATAATATATTTAAGATTTAAAAATAAATAAATTAATTTAATATATATTAAATTGATTGTGTAAATAGGAGTGTTTATAATGGATGAGATCTTAAGCAAACAAATAAAAGAAATGGCTGATATGGAGTTTCAATGTAGCTGTGGTAAAAAACATAAAATCGAAATGAAACATATTCATGTTGGGGAAGGTGTATATACTAAAACAGTTGATATTGTAAAAGAAATTTCTCCTAAAGAAATTTTGATAGTTTCGGATAGAAATACTTATAGTGTACTCGGTGAAAATGTGGAGGCTATAATAAATAAAGTCCAATTTAATATTAAAAATATTATTTTAAGCAGTGGAGAAGGAGATTTAGTTCCAGATGAAAGAACTATAGGACGGCTTTTAGTAGAAGTAAGTGATGAAACGGATTTATTGATTGCAGTAGGTTCGGGAACTATAAATGATGTTAGCAGAATTGTAAGTGCAAGAACAAAAATACCATACATCATTGTAGGAACAGCTCCCTCTATGGATGGATATGCATCAACAGTTTCTCCTTTAATAATTGATAAAACAAAGTTAACTTATCCAGGAACACATCCATATGCAATTTTAGCTGATTCAACTATTATGAAAGAGGCCCCTTTCGAAATGATATGTGCTGGATTTGGTGATATTCTTGGAAAGTACACAGCTCTTTCAGATTGGATGTTATCCCATAAAATATATGATGAATATTTTTGCCAAACAACAGAAAAACTTGTAAGAGAAGCAATGAATAAATGTTTTGATAGTATAGAAGGAGCTGTTAATAGAGATCCTAAGGCAATAGAATATATAGCAGAAGCACTTATTTTATCGGGAGTTGCAATGACGTTAACAGGTAATTCAAGACCAGCTTCAGGAGCTGAACATCATCTTTCTCATTATTGGGAAATTGATAAACTTTCAAGAAATCTAGAACATCCTCTTCATGGAAATTCTGTTGGTGTTGGAACAATTATATCTGCATGGATTTATAAAGAACTTAAAATTGAAGAAAAATATGGAATAAGGGTACCTGATCCAGAACAAATTATAAAATTATTAAACTCTATTGGGGCAAAATCAAATCCAAAAGCATTAGGTATAGAAAAAGAATTGTTTCATAGAAGTGTGATTCATGCCCTTGAAATCAGACCTAGATTTACTATTTTACAATATGCTAAAAATGAAAATAAGTTAGAAGAATGTGCAGATAAATTAACAAAATTATTTTATTAATAAATATGCATGGGATATGTACATATCATATTTATGTTATAATAAAAAATATGATTAAGCATGCTTGAATTTTAGAATTAAAATTAAGATAAATTGAATTCTTAGAATTTAATCCGTAAAAAAATAAATTTTATTATATGGAGAAGTACAATATGTTAAAAGATAAGAAACTATTTTTATTGGATATTGATGGAACTATAGCTTTGGATACTACATTAATTGATGGGACTTTAGACTTCATGAAACATGTGTTAGGTATTGGTGGAAAATATATTTTTATAACCAATAATTCAACTAAAAGCATAGATGATTATGTTGTGAAATTTGAAAAGCTTGGTATAAAAGTTGATGAAACTAATTTTGTAACTTCATCTTATGCAACGGCTCTATATTTAAAAGAAACATACGAAGATAAAAAAATATTCGTACTTGGAACAAAATCTTTTATTGAAGAATTGATTAAGTTTGGAATAAATGTTACTGAAGAGCAGGAGGAAGATATAGTTTGTGCAGTTGTAGGGTTTGATAATGAACTGCAATATAAAAAGATTGAAAATATATGCGAGTTACTCTTAACTAGAAATATTGATTATATTGCTACAAACCCAGATTTGGTATGCCCAACAACTTTTGGCTTTGTTCCAGATTGTGGAGCAATTTGTGAAATGATAGGTCATGCAGTTAAAAGGGAACCAATTTATATTGGTAAGCCTAATAAGAAAATAGTTAATATGTGCTTAAAACAAACTGGATTTACCAAAGAGGAAACTTTAGTTATAGGTGATAGATTGTATACAGATATTGCATGTGGTATCAATGGAGGCGTTGATACTTGTGTATTATTTACTGGAGAGGCTCAAAAAGAGGATTTAATAGATACGGAATTTAAGCCTACATATAGTTTTGATACTATTAAGGAGTTGTACGAAGAATTATCTGTTTAGTACATAAAATAAGAACTCAAGAATTGATTATAAATATGAATTTTTGAGTTCTTAAAATTATAAACTTAACGCAGATGCTCTTTCTAATATAGAAAAATTAGTGCTAGTTATTTTTCTATGTAACCAAAGTTTATCATAGCATTATATAAGCCATCAGCAAAAATATCATCTGTTACATATGAAGCCACCTTTTTTAATTCATTAACTGCATTTCCCATTGCTATTCCTTGTTTTACAGTTTCAAACATTGTAATGTCATATGAATCGCATTGGTCTACCAGTGCATATAAATGCTAAGATTCCCCTTTCTCTAAATTTTTGTATAGCTAACACAGTACTATGAGGAATTCTATGACTTGTCCCATCGAAGCCATATAAAGTACCATCAATATCAAAAAAAGCAATCTCTTTCATTAAAAATCCTCCCAGCACAATTAAAATAAACTATACCTTATTTTAACATTGTAGAAATCATCTTGAAACATATTAAATGAATTACTTTGCCTTATTTAAATGATAATAAGTTTATAATATAATTTAATTATAGAGGCTGTTAAATTTTATAAGAGGAAAGGTTAGTGATATATATGGATATAGAAAATATAAAGAGCAAAATTAAAGACATTAAACCATATATCAATGGTTGGGAAAGAATGAGAAGATCAGCAGTAATTATTCCTGTTATAAAAATTAATGAGGAAGTGCAGATTTTATTTGAGGTAAGGTCAAAAAAGTTAAATAGCCAGCCTGGTGATATTTGTTTTCCAGGTGGAAGAATAGATAAAGGTGAAACACCAAAGGAAGCAGCACTTAGGGAAATATCAGAAGAACTTGGTATAGGCAATATTGAAATAGTAAATGAATTAGATACTGTGGTTAGATATGATGGGATAATAATTCATCCTTTTGTAGGAGTAATTAAAGATGTTGAAGAAATTAATGTAAATGGAGATGAAGTAGATCACATATTTTTTGTGCCATTAGATTATTTTATAAATCACAAATACTTAGAAGTAAATAGTAAAATAAAGATAGATAGACCCAAAGATTTTCCTTATGATTTGATAGTTAATAAAGAAAATTATAAATTTAGGGAGGCAACCTATAGATCGCTATTCTATAAATATGAAGATTATAATATTTGGGGAATTACGGCAGAAATGCTACAGGATTTTTTAAATAAGTTATAAAACTATAACAGCCACCAAAATTCAACCTAAGAAAAGAGCTGAGAATAAAATCTCGGCTCTTTTCCATGTGGAGAAATAGATTTAAGGGAGTAAGAAACGATGAAAATTCTAATTGAAGTTGATGGAATGGCATGCCGGTTCATAAATTTTGTATTTATTTTAACTAAAGCTAAATAAATATAGTTAAATTTAAAATAAAGTCTTGATAAAAATGAAGCTGCAGTATATAATTAATTTATAAAAGATATATAAGGCTCAGCATTCAGCAAGCAGGCATATTTTATTTTGATAATTAGAACAGCATTTTAATTAATAATAAAAGAATTTGATTTAAACAATTATAAAATATATTAAGTATTGTTGGGACAAGCCCTTATAACAAAGCAATAAAATTAAGGAGGAATAATAATGTCACAAAATGTTTACAAGAATCCAATAGTAATTCAAAGGGCAGATCCTTTAATATACAAACATACTGATGGATATTACTACTTAACAGCATCAGTCCCAGAATATGATAGAATTGAAATCAGAAGATCAAAAACTTTGCAAGGTTTAGGTGATGGAGAAATTTTTGTAGCTTGGTTAAAACATGATGAAGGAGAAATGAGCCATTTAGTATGGGCACCAGAAATACATTTTATCAGAGGGAAATGGTATATATACTTTGCTGCTGCTCCAAATGGTGAAGTAACAGGAATTACATTTAATCATCGTATGTATGTAATTGAAAATTCTAATGAAGATCCATTTACAGATAATTGGGTAGAAAAAGGACAAATTAAAACAAGATGGGAATCTTTTTCTCTTGATGCAACTGTATTTGAAAACAAGGACAAGCTTTATTATGTATGGGCACAGGAAGAAACAGAGATAGAACCGGAATCTCATTCTAATTTATATATTGCAGAAATGGAGAACCCTTGGACGTTAAAAACAAAGGATGTACTGTTGACAAAGCCTGAATTAGATTGGGAAGTAGTTAGATTTTGGGTTAACGAAGGTCCAGCAATATTGAAGAAAAATGGTAAGATATATTTAACATACTCTGCAAGTGCTACTGATGAAAACTATTGTATGGGAATGCTTACTGCTGATGAAAATAGTGATTTATTAGACCCATCTTCATGGACAAAATCAAAAGAACCTGTATTTAAAACTTCATGGGAAAATGGTCAATATGGACCAGGGCATAATAGCTTTACAGTGTCAGAAGATGGAACAGAAGATATTTTAGTGTATCATGCTAGAAATTATACTGAAATTGAAGGTGATCCATTATATGATCCAAATAGACATACTAGAATTGAAGTGATTAAATGGAATGAAGATGGAACACCAAACTTTGGAATTCCATCAAAAGACGAAAATATTGAAGAATTAATAAAAATAATACCAATGACATAGGTTTGCATTAAAGTGGATATAGAAATAGGGCTGTTGCACTAATAATTAGTGCGCAGCTCTTTTTTGTGTGAAAAAGATTAAGCAATTAATTAGAAGTTTTATCAATTAAGCTTCTAGCTAAATATGAATTATAATTAAAATATTTTATTATTTTTAAGTGCGACACTTTCAGTAGAATTTATTAGAAGGCTAATAAAGTATGGTTATAATTAGAAAGTAAGTAGAAATTAAGAAATAAGTAGTGTAATATAAAATTGTGGTTTAACTTACAATTAGTACAAGTGATTGTAAATTATTGATATGATTTATGTTGCAACAAATAACAAGTGTTGTATCAAACTTATATAAAAGCAGAGGTGATTTTTATGACAGAGAGTACACGTTTAATAAAATATGATGAATTAAATGAACTATTAAATTTATATAGGCAATTACAACCCAGTGATCCAGACGTCTTTGAAAATGAAGGACTAAAAGATATGTGGGATTCAATATATAATGACCCCAATCTTTATTATATTGTGGTTGAAGTAGATGGGAAGATAGTTTCATCTTGTAATATATCCATAATAAAAAATTTAACTCGAAATTTGCGACCATATGGATTAATAGAAAATGTTATTACTGATTATAGTTATAGAAAAAAAGGATATGCTACAAAAGCGTTAAACATGGCTAGTGATATAGCAGAGGAAAACAATTGTTATAAGGTAATGCTTTTAACAGGCTCAAAGAAGGAAGAAACACTTAGGTTTTATGAAGAAGCAGGTTTTGCAAGAGGTGTGAAAACTGGATTCGTTAAAAAATATAAATAGATTAATATTGGATTGTAGTAAATAATTGCAAATTGTTTTTATATTACAGGAGGAATAATGTGAACGGTGCTGTAAAGTTAGAAAACTATAATATTGTATTACGTAAACCGATAAAAGAAGATATTGATACACGTTTAAAGTTAGGAGAGTGCATAGAATGTATTAAAATGTGTGGTGGAAGTATTAATAAATTAAGGGAATTTACTATGGATGAAGCTGTTAAATGGTATGAAAGAATAATTCGACATCCTTGTAAATGGATTATCGAATATAATGGGAGTTGTATTGGAGTAGTAGGGCTTAGACCTTATAAAGAGGATAATAAAGCAAAGTTTTCAATTGAAATATATGATGAAAATGTATATGGATGCGGAATAGGAACTGCTGTTACTAAGATGGTTTTAAATTATGCCTTTGAAGTCTTAAAATACCACAAGGTATATTTAAGAGTTTTAGATTTTAATATTAGGGCTATAAAATGTTATGAGAAATGTGGATTTGTAAAAGAAGGTATAGATAGAGAAGGTGCATTGATTAATAATGTTTACTGCAGTGATATTTATATGGGAATAATGGAGTCAGAGTACATTTCATTACATAAGCAAGTATAATATGTGGAGTTGCTATATTTTACACCCGTCCTATTAAGTTGTAATTGAGTAGATTATAGAGTGAGGTATATGGATGAATATAAATAATTATAAATATGTTAATATTACAGAAATAACTGGTGATATAGTGGTTGATGTAAATAACTTTCTATTAAAAAACAATAAGGAAAAAACTTTAAAACATGTTATGGAGGTTGCAAATACAAATAGTAAAATAGCAGAAAAATATGGGCTAGATAAGAGTATATGTATTATAAGTGGTTACTTGCATGATATAAGTGTAGTAATTCACCCAAATGACATGCTATCTTATATGATGGAAAATGATTTGTTTGTTGATGAATCAGAAAGTAAATATCCTTTTATTTTACATCAAAGAATTTCAATGTTATTGGCAAAAACTTTTTTTAATATTCATGATGAAACTATATTATCTGCTATTGAATGTCATACAACTCTAAAGTCAAATCCTTCGCAGTATGATATGGCTCTTTTTATAGCTGATAAACTTTCGTGGGACCAAAAAGGAACCCCGCCATTTTATGATTTACTAATTAAAAGTTTATCTGCTTCTTTGGAAAAAGCATGTCTATCTTACATAAATTATATTATAGATAATGGTATGATCCTACATCCTCATTCGTGGTTGATAGAGAGTAAAGAATATTTAGAAAAAGAATTAAGTGAAACACAAAATCAGCTAATTTAAGATTTGATATCCCACAAATGTGTTATAACAAGAAAATTGAATTTAATTATTTATAAGGAGATGTTAATTTGGTATATAGATTGGCAACTGAAAGCGATATTTCAATGCTTTCGGAAATGAGATGGGAACATGAATATGATGAAAACGGGAATTTTGATATTTCAAAAGAGGAGTTTATTGAAGAGTGCAATTCATTTTTAATTAATGGACTTAAAAGTGGAACTTGGGAGTATTGGATTGCAGAAGAAAATAATATAATTGTTTCAAATATTTATATAAATAGAATAAGAAAAGTACCAAAGCCACAAAAATTATTTGCAGAGATAGGTTATGTAACAAATGTTCACACAAAGGCTCAATTTAGAAATAAAGGAGTAGGAACTGAACTTTTAAAAAAGGTAAAACAATGGGCTACAAATAATAAAATTGAATTATTATTTGTTTGGCCAAGCAAAAAGGCAGTAGATTTCTATGAAAGACAAGGATTTTTAATGAATAACGAAATAATGGAATTAGAAATGTGATTGATTTGCGGCTTATTAAATAAAACTAAAAACAGATTATTGTGAAAAAATACAGAGCACTTAAATTAAAGTGGTCAACTGATTCACCTTGTTCTTACTGGATTATAGCTGTAATTATTAATAAAGTATTATATTACTATTAAACTATAAATGGAGAAATTAAGAAATGGATAAAGAGAAACAAAACAAATATTATGAATATATCAAAAACAAAGTAGGAGATGTTTGCATTGAAGATTTAAATTTTGAATTTTCTTATGGACTTCATAATGATGTTGTAATTGTAAGAAATGCAGAGGTATTTAGATTTGCAAAGCAAAAAGAAACTGTGGAATTCTTTGAAAAGGAGATTAACATATTAAATCTTGTAAAAGATTTTGTTAATATACCTGTACCTAATTATGAATATATTGAACGTGGTATAGGAAAGTGCAAATTTTTTTCTGGGATTCCTCTTTATAGAGATGAAATTCTTAGTTTACGGGAGTATGAACAGGATAAATTAGCAGAGCAAATAGGAATCTTTTTAAAACAGTTGCATTCTATTCCGTTAAAGAAAATAAATGAAAATAAAATTGGCGATTTTCCTGGGAATGGTACAAGATATGACCATATTAAACAGTTTGAAAGAATTCAAGAAAAATTGTTTCCTCTTATGAGTGGTTACACTATTGAGTGTATTAATAAAATTTTTAAACCAATTATTGTTAATGAGAATTTTTTTGATTATAGTCCTGTGCTTATTCATGGAGATTTGGCACCATTTCATTTTATATATAATACTAAAGAAAATAAAATTAATGCAATAATTGACTTTGGGGTTTCAGGATTAGGTGACCCAGCACATGATGTTGGAGTTATTTTGGATAACTTCGGTGAAAAATTTGTCAAGAGAATGGGTTCTGTTTATCCTGATATACCTAACTTTATTGACAGGTCACGATATTACGCACGAGTATCGGCATTATGGTGGTCACTTAGAGGAGTAGAAACTAATGATATATCATGGAATCTTTTTCATCATAATACTGCAAGAGATATAATGCCTTATGGTGTAGAGCTATAACAGCAAAGCATAGGCATGACGGAATGAAAGCTACTTTTGTGAAATCATAGATATGTTAATTCTCAGAGTTTGCTAACTATATCCCGACATTAACAAAATTTATTATATATTAAAATGATAAAAGGAAAGTTTTTATGGATTTATTCAATAAGATATCATTAGTTGCACAAGCACAATCTAAGCTTTTCCCCAATGGCTATGAACTGTTTAAAATTATGTCTAGATTATTAGAAGAATGGGGTAAGGTTTCATGGGAACTTAATCATTATGAAAGAACTAATGTAAGTATTGAGAGAAATTGCAAGGATAATAAAGAAAATATTGTTAATGAAGCATTTCAAGTTGTAATTGTTCTAAATCAGTTACTTCAATACTTTGATTTGTCAGACGATTTTGCAAATAAAATTGAGATGGTATACAAGGAATTCCAAGATAAAGGATATATTAATCAATAAAAATACGGGAAAGCTATAGAATTAGATTAAAAATAAAGTGGTATAAAGGCATTCAAAATTAAGGCATAATTAACTTTGCACATAAATCAATAAGTAAGCTATATATTAATGGTTATAATTAAAGATGTCTGAGGAAAAATTTAGTTTTAGACGAGAGAATTAAATGACATGATAGTAAAATACGGTGAAGTCTAGGAGGTAAATATGGAACAAAAAAGAGTTGCTGGGATAAAGGCAGCAGAATACATAAAGGATGGAATGATATTAGGTTTAGGAACAGGTTCTACATCATTTTATATGATTAAAAGGGTTGGAGAACTGGTTCAAGAAGGTATGAATTTAAAGGCAGTTGCAACTTCAAAAAATACGGAGATCTTAGCAAAAGAATTGCAAATTCCTTTAGTAGATATAGATGAAGTAGATAGAATTGATTTGGCAATTGATGGTGTTGATGAAATAGATAATCAATTTAATGCAATTAAGGGTGGTGGAGGAGCATTATTTAGGGAAAAAATTGTTGCTAATTTAGCTAATGAAGTTATATGGATTATGGATGAAAGTAAATTAGTTGATAGTATTGGTGAATTCCCTCTACCAATAGAAGTATTACCTTATGGTTATACACAGGTTATTGCAAAATTAAAACAGTACTCTTTAAATCCTGCAATAAGAATGAAAGATGGTAATGTTTTTAAAACTGACAATGGTAATTATATAGTTGATTTACATATAGGTAAACCAATGGATATTAACTATGTTAATGATAAAGTTAATGGAATAACTGGAGTTTTAGAAACAGGATTATTTATTGATGTGTGTAAGCGAATTATTATTGGTACTAATGATGGTGCTAAAGTTATTGAAAATAAGTAAATGTATTGGTCCGCATAGAATTCTTATATTATTCATGAAGATGAAATGGGAAAATTAAATTGGATAAGTAAAAGTGAAAGGCTGATAATTTAGTTATGATGTATTTTACACGTGAAAGCTATGAAAAAATGCAAATAAGAGGTAGATTTCCATTAAAAATTGATAATAAAGAAAATTGGATTGAACAGTTGGAGGAGTTTAGCACATTGTCTTCTTATTATGATAAAGTTTATTATGAATTGTTACTTCAGCATATTCCAGAAGTAAAAGCTGATATCCTTCAAGGGAAAAATATGACGGATAAAGAGGTGGCAGAAAAATTATATACAAGAATTAATGAGATGGCAAATGAATGGAAAGATTTATGTAATAGCTATAAAGCAGAATATGAAGATATAAAATATAAATTACCATTAAGCATGCAGGTATTAAGTAAATATAATTTTCATGATAGCGAAGTGTTATCCTTTAAGAAAGATATAAATGATAATTTAGTTTTAGAACTAGATAGATATTCTTTAATATTTAAGAAAGTAAGTAAATTTGAAATAATCGAGGATATTGTTGGAGATACATGGCTTTATGAGGAAGTTCACTTGTCTCATATTGGTGAATTTGAATTTCAAGTTTTGCTTTATTCATCTGAAGGATTTCTAAATTTGAATGAAATTAAAATTATTGCAGATGATGTTTGTATCGAAGTAAAGGAACTGTAAGTAATGAGCGAAATGAAATGGGGGAAGTAAAAATGAAAAAATTAAGATTAATAGTAAGTTCGTTATTAGTAGCAATTTCAGTGTTGGCATTAAATCCAATATGTGCAAATGCAGAGTGGAAACAAGATTCTAATGGTTGGTGGAACACAGAAGGAAGTTCATTGTGGTCAGTTGGTTGGAAAGAGATTGATGGAAAATGGTATTATTTTGGGCAAGATGGTTATATGGTACGTGATACAACCATTAATGGATATGTTATAGGCTCAGATGGAGCATTGATTCAATCTGCGCAAAACAAATTATCCAATTCAGACAATATATCTAATCCTGCAAAGCAGTCAAGAGAAGAGCTATATCAAGATATCTTTGTTTCGCTACTTCTTCCAGATATCCAAAAGTCTGTAGATGACTATTACAAACATTTCTTAACAAAAAAGCCAATTATCACACCAGATTATGTTCATGTGTTAAATGCTGAAAGGCTAATGGGATATAGATCATTTTCTTTTAGATTAAAACTTGAAGTGAGTTCCTATGTTGGACCACATCTTAATATTGGGGATGATTACATTACTTTAAAAATAGAAGGTGGAGATAAAGTTACAATTGAAAAGTTTGAACATATTAAAAGTTATTATTTAGATTTACCTGCTAATTATCAAAATATTATCATAAAGAAATCGAATTAAATTTGCTAATGATTAAGGAAATAAAAGAATAGATATATAGAAAATGGAATATTAAGATAGCTATATAAATTTAAAAGATGGACAATTGAGTAATGTCCATCTTTTGTGTTTTAGAATAAATCATTTATTAGAGATTCATTATCGTTACTTAGAAGATTTATTTGTGGTAGCTTTTGAATTATTGTAAACTTTAGTGATATCAGCCGCCTCCGCTATTTTGAAGATCAACATACCATAGTTCAAAATTACTTTTTTTTACTGCTATAGAATCAGGTCCTATACCAGGATTTTTACAGTAGTATTTTCCAGCAAAAGAGTCATCATTGCACATGTACACTTCTGTTATAAAAGCATTTACAGAGTAACCGTTAAAAAACAAGTATGACTTTATCGACCTCTCAGGAGTGGAATGACAAAATATATAAGTTATTATAAAGAATACAGTTATTAAAGAAAGAAGAATAGATTTCTTTACAGATTTTTTCAATCTTACGCCTCCTTGTCTATTAGGTAATTTATTATATGGTTATTAATTTGTTTTACTGTAATCTCAATAAATTTAGATATTGTTAGCTACATAAAATTAATTTTTTATTATGATAAATATTTATGGAAGCGGAAATTATGAGTAGAACTAAACTTGATATTATACATGTAATTATAAAAAGCTTTAAAAGAGGATTAATACTTTTTCTTAAGCTGATTTTCCTAAAAGCTATCAACAGATATCATCTTATATAACTGCTTATATCATAAATTACTATATGCTGTAAAGTAGTTTGGCTAAATAAAAAGAATTATATATTTAATGGTAAATATAGAGCTTATTTATAAAAAATGGTATTATAATAGAAGCTATTTTAATTATATGTTTAGTACAGTTAGGTAATAAAATATATAAGATTAATAAAGTAGTTTAAATTAAGCTTTACAGAATAATTTTGGTGACTTATATAGTGATTTCAATTTTTATTATATTATTTGATTTTGGGAGGGAAATGAAGATGGTTATTTTAATTGGTGGAGTTAGTTGTACAGGGAAAACATTGATGGCTCAAAAATTACTGGAAAAATATAAGATTCCCTATTTGTCTATAGACCATATAAAAATGGGATTGATTCGTGGAAGTAAATATTGTGATTTTTCTGCAATTGATGGTGATGATGAACTTACATATAAACTATGGCCAATAGTAAAAGGGATAATAATGACCAATATTGAGAATGGACAGCATATCATCATCGAAGGGTGCTATTTACCTCCAGAACATATTAGTGATTTTGAACCTAATTATTTAAAACAGATAATTGCTTTATATATAGGGTTTTCAAAGGATTATATTGAGAAACATTTTGATTCAGGAATTGTTGACCATAGAAGTGAGATAGAACAAAGGGAATGTGATGATATTTATATGAATAAAGATAATTTTATTAAATTTCATTCTCAAGTCAAAGAACGCTGTAAGAAAAATGATGCTAAATTTTTTGAGATTAATGATGATTATGCAGGAGAAATGAATAATGTATACAAATGGATTGATGAACAAGTAAAAGAAAAGCGTTTGTCATAATAACCTTATTGAAAAATAATAAAATTAAATTATACAATTCACAATGTCCAGATAAAACAAAATTATATTTTAAAGTGTAATAAACTTTTTATTTTTATTGGAGGAAATTTAAAATGAGTTTTCATATTAGAGTAAGTGGTCGTGGTATTGTTATTAATAATGGTAAGATTTTATTAAATGAATTTGGTGGTGGTAAATATTATAATATACCAGGAGGTGGTGTTGAATCGGGAGAAACTGTTAAACAAGCAGTGGTAAGAGAAATATTTGAGGAATCTGGCTTGGATGTCACTGTGGGTGATTTGATATATGTACTTGAATATGAACCTAATAAATGTAATTTTATCTATGGAGAAAGGGCTAGCATAAGCCTTGTATTTCGTTGCTTTTTAAAGGGTGATGAAAATATTAAACAACCATCGATACCAGATGTAGATCCTAATAATCAAGAGTTAATAAGCATGCCGAAGTGGGTAGAAATATCCAGTTTAAAAGATATTAACTATTTACCTTATATACATAAAGAATTAATGGAATATATTGAAACTAATAGATTTTCGCCAGTATTTATTGAAGAACCATTAGATAAGAAATAAATAATTTGTAATATGAAGATTAGGTATAAAATATAAATGGGATAAATTCATGAACATAAAGGCCGATATTATAGAAATTGCTAAAGCTCAATTGATATTAGATTATAATTGTCAGTTGTCTGATTTTGAGAAAAGCGTTTTTAATCATATCAATTTGCTTCACTTAGATACCTTTGATTTTCAAGCAAAAGACTTTTACTTAAAACATGGATATGAGGTCTTTGGCGTATTAGATGATTGTCCTATGGAGCATAAACGTTATTATATGAAAAGATTATATAGTAAATATTAATTTGTGAAGGGAAGATTTAAAATGAACACCTACGAAAAAAGTTTGAATGTTTTAAAGGAATTATTTGCAAGAGACTATCAATTTGCATTAGCAACATCAAAGGATAATGTTCCATCGGTTAGATTTATAGATACTTTTTATGATGATGGAGCTTTTTATATTGTTTCTTATGCAAAGTCACAAAAAGTACAAGAAATTGAAGAGAATTCTGAAATATCCTTATGTAATAAACTTTATAGATTTAGTGGAAAGGCTTATAATATTGGACATCCGTTATTAGAAGAAAATCAAGGAATCAGAGAAAAATTAATTAAGGTATTTGAACCTTGGTATTTTGCGCACAATAATGAAAGTGATGAAAATATGTGTTTTGTAAAAATAGAATTAAAACAAGGCTTCTTTTATAAAGATGGAACTGGGTATAAAGTTGATTTTGAAAATAAGACGGCTGAGGAATTTTCGTTTGCATTTGATATTGTAATGATTGACTAATAAAAAAGCTATTATGATTTCTAAAACTGGTTTCACATTTGATGATGGTTACAACTTTAAATCATTTATATTAGACAAGTGTAAAAACGTTAATGTTTTAATTATATAAATATTTTGGAGGTATGAATTTGATTCCGTTAATAATAGTTTCAATAGTTACATTATTAAGTACTATATATGTAAACAGATTAATTAAATATAAATTTAGAAATGAGAAGAGATCTGTTTGGAAAAAGTTACATATAGTGGCTTATATAGTTGTGTTTATGCCTTTATTAATAATTTTATATCTTGTTTGGACAGATTTCCTAATTCAATTAAGATAAAGAGAAGATATTAATTAAATTGAGAGAAACGGTATGAAAAATATAAGAATAGCAAATATTAAAGAGTTTGGGCGTAACCAGATTCTTTTTATTTGCTAAAATCCAAATGTAGTTAAGAGTGGAATAACTAAGTAAAAGAAAGTGAAGATAATCTCTGTTTTATACTGAAGTTATAGAAAAACGTTGACGAAATAGTTTAATCAATATAGAATAACATTGTTAAATAACATTTAAAAAGTTGTTTAATATAATCGTTTTTGTAAATGTTTTCTTTATTTTGAAGTTTGTAATTAATAAATTAGTACTAAGGAGCTTGTTTTTTTATGAAAAAGTATTTAAAAATAACATTAGTTGTTTCTTTAATCTTACTTTTCTGTGGAAGTAATTTGTATTTTTTACATTTATTAAGGGATAAAAAAGTTGAAAATGAGCCTATTAAACCTAAAATAGTTCTTATATCTCATATAAAGACAAACCCTTATTGGATTAATATAAAAGAAGGTGCGGAAAGGGCTGCTAAAGAAAGAGGTGCTGTAATAGAATTTTTAGGACCTACAACTGCAAGTACAGAAGAAGGGTTAAAGCTTTTTGAAATGGCTACATCAGCTAAGGTAAGTGGAATAATTACATATGTTCAGGAAGAAGGAAAGTATAAAAATAAGATTAATAGTGCAATGGAAAAAGGTATTCCAGTAGTAACTATAGATTCAGATGAAGAAGATAGTAATAGAATTGCCTATGTTGGTACAGATAACATTTTAGCAGGACAGGCAGCAGGAGCAGAAATGATTAAGCAGGTAGGAACAGAAGGAAAAGTGGCAATTGTTATAGGAGGTAAAGAAGTTAAAAATCAAAAGGAAAGAGTAGAAGGTTTTAAAAATTATATTACTTCAAATTCTAATTTGAAAATTGTTGATGTAGATTCTTCTGATGCTATGCTTCTTGAAGCAGAAATAATAACAAGGAAAATATTAAATAGAAATGATAATAATATAAATGCATTATTTTGTACCTCAGCACTTGATGGCATTGGAGCAGCTAAAGCAGTAAAGGATCTAAATGATAAGGGTAAGGTAAAAATTATATGTTTTGATGATTTAGAGGAAACTATAAAAAATATTAATAATGATTTAGTTACAGCAACAATCGTACAAAAAAGTGATGAAATGGGGTATAAAGCTGTAAATATTATTATGGATAAAATTCAAAATAAAACCAAGGAGCAGCAAAAAATATTAACTGATGTAAAGGTGGTTAATAAGGAAAATATTAATACTTATAAACAAGGAGATGATAGAAAATGAAGATAAAAACATTAAATAGTAAATTCATTTTGTTTGTTATCTGTCTTATTATTCCAATAGGTGTTTGTAATATTATTTCTTTGGGAATGAGTAGAAAAATTGAAAATCGATATTCGGATATGCTTAACAATATGCTTATGGCAAATGAAATAAAACAAAATATTGATAATTCTTTAGATAATTTCAACCAATATATATTAAGTGGAAATGAAAAAAATAAAGAAATCTATAATAAGGAAATATATTATGCTCAAAATAAAATTCAAATTTTAAAATATGAAGGGGATAATAAAAGCCAGTACATATTAAGGGATTTAGAAAATACCTTAAGTTCTTTTAAAGAAAATTCTGGAAAAACAATTTCAGCTTATGAAAATAAAGAAGGTTATATTTTTTATTATGATGATTTTATAGCAGCTAAAAATATTGCATCGTATTGCAATATATATTCATCTGCTCTTATGCAAAATTATTTAGAAACTAATAGTGTAGCTTACAAAGAATTAAACCAAAACAGCAATGCTATTTATGGATTTTTAACGGTTTATCTTGTCTTAATATTATCTGTATGTGTAATTTATGCTATGGGCTTTATTAAAAACATATCTAAAGGATTAAAAGGAATTGTTGAAGCTTCAAATAAAGTTTCTAAAGGATTATTTGAATACTATGAAGGAAATAAAACTGATATATATGAATTAGATGTACTTACAAATGCTTTTAATACTATGATAAAGGATATAAAAGAGCTTATTAGTTCAATAAGTGAAAAGCTTATTTTAGAGAAAAAATTAAAAGAAGAGGAAATGAAAAATCTCAAATACGAAAATGCTTTAAAAGAATTTGATCTTAAAGTACTTCAATCTCAAATAAACCCACACTTTTTATTCAATACTTTAAATTGTGTTAATGCTACAGCAATTATGGAAAATGCATCAACAACAAGCAGATTAATTAAGTCAGTATCAAATATTTTAAGATATTCTTTAAGCTGCATGAATAGAAATGCACTTTTAGAAGAAGAAATAAATATTGTTAAAGATTATATTTATATACAGGAATGCAGATTTGAAGACAGGGTGAAATTTAATTTAGAGGTTAATATGGATATGAGAAAGGTTAAGATTCCAGGTATGACTATACAACCCTTAGTTGAAAATGCATTTATTCATGGCATAGAGTCAAAAGAGGAAGGTGGACAAATAGATATTAGAATAAAAGATGAAAATGGTTTGTGCAATGTAATTATAGAAGATGATGGAGTTGGAATTCCGAAAGATATTTTAGATAAGATAAATAATTATAATTATGAAAAAAAGCATACTGGACATACTACTGGACTTGGGGTAAATATAGTTGAAAAGAGACTTAGATATTTATATGATAAAGAGGATATGTTTAAAATAGAAAGCCAAGAGGGTATTGGAACAAAAGTATATTTAAAAATACCGATAGTAGGGGAGGGTAATTAATGATAAAAATTTTACTTGCTGAAGATGAAAAATATGACAGAGAAACTGTTAAACATATAATAAGTGAGAATTTTTCTCATGAGCTGCAGGTATATGAAGCTAGAAATGGAAGAGAAGCTATAGAATTATCTGAAAGTATTAGACCAGATATTGCTATAATGGACATAAAAATGCCTGGAATAGATGGGATTCAGGCATTAAAAGAAATGACTGTAAGTTTACCAAATCTATATAGCATCATATTAACTGCCTATGACTATTTTGATTTTGCAAAGGAAGCTGTGAAGATTAATGTAAAAGAATATCTTTTAAAGCCTTTTTCAAAGGAAGAGATAATTGAAAAAATTTCTGTAGCAATTGAATTTGTAAAAAAAGAGCAAAATAAGCGCAGAAGCCAAATTGAGGATAAAGAAAAAATATACACCTTGTTACCTGTACTTGAAAGTCAATTAAGCGATTTAATAATAAATGATAAACTTAGTGGTGTGGATTATGGAATGTATTTAAGATGCTTAGATATGAATTTCGAAAATAGCTATGCTATGGTTATATCAATTAAGGACAAGTATGCTTACGAAAATTTAAACAGAAATGAAAAAGACCAAATTAAAATGAGGATAGGAGATTATATTAAGGAGTATATTAATAGAAAGTATAAGTGTATAGGAAATTATATGTTCTACGAAGAATTAAGTTATTTTATTCAAATAGAAAATGAAGATACAGAAGACTTTAAAAATTTTGAGATTGATTTAGCTTTTAATTTAAGAAGAGAAATAAAGAAAAGATTCAACATTTCAATTAGAGCTGGTCTTGGAGAAATTTATAATTCTGTAGAACAAATAGTTGAATCGTATAGACAAGCTACTAAGTGTTTAGTATACAATTCTGATAATGTTAATATTATTCATATAAATGATATTGATGAAAATATGCTTCAAGATAAGTTTATAAATGAAAGCAAAATAACAGATGGAAAAGATAATAAAAACAAGAATATTAATAAGATAAAGCTAAAATTATTTGATGATGTAAAGGATTATATTAAAGAAAATATTGCATCTGAATTAGAGCAGGAAAAAGTTGCAGGTAATTTTGGTTTAAGTGTATATTATTTTAGCAGGACTTTTAAAGAAGTTACAGGAACAAATTTTTCAGATTATATAAATAAATGCAGAATAGATGTAGCTAAGGAGTTACTTTCAACTGGAGAAATGAATGTTAAAGAAGTCTGCTTTAAGGTTGGATATAATGATCCTAATTATTTTAGTAAGGTGTTTAAAAAATATGAAGGAATAAGTCCAGCTAACTACAAAATAATAAATGAAAATGAAATTATTTAATTTAGCATAATAAATACAGCAAAAAATTACTAGAACGTAATTAATTAACAAAATAATCCAGATCAAATCTTTATAACAAGATTTGATCTGGATTATTTCTATTTAGCAAAGTTATTTGCCTTTTAAATAAAATAAGCAAAGAAGCTTGGATCATGTATGGTTATTGGATGATTACTTATAGTAAAAAATTGCTCTTATAAAAAAGCAAAATAAAATTATAAGTCAGCAAATCAGTCTATTCGAAACGTTTACTAAAAAAACTATAATTAAGACTGTAAAGAAGATTTACATTAACGAATTAAAAGGGGAGATACAAATTATGAAATCAAAAAAAATGATTAAACTATTGGGTCTTACATTAAGTGGAGTTTTAATTTTTTCAGCATTAACAGGCTGTAGTTCAAAATCAAGTGGACAAGGAGCTGCTGGTGATGGTAAGAAAATAAAAATCGGTGTAAGTATGGATGACTTAAGACTTGAAAGATGGCAACACGATAAAGAAATTTTTGAGACAGAAGCTAAGAAGCTTGGAGCAGAAGTTGTATTCCAATCAGCAAATGGAGATGATCCAACACAAATGTCTCAAGCTGAAAATTTAATATCTCAAGGTGTAAATGTTTTAGTAGTAATACCACACAACGGAGAGTCGATAGCACCAATAGTTGAAGAGGCTCACAAAAATAAAATTAAAGTTTTAGCTTATGATAGATTAATTACAAATAGTGATTTAGATTATTATGTTTCTTTTGATAATGTTAAGGTTGGAGAATTACAAGGAAAAGCTATTGTAGATAAAACACCAAAAGGTAATTATTTTATGATGGGTGGTTCACCAACTGATAATAACGCTAAATTATTTAGACAAGGTCAAATGAATGTTATTAAGCCTTTCGTAGATAAGGGTGATATAAAAATAATTGGAGACCAATGGGCAAAAGACTGGTCAGCTGAAGAAGCTTTAAAGATCATGGAAAATGCATTAACTGCTAATAACAATAAAATAGATGCAGTTGTTGCTTCAAATGACAGTACTGCTGGAGGAGCAATTCAAGCATTGCAAGCACAAAATTTAGCAGGAAAGATTTCGATATCAGGACAAGATGCTGACTTAGCAGGATGTCAAAGAGTTGTAGAGGGAACTCAAACAATGACAATATACAAACCTATTAAGGATATTGCTGCAAAAGCAGCTGAAATGGCTGTAAAAATGGCTAAAGGTGAAAATATAGACACTAATGGAAGTGTAACTAACAATGGTCAAAAGGATGTTCCTTCAGTGTTGCTTACTCCAATTGCAGTTACTGCTGATAATATGAAAGATACTGTTATTAAAGATGGATTCCAAAAGTTTGAAGATGTATATAAAAATGTACCACAAGATAAAAGACCAAGCAAGTAAATAACATATTGGGGTTTAAAAATATGATTTTAAACCCCAATATAGGAAAGGAGTTAAGCATTTCATGAGCGAGTATATTTTGGAAATGAAAGATATAGTCAAAGAATTCTTTGGAGTAAAGGCCTTAGATGGAGTGTCTTTAAAAGTTAAAAAAGGGGAAATTCATGCTCTTTGCGGTGAAAATGGAGCAGGAAAATCTACTTTAATGAAGGTTTTAAGTGGGGAGCATCCAACAGGCTCTTATTCTGGAAAAATAATTTTTGAAGGCAAGGAATTAAATCAAGCAAGCATAAAAGATTCTGAAAGAGTTGGTATAGCAATTATTCATCAGGAATTAGCACTAATTAAACAATTATCAATAGCTGAAAATATTTTTATAGGTAATGAGATTGGTAAAGGTGGATTAGTTAATTTTAGTGAACAGCTAAATAAGACAAATGAACTTTTAAATAGAGTTAAATTAAATGTAAGTCCTCTTACTAGAGCTGGTGATTTAGGTATAGGACATCAACAATTAGTAGAAATTGCAAAAGCTTTATCTAAAAATGCTAAATTATTAATTTTAGATGAGCCCTCTGCTTCTTTAAGTGAAGGGGAAGTAGAAGTATTAATGGGAATTTTAGAAGATTTAAAGAGAGATGGAGTTACATGTATTTATATTTCACATAAACTTAATGAGGTTACAAGAATATGTGACAACGTTACTGTAATCAGAGATGGGTCAACTATAGGACAAGTTCCTATTAAAGAAATAGATCAAGATAAATTAGTTCAAATGATGGTTGGAAGAGAAATGAAAAATTTATTTCCAAGAGAAGACCATGAAATAGGTGAAGAATTTTTTGAAATTAAGAATTTTAATGTTTTAGATCCATTTAATAAAAATATTAAGAGAGTTAAAAATGCAAGTTTTACTTTAAAAAGAGGAGAAATACTTGGGATTTCAGGACTTGTTGGTTCTGGAAGAACAGAAATGGTAGCAAGTATATATGGAAGCTTTCAAGGAGAAAAGAATGGGGAAGTATATTTTGAAGGTAAAAAAATTAACATAAAAAATCCTAGTGACGCTTTAAGTAAGGGAATAGCCATGGTTCCTGAAGACAGAAAAAAAGATGGAATAATTGCAGGCATGAGCGTAGCTAAAAATATGACAATAAGTAATTTATTAAAATATAAAAAAGGTTTGAATGTTATAGATAATGATAAAGAAATGATGGATGTTCTTCATTATATCGATGAAATAAAAATCAAAACTGCAACAACTGAATTGGCAATAAAGAATTTAAGTGGTGGAAATCAGCAAAAGGTAATACTTGCAAAAAATCTTTTGGCTGAGCCTAAAATATTAATATTAGATGAACCAACTAGAGGAATTGATGTTGGAGCTAAATATGAAATTTATAAGCTTATTTTTAAATTAGCTAAACAAGGTATTTCTATAATAATGGTTTCATCAGAGCTTCCAGAAGTTTTGGGAATCAGTGATAGAGTATTGGTAATGAATGAAGGTGAAATAAAAGCTAGCTTAGTGAATAATGGTTTAACACAAGAAGAAATTATGAAATATTCTGTAGGTAAAAAGAATGAAGATACAAACGGAAATTATCATGAAGAAGTTATAAGTACTGTAGGAGGGATTTAGAAATGCAATTAAGTAAAAGTATAGATTCAGAAAAAGATAAGAAGTTTGGATTAAATGTAATATTTAAATCTAAGATGACAACAATTTTAATAGCAACAGCAGCAATATGGGTTTTGTTTACAATTTTAACTGATGGTAATTTCTTAACAACAAGAAATTTATCTAACCTTTTTAGACAGATGTCAATTACAGGTGTTCTTGCAATAGGTATGGTTTTTGTAATCATCTTAGGCGAAATTGATCTTTCAGCAGGATCAACCCTCGGGTTACTTGGTGGAGTTGCAGCAATATTAAATGTATGGTTTGGGTTTTCAGTAGTTCCAACAGTAGTAATAACAATAATACTTGGTGTACTAATGGGAGCTTGGAATGGATATTGGATTGCTTTTAGAAATGTTCCTTCTTTTATAGTAACATTAGCAAGTATGCTTGTTTTTAGAGGAATACTAATAGGAATTACAGGTGGAAATACTGTAGCACCATTATCAGCAGATTTTAAAGCAATTGGACAAGCATATCTTCCAACAGCTTTTGGTTATGTCTTAGTGGTTTTAGCAATTGTAGGTTCAGCATATTTAATCTTAAATAACAGAAAAAATAAGATCAAATATAATATTGATGTGAAACCAATGATTGTTGATGTATTAACAATAGTAGGAATTGGAGTTGTATCCTTAGCCTTAGTAGTAATTCTTAATGATTATCAAGGTTTTCCAATACCAGCATTTATAATGTTAGTATTAGCTTTAATTCTTGGATTTGTAGGAACAAAAACTATATTTGGTAGAAGAGTATATGGAATTGGTGGAAATAGAGATGCAGCAAGATTATCAGGTATTAATGTAAAGAAACACATTATAGTTATATATTCAGTGCTTGGTTTACTTTGTGCAGTTGCAGGAATACTTCTTACAACAAGATTAAATGCAGGTTCAGTTTCAGCAGGACAAAATGCAGAAATGGATGCAATAGCATCATGTGTTATTGGTGGCGCTAGCTTAGCTGGTGGAAGTGGTACAGTAGTTGGGGCTTTAGTTGGAGCGCTAGTTATGGCAAGTATAGATAATGGTATGAGTATGATGAATACTCCAACATTTTGGCAATATATTGTTAAAGGATTAATTTTATTAATTGCTGTATGGATGGATATATCATCTAAAAATAAAAAGTAATTAGTTAAATAATAAGAAATGAATAAATAATGTATTTTTTATATAGCAGCAGGTAGTCTTATTTTAAAATAAAATTATCTGCTGTTATATGAATTTACAAGTAGATTTCTAGTATGATTTCATAATATAAATTCAGTAAATATCATTCTAGTATGGTTTAAATATAAGGGGATGTATTTATGAACTATTTTAGGAATTTAAAAATAGCACAAAAATTAATATCTGCATTTATAGTAATTGCAATACTAATAGGAGTTGTTGGGTTTGTTGGAATTTATAATATGAACACTGTTAATTCTAATGGAGTTTCAATGCATGATTATAATTTTGAAACAATAAAGTATTTAACAACCATAAAGCAAAATTATGCAGATATGAGAGCTGATTTATTGGAGCTTGTTTATGGAAAAGATAAAGATCAAAAGAAAGATACTTTGGAAAAAGAAATATATTCGTTGATTAATGAAAACTATTTATTGATTGATAAATATGAAAGTACGTTACTTCCAGAAGCAGATAAGGAAATTTTTTTAGAGTTAAAAGAAAATATGAGGATATATTTGGCTGAATGTAATAAGGTCATTAACTTTGTTCATGACAATAAATATACTGAAGCTGAAAAGAGTATGATTAGTGTTAATGAAGCTAGAGAAAAAGCCTATGGAAATTTAAGTAGTTTAATAGAAAAGAATACTAAAGCTGCTGATGAATTTAATCAAGCCAGTAATTCAACTTATAGAACATCATTATTTCTTGCAATTTTAATTGTAATATTAGGTTTTTGTTTTGCAATTATTTTAGGGTTAACAATATCTTTAATGATTTCAAAACAAGTAAATAAGGTTTTAATATTTGGTCAAGCGCTTGGAGAGTGTGATTTAACTAAAAATATAAATATTAATTCAAAAGATGAAATAGGAAATCTTTCAAAAGGTTTAAATAATGCGGCTGAAAGTATAAGGAATCTAATAATTCAAGTTATTAATAGAACAAAAAATATAAGTACAGCAAGTGAAGAATTATCTGCTACAACCCAAGAAATATCATCTAAAATGGAAATTGTCAATGAAGCTGTTAATTTAATATCTAAAGGAACACGGGATTTAAGTGCTACTACCCAAAGGGTAACTGTTTCTACAAAAGAAATAAGCAGAACAACTAATAGCCTTGCTAAAAATGCAAAAGATGCAGCAATATCTATAAGTGAAATACATAAAAATGCAGCAGATATAAAAGATAGAGCTTTGAACAACATAGAAAAGAACAATTTGATTTATAATGAAAATCGTTCTAATATTTTAAAAGCTATAGAAGATTCAAAGATTGTAGAACAGGTGAAAGAAATGACAGTTTCTATTGGAGAGATAGCTGAAGAGACAAATTTGCTAGCCTTAAATGCTTCCATAGAAGCATCAAGAGCTGGTGAACAAGGGAAAGGTTTTTCAGTAGTTGCTGATGAAGTAAAAAAACTTGCTAAACAATCTTCAGAAGCTGCAATTAAAATTCAAAATATGGTATTTCAAGTTGAAGAAGCATTTAACAGCTTGTCTAAAAGTGGCCAAGATGTTTTAGAGTTTATGGCTGAAGATGTAAAACCTAGTTATGAAATGCTTATGAATACAGGAATTAAATATGAAAAAGATGCTGAACTTATGCATAATCTTATTGAGAAATTTGCTGATTCTTCAAAACAAATTGACCGGGTGGTTGTTCAAGTTAGAGATTCTATTCAAAATGTATTGGAAATTGCTAAAACATCTGAAATTAACACAGAAGAAATATCAAAAACTATAAATGAGATCACAGTGGCTATTGGAGAAGCTTCAATATCTTCAATTAATCAAGCAGAGCTTTCTAATGAGCTTGATGAACTAGTTGGCAAGTTTAAAATATAGATAAAATATTTAAAAAAATAATTGTGAAAAAGTTTACTAAAATATATTGACGAGAAATGAAAATAGAAGTAAAATAAACTTATTAAAAGACATTTAAAAAGTCATTTTAAATTACGTTAAGTTACAAACACAAATTTATGCTAAACAAATAATATGAGGAGGTTATTACAATGAGAGAATATTTTGAAAATGTAAAAAAAGTAAATTTTGAAGGACCTAGTTCTAAAAATCCATATTCATTCAAATACTATAATCCAGATGAAGTGATTGGTGATAAAACCATGAAAGAACATCTAAGATTTTCCTTATCTTATTGGCATACATTAACTGCTAATGGAGGAGATCCATTTGGCGCTGGAACTATGCAACGTCCATGGGATGATGTAACAAATCCAATGGATTTAGCTAAAGCAAGAATGGAAGCAGCTTTTGAATTAATGGACAAGCTAAATATAGAATATTTTTGTTTCCATGATAGAGATATTGCTCCAGAAGGAGAAACATTACAAGAAACTAATGAAAATTTAGATGAAATAGTAGCTTTATGTAAAGAGTTGATGAAAAAATATAATAAAAAGCTTTTATGGGGAACAGCAAATTGTTTCACTAATCCAAGATATGTTCATGGTGCTGGAACTAGCTGTAATGCCGATGTATTTGCTTATGCAGCAGCACAAATTAAGAAAGCTCTTGAAGTAACAAAAGAATTAGGCGGAGAAAATTATGTTTTCTGGGGCGGACGTGAAGGTTATGAAACATTATTAAACACTGATATGGGATTAGAATTAGATAACTTTGCTAGATTACTTCAAATGGCTGTTGATTATGCTAAAGAAATTGGCTTTACTGGTCAATTTTTAATAGAACCAAAACCAAAGGAACCAACAAAGCACCAATATGACTTTGATACTGCAACAGTTTTAGGATTCCTTAAAAAGTATAACCTAGATCAATATTTTAAAGTTAACATTGAAGCAAACCATGCTACTTTAGCACAACATACATTCCAACATGAACTTAATTTTGCAAGAATCAATAATTTCTTAGGAAGTATCGATGCTAACCAAGGAGATCCAATGCTTGGATGGGATACAGATCAATTCCCAACAAACATATACGATGCTACTTTAGCTATGTATGAAATTCTTAAAAATGGAGGACTTGCACCAGGTGGAGTTAACTTTGATGCTAAAGTAAGAAGAGCATCATTTGAAAAAGAAGATTTATTCTTAGCTTATATAGCAGGAATGGATACTTTTGCTAAAGGATTAAAAGTAGCTCATAAGCTATTAGAAAATGGTGAATTAGAAAACTTTATAAAGGATAAGTATGCAAGCTTTAATGAAGGAATTGGTAAAGAAATAGTTGAAGGTAAAGTTGGTCTTAAAGAATTAGAAGCATATGCATTGAAAAACAATGAGATAGTTAATAAATCAGGAAGACAAGAGCTACTAGAAGCTATTGTTAATCAATATATTTTTGAAAATTAATAGATATTAAATAAAATTTTTATAAATTAGGAGAGATATTAAATGAGATATTTACTGGGCTTAGACATTGGGACATCAGGAACAAAAACAGCATTATTTGATGAAGCAGGAACAACAATAAAAACTGCCACATATGGTTATGATTTATTTCAACCACAAGTAGGCTGGGCAGAACAAAATCCAGAGGACTGGTGGGAAGCATGTGTTAAAGGAATAAAGGATGTTATTGAAAAAAGTGGTGTACAAGCTTCTGATATTAAGGGTATCGGTTTAAGTGGACAAATGCATGGACTTGTTATGGTAGACAAAGATCATAAAGTAATTAGAAATTCTATAATTTGGTGTGATCAAAGAACAGAAAAAGAATGCGACTACATGACAGAAGTTATAGGAAAAGAAAGATTAATTAAAATAACAGGAAACCCTGCTTTAACTGGATTTACTCTTTCAAAATTATTATGGGTTAGAAATAATGAACCAGAAAATTATGAAAAAATCTATAAAATACTTTTACCAAAAGACTATATCAGATTTAAATTAACCAATGTCTTTGCTACAGAAGTATCTGATGCCAGTGGAATGCAAATGTTAGATATTAACACTAGAAACTGGAGCGATGAACTTCTTAAAGATTTAAACATAGATAAGAATATCTTAGCAGATGTTTATGAATCAGTAGTAGTTAGTGGACATGTTTCAGAAGAAGCTGCTAAATTAACAAATTTAGCTATAGATACACCAGTTGTTGGAGGAGCAGGAGACCAAGCAGCAGGAGCTATAGGAAATGGAATAGTAAGTGAAGGAATTATATCAACAACAATAGGTACTTCAGGTGTTGTATTTGCTGCAACTGATACACCTAGATTTGATAAAGAAGGAAGAGTTCATACTTTATGTCATGCAGTACCAGGTAAGTGGCATATAATGGGGGTTACTCAAGGAGCTGGACTTTCATTAAATTGGTTCAAGAGAACTTTCTGTGCTAAAGAAGTTGAAGAAAGTGAAAAATCAGGAAGAGATATTTATGATATCTTAACAGAAAAAGCAGCAGCTTCTAAACCAGGTGCTAATGGAATAGTGTATTTACCATATCTTATGGGAGAAAGAACTCCTCATATAGATCCAAATGTAAAAGGTGCATTTTTAGGCGTAACATTAATAAACAATCATGATGATTTTGTAAGAAGTATACTTGAAGGCGTAAGCTTTAGCTTAAAGAACTGTTTAGACCTTATTGAAGATATGAAGGTTAACATCGATGAAATAAGAGTAAGCGGCGGTGGTGCTGAAAGTGCTATATGGAGACAAATCTTAGCTGACATTTTTGGATATGCGTTAACTACAGTTAAAGCATCTGAAGGTGGTGCACTTGGAGTAGCAATACTTGCAGGAGTTGGAGCTGGAATATATGAATCAGTTGAAGATGCTTGCAGTAAAATTGTAAAAGGTAATTTAAAAGTAGAGCCAAATGCAGATTTAAAAGAAGTATATTCTAAGGTTTATGAAGTATATAATTCATCATATCCTAGAATTAAAGATATTTAAAAATAATTTAGTATACTTGTAATTGCTTTAAATATCTATTTATATATTGATAATACGTAGTTATAAATATTATTTGTTGAAGTATTTATAGTAAATTATCAATACTTCAACAAAAACAATAATAGTGATATTATTTAAATGAGGCTATAATTGTTTATATTATGGATGAGAGGAGTATTATCAAATTTGATAGAAGTAAATCATAGCAAAATAAAAGAAACAAATAGAAAAAAGATAATTGGATTATTATTAGAAAAAAGTGAAATTACTAAATTAGATATTTCAAGAATTTTAGATATAAGTATAACTACAGTTTCTACTAATATTACTGAACTAAAAAATGAAGGTATAGTAGAAGATGTTAGACATTTAGAATCAACAGGTGGGAGAAAAGCAATTGCAATAAAGTTAAGTGAAAATTGCCGATACTCAATTGGAATTGCTTTAACACCTAATCATATAAAAATAACCTTAGTTAACTTAAAGAAAGAAATTATTGAAAATA
Source organism: Clostridium sp. C2-6-12 (assembly GCF_009928485.1). Lineage (GTDB taxonomy): Bacteria > Bacillota > Clostridia > Clostridiales > Clostridiaceae > Clostridium. Next base: position 1,285 of record NZ_JAABNP010000019.1, on the reverse strand, counting down.
TAAAACTAAGACATAAAAATAATGGAATAGAAAATCTAATTGAAATCATTAAAGAAAACATAGATTTAGTAATGAAGAAACATAGTTTAGACTCAGAGAAACTGCTAGGAGTAGGCTTTTCATTGCCTGGAACTGTAGATTTTCAAGAAGGGATAATAAAATATTCATATTTGCTTGGAGTTAAAGATTTTAATTTAAAGGCAAGATTTGAATATTTAAATGTACCTATATATGTAGATAATGAAGCAAATCTATCAGCATATTATGAGTTTTTAAACAGAAGAGATGTATTGAAAAATCTGCTGTATATCTCTATAACAGATGGATTAGGCCTTGGAATAATCATAAATGGAAAAATATATAGAGGCGATAATAATTCATCAGGAGAATTTGGACATATAAAAGTTGCTATAAGCGGCAAAAAGTGCAAATGTGGAGCTAAAGGATGCTTAGAAGCATACACTTCTATGAATTCGTTAATAGAAAGCTACAATGATATGTCTTCAGACAACATATCAGATATTGAAGAATTTGAAGAATTGTATTTAAAAGGAGATCCAGCTACAAAAAAAGTTATAGATAAATATTTGAAAATATTAGGCATGGGAATATCCAATTTAATTATGTTATTAGATCCTAACATTGTAATTATAGGTGGAGATATAAATAATTTGTTAAATGATAAAATAGATATTTTGAAAAAGAATATTTATAAAGATAATTTATTTACAGATGAAAACAACTGTACTATATCTATAGCCGATTATAAAGAAGCATATTTATTAGGAGCAGCTATGATGCCTATTGAAGAATTTTTAGAAATTAAATAAAAGAGTAGTGAAAGCTACTCTATCTATTTGTAAACTTATTAAATAAATTTTAAAAACATATTTTTGAAGTTGTGAGTATAAAGTTATTTAGAGGTAAGTCTTAGAGTTAAAGTGACTCAAATAAGGTGAACCTTTTAATAAATATAAGATGATGGATAGTTTTAAGAAAATGTATTTATAAGGTCTTATAGAATGTATAAAATAAATAACATGTATTTACTTGAATATTATTCATTATCAATTAGTAAAAAATAAATAGTAACAGTTAACTCGAAGCTGTTAACTGAATTTCAGGGGGATGTTAAAATGAGATTTTTCTTAGACACAGCAAATGTAGAACACATTAAAGAAGCAAATGAAATGGGAGTAATTTGTGGAGTAACAACAAATCCATCATTAGTAGCAAAAGAAGGAAGAGACTTTAATGAAGTAATAAAAGAAATAACTTCAATAGT
>NZ_JAABNP010000090.1 GCF_009928485.1 Clostridium sp. C2-6-12 | reverse complement strand
GAGCAAAATTTTACTAGTGCTAATGACATACTAGCTGGCTTAAAAGATATGTTTAGAGATGTTTTACAAGAAGCTTTAGAAGCTGAAATGGATGAAGCATTAGGTTACGGAAAATATGATACTATTGAGAAAACTAATGATAATAGCCGTAATGGATATTCAAAGAAGACTATTAAGACAGAACTCGGACCTGTACAGGTCGATATACCAAGAGATAGAAATGGTGAATTTGAACCTAAAATAGTTCCTAAACATCATAGGTCGATCAATGGAATTGAAGATAAGATTTTAGGTCTTTATGCAACAGGAATGACAACCAGAGATATATCTGAACAAATTAAAGAGTTATATGGAGTTGATGTAAGTGCTGAAACTGTCTCGAATATAACAAATAGAATATTACCACTAGTTTCAGAATGGCAAAACAGACCATTAGAAAAGGCTTATTCATTTATCTTTATGGATGCTATACATTATAAAGTAAGAGAAGATAAACAAATTATAGTTAAAGCTGCTTATGTTGTAATAGGTGTTAATCTAGATGGAGAAAAAGAAGTTTTAGGAATATGGATAGGAGCTAATGAGAGTAGTAAGTTTTGGTTATCTGTACTAAATGATCTTAAAAATAGAGGAGTTCAAAATGTTCTTATATTCTGCGTTGACGGGCTTAACGGCTTCAAAGAAGCTATCGGAGCTACATTTCCATTTGCTAAGATACAAAGGTGTATAATACATCAAATTAGATCTAGTATGAAATACATTCCGTATAAAGATAGGAAAGCTTTTGTAGCTGATTTAAAAGGAATCTATAAGGCTATTAACGAAGAAGTTGCAATGGAAAATCTACTATCACTAAAAGAAAAATGGTCTAGTAAATATCCTAATGCAGTTAAGAGCTGGGAAGATAATTGGGATAATTTAAGTACATTCTTTGCATTCCCAGATAATATACGAAGAATAATATATAC